>JBNPEE010000051.1:0-16237 GCA_051117475.1 Anaerolineae bacterium | reverse complement strand
CCGCCCAACAGCAGGGACGGCGGTTGTTCACGGTCGATGCACCTTACGGCGGCAATCAAGCGCAGATCGTACATGGGGCGGAGACTTTCACCCTCGATGACCCGCGTTTACCTGACGATGATTAGGCGCTCTATCCGGCTTCCTCTGTATTTCATAGTCCTTCGCTATAATAGGCGCTCATCTGACAGTCACAGCGTTTGAAGAAAGGTCAGCATCATGCCCACCATCAAAAAATCTGTTTCCGTGGTGCTATTGGGTATCACATGGCTTGTGCTCTTCTATTACATCACTGTGACCACGTCCTGGACGTTTGCACCATGGGATATGATCGATCCCATGCCGGACTCGGTGCGCGGTTGGGAACTGAGCCTCAATCGCTTTTTCGAAGTGGGTTTCGGGCAATATATGTTCAGCACCTGCACCATCATCATCAGTGTAATAGCGTGGTGGCGTAACACGATCTATCAGAAAAACAAAACGCTCATTTTAGCTGGTTCAAACATCCTGTTTATCGTTGGCTTGTTCATCGCTGGTAGTTTTGCTGGACACATCAACAGCATCCTATTTCCCTTCGATAGTGTACCCGCAGAAAATTATGTCGAACTGATCGGATACCATCGGGTGATTGTACCCGCTATCATAGAGGGCTTAATCACCCTGTGCTGGATCTACTTCCAAGTACAGATCACCCAAGACCGTCGAAAAGCCAAGCAAAAACATCACGATAAGCTGACGCAAGTTGCCCTTGATAGCCAACAAGCCAGCCAGCGCCTGCAAGATGATCGGCTTGAAAATCGCTTAGTATACCCTGAACAAGCGATGCAATCTCAACAGTTGCGGTAATCTATCTGAATGTGTCCCAGTATATTGTGAACGATGATGACGATGATGAGGCGATGTATAGGGTTCACCCAAATTTCATATTCACCCGCTATAATGGGCGCTAATCTGACATCCACACAATTTTGAAGAAAGGTCAACACGAATGAGACGATTTTTTATTGCAGTCGCTTTGCTATTGCTTGCCCTACCGGTCAGCGCACAGGTCATCATTGATGAGGAGATCACACTGACAGCGTTCATCTCGAACGCGCTCAACGTGCAGGGTGTGCGTCCGGAAAGCTGGCAGGCACAGCAGAACGCAGAAGGTGTGTATTTGCGGGCGAGTGATCCGCTCGATACCACCGCGATCATCATGCAATCGCGCGCCATCAGCCCTGAAGCGTTTCTGATGGATATTCAAACTTCATTCTTGCTCGAAGACACGCCTGAAGTGAGCGACACGTTAACCACCGATTACCTAGCGTGGGATCTGTACCAATTCGAGCGCGTTCAGGGCACGCAGACGCTGGTAGTCGATATGGCAATTGCCGAAGATGAAGAGACCGAGCGCCTGTACTACATCTTGCTCCAGACCAACGAAGCCTTCTATGATGATCTGCATGACAGTGTGTTTATACCGGCGGTGACATGGCTCTCGCCGTTGCAATTTTACACCGATGCGGATGAGCAATTCATCGTGCCAGTTCCGCCACAGTGGGAAACCCGCGAGAACGAAGACGGGGATTATGTTCAACTGAACAATATCGATCAATCTATCGGGATTTTTATCACCACTAGCACTGATGAGGACGTGATCCGCGCTAGTGAAGATTTCCTTGAAGCGATTAACCCTGATTTTGAGAACGACTTCGACGAAGAAGAACAGACTTTAACGGTACTCGATGATAGCGAACAACTCGGCGGGTTGGATGCAGTGTACTTGATTGATTGGCTTGATCCACAAGAGGGTTTTGTGTTGCAGACGGTAGCACGGGTGTATGATGGCACGATCTATCTGACTGTCATCGCGGGAGAACTGCAAGTCATTGGTGAATCGCAGGAAGAGATCGGGTACATTGATAGCGGGTTCATCATCATTCCGCTGTTAAACGATGCCGAAGCCACCCCCGAAGTTGAGAGTTGAGTATAACCTATCCCTGCCCTCACGGATTGTGATTGATCGGTGAGGGCATCTCGTTGGTTTCAGCGAGGTATTCAAGCCCTTCACGATCAGCAATGAATACCTTACGCCCCTCTTTACGCAGTAAGCCCGCGTTGAGTAAGCCCCGCAGGGCACGCCCGACAACCTCGCGGGTCGTGCCGAGGATCGACGCAATATCTTCTTGCGTCAGGCGCGTCGGCGCTTCGCTGATCTGATCGGCGTAGGTGGTCTCATGTAAGAATAGTTTGGCAAGGCGTGAAGGGATGGTGCGAAAGGTCATATCTTCGAGGCGCTCGATGTACTCACGGTTGACGTGAGCAAGTGCCTGCACGTAATTCTGAAGCAGGTCGCGCTCGCTGGTGAGGAGCTCCATCATCTGCTCATGGCTAATGACCATCACCACCGATTGGATAACAGCTACTGCGTTGTAGGGGTTTTTGCGTCCATCAACAGCAGCAACTTCGTTGAATGAGGCAATCGGGCGTAGTAAGCTCAGGGTGTGTAAGCGTCCTTCAGGGCTGATACGGTAAATACGCACTAAGCCTTCCACCACCACATGAAAGCCTGCACAGGTATCCCCTTCGCTGAAGATGGTTGCACCCGCTTGGTACAGATGCCGATGTGATGCGGCATCCAGGCGTTGCAGAATGTTCGGGCTTACGCCTTCAAAACAGCTGATGGTTCCCCAATCGATGTGCATATGTATTTGCCTTAAACTCGGCTAACAGGTACCCAACTTATATATTGAGATTGTACATGATTTCACAGATTAAACGCAGGTTTTAAATTATTTCAAGGTGGGGAAACTCATTTTTAAGGGTAGACACAGGTACCAGACAGAACAAAGACATGGGTTGTTGCCTATCGATCTGTCCGGGTTCGCTCAACACTTAAATGAACGGTAAGAAATATGTCGCGCTAAACATCATCGTGATCAGTAGCGCCGCTAGCAAGCCGATATTACGCAAATCCGCGATGACATGCTTATAATCTTCGCGCAGTTCTTCTTCAGTGACGATCTTGGTTGGGTTATGCAACACCTCCTCGATCAGCTCGTTGGTCAGTTCACCGCGTTTGCGACTGCGTTCCAACTGTACCGTATCTAGCTTGCGCCGACGGGCAGCACGTTCAGTGACCGTTTTAGTTTCAGGATTGTCTTCAGTACTAGCATCATCGACCGCTTGGTTGCCCTCATCGACTTGCGGTTCCGGCTCCGCGACACCGGCATTGCGGCGGGCACGCGCCAACACAGAATCGGGCAAGTTTGGTTTATTTTTCTTACGATTACGCTTTGCCATATGATCGGCTCCATTTGATAGCGACTATGCCTTAATTATAGGGGGTATCGTACTATATCGAAAGGGTGCGACACCCCGTGCCCTCATACATCGACACGATCAGCATGAATGATGATGCGCTGATTATTGACACGGTATGGGTAACATGAAATCAGTGTGACCATCGGTGTACCCTGACTATCCATGACATGCACGGCATCGGGTTCAACGATCAGCGTCTCGCGCACAATATAGGTGAAGAAACCAGAGCGCGTCTGAATCTGGAGTTCATCGCCAGGTTGTAGTTGATCGAGATCACGGAAAATTTCGCCGTAAATATCGTTGTGCGCTGCCAGCACGACATTATCCGTGTCGTTATTGGGTACAGAACCATTGGGCAACATACCGACACCTTGCTGAAGCGCATTCCAATCCACGCCCTGCACAATCGTATTATCAATATTGAGTGCCGGCACAATCACGCGCAAGGGCGTGTTATCTGTAACAGGTACGCGGGCAATCTCCGGCGGCAAATAAACCTGGTTCGCCACTAAGCCGCGCATGTTCTCTGGAATTTCTGAGAAGTTGAACACCGGTTGGTTATTCTGGAAGGTGTGCCCGGTAGGTAATACGACACGATCTAAACGCAATTGTGGCGTGGGGGCGTTTGTCGGCACTGATGCGAGGCGTTGCCGTTCGGCTGCCGCCTGAGCCGCCGCTGTCTCCTCTTCGAGGGTGTTCACCCCGTTGAACAGCGCCACACCCAGCACAATCAAGCCGATCACCGCACCCATCTCAACCAAGAATAGTGACCGATCCACAAACATGCGCCAGATGCGGCCGGCATTGCTCTTAGGCTTGTAATCCCGCATATCAATTGCTTCTTCAAATTGTGGGACAACTTTGCGCTGTTGCACGCGCCCAGCATCAATTTCGATGTGATGTTCGGGTAAGGGATCACCGGCAGGTTGTGGTGGTGTGATCGGAGCAGGCTTATCTGGTGTTTCAATCACGCGCCCACTCGTTTTGAGGCGCTTCAGGCGTAATTGACGGGACTCGCGCTTCTTAATAGCAAGGATCTGCTCTAATTCTTCGATAGATAATTGGTCTATGGTGCGCTTATCAGGCATGGGATGTCATGTCTTTAACTGTTTACAGATTTGGTCAAGGGATAACCCACTGCTATCGCACTCTCATTATAATGCCTACTTGCCTGAACGCAATAGGATGGGCGAATCAGTGGGTGCATATGTCAAGTTCAAGCGGATGGAGACACAGCACTGTCCTGCTATGGATAGGGTTTGAGCAGATTGCATCCTTACTCAAGCGATAGCGTAGTCATGCACTAAGATGAAATACACCCCTGATTAGAGTCCGTTAACAAACGTCTCTTGCCCTTCTGCCAAGCTTGTACCACAATAGCGTTAAGTCAATCATGAGAAAGTGTGAATTATGGAATTGTGTGTCATTGAAGGAGACGGCATCGGTCATGAGGTTGTGCCGGCGGCTGTCCGCGTGTTGAAAACGGTATTTCCAGATTTGATTGTGCACGAAGCGCGTGCCGGTTGGGATTATTTTCAAGAGACAGGCAAGCCTATTGCCGAAGAGACTGTCGCAAAAGTGATCGAGACAGGGGCGCTCTTGTATGGTGCGGCAACCTCACCCTCTTATCCGGTAGAAGGCTATTATTCACCGGTGGTGCGTTTGCGCCGTGAGTTAAAAGCTCATGCCAACATCCGACCGATCAGTTACTTGCCTGTCCCCACTGCCCGTGCGGGCGTGAATATGGTGGTAGTGCGTGAAAATACTGAAGATGTCTACATCGGGCAAGAAGAAACCTCGCAAGACCGCGACACCGGTATCGCCAAGAAAGTCGTCACACGCAGCGCCACCGAGCGCATCACGCATACTTGCTTTCGGCTGGCACGACTTTCCAAACGTCGTCTGGTGACCATCGTGCATAAGGGCAATGTCCTACCACAGACCGATGGCTTATTTCGTCGGGTTGCCTTTGAAGTTGCCGAACAATATGCTGACATCGAAACGGATGAACTGCTGGTCGATACAGCCGCCTACTGGTTGGTGAAAGACCCGACGCGCTTCGATGTGATCCTGACACTCAATCAGTATGGCGACATTTTATCCGATATGGCAGCGGCATGGGGCGGTGGTTTAGGATTTGTGCCCGCAGTTAGTTTAGGGGATGGGATTGGCATTGCTGAACCGGTGCACGGTTCAGCGCCCGATATTGCCGGGCGGGGCATCGCCAACCCGATTGCAACTATCCTGAGCGCATCCTTACTGGTGCGTTATCGCTGGCAAATGCCCGATGTAGCGCGGATGATTGACAAAGCGGTGCATGGCGCATTACAAAATGGCGCTTACACGCCCGATGTCAAGAGCAGTGGTGCAATCAGCACAGAAGCATTCACGGACATTATCTGCGAGCACACCACCCAACAGATTCGTGACAAGTGACAACAATCTGGAGGTTTGCATATCATGCGACTAATACGAGAGCTGATCATCTTTGCCCTGGCGATTGCCACCGTAATTTACCTATTTTTGCCCTCAGTGATACCGGATTTTGTGCCGATAGTCGGCTGGGTCGATGAAGGAGCGGCAACTATCTTCCTGTTGAATGTACTCAAGCATTGGGGGATTGATTTAACGGGCTTCTTCAATAGGAGTGAGACTAGCGCACAAGTCAGCACGGAACAACAACCACAAACGGTGCGCATCCCGCGTGAGGTATTGGAACAATTACTCGACCAATACGAAGCACAAGATCGCGCTCAATCTCAGTGACGCAAAAGGTTCAGGATGTTGTAGTACCCTGAACCACGCCTTCATGATTGCGATCACATGCGACTGCTTTGCTGTTCTTCATCGTCGGAGTATTCGAGCAATTCATCGAGTGACATCTTCGGCAGGCGGCTCTCTGCCATTACGGCACGCAATTCGGTGTTGATTTCGCCATCTTCGCCGATATGACGGCGAATGGCCTGGTCGGCGGCTTCGCTAAACTCGAAGAGGTGCTCGGCTAACAGCACACCATCGGCACTGACGCGCATCCCCCATTGCCCTTCGGTAATGGTTTCATCGTGGATGGGCAAACGGGCGGCAGGGCTGACAAAATTGCGCCCTCGCTCTAAATTGTGCAGGTCTTCGCGCACGAAAACCACATTGCCAACAGCATCGAGTATCTCGAACTTGATGCGTCCAGTGGCTTTGCTGGGCAAGCGTAATTGCACAAATGGCTGAACATACGCCACATCGTCTGGCAGTGACCACGTGCGAAAGACAGTTGGCTCGTCGGTATCTTTGAAGGCCATCACACCTATATCGACAGCTAATACTTGCACCTGATCAGGATCTTGCCCGGCACGCTGTACGGCTTCCAAGGCATGACGATAAACAGGATCAGCCTGTGCCTGACGGGGTGCAAAGTCTTCTTCGTAGTCTGCACCATATTCGTAATCGTCGCTGTATTCATACTCACTACCGTACTCATAGCTCTCGGTGCTATTCGCCTGTAGCTGATTATTATCAAATTGGCGCACCATAAACAATAAGCCGAGCAAGATCAGCACGACGAGCGCACTGGCTTCTAGCAAAGCAACACCAGCTAACATGAGCAAAATGAACGCTAGTAGAATCGTATTCCGATTGTTATTCATCAACGCTCTCACCTCCGTCTGCGGGTTGTCGTTCGGGATCGGGTGCGTGGTTCATCATTGCTGGACGACACGCTACCATTACTATCCGAACGACCGGACGAACTGCTCTGTACTTCTTGACGCTGTGACTGTAGTAAATCTTGCAGACGGGGGGTTAAATCTTGTTCAACTTCGTCTACGATCTGATACACGCCCATATCAATATCTTCTTCGGCGGCTAGACGGCGTTGACGCTCAGTCATGGAGGGCGCAAGCATGAAGTTATGCATCCCAACTAGATTGCCATCGACATAGACGCGCAAATCCCAATCACCTGTGCCCTGCACTTCGCGGTTACCGGCAAGTGGCAGATGGTGATCAGTCATGATGCTCATTTCGCCTTCACGCAAGAAGGCTTTCATCTCATGGACAAAGCGTTCTTCGCCATATTGATTATAAATTTCAAAACGTACCATCGCATGACGCTCGGCTTCGCCTGGCTCGACATTGAGCGTGACAAAAGGGCGCACACCATCATCATCTTTGGAGATGCTGCGTGTACGACGCATTGCCATTCCTTCGTAGCTACTCTGTACCGCAATCAAGCCAACATCCAGCATCATCAGATTATTGTTAGTGTATCCACCACGAGACTTGGCGCGTTCGTGGGCTTCTTTAGCCTGTGCGCTAACGCGATTACGAATGGGGGCACGTCGAAGCGCATCGATCAGAGTCTCACGCTCGCGCCCCAACTCAACTACCGAAGCCATCGCCGAGAGGGCAAAGATCGCCAGCAACATGAATTGCACCACTGGCGTTGCCGAGGCGGCAACCATGCCAATCGCGGTCAAAAATGCTAATACTGCTAACCATGCTGTATTTCGTCGTCTTAAGCGAATCATATCATTCCCAAGGTGCTTACTTGTACGGTTTATTATACGTCGGATTGTGTGCGGATGCCACCACAAGGCTTGCAGGTTGCCTCTTCATCCATCAATACGTAAGCCGATTACAGAAGTTGTATATTCATACTATCACAAGTATATAAAACCTGTATTGGACATGGGTGAGATTGAGGTATTTTTTAGATTCACGATGTGAAAAGACAAACGTGGATAGCAGATTAAAAAACACCTCGCGCACCTACAATTGTCGCCTGGCGTTTTCGTTATGGGTCATGATATAGCCGTCTCATAAGGTGGCTCAACCGAGACAATGCGCTGTTCCATCGCGTCATAATAGAGCGTGACCAGTATATTATTATCCGGCAAGGCATTGAATTGTCGCGCTGGCACATAGAAGGTCATCACACCATCATCATGAGTGATTTCGATGCGCCGTTGCTCTAGCACATCCTGATGCCCACCACCGGTGCCCCCACTGCCCGTGTAGATGATCTTGCTGTGATAGTGTTTCTTGATACGACCACTGAGCTTGATCGCTTTGCGTGGTGCACGAGGTACAAGCCACTTTAACGGGGGCAAGCGTAACGCCCATCCATACAGTACCCGCTCCCAGAAGGCAAAGCCCCACTGTTGTTCGAGTGTCATATAGCCCGCACGATTGGCGGCGAGATCATCCCGGCTGAAGCGAAACGCCTGCCCCAATTGCCCGTGTGCGCCTTGATCCTGCTCTTTGCGCTTGTCACTCATGGGCGCAGGGTACGCTGTTGTGTGTCGTCGTTATCGTAGGTGTCATAGTCGATGATTTCAGCATCATCGGCTTCGAGCATCAGATCCTCGTTCTTGAGCTTGCGCCCGCCGACATCGGGCAAGACTTCCGCCGATAGAATCTGATTGCTATTTGCGGCATAGTAAACGCGCAATGCCGGCAGTACGAACTCGTTCAGCGCCGCCGCCTGCTGATAACTGATGGGCAATTTCTTTTCTGCGATCACCAGTTCCGCTTGCTTATCACCGGAGAGTGTCGCCCGTATTTCCGGTTCGCCTTCTACGCGCAAGGTGCGTAAGCGGTTGGTATCGGCTTTCAGGACTGATTGCCGATTATAGGCGATCAGCAATAACGTTCCGATCACGAGACCAACACCGATCACCAACGGTAGTGGTGCGTAGCCCTGTAACGAGAAGATCATCGCCAGTACCACGGCTGTTCCTAAGAAAATTGTGACCATCAACCACATCGAATCGGCTTCTTCGCGCAGGGTATCGGCAATCCGCTCTTTCTGATGTCGGGTGACAAAGCCCTGTGCGTTGCTCAACACTGCATCCCGGTCAAAGTCGAAGATCTCCATCAGCGACTCGGTATATAGTAAGGGTTTATCGCCATCATTCAGGCGCTTATCTTTCTTGGGTTTAATTTGTTCGCTCATGTTCACGCTCCATCATTTGCACGGATGCTAACACGTACATTGTAGCTTGCTTACGCTAAAACTTCATCAGATTTTGCTGATGGCGCAATGAAGATCGCGCATCTGAACCCGCATTATGGCGGATATTCTACCCTGTGACGCTCCCCAATTCTTAGGGGATTGGTTCGGCGGAGAGCAACACGCGGCTGTGTCGTGTACGATAGAGGCGATAAGGGACTTCGTGCCGGAACAGCTGAAACAGCTCTTTCTTGACGTAGAATTCTTGCTCATCGATGCGCAATACAAAATTGTTCATCTGCCGATTGGGTTTGACAACGCGCTCCAGTTCTCCACTGACGATTTGTACTGTACTATCGCGCAGATCGGCCTGTAAGCGCATATACTGCCGTGCGAACAAACCGACGAAGATCGCATTACAGAAGGTGATGAACATGCCAATCAGGGTCATCACCAGCCAGCTATTCTCCGAGCCGAAGAATAAGAAGACTGTGGCAACGAACGCAAAGCTGAAGAAACCGACGACCCCGATCAGCAACGCACGGGTTTTGAGATGGTTCAAATGAGCTCGCTGACCCTCACCCAATTGACCGCTACGATTAGCGATCAAATCACCCTGATCAAAGTTCATATGGGGCATTAGCGCATCAGCAGGAGGGATTGCTTGCATAGTTGCTCCTCATATTTTGCCTGTGTATGATTACATTGTGTTGTAGTCGCAATCAAGCGAATATGCAATATGCGATGTGCATCAAGCATAGGTGACGCACCTGTTAACCTGCATCTAAGAGTGTGTTAGTATAGTTGTAATCTCGATTTGTCTAATTATTATTCCGTGAGTGAAAGGGTTGCTATGAACTTTATCAACCAGATTCCATTTCTCCGTGAGTTACCTGTGCAACAGCAAGCACTCATTGTTATCATTCTCGCCCCGATATTGGTTTGGGTAGTTGCCACCTTAATACGCACGATTGTTCTGCGTTTCATCATGGTGCCGATACGTCATTACTCCAAACGCACAGAGACTAACCTCGATGATCGGGCGCTGGCGGTGATTGAACGCCCCCTGCGCGTGTTGCTGATTGGTATTGCTATCGCTATCATCTCGGTGCTAGTGGAGCTAGGGGGTGATCTCAACCAACTCGCCAACAGCATCTCCAATGCGCTGATTATCACGGCTATCTTCTTTTTCATTTATAACCTGGTTGATGTCATCGGCGTGACCTCCGATAACTTAAAGAATTTTCTCGGCATTCACATCGAAGACCGTCTATTGCCCTTCTTGCGCGTGGTGACGAAGGTCTTCATCGTGGTGATGGGCTTGTTGATTGTGGTGCAAGAATTTGGATACAGTATCGCTGGTTTGATTGCCTCTTTCGGTGTGATCGGCTTGGCAATTTCGCTGGCGGCGCAGGATACCGCCGCTAATGTGATAGGTTTCACTTCGATTGTCAGTGACAATCCTTTTCAAGTGGGTGATTATATTGTCACCAATAGCAATATCGCCGGCACTGTCGACACTGTCGGTGTCCGGACGACGCGCATTCGCAAGCTGGATCAATCGCTGGTCACCATCCCTAATAGCAAACTGACAAGCGATGCACTCACCAATTGGTCACGCCTCGCCAAGCGCCGCCTCGATTTTTACATCGGTTTAACCTACAGCACCACCGCCTCACAGATGCGCGAGTTGTTGGAGCGCCTGCGCGAGATGCTCAGAGCGCGTGAGACCATTGATGCGGAATCTGTAGTGGTGCATTTCGTCGAATTTGCAGATAGTGCGCTTAACATTCGCATTGTAGCCTATGTGATGATCGCCGATTGGGCAGAGTTCACTGCCGAACAAGAGCTGGTTAATCTTGAAATTATGGAGATTGTCGAATCGCTCGGTCTGAGTATGGCGTTCCCCAGCAGGTCATTGTATGTTGAAAGCTACCCGAAAGCTGACAAAGCGCCAACGCAAGCTATGCCTGAACCGACACCTGAACCGACGCAAGCCCCTGCGCCAACGGGCAAATCAGAGAATACCTATCAGGATAACCCAACTGTCTCCAGTGATGGCGACGGCGATGGCGATGAGGGGCGATGAGGGGCGATGAGGATTGAATAACACACCATGACCTTTGATGACGTACTGATATTCATGAGCGAAGCCTCCAAGATCTTCCGCTATTTGCCGGAGTGGGGTATTCAGATCATGTTAGCGCTGATTACCTTAATTATCTTCTACTTATCAAGGCGGTTCTTCCTGAACATCGTAGAGAACCGCCTGCGTGTGTTCCTCAAGCGTTTCAGCCTTGGTGTGACCGGTGATCTGATCATCGATTCATTGATGTTTCCGGCGCGTCTGTTGTTGATCACGGCGGCATTAGCGATTGCTCAGCGTTTTCTGGCAATTTCCGGTGATTTAGATGGGATCGTCAACAATATCATTCGTTCGTTGGTGTTTGTCTCGGCATTCGTAGCGGCCTTTCGCCTTGTCGATATTCTGGCGCTCAACGAAGGGCGCTTAAACGCGGTGATCGGCTTCAACATCGAAGACCGCCTGTTGCCCGTGATGCGCACGATCATCAAACTGGCCTTGTTCGTAGTGGCGGTCTTCGTCGTGATGGGCGAGTGGGAGATTAACGTTAGTGGTTTGCTGGCATCGCTCGGTATTGTCGGTCTGGCGTTCTCACTAGCCGCACAGGATACTGTCTCGAACCTCTTCGGTTTCAGCACCATCATTGGTGATCGCCCGTTCTTAGTCGGTGAGTATATCCGCAGTGGTGATATCGAAGGTATCGTCGAAAAAGTCGGCGTGCGCTCCACGCGCATCATCAAGCCTGATCGCGGTGTGATCACTGTCCCTAACAACATATTAGCCACAGCACCGGTGGAGCGCTTCATGCGTCGGCGCATCCAGTTCACCCTGGGTGTCACTTACGAGACCACAGCCGATCAGATGGAAACCTTGCTCGACCGCCTGCGTGAGATGCTGATCGCCCGTGATAGTGTCATCAACAGCACTGTTGCCGTGTACTTTGTAGATTTTGGTGCGAGTTCGCTGGATATCATGATTTTGTGCGAGCTCACGCTCCGCGATTGGCATGGTGTCCGCCGTGAGCGCGAAGCAGTCAACCTCAGTACGATGCGCATTGTATCCGAATTAGGTCTCAGCGTTGCCTTCCCCACACGCAGTATCTACATCGATAGCGTGCCGGAGAACTTATTCACTCCACCTAACGGATCATAATATGTTGTAAGCCTTGATATAGGGGGCATGTTAATAGGTTTATTGCATATTCTGCATAAAATCTGATACTATCGTAACAGTTTTTTTAATGCGCACCATTAAACTGATTGTATACTGAATATGAAGATACGGTTGTCTTATCTCATAAGCGGGTCAGCAACCCAACTTAGTGAACTTATTGTGCTTGTTGATACATTCGGGGACACATACACGCTTGAGAGGCGCGAATGGGCATTGTTTTAGTCGTTGAAGATGATGAGCAAAATTATATGTTGTTAGAATCTCTTCTGGCGGGCATGGGGCATCAAACAATTCACGCGCGTAATGGGCGCGATGGCCTGGCGCTCGCTGGCGAATATCAACCGGATCTGATCTTGCTCGATTTACGCTTACCCTTGATGAACGGTTGGCAAGTTGCCGAACAGCTCAAAGGCGATGTAAATTTAGAGCACATTCCGATTGTTGCTGTGACTGTTCAGGTCGAATCTCGTGACGAGCGTGAAGCGCTCAAGGCAGGTTGTGATGCTTATATCTCGAAACCCTTTACTCTAAAGTTGATGCGCGAATATATCACCCGTTATTTAGACTGATCGTCCCCACCCCAATTGTTTGATCACCCACCACTGTTGGTAATTGCTCAATCATGCCATCTACAATCTGATAGACAACCACCCCTACTGTGTAGTCACCTGCGGGTAAAGCACGGTCGGCAGTCATGGGTTTGGGATCGTAGACCGTTGCGCCGATCTCCCATTCTGGCATGGGGCGCTGACCGAAGAAAGGTTGGCTATCAAATTGTGCGACGAGTTGCCCGTCCTCATCCAACAAAAATGCCGATGTAGTCAGTGCCGCTGTGATCGGTTCACGGGTTTCCCACAATAGTTCCACACGCAAATCATCATGAAGGATCGCATCGCGCAAGATCAAGCCATTATCATAACGGGCAAGCGGTTCATCTGGCAGGCGATCATAGCGATAGAGATATACATCGGGGTTGAACACAACGCCGATGCGCGCGGTGCGTGTAAAGCCAAAGTTCTGCAACCAATCGAGCGCACCGCTATCGCTTGACCAGTAGAAGAACCACCAATGATCAACGCTGTCGATCACAGCAGGCAATCCGCTTGCGTATTGATCGGCCTGTAAATCGCGCCAGGTGGTTAAGCCGTACAGCACGTTTGCATCGGTGGAGGGTGTGCCCTCATCCAGCAAAAAGTCGAAGCTATTGGGCAGAGCTTCTGCATAGTGATAACGCGGAGCGTAATCGTCGCCCCCCAGCTCAAACAGCATCGGCGTGCCGGGGGCGATCAAGTGTGCCGTATCCGCCACCATCTCACGCCATGGTTGCTTATAGCGCCAGAAATCGACACTGAACACGCCATACACGATCAAAATCACCAGCACCGCCTGCCGAACATGACCGCGCAAGTGCCCGATACCAAACGCCATCAACAGGGCAATTGCCGGCACGATTTGCGTCACACGGCGCGGCTGATACGTGGGCACGCGCTCGTTGAGTATCAGTGTCAACAAGAGAGGCACGACGAACCACAGCATCAGCAAAATGCCTGTGGGGTGCAAGTGCACCTTATCCCGTTCGATAACAACGACCCCCGCCAGAAATAGCGCCATCGTCAGCGCCCATTGACCGGTAAAATATTTGGTGCGGAAATCCTCTAACCAGAAGCCGAAATCTGATGGGCGGATCCATTCGGCACGGCTGATGTTGTCGGCTTGTTCGCCACCGGTCAACAGCAACCACGGCATCAGCGCCAGCGCACAAAACACTAAACCGCCGATTGCCACTACTCGTCTGTGTCCGCGCAGGAAGATCAACGCATATAAACCCTGCACCACCCCCACAAACGCCCCCAGATAGAAGGTATAGATCAGCGCGATGGTGCTCAGTAGCCACAGCGCCAGATCACGTTGATTGTGCCGGTAAGCCCAACGCAAAAAGCCCAACATGCTCAAGCTAGCGAACAAGATATGCCATGTATAACTGCGTGCTTCTTGCGAGAGGAACGTCTCGGCTTCGGCGATTGCCATCAACACGCCAGCAATCAGGGCAATTCGCATCGGATCAACCCCGCGCAGGTGGGTCAGCGTGCGTGCCAGTTGATAGACCACAACCACACTCAGCACGCTCGGCAACAGCGAGAAGTAGCGCATACTGAAGACACTGGTTCCCGCCAGATCAACCCACATATCGACCATCAAGAAATACAGAGGCGGATGCACATCACGGCGCAAGATGGCGAATAGATCACCGTATTGCGTCAGGTTCCATGTGAAGCCTTCATCAATCCATAAGCTCTGTGTGTTGATATCGAATAGCCGTAGCGCGGTTGCCAGCAACAAAATACCGACCATCCCCCACAGCGTGAGCGTGCGACGCATCTGCATAGCGATTCCTTCTATCGTAGCAATCGCCCCGATGATAGATCAGTTTACCTATGGCAACAATCCACAACACTCAGCGTTCGATGACCTGTCTCGCTTTATCATCGAGGATGCCACAGGCACGCGCGCGCTCCAGCACGCTCAAGGCAGAGCGAATCATCGGCATGTCGATCATCTTGCCCTGATATTCAAAGACACCGGTTCCGGCATCCTGTTGCTGGTTGAAGGCATTCACCAATTGTTGCGCGTCTTGGATGGCTTCGGCAGTGGGCGTGAAGACTGCCTGTATCGGCGCGACTTGTTTGGGATGAATGGCGAGCTTACCCGTGTAGCCCATATTGCACACGTATTCGGTCTCGCGTGTGAGGGTGTTGGCATCAGCTTGTAAGTCAATGAACACCGTATCAATCGCCTGTAAGCCGAAGGCGCGGGCATGGGTGACAACCGCACTCCGCGCATAGAATATCTCATAGCCTTCATCCGTGCGTATCGCGCCAATATCGCCTGCCAGATCTTCCGCGCCGAAGATCAGCGCCTGTAAGCGCGGGTGACTGGTGGCGATCTCCTTGAGATTGACGATGCCTTTCGCCGTTTCAATGATGGCTAATAGCGCAATCGAGCCTGCGGGAAAGCCGTGTTGTTCTTCAGCGTCGCTCAATAACCCGGCGATGTGTTGTACCTGTTGCGCGTCTTCGACTTTGGGCAAGACATAACCCGCCGGTTGTGCGCCGACTGTTGCCTGTATATCTTGCTGATAAATCCAACCGGGGATGATCTGATTGATGCGTACCAGTGCCTCACTATTGCTAAAGTCTACCTCGCGCAAGGCTTCGGCAACGGTGTGACGGGCAACATCTTTTTGCGTCAGGGCGATGGCATCTTCTAAATCCATGATGATGCTATCGACTGCCATCCCTGCGCCTTTTTCGATCTTCCGGCGCGAATCGCCGGGCATGAATAAGAGGGCGCGACGTATTTGTTCCATAAGACCTGTATCCTATTATGTGTGGTGAGTGTGTCGCTCACCATGTTGTGTGTGTGTACAGTAAGGATACGCGAATATTGCGCCACTGACCAGCAACTCATCGCAAATAATAACATCTATCCTGTGTTGAACGTGTGCCCTATCTATGTGAGTGTTCGATTAGCGTTTGTGATAAAACGGCACAAATGACGGTCTACCCTATGAGAAAAGTAAAATGATAATTTAATCAAAATTTAGATAAATGAGGGGTGTGCATAATTCATGCGAATACCCCTTTGATATGCGAAATAGTACGAAATGGTAAGTTCCAGATTGAGTTAGCAATCATGGCAATTTGTAGCGATAACACGCCCAAACCAAGATGACTG
>JBNPEE010000016.1:0-101972 GCA_051117475.1 Anaerolineae bacterium | reverse complement strand
CCGTTGCCAACCTAATGTAAATGCTTTGCTTTATGACTCGTAAGGGCTGTCTCTTTTTGATTTCCCCATTCTCCCCCCTTTTTGTCCACCAATTCCATAAATCTATCACCTTCCTGATAGGCGCATCTTCTTTATGCGCTATGATTTGATTAGAATGAACTTACACAAATCAGCAAAGGTAAGGTTATGAGTACTCACACATTGACTAATGTACCAGACTTTAAAGTTGGTCATGTAACTAACCTAGATGCCGCAACCGGTTGCACTGTAGTCATTTGCCCACCCAATACCGTTGGAGGGGTCGATGTACGAGGTGGTGCGCCGGGCACACGCGAGACCGATTTACTCAACCCCCATAATCATGTTTCACAAGTGAATGCCGTTGTATTATCAGGCGGTAGCGCGTTTGGCTTAGCTACGGCTGATGGTGTAGTTCGCTATCTAGCTGAACAGTCGATAGGCTACAAATCCGGTGCTGGGTTTATTGTACCAATTGTGCCTGCTGCTATTTTATTTGATCTGCATCTGGGTGATAGTACAATTCGTCCCGATGCTCAAATGGGATACTCTGCGGCGCAGAATGCTTCAACCGATGCTGTCCTACAGGGAACTGTCGGTGCAGGAACCGGTGCAATCTGTGGGGCGATGCGTGGCACAGCATTTGCGACCAAGGGGGGATTAGGGTCTGCTAGTATCGAAATTGTCGATGGTTTATGGGTAGCGGCATTAGTGGCTGTCAACTCAGTGGGTGATGTACTCGATGAGCAAGGACAGATTCTCGCAGGTCTACGGGATGAATCTGGTCAATTTGTTGGCATGTTGAATGCACTGCGTGCTCTCACTAACGATCAAAACGCCTCCACTACAACTGGCGAAAATACAGTGATAGGTGTCGTAGCTACTAACGCTCACCTGACGAAGGCTCAGGTGAATAAGGTTGCACAGATGGCTCATGATGGGATTGCACGGGCAATCAATCCCGCCCATACTATGTTTGATGGAGATACCATCTTCGCGCTGGCATCAGGGAAAATCCCTGCTGACCCTACTTTGATAGGGTCTTTTGCTGCCGAAGCCATGACAAAGGCCATACGTAACGGTATCCGACACGCCACAACACTCTATGATGCACGCGCAATTGGCTAACATTAAGTAAAACACGGTAAAATTTAATCCTGATTTATCACATTTCTGCTAAATTTAACCGCAGTTTATGCACAGAGAGAGACATATGGCAAACGAGAACATCCTAATCATAGAAGATGAGCAAACGCTAGCGAATAATCTGGCAGATAAACTCCGCGCCGAAGGCTACAACGTATCAATTGCGATGGATGGTGAAGCGGGCTGGGATAAGGCACGCGCCGAGAAACCCAATTTGCTCGTGCTGGATATCATGTTACCCGGCTTAGATGGTTTGAGCTTGTGCCGTATGGTACGCAATGAACCGTCTATCGGGCGCACACCGATTATTATGCTCACTGCACGCGGTACAGAAGTTGATAAGATTGTTGGTTTGGAAAGTGGCGCGGATGATTATATTGTCAAGCCTTTTGGCTTGGGCGAATTCCTCGCACGTGTGCGGGCTCTCCTGCGACGCATCGAAGAACGCTCCGGTGAACCGCTCAAAGATGAGATGGCATCCGATGACCTGCGCCTTAACCTGACCGGCAGACGTGTCTTTAAAGGCGATGAAGAGATTAAGCTCAGCAACAAAGAGTTTGATCTGCTGGCAGAGTTGATGCGTAATAAGAACGCTGTGCTATCGCGAGATCTGATTTTGACCAAGGTTTGGGGTTATGATTATTTCGTTGATAAGCGCACTGTTGATGTGCATATTCGCTGGCTACGTGAGAAGATCGAAACAGATCCGTCCAACCCGCGACGTATCATTACAGTGCGTGGTGTGGGCTATCGCTTTGAAGGGTGAGCGCTATCTATGATAGGTTATATCATCGTCACCACCATTAGTATTCTAATTACACTTTATCTTGTGTATTTGTCTCTTCGGCTTCGAGCACGGCTGAGCACGTTGCAGTCTGGTGAGCAAGCACTGCGCAAGCAACTCGCACAGGTAGAAGACGAGCGTTCTCAGTTACAACAACAACTGATCGATCATATCAGTGATTCTGTACAACGTGAGGCGCTCTTCTCGACAGTCTCAAGTATTGCTTATGATTATGTCATCGTGCTCGATGAGGACAACAGGCTCATTGCACATAGTCGTAGTGCGAGCGCATTATTTGGTGAGAGAAACCCCATCGGTGAGAAGATCTCAACTCTGCTCGACGCACCGGATCTTGAGGATATTATTCAACGTGCCATAAAAGAGAACGAAACGCTCGAAGAGCAGTTCGTGATGAACAAACGATATTACCGTGCACAGACGCAAGTCATACATTACGATGAGAGTAAATATGTCATCGGCGTCGCCATACAAGACATCACACAATTAGTACGTCTTAACCGTGCCCGCCGTGATATGGTTGCTAATATCTCACATGAATTACGCACGCCTATCACCAAAATTCGTTTCGTGATTGATAGCCTCTTTCACGATGTGGATCGCCCTAAACGTAAAGCGAGTATTCTCTCATTGCGTGAGATTTCTAGCGAAATAGGCACACTGGAAGATGTTGTTCAGGAATTGCTCGATCTTTCGATGATCGAATCCGGACAAGCAATTATGAAATTGGTTGAAGAACCGCTGAGCGAGATTGTTGACGCCGCTATTGAACGCCTCAGCGAAAAACTGGAGATCAAAGAGATCAAAGTCGTCTCCCATATCCCCGACAAGATGTATGTACTATGTGATCGCGAGCACATTCGGCGCGTGTTCACTAATCTCATCAGCAATGCAATCAAGTGGTCACCACCACATGATGTAATTACCATCAATGCCGTGAACGACGGCGAAGATCTCACTATAAGCGTCTTTGATAATGGTCCCGGTGTGCCGGATGATCAACGCGAACGTATTTTTGAACGTTTCTATCAGGTTGATACGGCACGTTCTAATAGAGATGGTAGTGGCTTGGGCCTGGCGATTTGCAAACACATTATCGAAGCCCACGGCGGACGCATCTGGGCGGAAGGCAATTCGCAGGGAAATGGTGGGCGTTTCATGTTCACTTTGCTTAATGCTACACAACCAGTTGAGGAAGATGCCTATATGGATCGTGCACAACACGATTTTGTCTTCGAACAACCGGCTGATGTCCCCGAAACTGATGTTGTTGACCCTGTGAACGATGATTAGCATCACACTCACCTGACATTTAATACCATTTCATAGACAATAAACTAGTTTTTGTTATAATCGTTTTTATAACATGTCAACATAGACAAACCTTCGGGGCAGGGTGGAAGTCCCTACCGGCGGTGTGGTACATTAGAAACGTACCGAGCCCGTGACCCGAGTCGCCCTAATCTGAGTATGGGCGCGTCATCACAGCCTGCTGTGGTGCCGGTGGATTTGGATAAAGAGCCAAAGCCGACGGTTATAGTCCGGATGAGAGAAGGTCATACAGTCTGTATCGTTTCGGTGATAGAGCCTGTTACTTTGCCATACAAATTCTTCACGCGCTTGACTGTGATCCTCTGTTGCGTCAGGTTGCTTGTTAGTATTTGTGTGATCTGCCCCGTTTGTTTGTGACAATTCGCGGGGTTTTTTTGATGTCTACACGACAACGCAAGGTCACTATCAAACGGACGTGGTATGTCTTCAAACGCTTGTCTTATGTCAATTGGTTGCGCCAGCTCGCGCCTGTGCTGACTATTGCCCTGATTCTTCTAGGGTGGCAGGCACTCTATCTATCAAATATCTATCCTGTATTTATCATTCCTGCACCACAACACGTTTGGGATGCCTTCCTCACCACACTGGCGGATGGCTCGCTCTTGCGTCATAGCAGGGTCACGTTGACGGAGATGCTCCTCGGCTTGGCGTTTGGTTTATCTATTGGCGCGTTGCTCGGTTATGCGATTGCCCACGTTAAAGTGCTAGAAGACATCTTGTCTCCAGTTATTGTCGGCTTTCAAGCCACGCCTGTCGTCGCTTATGCACCGCTCCTGATTATCTGGTTCCAAGATGGTATTACCGGCAAGGTTATTACCACAGCAATCATCGTATTCTTTCCCACACTGATGAATGTCATTGTGGGGATACGTAATGTTCCCTCAGACTTGCGTGATCTAATGCGGGTGATGAAAGCCTCTCACAAAGATATATTCTTCAAGCTGGAAGTTCCTTCAGCATTGCCGGTCTTGTTAACGGGTATGAAGACCAGTGTCACGTTGGCAGTGATCGGCGCGGTAGTTGGTGAGTTTGTCAACGCTAACGAAGGCTTAGGCTACATGGTCAAATTCGCCCGAAGCGAATACCAAACCCCGAAAGTGTTTGTCGCTGTATTGATGATGACTGTGCTGGCACTCACGCTCTATGGGTTGGTTTCTTTATTGGAATGGCGCTTGCTAGCATGGCAAAAACGTTCGCGCCGATGATATTCATATTCTATCATATACTGAAAGGTACATCATGAAACGGTTATTGATATTGCTTTTGTGGGTATTAAGTAGCACCTTATCGGTAACGATGGCACAGGATGACGCACTTGAACAAGAATCATTCCTGTTGACTTTCGTACCTAATATCCAATTTGCTCCGATTTATGTCGCGCAGGAAGCCGGTTTCTTTGAACAAGCTGGCTTTGATGTGTCTCTCCAATACCTTGACGAACCGGACGTGGTTGATCTAGTGGCATCCGGCGAGAGCAACTTCGGCGTTGTGAGTGGCGAGCAGGTGATCCTTGCTACAGCACAGGGGCGCCCTATCACTTATGTCTATGAATGGTTCCAGCAATTCCCGATTGGGATTATGTATGACGATCAGCTTGATGTAGTAACAGTTGCAGATCTGCTCGCAATGGATCCACGTGTTGGAATACCGGGGCGCTTCGGTGCCACCTATAGCGGATTTATTGCCTTGTTGCAAAGTTATGATCTTGATGTGAGCGATGTGCGCCTTGATGAGATTGGCTTCGCCGCGTCAGAGGTGTTTTGTCTTGGTGCGGTGGATGCTTCGGTGATCTATCTCAACAATGAACCGCTACAGGTCAACAATCGTGCTGAACAGGGGGATTGTGGTGCTGTGAACGGGGTGAATGTGTTGCCCATTGCTGAGACGATTGATCTGGTATCCAACGGCATTATTACCAATCAGGTGTTAATCGACGAACAACCAGAGCGTGTGCGTGCCTTCGTAGGTGCTTATGATGCGGGTCTAGCATTGACCATCGATAATCCGGCACGGGCTTATCTGCTGAGTGCTTCAGCTATCCCTGATTTCACTATCCCTGAGGACTTAGAAAACGCATTGACTATTCTGGCTGATGAACAAGATGCATTCCTTGGTACCAATCCTGATCGTGAAGCTATTGCAACGAGTCGCGCTGAGCAATTCACCATGCTCAGTGAACAATTCGATGCCGGGACACTTCTGCAATTTCAAGTCCTATTGCGCTCAATCGAATTATGGGAGGCTGATCAGCTTGGTTATACTGATGCCGATTCTTGGCTGAATATGCGTGATACGCTGGTATCATTGGGGCAATTAGATGCAGATTTTGATCTAGCGGCGATCTATACCAATGATTTTCTACCTGTAAATGACAACGAATGAACATCTCAATTCAACAGGTGACTGTCAAATTTGATACAGGTGACGGGCGCACACTGAACGCAGTGGGCCCCGTCTCATTTGAGGTCGCATCAGGGGCATTTGTCTCACTATTAGGGCCGAGTGGGAGTGGTAAAAGCACACTCATTCGAGCACTAGCAGGGTTACAGCCGATTGATCAGGGACACATCTCAATTGATGGTGAAACGATCACTGCGCCCCACACTGATATTAGCCTGATGTTTCAGGATGCAACGCTCATGCCGTGGCGCACCGTTCATGATAATATCGGTTTACCGCTCGAACTCACTGATCTACCGCGCCGTGATCGCGATAAACAGGTACGCGATCTGTTACCTATATTAGGTTTGAGTGAGTTTGACCAAGCCTATCCGGGCGAGTTATCCGGCGGCATGGCGCAACGGGTTGCGCTAGGGCGGGCACTCATTCAGCAACCCCGTGTTTTATTGCTCGATGAACCGTTCGGCGCGTTGGATGCCATGACCCGCGAGACCATCAGCTTTGATCTTTTGCGCATCTGGGCAACATATCAGCAGACTGTTGTTATGGTCACGCACGATATTAACGAAGCCGTATTGCTCTCGGATCGGGTGGTTGTCTTGAGTCATCGTCCCGGGCATGTGATTGCTGATATTGAGGTACCATTAGCGCGTCCGCGACTCTTGGAAATGATTTATACCGCACCGTTCATTAATACAGTGCGGCTAGTGCGCCAAGCCATCGATCGCGCTTGATGGCTTTACTCATAGATGCGTCGCCATGTTGTGAAGTCCTGACAATAGTCACACATATCGGGGGGGCGGTCATCGGGCGCGGTGAAGATCAACTGTCCGCAGTTGGGGCAACGCCAGCGCCGCAGATGTTTGCCGAGTTCTTCCCATGTGATCTGCTGACGGCAAATGCCACAATGTGCTGGCAAATCATCAATAGACGCTGTGAAACAAACTTGCCCACAATTGGGACAGCGCCAATGTGTGACTCTGGCAAGCGCTCTTGGCGTTTGTTGTGAGTGTGAATGATGAATCAAAAGCCTTTGCCTAACTGATTGGGATGCGCATACCAAAGGTACTACCATCGCCTTCTTTACTGCGCACATACACCATGCCACCGTGTGCTTCTGCCGCCGATTTGACAATGGCTAAGCCCAAACCACTCCCGCTGACATCTTTCCGCTGATGATCTATAACCCGATAAAAGCGATCAAATAAACGAGCTTGTGCGTGTAGCGGGATACCGGGCCCGGTATCGCGTACCTCAAAGTGAATGTTGCCCTCTATCGCATGAACGGTGAAAGTCACACGACCATCAGGCGCGTATTTGCTGGCGTTCTCCAAATAATTATGCAAAGCACGCTGAATCCACTCGCGGTCAAGACGGATCATGATTGGTACATCCTCATCAATCCTCAGTGCATATTCAATGCCACGCTGATGCATGATGGTTTTAGCTTGCGCGTTGATTTCATAGAGCATCTCGCGTACATCGACTTCATTGAGTTCAAACTGATAACCACTCTCTATCTTCTCGATGTTGAGTAGATCATCAATCAGGCGTTGTACACGTCCCACACCATTACTGGCAATGCCTAAGACTTCACCCATCATCTCATTATCGCTGGTCAGCATATCTTCCAACATGCTGATTGATTTTTGTGTGACGCTTAGCGGGTTCTTCATATCATGTGCCGCCGCTTGAATGAACTGCACCCGTGTAATTTCGGCTTCGCGGATATGCGTGATGTCCTGCAACACGACTACCCAACCATCTTCAAGGCTGGCATCACGACTGACCTGATTAGGCACTTGTACCGGCGAAATCAGGACGGAGATCGTACGCCCACCTTCTACCTGTACCTGGAAGCTCTGAATCTCTTCGTGTTTGTTTTCTGGCGAGATAGCCAACAACAACTGATCCAACACTTTATACTGGATATCTGCTTCGCGCAGGGTTGTACCAACAATTTGGTGTGGTTCAACATCTAACATCATCGCCGCCGCGTAATTGCACAGGCTGACGCGCCCATGCTGATCGGTGGCGATGATACCATCAGCGGTAGAGTGTAAGATCGCGTTGAGGCGGTTCTCATGCTCGACGTGCTGTTCATATAAACGCGCATTGTCAATCGCTACGCCTACCGTATCAGCAATCGAACGCAACATCGAAACGGTTGCCTCATCAAACTGATAGGTCTTGGTACTCATTACACTCAAAATACCGATGATTTTGCCACGTGCGTGCATTGGAGCCATGATGAGCGAACGAAAACGTTCTTTACGAAAGCCCGCAAAGGCATAATCTTCATCACCGCGCAAGTTATTGTAGACCAGCACCTCATCGCTGTTGATGACCAGTCCAGACATACCTTTACCTAGCGGGATGCGCATCGGGTTCTCTTCGACAAAATCATGCACCCAGCCAATCTGCGCACGCAAAACCACCTCATTCGCCAGTTCATCAATTAAACTGATGCCCGCTGCCTCAGCATCCACCACTCTCAATACCGCTTGCATTGCTGTGTTAAGCGTCACACTCAGATCTAGCGAATTGCCGACAGTTGCTGCGACTGTGTTGATTGCCGAAATTTGATTGATGCGCCGTTGGACTTCTTCGGTTAGCAGTTGGTTTTGGATAAGTAGGTTCGATTGTTCCATAATAGGTTGCTCACAAATTGTCTGTTACAGTAAGATCAGTTTAACCAAATTTGGCCTAATGTGATAGTCCAACACGTTTGTCAATTCATGCTTAATCCACAAAGGAAAATATACAATGACATTTGATGTTCAGCAGATTCGATCACAATTTCCATCTCTAAGCCAACAAATTGATGGCAAGCAACCCATCTTTCTCGATAATCCAGCGGGCACGCAGGTGCCCCAGCGGGTGATTGATGCGGTCACCCATTATTTCACTCACATTAACGCCAATCAGGGCGGGGCATTCGCCACTAGCAAAGCAACCGATGCCATGCAACATCAAGCACGCGAACTCGTACGTGATCTATTCATTGCCCCGCGTACTGAAGAAATCGTATTTGGCCCCTCGATGACTGCGCTCAACTTCAACCTGAGTCGTGCAATTGCACAGACTCTGCCGTCTGATGCGGAACTAGTCGTAACACGTATGGATCATGATGCCAACGTTGCACCGTGGTTAACTATCGCTGACGATCATGACTGGCCGGTACGCTGGGTGGATTTTGACCCTGAACTGGGCACACTTGATATACAGAGCCTGCGTGATGCTGTCAATGAGAAGACTGCCGTAGTGGCTGCTGTACACGCTTCAAATGCGCTTGGTACGATCAATCCGGCACAAGAAATCGCTGAAATTGCTCATTCTGTTGGGGCTTATTTTGTGCTGGATGCGGTACAATCTGCGCCCCATGTGCCAATTGACGTACAACAGATCGGTTGTGATTTTTTGCTGTGTTCGGCGTATAAATTTTTCGGGCCACATATTGGCATTATGTGGGGCAAATATGAATTGTTGCAATCTTTGCCAGCTTATAAAGTGCGCCCATCTAAAGATGTCACGCCATTTCGTTGGGAAAACGGCACGCCGAGCTTTGAGACCATCGCGGCGGTGGGTGCTGCAATCGAATATCTCAAATCACTCCGCGCTGATGATGGGCCTATGATTGAGGGCTACGGCGGGCGACAACTGCATCTTAAACAAGCCTTTGCTACTCTCCAAGACTACGAAATGCAACTGGCTGATAAGTTGGTCTCAGGGTTACAGTCCATCAACGGCGTGACCGTCGCCGGCATCACAGATCGCGATCAGTTAGCGCATCGGGTGGCAACGGTGGCGTTTGTGAAAGATGGGCACAGTCCGCAAGCGATTGTTGAACATCTAGCACAGCAACAGATTTTTGCATGGTCGGGTCATTACTATGCAGTCGAGGTTATGGCGCGTTTAGGGCGCGAAGCACAGGGTATGGTGCGTGTCGGGGCAGTGCATTACAACACGATGGAAGAACTTGATACTTTTCTCAATTTGATCGAAGCACTCTGATCAGAAAATGGGTGCGAAGTTACGCCTTCGTACCCTCATGCGCTTGATAATATGCTCAACATATGCTGATCTGTAAGAGAAACGCCGCAATTGTATGCCAAAAAACCTCCTGTTATTGGCTATAATGCAAGTATGTCAATTACGGATAGGATATGCCGATGAATTCACAACACATCATTGCTTTTCTGCGCCAGATCCCCCAATCGAATCAAGATGCCGTACCCATCAATGCTATTGCCCATAAGGGCGCGGCAGATATGCTTTATGGATACGCGCTCTTACTTCAGACGATAGGCATGGTGCAGATTGATGAGGCGCAGTACATCAAGGCAACATCGCAGACCGCCAAATATATGCTAGAGAGTTTGATCTCTTATGCAGAGCATGGTCTATGTTGGGTTGGTGATTGGAAGACGCGAGGTGTGTATCGTGATGACAGTGGTGCATTACAGAACGGCGCAACCCTTCTGCATGAACTAGAATCGCGCCGATTGCGCTTGTTAGCGCAACCCACACCTTCCCGCACTGAACAAGTCGTACAAGTTCTTATCAAGCGCACCAATCCTCAAACCCATAGTCCTGAATTTCTGATGCAATATGATGCTAACGCTGACCAATATCAGTTCATTGGCGGACGACGTAGCCCCGATGATGAGACATTAGAACGAGCGATGCTCCGTGAAATTGATGAAGAAATTGCGAACACGTTCTGTTACCCGCGTGATTATCAACTGAGCGTCATCTTGCCTGATATGATCGTTGAAGCAACACTCTCACCAACCTTTGGTGCGCTCACCGAATATCATTTTACGGTTTACCATATGACATACCTCACACAGACTATTCAGTTACAGCAACAGGATGCATGGGTTCCGTTAGATCAAGTGTTATCCGGCGTGGTGACTGTTGCCGGACGCGAGATCGCCGCTAACGATAACAGCCTCTATCAACAGATGGATCGTTCGATTTCTGGTGGGCTGGAGCAATTGGCAGACAGTTTTAGCATCTGAGTTCGAGACGCGCTAAAATAATAATCAGGGACAACCTTACAACGAAGCAGGAAGACAGCCTATGGATACCCTGACAGCCGGTATGAGCTCACAGAGTCGAGATATTCGTTTACTCGGGAATTTGCTCGGCTTAATCATACAAGAACAACATGACGAAACAGCATTTCAACTGGTCGAGGAAGTACGCAAGATGGCGAAAGCACGTCGCCGTAATGTTCCTGATGCTTCCAACAAACTTGAGACGCTCATACAGCGAACAACACTCGACGAGAAGAATATTCTGATCAAAGCGTTTGCCAATTATTTTCAGCTGACTAACATCGCCGAAGATCAACAGCGTATCCGTGTTCTGCGCGAGCGTGAGCAAGCCAATCGCCTTTATGAATCGATTGATACAGCCATCGCTGAATTGGTAGAGAATGGCGCATCTGCCGATGAAGTGAGCGCTATCTTGCGCCAGATTCATGTGCGTCTGGTGCTGACAGCGCATCCGAGTGAAGCCAAACGCAAAGAGATCTTAATCAAGTTACGCACCATCACAGACTTGATGCGTCGCCTAGAACGAGAGCACCTGCTCCCGCGTGAATTGGACGAGATAGAAACCATGCTTGCCGCAGAGATCGAAGAACTGTGGCAAACGCGCCCGATTCGGGCTAGCCAGACCACTGTTGCTGATGAGGTCGATTTCGGCTTGTATTTCATCACAGCCGTTATCATGGATAGCACAGTCGATATTTATGATGCTTTGCAAACGGCTTTAGAGACACACTATCCGGATGCTGATTGGGCGACCTTACCGTCAGTTTTACAATATGCTTCATGGATTGGCGGTGATCGCGATGGTAATCCTAATGTGACCGTTGAAGCCACACTCGAAACTTTGCACACTCTGCGCGAGACAGCTCGCCATGCTTATCTTGCTGAAGTTGCTACCCTGCGCGAACATCTGACTCAACACGCAGATCCTTCTGTTTTATCCGGATTGGAGAATCGCATCGGGCATATGTACTCCGGTGAACCGTTTCGTGGTGCGATGGATGTCATCTGGCAGAATTTGAGTGCAGATCGTTACGCAACCGGCCAAGATTTACTCCGAGATTTGCAAATTGTGCATGATAGCTTGTTGCAACATGGCGCGACACGCATTGCCCGTACTGCGCTCCGGCGCCTTATCCGTAAAGTTAGCATCTTTGGCTTGCATCTCACCCCACTTGAAGTCCGCGAAGATGCCGGTGATTATGCTGCGACAGTGCATGAATTATTCAAGTATTACGGTATTTGTGAGGATTATCTGGGTGCAGATGAGGAAACCCGTCAGGCACTGCTCACCCGTGAGATTAATAGCTTGCGTCCCCTGTTTCCAACCCTGCTCGATCACTTTTCGCCTGTAACTCAACGGGTGATCAATCTGTGGCGTATGATTGGTGAAGCACATCGTCAATATGGTGCAGTTGTCATTGATACATCTATTGCCAGCATGAGCAAACAACCCAGTGATGTGCTGACCATGCTACTCTTCGCTAGCGAAGTCGGCGTGGCGAGTGATTTGCAAATTGTGCCGTTGTTCGAGACTATCGATGATCTGAGCAACGCTCCACAGGTGATGAAAACGCTCTTTGATAACCCTGCTTACCGCGCTCATATGGATCACCTCGCTGATGATCATGGCTTACACCAGCAGATCATGATCGGGTACTCGGACAGTAGTAAAGATGGCGGTTATCTCGCCTCAAATTGGCATCTCTTTCAGGCACAGCAAGCACTAACTGCCGCTTGTGCGGAAGAAGGCGTACTGCTGGAATTATTCCATGGACGTGGAGGGAGTATCGGGCGGGGCGGTGGCCCGACCAACCGCGCTATTCGCTCGCAACCACCACAATCACTCAAGGGCGGTATCAAAATCACAGAGCAGGGTGAAGTGATCGCCTATCGCTATAGCAATGCAGATATTGCTTATCGCCATCTTCATCAGGTGATGAATGCCGCCATTCGTGCTATCAGTAAAGAAAAAGATTATGAGGTAAAGCCCGAATGGGTAGATGCCATGATTGCTATCTCTGAAGTTGGGCGCAAAACCTACCGTGATTTTGTCTATGAGAATGAGCATTTTTTGCCCTATTGGCAAGCCTCCACACCGATCAATGAACTCTCACAATTGCGTATTTCATCGCGCCCGACGAAGCGTAAGGCCAAAGGCGGATTTGCTGCTATGCGTGCGATTCCGTGGGTGTTCTCTTGGATGCAAAGCCGTGTAGTCATCCCCAGCTGGTTTGGTATTGGCACAGCTTTCGAGACTTTCTGCCAGCATCAAGAAGATGGTTTAAAGATTCTGCAAGATATGTACGAGAACTGGCGTTTTTTTCAGACCGTTGTTGATAATGCTGAGTTGGATGTTGAAAAAGCCGATATGGGTATCGCTGAGATTTACTCACGTTTGGTAGATGATGAGACAGTACGCACCAGCATGTTTGAGTGGATCCAGCGCGAACATCACCTGACCTATATCAAAATTTGTGAGGTCACCCAGCAGGCACAATTGCTGGAACGTCAATCAGCGATCTCGAACTCGATTGAGCGCCGTAACCCGTATGTTGACCCACTGAATTTTATTCAGGTAGATTTACTCAAACAATTGCGTGTGAGCGATCCTGATAGTCCCGAGTATCAAGACATCTTAGAAGCGGTGTTGGCGACGATTAATGGTATCGCTGCTGGTATGAAGACGACCGGTTAAGTCTGTGATTGATCCCAATCTAATGTGGGGAAGTGTTGGAACTCAATGAGATAACCATTCGGGTCTTTGACGAAGAAGTGATAGATATTGTAGGTGTCGTTGAGGCGTGGCGCATATTCGCACTTTATGCCCTGCGCGGTGATGCGTTCATACCACCCGTCCACATCAGGGGTGACGAGTGTGAAAATTACGCCATCCTTCTCACGAGGCGTGGCGCGTTCACATAAACCGAGGTACGCGGTGCGTCCGCTGATGTGATAAATACGACAACTACCTTGATCCAAGGCCAATTCAAGACCGAGCACATCTTCATAAAATGGGGCAGTTGTGGCCAGGTTTTCACAATAGAGAAAGGTGATTTGCTCAGCAATAGGTAACTTCTCATTCATCGTCAACTCCTGAAGGATCAACTAGGGTTTCAATCGGGTTACGGAGAAAGGCATCACGGGTTCCGCGAGTGACATCAAGCTGTTCGGGGGTGAACAATGACCAGAATAAGTCAGGTGTTGCCACCTGACCATCACCGGCCTGTGCATAAGCCGCTAATAGCTCGAAGAAGGCTTCTGTTCCGATGTTCTCACGCAAATTATGCAACATTTGCACGCCGCGCAAGTACACCGCGTTGATATAATCGCGGGGGCTCTCGAACTGATATACGTCACTATCAACTGCGCCCTGCGGATTGAACCACGCTACGCGGAATGACCACCACCAATCGCGGAACTGCGGATAATATTCTTCGATGTACACATATTCACTGTACGTCGCCAGCGCCTCATCTAACCAGGGGGCATAAGCGGCATCGTTGCCTATTCGCGCATACCACCACTGATGTGAGACTTCGTGAATGGTAATCAGTGAGAGATAGTTCTGAATGCCCCCCTCAAAGCTGTAAAACCAGTTGGTGCTGATAAACACTAAACCGCTGAACTCCATACCATCCGGGAAATCACCCTGTACCACTAAAAAGCGCTCATACGGGTAATCACCAAAGAGTGATTCGTACTGTTCAAACGCTTGTACAGAGATCGTCAGCGCGTGATTAGCTCCGTTGACTGTGTTACCGCTTACCGAACGAATAGTATCACCAAAGTGATATATCTCGATGCGTGTGCCGTCACGGGTGGTTGCTTCACTCAGTTGCCAGCTGGGGCTAAGGCTCATAGGGAAATCACGGGCGCTGTTCATTTGATAGTGCCACTGATTCTCATCCCGTACTTCAACACTACCCGGTGCGGCGATTCTGATCTGATTCGCGTTATTGACTGTGAGCATTACGTCCCAATCGGCTTGTTCCAGCACGTTTTGTTCACCGATGGCCTGTACATCGTGCAGAACCCATGTGCCATTGAGGCGGGTCGCCGGGGTGGGTAACCAATGACCGAGGTTGATCTGGCGTTCGCTATAGCCAAAAAACCCTTTGAAGGAACTAGCCCCTATACCAATGCGCGGAATCGTCAGCTCGAATGTGAGTTGAACCGTTACAGCACATCCCGGATTGAGCGGGCTAGGCAGGCGCACCGTCAAACGGTTGCGGTTCAGGGTGTGAAAGGGCTCATCACTGTTGAGCATAATCTGAGTGAGTGCGAACGCGCCTTCGTAGGCGTTTGGCTCAACCGCTAATACAATTTCCTCTAGCCCAACTTGTTCATCATTGCGATAACGAATAGATTGGGCAACCTGTATGCGCTTGTCGGCATAATCGACAGTTGCCACCACTTGATGCTGGATATGCTCCGATGACTCATCCAGACCACACGCAAAGACGGTTGCTTGCGCTTCCGGCGTTGCGATTGGTATCAGTGGTGTTTGAGTTGGTATGCTTTGGATAGCGCGTGTTGCGGTCGGTTCGATCAGGGCACTCGTTGGTTGCGAGATGTTCACATAAGCGCGTGTTGGTTGTACGACCACTGGAACCGGTGTCGCCATCGCCAGATTACAAGCACTCAAGATAAAAAGTAGGGAAGGGTACAGCCAATATCGTCTTATCATACCGACAATCATAATCTTGAATGGGCGATTTTGCCAATGTATAGTTGCCTGACGTTTAATCACCGCCAATATAGGATGATACAATGCCTTCACAGCACCAGCGACCCAATTCTTTTATCATGCAACTACGTGCAGTCCAGCGTCTCTCGCGTTGGCGACAGCATGTACCCTATACCATCCCACTGGTGCTCATAGGTGCGCTGATGGCGACACGCACTGCCGACACTGTGCCGGATTGGCGTTTGTTGACCATCATGCTGGCGAACATATTGGCGATGACTTTCGCCTTTATGATTAATGATGTGGTTGATGCACAGGATGATGCCCTTGATGCGGTTAAAGCGCGTAAGAACGTTATCAGTCAGGGATTGCTCACACAGTCACAGGCCTATAGTATCACCGTTGCTGTGGTAATCTGCGCCTTGATCTTATACAGTTTATCCGGTTGGCCAGCAGGGCTGGCAGGTATTGTGATAGTCGCTTTATCTTTCGCTTATTCAGTGCCTCCCTTACGCTGGAAGGCGCGTCCGGTACTCGATGTGGTTTCGCATGTACTTATGCTCAGCACCTTGTTGATGCTCAGTGGCTATTGGGTGTATTATACGCCGGTAGGCTCAGCTGTGTGGGTGTTATTAGCGATCACAAGCGCATCTGCATACGGGCAGTTTTATAATCAACTGGATGATTTCATAGTCGATCAGCAGGCAGGCTTACGCAATACAGCGATGTGGTTAGGTGAGCAGGGCACGCGCTATGCCTTGCTGATTTCTGGCGCGTTGACCGTATTGTGTTTGCTGGTAGCAATTGGTCAAAACCTTTTTCCGATAGGCTTGTTGTGGGTGGGATTGGTCACAGCCTTCACGTTGACATTATTTGAATGGGATCAGGATATGCGGGGTAACGTCAGTGATGCGTCCGGCCAGATACAACGCCCGATCTTAATCACGCTCAATATCGTCGCCTTGATCTGGTTGTTGGCGCAGTGGGGCTTGCTTGGAATTGGCTAGAGTTTCCTTGAGGGCAGTGCTACAATGGCGCAAGGTGTGACGGTTTAAAGGAATGTGTTATGGATTTTCTGGTATTTGTACATGAACGACTTTTCTTTGCACAGATGTTTTATTCGTTTGCAATCGGTGTCTATGCCGCATGGTTGAGTGCGGGTAAAAAAGAATTATCCGGTAATTTCTTCGGCACAATCGCTGTCTATTCAGTGCTGAATTTGATCACCTTCATCATTGGTCTGGTGCTGTTATTCAATGGTTATCACATCGCCTCGAATGATCGTACCCTCATTTATATCTTATATATGCTGTACTTGATCGTGATTTTGCCGGGCATTTTTAGTATTATGAGCGGACGTTCGGATCGCTCAGCCGGCCTAATCTTCGGTGTGAGTGCGATGTTCAACGCGGCAGTCTCGTTCAGCATGTTTGAGCGTGGGCTGGCAAGTTGGATCACGATGTTATAATCGATGCGACGCACACTTCTGCTGTGTATAATTGGCTTATGGTTGGCAGGGTGTGAGGCACAAGCTACACCCATTGCTTCGATTGCCACGCCAACGGGTCGCCCACAACCAACTAGCACACCAGTTATTGCATTGCGTTATGCGGTTGCCGCCAACCTCGCCCCATATGTTGATTTAGACATGTTGCCGTTTGTCACAGATGTGATTGCGGGTAATGAAACCCTGAATATTTATGATCTAGTGGTCAGTTATGGTGCCTATGAGGGATGGCAACTATCACCGATCAGCCATCATGTTACGCTCGCCATCAACCCGAATTTATCGCCATTCGATGAACCATCAATCCGTGCTCTTGTCGCGGATGTGTTGGATCGTGAATCGTTAGTGACGGCGATCAATATCCCTGGCGTGACTACTGTACCAACTAGCGATCCCTCATCATCGTTTACCATTCGTGCGGCACTCGCTAATGCAGGTTACCCGGATGGCTTTCAACTGATACTCGCGAGTGATCTCTTACCGGCGGTAGATACCTTGCGTGAACAATTCGCCCGCGCTAATTTTGATCTCACGCTCACGTCCTATTCAGATGCGATATGGAATGATAATCAAGCACACCTGATCGCCTTTAACTGGACTCAAGATGACACACGTCAATTGTGGGCAGAGCGTGTCGGTGAAGAGAATATGATCGATCTGTGGATGTTGCCGATCAGTTATCTTGCACCGGATGATCTCGCGCTGGAATTTACCGAAACTGGGTTGCCAATTCCAATGACTCAACCGTGAATCCGTTATACTAGCAATAAATGAAACATATAGATTGATGGTCACCTGTGGAAATTATACTCACTCATGAACACGCTGATTTCGATGCTGTTGCATCGCTGTTGGCGGCCTACAAACTCAACATAGAGGCAATCCCCGTTTTACCCTCGAATATTCGTGCCAATGTGCGTGAATTCTTGACACTCTATCAAAATGGCTTGCCTTTTGTAGCATGGGATGATTTCAACGAAGGCGCACAGGTTGAGCGCATCACACTCACGGACACTACACGCACGTTGAGCGTGCGTCACCTGCGTGATAATTTGCCGACACTCATCGTTGATCATCACCCGCTCAAGCGTGACTTGCGCCCGCATGAAGTCTGGGCAGGCGATGACGTGGGCGCAGCGACAACGTTGCTGGTTGAGCGCATCCGCGAGCGCAAGATTACAATCACATCGCTGGAAGCCACGCTTCTGGCACTGGGCATTTATGCAGATACAGGTAATTTCACTTACGGTGGCACAAACTCCCGTGATATTCGCGCTGCGGCGTGGTTGCTGGAACAAGGGGCGAATCTCGATACGGTTCAACGCTTCTTGAATAACCCCCTCAATCAGGAACAACAACAGTTGCTCGAACAATTGATGGAAGGTATCGACAGTCGCTCTGTGCAAGGTTACGATGTCAGCGTGTGTCAGGCGCGTGCTGATAAGGTCATTAGTAGCATTAACTCGGTGGTAGCTGTACTGCGTGATATTCTCGATGCCGATGCGCTGATTGTACTGGTTAGTATGCCAAATCACCTGCAACTGATCGCACGTAGCACCACCGACGCGATTCACGTCGGACAGTTGGCGAAGCAGTTCGGTGGGGGCGGGCATCCTCGTGCCTCAGCCGCCGCAATCCATGAGGCTCAACCAGCGCCTACCGCCGAAACTATCTGGCGCTATTTACATGAGCATGTCCAACCTGCAGTGCGTATCGCCCATTTGATGTCCTTTGGGCAAGTGCAAACTGTTGATGTCGATGAACGCATCAATGATGTGATTGCGCGAATGCGTCGCATCGGGCATGAAGGCTATCCGGTGCTGAAAGATGGACAGGTTGTTGGTTTACTGACCTTGCGCAGTGCTGATCGAGCGCTAGAACATGGTTTGAAAGAAGCGACTGTGCGTGAGGTGATGGATAGTGGACAGATTCACTTGCACTCCGATGATGCAGTCAGCTTGTTAGAAGAAATAATGGTAGAAAGTGGTTGGGGACAAATCCCTATTGTGGATGATGCGCACCAATTGATTGGTATTGTGACGCGCACTGATCTCATCAAGCACTGGGCGCAGACACATCCAACTACTACGTTCACTGAACCCACGCTTGATTTACAGACGGTTGAGGCAGTATTAGATCGTCAACATATTCAATTGATCGTGCAGATTGCGAAAGTCGCACATGAACAGAAAATTTACATGTACATGGTGGGTGGGATTGTGCGTGATTTGTTGCTGAAACGCCCTAACTTTGATATTGATTTTGTGATCGAAGGTGATGCGATTGCCTTTGTCACCCATTTACAGCAGACATTTGGCGGGCGTATTCATCCTTATCCACCATTTGGCACGGCGACCTGGCGTTTGGATGATACGGTGGCTTCGGTATGGGGTCTGACGCTTGATGCGCTGCCTGAACATTTGGATTTTGCGACTGCTCGTAGTGAGCTATACGAACACCCGACCGCGTTACCCACTGTTTATAATAGTGGTATCAAGCTCGATTTACGTCGGAGAGATTTCACTGTGAACACGCTGGCGGTTCAACTCAGTCCACAGCGTTTCATGTGGCAGATCATCGATTTCTATGGAGGACTTGCTGATCTCGATGCGCGCCTGATTCGTGTATTGCACAGTCTGAGCTTCATCGACGACCCAACGCGCATCTTGCGTGCTGTGCGCTTCAGTGAACGCTTACACTTCACGATTGAACCTCGAACCATCGAACTGTTACAGACCGCTTTGCCGATGCTCAAGCGCATCACCGGTGAGCGTCTACAGAACGAATTGACATCGATCTTGCAAGAGCCAAATGTAGTGCGTATCCTACTCAAGCTAGAAGCATTGGGTGTGTTGCGTCATATTCACCCACACTGGCATATTACGCCAGAAATTCAGCGTGTGTTTGATCGGTTCAATGCGGGAGAGTATCCAGATTGGGGTGCGGATCAACTGGCATTACGCTGGCATTTGCTCTTTGCGCTCGTTCCGCATCAGCACATCTCAACGTTGGCTCAACAACTCTTGATCGGCAGTCAGCGCATGACAGCGATTGAACAAACGGCTCGCTTAATCCAATCGCCATCCCTGTTCACTGATCCCGATAACGCGCCGAGTGTTATTGTCGCAGAACTCGAACAGGTCACTGTGGAGACCCGTCTGGCGTTGTGGCTGTGGTTGGATGATGATCGCAGTCGCCAACACCTTGAACAGTATCACAACACCTGGCAACATCTTAAACCTACTGTGGATGGGCACACACTCAAAAAACGGGGCTTATCGCCGGGGCCACAGTATCGCATGATCTTATCGCGCTTGCGAGATGCCTGGTTAGATGGCTTGATCTATAATGAACAGCAAGAATCTGAACTTCTCGATGGAATCATTGCTGAGGTATACAACGATGAGCACACAGGCTGAACTAGGACAGCTTGAGATTCAGGTCAACATCTTGATTCGACGCTTGCAAGCAGATGATCTACCCCGTTTAGAGTGGTATGGGCAATTCCGTCACTATCGCCGGCTGTTTCGACGTTCTTATCAAGGTCAATTGCGGGGGAACCGTCTTTTACTGGTAGCAGATGTGCGGGGTTTTCCAGTCGGGCGCTTGTTCATTCAATTCTATAGCCCCAACTCACAGGTTTCTGATGGACGTACCCGCGCTTACCTGTATTCTTTTCAGGTGATGGAGATGTTCCAAGGGCATGGGATTGGTACGCGTTTAATCCAGAGTGCTGAGATGGTCTTACGTCAACGCAATTTTCAATATGCCAGCATTGCTGTAGCGAAAAATAATGATGGTGCGCTCAGTTTGTATGAACGCCACAACTACATTATTGTCGCTGAAGATGATGGAAAATGGTCATACCTTGATCATCGGGGTCGCGAGTGCCATGTTGATGAGCCGTGCTGGATGCTCGAAAAAACACTATCCACATGAGTAAATCTTAAACGGAAACCTACGCTATAGACCATTAAGCTATAATTAGTTGACAAGCCCATAAAAATGATATAAAAATTAAGCTTAGTTATCGTAAACTATTCATTATCATCTGTCAAAATAGTGCAAGGTTATTAAGCCTATGGCAAGCAAAGTACAAACCGTTTCAATCACACGCTGGCATGGCAGTCAGCATCCATCGATGGCCAATATCATGCGCCAGATTCAGCATGGTGGATTACGTCCTTACACATGGTCAAACACTCCAAATCACCGTTATGCTGTACGTAGCCACAATTATGATAAAGTTTTATATGTGGTTGAAGGTACAATCGAAGTGACTCTTCCAGATAGCAACCAGCGTGTCACCCTCAAGGTTGGGGATCGTATTGATATTCCGGCTAGTGTGCGGCATGGTATGATTGTTGGACGTTCCGGCGCAACCTGCGTCGAAGTGAATCAGCGTACGGCTCGCCGTCGTTAATGCGCACGCAATAGTTTAATATCCCCAAAGAGAGGCTTTTGCCCTCTTTTTTGTTTTTATCACCCGCTATAAACATGATATATCTTACCTATTAGACAATTGTCCTGTAATCTTTTGCCCTTATCGTCAATAATATGATGATAATGTGGTTTAAGGATAGAAGGTCTTATGCAAGAAGTAACACTAGGTATTGCACTGATCGCGGGCTTACTGTCGTTTCTTTCGCCCTGTGTGTTGCCCTTAGTTCCGGCATATGTCAGCTACATGGGCGGACGGGCAGTGCATCAAGTCGCGCTGACCAGTAATGGTCAAACTAAGCAGAAACGCTCAATGCTCTCGCGAGTAGCAATCATGACGCACGGACTCGCTTTCATACTGGGTTTCACCTTTGTTTTTGTTACGCTAGGTATTGCGACAACTGCTTTTGTGCAATATGTTGGCGCATCGGCGGCAGTAGTGACGGAGATTATCGCACGTTTAGGTGGTGTGATTATCATTTTCTTCGGTTTGCATTTTATGGGTGCGTTACGCACGTTCTTTGCTTGGCTCCGAAAAAATCCTGACTATCTCAAGCGTTTTCCAACATTGTTGTTGTTGATTGGCTTGCTGACGATTATCGCGTTGTGGTTTGTCTCGCAATGGGTACTCACAGCCACCGTTGCCAGCTTGACGGTGCGTTTGTTGGCGCTGGCTATCTTGCTAATTATTCTGGGTGTGTTGTATGTCAAAGGCCCACTGGGCGCACTTGGACGGGTTGTCTATCAACAACGGGATGCACTGGGTGGGTTGCCCACGACATTGATTGTGACAGTACTGGGTACAGCTCTGATTATCTGGGGCTTTGTGGATTTGATTGTCGCTGTGCCAGTAGTTGCAGTCTTGTTCCTGTTATTGTTTCTAGGACGCGCTTTTGATCAACCACAGGACTTCTGGTTGGCATTACTCACTAAATTAGAGACCGTCCTCTATGCCGATACCCGTGCCGAAATCAACCCGACAGGTTCTAGTAGTTTAAGTGGTTCATTCTTAATGGGTGTGACTTTCTCCGCTGGTTGGACACCGTGTATTGGCCCTATCTATGGGGCGATCTTACAATTGGGCTTGCAGGGCGAAATCTTCGCTGCTGCACCGCTCTTGTTGATGTATTCGCTTGGTTTAGGCATTCCATTCTTCATCACAGCCGCCTTGCTCGATAGCGCACAAGGGCTTTTGCGTCGTTTACAACGCTATATGGGGAAGATCGAATTGTTCACCGGCTTTTTGCTGATTTTTGTGGGTTTGCTGGTAGCAAGTGGTCAATTGCAATCACTCAGCCAGAATCTATCCCCCGAACAAACCGAGTTTTCGATCAATATCGAAGAATGTGGTACGAGTGTCGCGCAAGGTCATCTGACATTTGGTCAGTTCAACGACTGCATGAGCGGTACCTTGCACCCCGTCGCGCTAGGGCAAGGTATATCGGATGCTTTTGAAGATGATGAAACAAGTATCACTTACGTGATCCGCACTAATGAACCGGAGATAATCGACGTTGACCTGAGCCGTATCGAAGACAACTTCCCTGCACAAGTCACCGTTTACGATGCCGATGAGAACGTTTTAGCTCGTGGTGAGACCATCACACGCATTGATGAGCGTAACTTCCGTATTTTGGAAAATGTCGAACTGCCACAAGCCGGACGCTATACGATTGTGGCAACCCGTACCGATGGCATAACCGATCCTTTCACTTTCCGCTTGACAGTGCGCCATGATGCGGGTGATGTGATCACGTCACTGGATACACCGGCCAGCGAACCAACCGGCGAAGCTATCGAAGCGATTGCCTCAGCGGCACAAGAGGCAATCGGTTTAGATATGGGCAACTTCGCCCCTAATTTTGAATTTGTCACGCTAGATGGCGAGGCTAGTTCACTACAAGCCTTGCGCGGTGATGTCGTACTGATCAACTTCTGGGGGACGTGGTGTGGCCCCTGTATCCGTGAGATGCCAGATTTACAAGAAGTTTATGACCAGTATGCTGATAAGGGTTTCATTATTCTGGGTTTGGCAACCGGTGGTGACACCGAAGCTGATGTGATCGAGTTCCGTAATAACTTTGACCTGACATTCCCCTTGATTGTGGATGAAGGGGATACCGTCAACGATCAATATGGCATTGTTAATCGTCCGAGTACTATCATTCTTGATCAGAACGGTGTGATTGTTTTCCGACACTTTGGCCCTGTGGTAGAATCCCAAATTGCCGAGGTGCTGGTTGGCTTACTCGATACCTGAAGATGATGATCAACCGCGCCCAACGTTATACGCTGATGAGCGTGGCGCTGTTATCGATGGGGCTAGCTCTCGTGCTTATTATCGGTACAGGCTTGCCCCAACGCGCTGATTATAGCGGTTTCATACTGGATGGGTTGTACGTTGCGCCGGAAATCGGCGGACAAGCGCCGTCCATCACCGCCCCTAATCTGAACGGCAAGGCGCTCGATTGGGTGGGTTTGCGTGGTCAGTCGGTCATTGTGAATTTCTGGGCGACGTGGTGCATCCCCTGTGCGGTTGAGATGCCGGAGCTACAAGACTTGCATGAGACACGCGAGGATGTTGAAATTGTCGCAGTCAACATTGGCGAAGGGCACAGTGTGATCGCTGACTGGGTGAGCGCCTATGAACTGAGCTTCACCATCATTCCCGATCCGCAACAGATACTTTACCGTCAATATCGCGTAATCGGACAACCCACTACATACGTTATCAATCCTGATGGTATAATCACGCATATTCTGTATGGCGCAACCACTGCCCACACGCTGGCAACAGCGATCGACACACACCAACAGGATGGATGAGATTGCATGACACAAGATAACGCGAAAACACTTGATAACCGCATGGATCGCTTGATGCTGGCGATTGCGCGTAATTGGTTACGCATCGCACTGGTGCTAATCGGCACCTATGCCATTTTACCATGGGTTGCCCCCACGCTGATGCGTCTAGGTGCGACAGGTCCTGCAAATGCGCTCTATACGATCTATAGCCCGATGTGCCATCAGTTCGCCTTCCGTTCGATCTTCCTCTATGGCGAGCAAACCTTTTACCCGCGTGAGATTGTCGGCACGGAACTCGTCCCATACGAAGCCTATGCCCGTGAGATCGAGAGCCTCAACCCCGGTAATGATCCCTACGAATTCACGCCTGAGTTTTTCATACCAGCGCGACAATTTCGAGGTAACGAGCAGATGGGTTTCAAGACAGCCATCTGCGCCCGCGATGTGGCGATTTATATGGCGTTGTTCGTCGGGGGCTTGATCTACGCGATCCCTTATGTTCGGCGACGCTTACGCCCATTCCTCTATGGATTTATGTGATTGCGGGCCTGGGTCCAATTGGCTTGGATGGCTTTAGCCAGTTGCTAAGCTATTATCCCTTCGAACTATGGCAAGTGCGCGAGACAGCGCCGTTCTTCCGCGTGGCAACCGGCGCGATGTTTGGCATCATGAATGCCTGGTTGGTGTTCCCGTATTTAGAGCGTTCATTCTGGGAGAGCAAGCGTGAACTCATCACGCGCTTTCAAGAACAGGGAATTGAGGTTTAGCCTAATCCGTCGGGTGGATGTCTGATAATCATCCACCCCGTATCAGATATTCATTTCTTATCGTCGGGCTTGCTTAAACGGGATAAACGTGCCGAATATTCATCATCAACTTTATTGCGATCAACCGGATGCCGTGTCGAACGTGAGCGTGTCGTGGGTGGTGGTGCTGTTGGCTCATTGACTTCCGGCATGGTGGGGTTTTCGTCGCTGACTTTGGCCGTGTATTCGGAGATTAAGTTGCTCAAGTTCTGACGTGTGTTATCCAATTGTTGCACAATTTGTGCTCCGATATCCTCTACACGCACTTGACCACCACTGGCAGTCGATGCGGGTTCGTTCTGTTCGGCTTCACCTTCTGCTGCCTGTATCGTGCTATCGAGCATGTTCACCTGACTGATCAGCTCTTGCGTGATGGTGCGGTGTTCTTGTAGATCTGCTTCGATCATCTCCAGATCACGCTGAGCCTGTTGCATCCGTCCCAGTGCAAAACGAGCATCGCTTTCGCGCCCATCTTCAACTGCTTGATTGGCTTTGTCGTCCCATTCAGCGATTTCACCATAGAGCTTATCTGATTTGGCTTGTAACTGTGTCTCATAATCGAGCGCTTCATCGATGCGTTGGCGTAAGAGTTGCACATCTTTCTGTAAGCCCCCGCGTATATCCTGACGCGACAGCGCCTTCTTGCGCGATTTGCTGGTTTTCTCATCAATCGGATCAACTACATTGTTGATATGTGCTTGAACCAGTGTGCTCAACTTGCTGAAGAAACTATCAGGCATGATCTATGCTCCTATACAATCTGTATACTATATTATACATGATTCAGCGCTCACAAGTTGCATCGAAGGCGAGACGATAGATCGCCATGCTGGTTCCTTCTCGCCCGCGTGCCTGTGTGGTGAACGGTGAATCGGTGTAGAAAATTCGGCACAGACGCTGATCATCAGGGTTATCATTCGGAATTTGATCGGGGAATGCCATCAAATAGCGTGCCTCCCGATTTTCGAGATATGTCCAGAGCGCATCGCCATCATCGACAATGGGGATGATCTCCGGTGTGACCAGACCGGCAATGTCGATCATCTCACGCGGGGCAAAATAGCCCACCGCGCCAATATCATGAATAGCCATCAGTTCATCGCTGGGGATATGATCGCGGATATATTCGGCACTCGCAACCATCTCCGTGTTGATGATAGCCACATCAGTTTTATAGGCATTCATGCCAATCGGGATAAATGCCAGCGCAGTCAATATTGCTGATAACGCCATCACACGCACTGCTAAACGCGCAACCCGCACCGGTGGCGGACGATAACCCTGTTGTGCGGTATGCTGTAGCAGAGCTACAGTACCCATCACCCCGACAAATATTAGTGCCGGCAATGTTGGCATCACATAGCGCCCATGTTGGTACCACGCTGGTAGGCGCGAGGCATACAGCGCAATGTGTGCTAATGCCCAGATCAGCGGTAAGAGTTGATATAATCCCTGAATGCGCTCTGTGCCTCTCAACCGATACCACACATATGCCACAATCCCCGGCAAGAGCAACAACTGTCCACCTACAGCAATCGACAGCAATAAGTTACCATAGCGTTCTAAGTAGGGTAGTTCCAGCAATACAGCGTGTTGTTGGAATTTGGCGCTGGCGGTGTTCGGCAAGAAGCCACCCACCAACTGATAATTGAGCCACAGATACGGACTGAGCATCACCGCGAAGCCCAGTGCCGCCCCGATTCCGTACACGATCACCCCGCGCAATGACCCTTGCGGGCGCACAATCAGCATCAATAACGCGGCAATGCCACCGAGCAAGATACCTTCCGGACGAGCCAGAGCTGTCAGCGCCGTGACGATACCGAACATGCCTCCACGACGTATCAGCGCCCCGTGCGTGTGATTCTGTGTGAGTATACTCTCACGCCATGCCAGATGGATCAGTAACAGCGTTAACATGCCGAAGAGCATCGTCTCCATACCGGCTGCTGCCGCCCAGATCAGATGCCATGTGACGAGCATACTCAGACCTACTGCCCAACCTGCCCACTGTGAATCTGGCATAATGCGTTCACTCATCCGTGCGCCGAGCATCGCACTGCCGGTCAAGGCTAGAATACCGAGCAGGTGCGTCCACAGCAGATAGGGCACGCGTAGTACATAGCCAAGTGCCAATAATACGGTATACAGTGGCGAAGTCGATGCCGCGCTTGGTTGACCGCGTAAGAAGGCCCATTCGCCATAGTGCGCGAGGTTGCGTCCATACGTTTGGTGAATCCAGCTATCATCTAGCGGAAAGCCCCACCCACCGGCGAACAGCACGAACAGCGTCACCATGCCTGTCGCTACTAGCAAGAACACACCATCGCGTTTAGTCACGATCAAAGGCATATAAACGCGCTCCTGTCACATCAAATTCAATCGGCGTTAAGAAGTCCGGCAAGGTATCGAACTGTATCGGTTCAGTCATGAAGTTATCTTCCAGCAACAGATAGTCAATGTCATAGCGTCGGGCGATTTCCAGCGCTACGTCGATGGTTTCATTGGGAATAGTCACACCCGTAAAATCCGCAAAGTAATGATATTTTGCTGGATCATTCACCATGATACGTGCATGTGCCGGAATAGCCTCACGCAGTGCTAGCGCTACGCTATCATCCGGGGTGATGGTACGCTCTGAGACTTGCACAGTCAAGGCGATCACGATCAGCAAAAATCCGCCGGATAAAATCGGCTGGGCGAGCTTCGGGTTCCAGGTGCGACGGAAGGATGCCACCCATGAAATCGTATCATCGAGTCCCAGCAAACCAATCACAGCCCAGATCGGTACTAGGGCGGCTGTCGCGTGCCAGAATCCGCCACGCATCCCTGCTTCGGGAAATACGAGCGCAAATGCCAGATGAATCCCAACCGCGAAAATCCAGAAAGGACGTACAAATGCCTCAGAGCGACGTCGCCAGAGCGCCAGTATGACGAACGGAAAGAACGCAATTGTTCCTTGATAGGCAATCGCCTGTAAGGGAATGCCATTAACCGAGAACAGCGCCCGCGAGCGCGTCTCAATCAGCGCTGAACCACCTTCTGCCAGTAGATCATCCAGCGTGCTATCTGGCGGATAGTTGAATAGATCGTTGTATTCGGTGAAATAAGCGTTCATCGTACCGCCTACTGGCAAAATCCGCCCGACAGCATCCATATTACGAACGAACCACGGTGACATCACCACCAGATAAGCCAGCGTGAAAGGGATCAGCCACAGCAGGCGCTGACGATAGCGCGTGCGCTCGAAGAACCAGATCAACACAGACCAACCCACTAATAACAGGAGTAGCCCATCACTACGGATCAGATGCCCCACCGCGCTGAATGCGCCGGCAAGCACCCAGTAGAGCGCGTTATGCTTCTCAGCGGTGATGCCCCGTGCCATCAGCACCAGCGCTAACGCTCCAAAGAAGGCATAGGGCGCGAAGGTGTCCGTCTGCCCCCATGTATCGGTGAAGAAGCCAGCAAAAAGCGTCAGTGTACCTGCCATCCAGGCGTGACGTGCCCCGTTCCCGTAGTGCCAACCGAGCCAATATGCCAGCACCATCGCGCCCCACAAACACAATGCTAACCCCACTTGCGCAGCCGAATAGGATACCCCGAAGACCCCCAAGCCCCCAGCGACAATGACTGATGTGCCCGGCATCCAATACAGGTGTGATGGTGCGGGCAGAGCATCTGTTGCGCCAATGTACGTCCACAGGTAGTCATCGACAAAGCCGCCACCCTGTACCAGACTGATCGCGCCGTTCAAATGATAGTAGGCATCGGCGAAGTCCGGCACAGTGTTGTAATAGTAAACTGCCCAGAATGCCCCGATGAATGATATAACCAGATAGAATACCGTCCCGCGTGATGGGGTTGTGGGGGATGATGTGTTGTGCTTAGTCATCGGGGAAATAATTCTCGTCTATTTGTTTGATATAATAGGTTTCTTTGACGCTTACACCCACATTGTGTTCAATCATTAGTGTGGCGAGTTGTTGTCCATCAATGAGAATGACTTTCATGTTGTTCATGTTTTTTGCGTAGTCAATTGCTTGCTGCGAAAAGTAAGAAGTCGTCATGAACACACCTTTTGAAGCCCCTAATCCCATCAGGCTCCCTACGAAGGCTTGAATAGCAGGTCTGCCGATGTGGTTATCAATCTGATAGCGTTTTGCTTGAATATATATATTATCCAAGCCAAGTTTATCCTCTCTGACTACACCATCAATTCCACCATCATTCGCTTGCCCCAAATGCTCACCAGAATCGAGCGAGCTACCATAACCCATGGCTAACAGGAGATCTAAAACTAAGATTTCAAATTTGCTAGGGTGTAATACCACGATGGCTTCTAATAGTTCATCCGCAAGGCTTTTACGGAGTTTTTTATAGGTGTTGAAGATGATTTCTTCAGGTGTTTGTTGTTCATCCTGTGTTGAAGTTTTTGTAGCGCTATCATCTTGACTCTGCCCTCGCTCACGAAATGCGACAAATTCGTCAAACTGTTGCAGAAAATGGATGTTAATGTGAGAAGGGTTTGATCGTAAAACGTTCAAACCTCTTTCTGTAATACAGAACAAACCACGTCTTGTACTCTCTAGTAAATTGGCTTTTACAAGATAGGTTTTTGCCCACCCTACGCGATTGTGAAAAACAGCTTGTCGCCCGCTATCTAATAATTTGTTGCGTTCGGCCTCGGTCAGGTCAAAGTGAATGGCTAAATCCTTATAAGCCTCACGCAACTTGACTGTATTACGTTCGCTAGCATATTGTAGTAAAGGTAGCATGACTTCCTGATAAGCTGGAATTGGCATCAGCTATCCCCCTCTTCATCGTCCTCGTCTGTTAAATCAAGGATTTTATCGGCGATTCGATCCGCTTTATCGGCGATGATCGTATCATCTAGCTCTGCCCAGTCATCGAGCAAGTCGATGATGTCATGGGTGATGAAGGTTTGTTGAATATGTGCATCACTGTGACGGATCAAGCTATCTAGTGCCAATAACACCTGAAAGATCGCATCTGGCTTCAAGTTTGCACCTATGTCGATCAGCAATTGCAACAGGGGTTCAACCAGAATACGCGGTTGCGCGTTACTCATCGCATATAAAAATATATCAGCATGAGTCACTTTTTTGCGGGCTAGCTCCGCTAGATAGAGCACCGTATCTGTTTGTCTTTCTGGAGATAGTGTCAAGCGCAGTAACTCACGGGTGAGTGCTTCTTCTTCTGCGTCTGATTCCATCATGCGGTGTGGGTTATGCCGTTGTAGCACCATGCCGATCTGTAACAGCGCGAATTGTTGCTCGTCGTAATCGCTCGTGATAGCGTCGCGCAGCACCTGTTCCCATGCTTTCATAATTCGACTCATCAAGGTTACTCCCGTATCCATATCATTGCGAGGTCATCTTCATATTCTAAAGCCCATTCATCCGATGTGGCTAGGGCGCTGACCATCGGTGCACTGACTTCGACTAAGATCAGGTTGATGTTGTATTCACGCAAGCTCACATCGAGATCATCAACTTGATCGAAATACAGGCGTGCATAGTCGGTCACGAAATCACCGTAGAGATCGGTGCGTCCATCGACGAACACCGGATAATCAGGCGCACTGAATATCAAATATCCGCCCCAGTTATAGCTGTTGAACAATTCGCGGGGTAAGTCGTGCGTGTTGAGATAGGCAGCGGCATCCACAGGTAGGGCTTGCGCTTGCGCTTCTGACACGTTATCCGGCAATAAGATGCTGACCGCGTAGGCACTTACGCCGAGGAACACCAGCACAATCAAGACGAGATTCAATAGGGCAATCGGTCTTGTGACGGTGCGTCGGTGGCGTAGTATTAGATTGCGCGTAGTCAGCGCGTTATCCAGATGATGTGTCAAAATGGGTGTAGCAACAACGGCAAACACCGCGATATTACGCGCATACAACAGCGCCAGAAAGAGCGTGCCAATCAGCAAGAAGAAGCCCGACCAGTCAAAGCTGAGTTCACTTGCCCATAGTGCCATGAATAATAACATCACCATGGCGATGAACGCCCATGTCTCGCGCCCTTGAAAGTTTGGTGATTGCCATTCCTGAATGAAGGCGCGTAGCGGGTCAATATTGACCGTGTTGAACGGAACGAGCAGATTGTCTAACCCATAGGGCGAGAGCGCCAGCAAGGGGATAGAGAGAACTGTCACGATTAGCAACTTGCGCCAACCCGCCCAGGTTAGCGTGTATGATGCGATCCCCAGCACGTTGTTGAATACCTCGCCTACAATGAAAGCGATCAAGAATAGATAGCCGATTGACCACCCCGCGTGTAGGTTACTCCATAGCCACATTAGCGGAATGATGCCCCATAACCAATCTTGTTCATCGCGCTTATAGCGATAGACTAACCACAGAATCACCGTGCTGAAGAAGAACGATAGCATCTGTGGGCGTGCTGACCAGAATATGGTGGCGGTGGTTGCACCTAAGATCAGCACGAAAGCCCGCAAATAGACATTACCCGCACTGATCTGATATAACAGTGCCATCCCGGTCACAGCTAGTCCAGCTGTATACAGCACCAGACCAGTATCGCCAGCTAATTGCCAGATACCCAATAAGAGGATTTGTGCGCCCCAACTGTGATTGATCCACGGTGTGTCTGCAAACGTGTGCGAGAAGGGATCACCCTGGATCATGCCATTGTTGAGCGTGTAGGCACCACTGCTCAGATGCCACCATGTGTCTGTATCGATTGGCACGCGCAACGCTAGCGTGAACAATAGTAAGAATACGATAATCAAGCTGGTGCGTTGAATGGTCAGGTTACGCATAGGCACTAGGTCAATCCTGTAATAAGTCGTCAATCAAGGTGAATACGCGGGTATCTTCCGGCGCACTGAAGGCAATCGCTTGATAGACCGCCTCCGCCCGTATGAGATCACCCTCTGCGCGATATTGTTCGGCGAGTTCATACCACACTTGCATCACGGCATCACCACGCCCCAGAAAGCGCATCGAGCGGTACACCACAAAGCTGGCGATGCGCCCGTTGAACGAGACTGCTTCAAAACCATGTTCCTGTAATAATCCCGGCACCGCGCTCATCTGATACTGGCGAGCTTCTTCGGGATCATCGGTGAGGGTGGCTAGCAAGACTTCGGGATAGCTATCGCGTGTGCCGAGGAATTGTGCAATCTGCAAATCACGTTCAGCTTCGGCAGAATGACCGAGTGCGATCTGTGCCTGTGCTCGCGATACGTAATAATCACCGTTACCGGCGCGTGCGTCGATTGCCCGGTTGAATGCATCCAGCGCTTCTGACGGGTTATCGCCTTGTGTCAGTGCGTGTTCACCGACTACCCACCATTCACTGGCGTTTTGTGCTACTTCCGGTACAAGGGATGCTCGTTCAGCTGGGAAATGTACCTGTACTACCCGATACTGCCGATCAAGTGTCAGGTTCGGCAGATAATCACGCAGAGCTTGCTCGCGCAAAGGTGTCTCTACCCAGAATGTTGAGAGGGGCAGTATCCGTGAGGCGCTAAGGCTCAGGCTGGCTTCGTATTGAGTGCGGATCATCTCAGTATCCGTGAGATTATATGTTTCTGCCAGGCGTGCCCAATGCAGATGTGCCGATGGATTACGATAGACAGTTTGAGCGCGTTCGAGCCAGTATAACGCCTCTGACCACTGCTGATCTTGTTCATACAGCGCCGATAAGGTCATCATGCCATCATCCCACGTCGGCTCGCGCTCTAGCGCCTCCAGATGGCGTGCGATGGCTTCAGCGCGTAAATCGGCATTACCTGTCTGATAAGCCTTTTCACCTAGTAGATACGCCACGTGCAGATGATAGAGCTCGAGTGCTGGATCAATCGCCTGTGCCTGACGGGCTTCCGCTAATTGATCGTGTGTATCATCCAGACTCCGTATGAAGTGCCAGTGTGCGCGGTCACTAATCAGCGCAAACCACACACCATAGAGCACGATCACGATTAATGCCAAGCCAGCCATGCGCCGATGCCCTCTCGGAACCGGATCAAGGCGTGACTGAGCTGGTTGAACGGTACAATATGCTACTATCAGCGCGACGAGTATCATGGATGCGAAGATGTTGAGTGTGTCGAATAGGTTATGTATCCCGAAAGCGAAGAGGGCGCTCATCATCCCGTTCAGGCGATGCCAGCGCACCGAATTGACTGTTTCACGTTCTCGTAAGCGCCACCATGACTGCACAATCACCCAGCCGGCAACTACAAAGAGAACCAGCGCTCCGATGCCCTGTTCAGCTGTCGTGTGTAAATAGACATTGTGTGCGGTTGAGATACGATCATCGGCAACCGCTACGGAGCGATATTCCCGTAAGGTACGTCCATATTGTCCGATGCCTACGCCTGTCAATGGATGATCAACACTCATGGTAATCGCACTGCGCCACAGATCGAAGCGTAGACTATCACCGGCACGCCGACTGCTCTGCGTACTGAGGCTGAACACAAGCGCACCGACCATTACCACAAGGGTCAGTAATGCGCCCATCAGCGCTAGATTGCGACGGGTCATCAGGGTCTGCCAGCGTTTACCCTGCAAGAGGCGCAATCCCACCAGCGCAAATCCGCCGGCAACCACTGCTACCAGACCGCCTCGGGAGAAGGTTAGGATGAGTACCAGCGCCAGCAAGATGGTCATGCTCCACAAGATAATACGGTAAGCACCTCGTGTAGTAGTGCTTGCCCACGTCATACTGATAATCAACAGAGGCGCGACGAAACCGGCGACCTGTGTACTCACACCCAATGGTAGAAAAATGCGCATGTCACTTTGTAAGGGGAAGGGAATACCTGCACCGATAAACTCAATCCAACCTTGTCCGGGCGCACGGATTAAACCTGTTCCTAAAAATGCTGAAACAACTTGTATACCACTCAAGAAGATCACCAGCATCGCCACGAAGAACAAGATTTCCATGATGAGCCGTTCTTGTGCGCGTTGGAAGGCGTTAACGAAGAATAAGAAGCCGATTGTATAGATCAGTGGTGACCACCACGCTTCAAACGCCATCCGCGGATTAACGCTGAACAGTATGCTCACCAATCCCAGTACCAGCACAGCCAATAATACTGGATTCAGCGGAGAAGGGGGCAGACCGCGCCCGCGCTTGAATAAACGCCAACCAATCCACCCGCCTGCAAGGACTGTCATCAGGGCGTGATGAAACCAGCGTACCGCCGGTACGTTCACTTCGTAGCCACTAACAATAAAAACGCTAAAAAAAGCAAGAAAGATCAAGCCATACCGTTGTAAACGCATCTGCTATATCCTGAGCATGCATCACTGCGATGATGCTTTCATTGTATTGAGTTCAAGGCTGATTGTGCGTTAAGTTTGCGGGAGCAGGACTTTTGGTGGAGCAAACGCAGGGATAATCGTTAGTCGATCATCCCTGCACGCCGGATCACCAACGATGATGGACCTGTTCGTGGATGCTTTGTCGATAGATTGTCTCGATCTGTTGCATTACATCCGGCATGAGTCCGGGCAACTGTGCGGCTGCCACATTATCGCGGGCTTGTTGGGCGTTTTTTGCGCCAGGGATTGCACAACTGACTGCATCAAACATCAGAATCCAGCGTAGGGCAAATTGTGCCATTGTCGCATGATCAGGTTTAAGCTCAGCAATGGCGTTTGCGGCATCTACACCGGTGTTGAAATCCACACCGGAGAAGGTCTCGCCCACGTCGAAGGCGTCGCCGTGACGGTTGAAATTACGGTGATCATCGGCTTCAAAAGAGCTTTGCTTGCTCATCTTGCCAGTTAGCAGACCACTCGCTAATGGTACACGCGTTATGATACCTATGTTGCGCTCATGCGCTTGTGCGAAGAACAATTCCGAAGGGCGCAGACGAAACATATTGAAGATAATTTGTACCGTTTCTACACCATCATATTCAATTGCCTTGAGTGCTTCTTCCACCTTTTCGACACTCACGCCGTAATGCTTGATCTTGCCTGCCTGCTTGAGATCATCCAGCATGCCAAACACGTCTGGACGATAGTAAACTGCTGTAGGTGGACAATGCAATTGCACTAGATCAAGTGCCTCAACATCAAGATTTTTTAGACTGCGCTCGATGAAGGCGGTCAAGTTCTCGCGGTTATAGCCGTCGGCAGTGTGCGGGTCTAAACGACGGCCGGCTTTGGTGGCGACGATGATTTCCTCGTCGCGTTCTTTCAACACTTGCCCGATCAGGCGTTCACTGTGTCCGTCGCCGTAGACATCCGCCGTATCAATGAAGTTCACCCCTTCATCAATCGCTATGTGTAATGCCTGAAGCGAGTCGTCATCATCAACTGTGCCCCAACTACCACCAATTGCCCACGCACCGAAGCTAATTGCCGAGACTTCATAACCCGTACTGCCGAGTTTGCGATATTGCATGTGCTATCACTTTCTGTTTGGATATGTAATGTTGTGACTTGATTATAACAAAGGCTAGTGGGCGTGATCTATTGCCCGCTCATCTTCAACACTTTGCCCACAGTGCGGATCATAATCGAGAAATCCAGCAGGAGCGATTGGTGGCGGATGTAGTACAGGTCATATTGAAGCTTAATGAGCGCGTCATTATCATTTGCACCGTAGCCATAGCGCACCTGTGCCCAACCGGTCACGCCTGGACGGATAATGTGCCGTGTACGGTAGAACGGGATTTTCTCTTGCAGGCGCTGGACATGCTCGGGGCGTTCCGGACGGGGGCCAATCATGCTCATATCGCCTTTGAGGATATTCCATAATTGGGGTAACTCATCGAGGCGTGTCTTACGCATCCACTTACCGACACGGGTCACGCGCATGTCGTCCTTTTGTGCGAAGACTGCGCCGATTTGTTCCTCGGCATTAGGGGTCATAGATCGCAATTTATAAATGCGATAAAGGCGCCCATTGAGTCCTACGCGCACCTGCGAATAGAAGATGGATCCGGGCGAATCGAGATAGATCGCCAGCGCGATGAATGGTAATACGATGCCGAACACTACTAACCCGATTAATGCCAGCAGAATGTCCATCAGGCGCTTGAGCAAGGGGTATGGGTTAAAGACTGATGTTCCGCTGATGGGTAAAACAACCGCCCAATTATCTCCCACATGCTCAACAGGCACTCGCTCGGTGATGCGTTCGTATAAAATTGGCATAGGGGTGATGGCGACACCGAGTTCATAAGCATCCATCACCGCTTGAAAGATGTCACCGGGTAGTTCTCGTGTGGATGTCACAATGATCTCGCTGATGTTTTCACTCTTGATGATGTCGATTAGGTCATGCCCTGCGCCTTTGATCGGCACACCCTTGATTGCTCGCTGTTCAGTGCTGGTCTCGCTGATGATACCGATGATGGTATAGGCACTGCTGGCGTGTTGGCGTAGCACATCAATGATGGTTTCTGTTGCCCAATCTGTGCCGATTATCAGTACGCGCCGTTCAGCACTTGCCCAACCGATCAGCGCTGGGTTGAGCATGCGCCATACCAGCATTAACCCGAAGGAGATGCCGCTATAGTAGATGATGAACAGGCGCGGTAGCGTATCGCGCTGTGCAAAGAAGAACACGACCACGTAGATCAAGATCAATTGCACGTTAATGATGATCAGACGTTGAAAAGAAGCGTTGAAATCGGCTGCTATCGAGAACTCATAATAGCCATTGGCACTTGCCAATAGCATCCACAAGCCACTGAGCGCGACGAACCAGATCGACTGTGATAGGACAAAACTCATATCGTATTGTAGCTCGCCCACATACGCCCAGATCGCCAGCGCACAGAAGATCGCCACTGTGGCAGCCAACAAATCTCCTAATACCATGACCAGGCGGCGTTCCGAGATACGCAGTTGGATTCGGCGTTTTTTGCGGATTGACGGCGCGAATATCATGGTGGATTCGCTCGTTTCTTTGCTAGACATAGGTATTTACTCGGGTAGACTATAGTCAGTAGCATAGATAGTGATTGATTCGTCGATAATCAAAACTGCCTGTAAGTTCTCCAAACATGCATTTGCCCCGATGCCACGCTCAAGCACACCCTGCAACACATAATCTACTTGATACCGATCAATCAAGTCTGTACAAATGGGATCACTTGCATCGTCTGCCTGATACCAATTGATCACATTGGCGCTTGCTTCTTCAGCATTGTAACTTTCATCAGGATGACCATAAACGACGGGTAAACCAGACCATGCAGGAATCCATAAGCTGACCTGAGGTCCCGCCAGTATGAGACTATCTTCGCCCGCATTTTGGTCTAGCCACAGCAATGTCGCGCCGTATTCACGGTTCAAGAAAGAATGGTTGGCGATATTCCAGTTAGCAATGATCGGGTAAATCGGCAAGAAAATCCACAACAGATGAGATAGAACTAGTAATGGGAACATCACTACGTAAATGCGCGGGCGGTAAATGCGACGAATATACTCAAACCAGAAATCTTCTGTAGCACGGGTGGCAAAATACCCGATCGGGATCAATAAGCCCAACAGTAAATCCTGATTGAGTGGCGGCATAACATAGAGGCTAACCAGCATCGCTACCAACCAGATGAGCATGAAGCGATCCCCATCCGGCTCAAAGCGTCGTACCGCACGTATTAAACCGGGTAAGGCAATCACGAGCGGTATACCTAAACTGACAGGAATCATCCACCCTGGCGGGAGTGTATCCCAGCGTTGGTTCAGCCAGTTGGTGACAAAGTCATTGCTCATGATGGTCAATAGATAGTAGATGATGATAGGCAGGGCAGGAACTAGTATCCACAAGCCCCAGTAAAATTCGCGCCGGGTGATCTTGCGCTGGATATACCAGTTAATGGCGACAGTGGCGCCATATGCTAGACCAAGCGGAATCAGAGCGACAGGGTACACAAAAGCTAAAATGACACTCGTCAAGAACACCATCAACCCGCTGTTATCAGCTGAGGGCTCACTATCTTCTCCTGGACGTAATGCAGGCATAATCACTGCTACCAACAGCGCAATGCAGGCAATTGCTAATGGATAATGAACATTCGCGGCACTAGCATAAAGTGGGAAGGCTTGCGGTAAGGTTAAATCAAGCGGGTAAAGGGACTGATCCCACCCGAATAAAATCGCCACCAACCATCCTAAACCTGCTACCGCAGATGCCATGATGAAGAACATCCGACGCGCCCGCACTTTCACCCAGATATGTGCCCCCAGGTGATAGATCGTCATATACATGAAGATACTCACGAAGAAACGCATGAGATGGAAGATAATCACTGCCGATAATTGGCTGAAACGCACCAATTGCCCTAATAACACGTATAATGGATGAATCAGTACAGAAGGTTGAGCCTGTGGGGTGTATAAAAAGCTCAACAGAATCTGACCATCCGCGCCCTGTTGCATCCGTGCAATTTGTGCCGCAGCTTCTATTGGATCATGTAGGGCACCCATCATCTGTAAATTGGCTTGTCCGCCGCCCAACACAGCGACAATGATATACGGTACGAAGGTCACCAGCACAAAACTCACGCTGACGACAACCGTCCACCACCATTCCGAGCGATCAACATATCCTGTGTAACCAGTTTGCATAAAAGTTCCCTAACATATTGGGCAATCATCTCTACATATAATAGAATAGAGTTGAAGATAAACTAATAAAGACTTGAAAATACACCTTTAGTATAAGCCAAAGTCAAGAATTGCGAACAATGAATAGAGGCTCAGCTTTTATGACACATGTCGGTAAAACCCTGTACGATTTACAACAAATTGATTTGACCTTGCGCAAAAACGAAGATCGTTTGGATGCGATCCGTACTGAGCTTGCCCATCATCAACCGGTCAAGCGAGCACAGAGGCGCGTCGATTCGCTGGAAGTTAAGCGCAAACCTTTACAAACCGAATTGCGTGATCTTGAATTGCAATCGCAGGCGACTAAACAAAAGCGCGAAAGTTCTGAGCAACGGCTATATAGTGGGGCAGTTTCCAATCCCAAAGAATTACAGGACATTGAACAAAACATTGAAGCGCTCAAGCGTTGGCAATCCGAACTTGATGAAAAACAACTCGAACTGATGATGCGGATTGAAGCAATTGACGCCGATCTCGCACAGGCACAAGCCACACTGGATGATGTGACCGAACAAGCCGCTATCAATAACCAGGATTTATTAGCCGAACGCCAGCGATTAATAAGCGAGTCAGAGGCGTTACGCGCTGATCGTGATGAGGTAATAACACAACTCACGCAAGATCATGTCGCCCTTTATCAGCAAATGCAATCTAATACTGCCTTTCGTCCGATAGCTATCCTGAATGATGACTATACCTGTTCGATCTGTGGGGTACAACAAACGCGCATTCACGCTCAACACATCCGGCAGAGCTCTAACTTAGAGCGTTGCGCCAATTGTAACCGCATTTTGATCGCTATGTGAGGTGCTGTTAGATGAGCATGAGGTAACTTAATGCACGGATATACTCGATCAACTGAAGGAAGAGAACGCTATGGTAGGGTTTTTTGAACCAATTAATTTTGGGCTAGGTGCAGCCAGTGGTGTGCTGACTACGCTCGCCGTACAGCGTATCGCTCGCGTTGTGCGCGAACGTAACGCCAACCGTGAGCGTGCTGTCGTGCGTACTTATGCCTCGCGTGAAGCTGATGAGGGCTACTTACAGTCGCTCGTAGCGCATGCGCGTCAGGCACATTTGCTCGGTCATAAAGTACGCCTGAATGATGTGTTGGTGCCACCTCGCTTCATTCCACCGCCTGATCTGGTTGAATTACCGGAAGAAGATGAACCGATTGAGAACGTCTTCGCCGAAGTGCCTCGCGTGCATGAGTATCCGTATTTGCACGCACCTTATCATATCCCTACTCTTTCGATTGCTGATCTGAGTCGTGGGGCGCGTCGCTTGATTTTGGTTGGTGATCAGGGTAGCGGGCGCACGACAGCCCTACACGCCATCGCGCTATGGAGCGCCGGTTATTTAGAATTCATGCCTGAGCAAGATGTTATCCGTCAACAATTAGAAGACAATCTAGACCCCAAACGTGATGTGTCTATCCCTGAGCAAATCTTACGCATTCGCCGACGGGTAGCCCGTGGCCGTCAGGCGGAACGTCAGGGCGATGTATCCCGCCCGATTGATCCAACTGAAACGACAGATGAAGTCCAGACTGAAGCATCCTCACATTTTCGTGATCGTGCACCCTTTTACGTACATTTAGCTGATGTGATTCTGACATCAGGTGAATATGGACGTGAGATTGATCCCTCTGAACCACTGATCCGCGCTTTACAACGTCAGTCCGGTTGGCTCACGTCTAAACGACTCGTCAATAAGAGCTATAAATTGCTAGAGAATGGTTTCGCGCTGGTATTGATTGATGGGTATGACGACATCCCTGCTGATAATCGTACGCGAGCCTTGCGTTGGGTACGGGCGTTGATGGACTTGTATCCTGATAATGCCTATATCATTGCCATGCCTACTGAAGGCTATGGCTTACTCATGGAGGATAAGGCTGTCCCTGTGTTTATGCGTCCATGGCATCAGCAGGATATGAACAAGAGTGTTGATCGTATTTATGAACAGTGGGGTACACTCAGCAAGCGTGAAATTAGCTTTTCTCGTGATGAATATGAAACGCTCGATGACTATTTGAACGTACTTAAACGCGAAGGGTGGCAACAAAATCCTTTCGATAACACCCTGCGTGTATGGTCAGAATTAACGGAGCAGGCGAGTCAGGAACAAGTCTATGGCAGTCGCGTGCGCGCGTATCTCAACGAACTTTTGCCCGAAGCAGAGTCCATCATGCCTGAATTGCAACGCATGGCAACAATTCAGCTCGATCAGGGTTATATCACACTCAATAACCTCATTGATTACGCCTTACAAAAGCATGAGGCAGGCGAAAATCCTCGCTTAACCCGTACGATGACCATGATGGCTGTCGCTAGCTATACCGATGAGCAATCTGCTGTTGAGCCTGATTTGCCGGATTATAGCGAGTTCTTCAACAGCACTGAACCAGACACACTGCCTGTGAATGAAACTCCAACGACTGAGGATAGTGACGCGGTAAGTGCAAAAGAGCAAGAGAAAATTCGCAACGAGATCACCAAAGAACAGCAAAAATTGCTGTCGCAGTTAATCAAACAGGGGATGTTGTTCGCTTATCGCGGGGGACGCTACCAATTTCGTCATAAAATCATTGCGTCTTATCTAGCAGCATGTGATCTGGCAGATGTGCGCGAAGACATCATCTATCGCAAATACCTTAAACCTGATTGGGCATATGCGATGTGCTATCTAGCGGAAATGCGTGATCTAGACTTTTTAGTTGCTGAACAATTGGATCAACCACTCGATGTCGGGTTAGAGAACGTATTACAGCTCACACACTGGCTTAAATTTGCTGGAAGTGGTGCTATGTGGCGCACTAATTTACTACGTTATCTTGGTAATCAGTTTGCCGCGACTAACCAATTCAGCATCGTGCGTGAACGCATCGCCGCGGCTTTAGTTGGGGCGCGTGATGATGGTGTGCGCGTGGTATTTCGTAAGGGCTTGCAAACACCTAATGTTAATGTACGCCGTATTGCTAGTTTGGCGCTTGGCGCATTGCGTGATCAGGCAGCAACTGAAGCCCTCTCGCAAATTGTGATGCAAGATCCCTATCTCGAAAATAAGATAGCAGGTGTCATGAGTCTGGTAGCGATTGGTAGCGAGCAGGCGTTGATTAACGCATTAGAATTGATGGAAATCACGAATCATGAGGAAGTGCGCCGTGCCGTGACCGAGAGCCTCGCCGCTGATCATGATATCGGTTATCTGACACTCTATGACATGCTCGAATCAGATCAAATCCCGATGCGTCGTGCCGCTTTGTTTGGTTTAGGGCGCATTGAGGTAGATTGGGCGTGGGTGTTGGTGGATCGCGTCTTTCAGACAGACTCTGAATCCTTCGTGCGTTTAGCATCTGATGTGGTGTTAGCCAAGCTGCACGATCGTAACTTCAGCATTTTACGTCCTTATCCTACTTTAACCGAGATGCCGTTGTATGTCGAATGGGAGCAGGAACAGCGCGAAGAAGGTTTCATTGCACCTGAAGCTGAGCCAGAAGATGCGCTCAACTATGCGTTCACCCAAACGCATGATCCGCTCTTGCGCTGGTTACTCACGGTGAGTATCGGACAATTTGGGCATTATCATATGTTGGATAAGGTTTATCAGGCACTCAATGACTCCGATAGCATCGTGCGTGATGGGGCCTATCGGGCATTGGTGGATTTTCAAGAGAAGCTCGGTACGCTGATCACCGCACCTGTTCCGGGGCTGGTGGTGGCTGAATAATTGACTGTTCGAGCGGGCAAGGGTACGCAGTGATCGAATCACTATGATAAATGTACTGATTATTGCCCGCTTCAACCACCACATGGTAACCGGGGATATTTGCTTGCGAGTATGTTTGTTCGGGTTGTGGACATCCGAGGCTTGTATCTGACCAGACGACAGTACGCATATCAACCAGTTGCACGCGCCGTGAGGATAAATCTAACTCACTCGCCAGCAAATTTTGTACGATTTGGAAGGTCTCGGCGGCAAACGGATCGACCAACACCAGTATTTCACCGGAAATGCGCTCTTGACCCGGGCAACGCACGAAACGTTCAGTACCTATGCTGTGGTATGTGTATAGCGTGTTGCCTACTAGCAATTGATAATGTAAGCCCTCGCTTGTCTCTTCTGATACAAACTCACTCAGTAAGACACCGTCGTAATTGGATTGCCAGTTTGGACAACCGAACGTGTCTGCATCCCATTGACCGGTTTCTATTGAAACCACCTGCACACGGTTGATAGGTATATTGAGCGTATCGGCTAATGCCCCGACGACCTGCTCAGTGAAAGCCGTATCAACAACCGCTGTGTTCTCTAACAAAGGTGTGAAATTCGGTTCGTTGTCGGGCGTACTCAGGTCAATAGGGGTGACACTCGCAGGCGGTGGAATGGTCGCTGTAGCGGGTAGCATCGTTGCTGTAGCTGTTGATGGAATGACGGTGGCGGTCATCATAGCGATAGGCGTCGCCAGCGGTGTACAGCCAAATAGCGCCCCAATTAAACTTATCAGAGCGCTGTAATAGAGTGTGCGAATTAACCCCATCATGGCTGATACGCTCTTATCAGGCTTGACTGGATAACAATTTCTCATCAACCTCTTGAGTGGTCATACCTTCAATACTGACGATCTTATCCCGTTTGTTCTCGCCGAAAAGAATCTTGACTTTGTTGCCATCAATTTCTAACTTTGAGGCAAGGAAGCTAATTAACTCTGCATTTGCCTCTGGATCTCCGGCGGGTGAGGCCATCAAACGAATTTTGAGTGCCCCTTCATCAGTCTTACCAGCGATTTCAGTTTCATCAGCTTGTGTGACGACGCGCACACCCAATGCTGCGCCACCGCGAGCGTCCGTAATTTCGAATTTGCGATCTGTCATGGTTCATCCTCATTTGCATACTGGTTGCACAAGATATGTCATGTATACAAGCAATCTCATATCTGATACCTCTATGATAAACCAAAGTGACCGTTTTGGAAATTAAACGATCACTTTTTGACCAATATGCAGTTTGTGTTTGGTTTGCTTAGATGGTAGCAAGCATTCTGCTAATCACGCTGATCAGCACGAGGACGATCAGTGGGCTGAAGTCAATTCCTCCTGTTTGGGGCAATGCTTCGCGGATCGGTTTTAAGACCGGTTCCGTCGCCTGTAGTAAGGCGTTGGCGATAGGGTGTGTGGGATCAACGTTGGGGATCCACGTCATAATGACCCGTGCGAGCAGGATGAAACTGTAGATATTCAAGATGATAATCAGGATGGTAAACATTGTGTATACTCCATATACAACTCACTTAGATTGTCGATTTCATTGCCGTTCACCGAAGATAGCTCGTCCGACACGGATCATCGTCGCACCTTCTTCGATTGCAACCGGATAATCGTTGGTCATGCCCATGCTCAGTTCGGGCAGGGCGATACCGAGACTGCTTTGTAGCTCATCGCGCAGTTCAGCAAGACCTGCAAAAATGGGTCGCGTTGTTTCCATTTTATCGTAAAACGGTGCCATCGTCATGAGTCCGCGAATATCGAGATGTGGCAAGTCGAGCATAGTACGTATGTTTTGCCACAGCGCATCCCGAACCCGTTGATCGATTTGCCAATTGTACCCGTTGAAGCCGTACTTGGCATCCTCGCCGGAGATGTTGATCTCAATTAAGGCGGATAGGTGACGATCTTGTTCTTGTCCTTTGTCCGATAGATACCGTGCAATCTTGATGCGATCAACAGAATGTACCACATCAAATAGCGCTGTAACATCCGCTGCCTTGCGGCTCTGGATGTGTCCGATGAAATGCCATGTTGGCGCGTTTGCCACCTGTTCGTTAACCTGTGGTACCTTTTTCTGTGATTCTTCAACACGATTTTCGCCGAAATCTGTTAAACCTGCGTCTATTGCTTCTAAGATCATCTCAGGAGGATGAGTCTTACTCACTGCTACGAGTTTGACTGTATCTGTGTTGCGCCCCACCCTCGAACACGCACTCGCAATCTCGTCTTGCACGCTGGCGATGTTGTCACTGATGCTCATAATTGCATCACCACTCCGAAGCGCCCTGTATGTCCGTTTTCGGCACGATGCGAGAAAAACTCATCAGTGCGTTGATAAGTACAGATGCCGGTGATCTCAATCTGTTCTACCTCTGCACTGACCAAATCGCGTCGGTTCGCTTCCCACAGGTCAATGTAGGCTGTGCCATCTTTTGGATCACGCCGCATCAAGCCATCCAGTGTGCCGAAGTAACTGGCAAAGGCTTCAACAACCTCTTCACCAACCTGAAAATGCTCTGACGAAATACTGGGGCCGATCACTACCCGTATATCTGCTGGATGACTGCCGTAACTATTCTGCATAGCACGGATCATATTTTTACCCATACCCCGCACTGTCCCACGCCAACCGGCATGGGCTAGCCCGATGACGCGCTGAACAGGATCGTAAAAGAGCAAGGGCACACAGTCTGCGTAGCGCATCACCAGCGGTACATCTGCTTGATGGGTTAACACCCCGTCGGCACGGGCAACCCATTTACGTCCCTGTATCGGCCCATTGGCGATGACCACATCTGCACCATGCACCTGCCACGTGGTGCAGGCTTGTTCGCCTTTTACATCCAACACGCGGTACATCAGCTGATGATTGTGCCGTACTGCTTGCACATCATCGCCCACTGTGCCACCCACATTGAGTGCCGACCAGGGCGGATTGCTGGCACCACCATGACGGGTGAAGATGCCGTGACGGGTATCGGCTAACAATTCGGATTGATAAAATTGAAGTCCATCCTGTTCAATACGTTGCACAGATACTCTATCTTTCAAATTGTGCGAATTTATATCAATTATAAATCAAAGAGATGGGTATTTTAGTGGTTCAACGTATGAATTACCTTAAAAAGTATGCACCCGTTGATTATTTGATTGAGCAAAATACTTTGCCACGATAAAATAAAACATGCTATACTCAGTTTTAAGTAGTACCAAAGTATTAAGGATGTGTATGGGGGGAACCACTATGCTCTCAATCTGTTGGAAATGTGCGTTGGCAGCTTGAACACCATACGGATGTTGACAGAGGCTTACCAATATATCATGACATCATATGGAGAAAGGAGCTGCGGTGTCGCTAATAAAAGGGGCTAAACCGCTACAATCATGGCAAAACTTATGAGTACAATCAAGGTGATGATCGTAGACGATCACCCACTCTTTCGTTCTGGTTTAAAATCTGCATTAGATCTTGAAGATGATATTGAAATTGTAGGTATTAGCGAGAACGGTGAGCAGGCACTCAAACAACTGTCAAGTAAACGACCTGACGTGATTTTATTAGATGTGAATTTGCCGGGTATCAATGGTTTGCAGGTAGCGCGTCATATTGAAAGTGAATATGACGATATTGCTATCGTCATATTGACCGCGCACCATGATAATGAACAGGTGATCCATGCTTTACGTAGCGGGGCATCTGCCTATCGCCCAAAAGATGTTGATGCGAGTGATCTCGTCCAGACTATTCGTGATGTGGCTGCTGGCTATTATCTCGCTGATGGCAAACGTATGACTCTCGAAGATCGTGATCTTTGGCTGGAGCAACAAATTGATGAATCCACCGGACCCTACATGATCGATTCAGAAGGGCACTACATCCCATTGAGTCCGCGTGAGATGGAAATACTTGAACATGTCACACTCGGGATGATTAACAAAGAAATCGCCAATAAATTAGGCATCAGCCAGCAGACTGTCAAAAACCACATGACATCTATTCTCAAAAAACTTAATGTAAAAGACCGCACACAAGCGGCTGTCACTGCTCTTCGTCGTGGTTGGGTACGGATCGACAGTGACTCACAACAGGAGGCATAATGCATGAGTGAGTTTCTTGAAGTTAACCCTAAAGATGAGATGATTGATACCCTCACCCGCGAGGTGACAGGTATCAAGCGCCGTCTAGGGGAAATCAAAGATCAAATTGATACCATGCAGGTATCGGTTGAGCGAGAACAGAACCGTTATACAGCCATCGCCACTGAACTACGCAGTATGAAAGAGAATCTGGATACCACCCCGCGTGAGGATATCCGCGATAAATATGATGAAGCCCTTGAAATTCGTTTCCGTCTGGCGACGATGCGCGGTCAATTAGAGAAATTCGAAAGCAACTATAACTATCTCATCAATCAGCAAGAGTTATTGCAGAATGTACTAGTAGGTTTGCAAGGCTTCGATGCATTCGGTGAAGATGACGATCAAACCGACGCTAAAAGCGGTACATTTGATATTGTTGGCTTGATTCGCACGCAGGAAGAAGAGCGTGAACGGTTAGCACGTGCTATGCATGACGGTCCAGCCCAATCACTCACTAATTTCATCTTGCAGGCTGAGATTTGTCAGCGTTTGTTTGATCGTAACCCGGATCGTGCCTCGGAGGAACTCAATAACCTCAAGAGTAACGCTAGCAAAACCTTTCAGAAGGTGCGTGAATTCATCTTTGATTTGCGCCCGATGATGCTAGGTGATTTAGGCGTCGCGCCAACTGTCCGCCGTTACGTGGAATCTTTCCGCGAGAAGAATGATATTGAGATCACACTCAATGTCCTCGGCGATGAACGCCGTCTTGAAACGTATCGCGAGGTGATGATCTTCCGTGGTTTGCAAGATGCTATGGCTATGTCACGCGACTATGCTAATCCCACCAACATGACCATCACACTGGACATGTCGGCGCGGTCATGGCGCGTCAGTGTCGAAGATGATGGGCGCGGATTTGATGCGGAGAGCATTTTTGAGAATGACGAAGAAGAAGGTTACAACGATGCCCGTGTCGAACAACTTAAAATGCTCAGTAACCGCTGGCAAATGATTGGTGGTACGATTGATGTATCTAGCGATGAATCTGCTGGAACGCGCATTCGTATGGAACTGCCCAGTGGGGACTAGAAACATTAAGATAGTAGTACTAATGTGCCCGTTTCGCTGGCTGAATGATTGGAATACACTAACTTGTATAGAGTAGCTAATGAATTTGTCTGCATATATTGCGAGTTGCGCTATACTGTATACTGTTTAGATTATTGATCCTGTGTGAACACACGCAGACGCAACTACGCGGAGGAACTTTATGAAACCTACTGTGCTAGTCACCATTTTACTCGCTTTATCGATTGTACTCACAGCTTGTGATGCATTGCCCGGTGGAAATGGTGGTGTTGATCCTGATCCTGAAAGTAGCGAAGAAGTTCCAGCTACTGATAATAATGATCCTGATGCGACGCTGATCCCTGGCGAACCAACTGAAGAACGAGTGCCAGTCGTTATTGCTGTTCAAAACATTCCGCGTGGTACAGTCGTAACCCCTGACCGCGTTGAAGTCGTGCTGTATCCGATTAGCGCGATCCCCAACGATATTTTTCAGGAAGTTGATTTCGTTGTCGGACAGATTGCTGCCACCGATATTTATATCAATGAATTGCTCTTATCGCGTAAGCTCGTTCAAGGGTTTGATTCGCTCGGCAGTGTAGGCTCCGATGCGGCAGCATTGCTTGAGCCGGGGCGTCAGATGATCTCAGTGCCGATTGACCGCCTCACCAGCGTGGCGTATGCCTTGCAACCCGGTGATCGCGTCGATGTGATCGTGTCGATGTTATTTGTTGATCTCGATCAAGATCTCCAGACACAATTGCCTAACTTGATGACCATCGGCAATTATTTCGCTGATATTGAAACAGATGACGACGGGCAGTTAGTTGTCACCCGTAATTACGCTCCACCACCATACCAGCCTCAATTTCTTGAAGAATATTCGTTTTATGCGGATGGCTTCGATTCACGTACAGTTATCAGTCAAGACGTGGTGAGCGCCACCGGTTTCCAGACCATCACTGTCCGTGATGATATGATTCAACCTGTTATCATTGAACCTTCCGAGCAACAACGCCCGCGCCTGGTGACACAACGGACTATCACGGATGCACAGGTGATCTATGTCGGCGAGTTCCCGCGCGATGGCCGGATCTTCGTGCCAACTTCTACACCGGTTAACACGCCGGAACCCGATCCAAATGCCCTTGAAGGTGAAACGGTTGATGAGACTGTACCAACAGAAACTCCCGTTCCTGATCGTCCGACGATCATCTCGCTGGCGGTGCGTCCGCAAGATGCTGTGACACTGACCTATTTTTCAGAAGCGAGTATCCCGATGACCTTTGCGCTGCGTTCTGCACGTACTCAAGGCTTGCCGGATACCACACCGGTCACGCTCAATTACATCTTGCAGACCTATAACATTCAAGTGCCAGAACGTTTGAACTTCGGTATTGAGCCGGCGATCCGCTCTATTCGTGGTATCACACTTGAGAATATCTTTGCATCGGGTAGTGCAGATGCATCCACCAATGCGGGCGAAGAAGAAGCAGTAGAAGAATAAGCGTAAAATACAGAGAGTAGTCGAATAGGTGCTTTATGAGTAATCCGAAACAGAATGACGGTGCAATCACTATCTTACTGGTTGATGACATCGCAGAAACGCGCGAGAGCATCAAAAAATTGCTCGCCTTCGAACAAGATTTTAAGGTCGTGGGCAGTGCTGGAAACGGGCGTGAAGGTGTCAAACAAGCTAAAGAGTTGCGCCCGGATATTGTCATCATGGACATCAACATGCCGGATATGGACGGTCTGGAAGCCGCTGGTCTGATCACCAAAGCGGTTCCCACCGCCGGCGTAATCATGATGTCTGTGCAAGATGATGCCGACTATATGCAGAAAGCCATGTTGGCTGGTGCGCGCTTCTTCTTAGCCAAGCCAGTTACGATGGATCAACTCTACAGCACCATTCGCAATGTCTATGATCAATATGCGGGAATGCGTGCCCAGTTTGCTCAGTATGAGCAAAATCAACTTGAATTTATGACGCAACAGCAAGCCGAGAAAAAGACCGATGGTGGCAATCGGGCAGGTCATGTCATTGCGATCTATAGCCCACAAGGGGGTACAGGTACGACAATGCTCGCCACAAGTTTGGCTTCTGGTTTGATGAAAGAAGATATCAAAACCCTGCTCATTGATTGTGATTTGCAGTTTGGCGATGTCAGTTTCTCACTGAATTTGAAATCTCCGACGACACTTGTCGATCTGGTAGAACACGAGGGTGATCTCGACATCGAATACTTTGATAGTATTGTCACCACACACAATAGTGGCATGAAGGTGCTATTGGGCCCGACACGTCCGAGTTATGGCATGGATGTGCGCGATGGTAGCCCTAACGCAGTTGCATCTGTCGTTGACCAGGTTCGTTATCACTATGATTTTGTGGTATTGGACTTAGGTAAATCGATTGATGCAGTGACCGCATCTTTGTTGGATATTGCTAGTAAGATTGTGGTCGTGGTCGTACCAACGATAACCTGTATCAAGAATGTCAAACTGGTATTCGATCTGTTTGATCAATCCGGTTTTGAGCCTAATAAGACGGTACTCGTCATCAACAAAGCAGTTGAATCGCCAAAATCTAAGGTTGTAATTGCACCGGAGCGTATTCAGCAAGTCTTGAAGAAGCCAGTTGAAGGGTTGATCCCTCTTGTAGATGAAACCTTGATCCTGAGTGCCATTCAGAATGGTGTGCCGGTCATCGCGTCCGACCGTGACACCACGAAATCTCCTATCAGGCAACTGATGGCTTTTTCGGATCATTTGTACAAGCAACTGATGGGAGTCGATGAGTTCTATATTGATGAAGACGAACCGCAAGAGAAACAACGTCCCTGGAGCATCTTTGGGAATCGTTAAGTTTAGTGTATTGGAGTAAAACGCATGTCTTTACTAAAACGGATGGACAACAAAGGCGGCAAAGGTGGCGATGATAAGGGTGGCGGTGATGATGGTAAGACCGAACGCGATGATCGCGCTCGTCGCGCTGCGTTAGCCCGCCGGCGCTCAGTATCAGAAGCGCGTAAAGGTAGCGGGGGAGACAATTACTCCGATCTCAAGGTTCGTATTCAAAATCGTCTCTTATCAGAGCTTGATCCTAATATGGATATCTCCAAGAAGGATGAAGTTCGGATGCAGATTCAGGATTTGTTCAACGCGATCCTCTCAGAAGAGAACATGTTGCTCTCAAAATCAGAACGTGAGCGCCTGTTTGAATCCATCGTCGCCGATATCCTAGGTCTAGGCCCGCTGGAATCTTTGCTGGGTGATGATGCAATCTCTGAAATAATGGTAAATGGCCCTAAAAATATCTTCATCGAGAAGGGCGGTAAAGTGACGCTATCCGGCATCACTTTCGAGAACGATGAACATGTCCTGCGTATCATTGATCGTATCGTTGCGCCGCTGGGTCGTCGCGTTGATGAAAGTCAACCACTCGTTGATGCCCGTCTGCAAGATGGTTCCCGCGTGAATGTGGTCATCCGTCCAATCGCATTGTGTGGGCCAACCATTACGATTCGTAAATTCTCAAAAATTCCGTTGACTGTACAGGACTTGATCCGCTTTGGTTCAATGACACCTGAGATTGCACAATTTTTGCGTGCGACAGTTATCGCCGCTGTGAATTCAGTGGTTTCTGGTGGTACAGGCTCCGGTAAGACAACACTACTCAACGTGTTGTCGAGTTTCATCCCGAACCATGAGCGTATCATCACGGTAGAGAACGCAGCAGAACTTCAGCTCCAACAGGAACATGTGATTCCACTAGAGAGTCGCCCGCCTAATATCGAAGGTAGAGGTGAGATCACCATCCGTGACCTTGTCATCAACTGTTTGCGTATGCGCCCGGAACGCATTGTAGTTGGAGAGTGTCGTGGCGGTGAGGCGCTCGATATGTTGCAAGCAATGAATACCGGTCACGATGGTTCATTGACCACACTTCATGCTAATACACCGCGTGATGCCTTAGCCCGTTTAGAAGTGATGTGTCTGATGGCGGGCATGGATTTGCCTGTACGCGCTATCCGTGAACAGGTCGCAAGTGCAGTGGATATGATCGTCCAACAGCAACGCCTGCGCGATGGCTCACGTAAGATCCTCGCTGTTTCAGAAGTACAAGGCATGGAAGGCGAAATGATTACCATGTCCAACATCTTCGAATTTGAACAAACGGGTTACGAAGCAGAGAAGATCGTTGGGCGTATTCGTCCGACTGGTTTGCGTCCACGCTTCTATGAACGTATCGAAGATGCGGGTATCAACTTGCCACCGAGTGTATTTGGCATTGGTGGACGACGTTAAGCTCGCTTGTCAGAGTATCGTATCAATTTGTGCCTGTCTGTTGACGGGCTGATACATCTATTCATACAATGATAAACAACGCAACAGAGGTGTATTGGGAGTATAAAACCGTATGGAATTGATCATCGGTGGTGTTATAGCATTGGTGTTAGTTGGTGGTGGGATTGCCTTCTTTATCTTTCGTAGGCGCGACACGGCAGAAGTCGACGAGCGCCTTGAAGATATTGAAAATTATGACGATTTCGCAGATATGATCGCAAGTTATGAAGAAGCACAAGCTGAAGCCGATGCCGTGTCCGGTATCGATACGGCATCAGTGCTTCAACAGAGCCGTACCCTGTTAGAACCTATCAATAATGTCTTAGCTGATCGGCAGTGGGGACAGAGCGTGCGTGCCAAGCTCATCCGTGCTGATCTTAAACTCACAGTTGCCGAATTTGCAGGTGCTCATGTTGCGTCAGCAGTGGGTGGCTTCTTATTAGGGTTCATCTTCCTTGCTGGTGGCGATGTTGTCTTTTCGTCTCTGTTTGCCGCAGTCGGCTTTTTCGTGCCGCGCTTTTATGTAAATCGTCGTGTCAATCAGCGCTTGTACGCCTTTGAAGGTCAATTGGCTGACACACTCGGTCTATGGGTGAATGCGTTGCGCTCCGGTTACAGTGTGTTACAGGCAATGGAAGCCATCGCACAAGATGCTCCGGAACCAACCAAAACCGAATTTGAGCGCATCGTGCGAGAAGTTCAGCTTGGCATTGATATGGCGGATGCTTTACAGCACTTACTCGATCGTATTGAGAGTGAAGATCTCGATCTAGTAGTGACGGCAGTTAACATTCAGCGTGAGGTGGGTGGTAATCTAGCAGAAATCCTTGAAGTCATCAGTGGCACAATTCGTGAGCGCATCAAGCTCAAGGGTGAGATCCGCGTGTTGACCTCACAGGGGCGTATAACGGGCTATGTCATCAGTGGCTTGCCTATTTTACTAGCCGCATTCTTAAACTTTGCTAGCCCGGGATATATGGGTGCAATGTTCACCAACCGCTTGTGTGGGTGGCCTCTGGTTGGCTTAGGTCTTGCGTTGATTGGTATCGGTAGCGCTGTCATTCAGAAAATCATCGATATTGACATATAAAATGGGTTAAGAGGTTTATAACCATGGAATTTGATCTCGTCTTAATCATTCGTCTCGTTTTAGGGTTAGCGTTTGTAGGTACTCTGGGCGTGATGGTCTTCATCGGGATGCGACGTGAGCGTGGTGTTGATGCGCTTGAAAACCGTCTGGGAGATTTTGCTGATAATGATGTGGATATTGAATCACTCGAAGAAATCGAGATGTCCTTATCATTTCAGGAACGTGTACTCTTCCCGATCATCGAATCCCTCGCTGACATCACCGAGCGTTTTACGCCACAAAAGCAATTAGAGCAATCACGCCGGTTGATTGAACTCGCTGGTATGAACACCGATCCGACGCAGTTCTTCTTATTGCGCATTGCCTTCACGGTGATTGGTGGCATTTTCGGCATGTTCATCGGATTTGTCGGTTTAAATCTGGGAGGTATACAGGGCTTATTGGCGATTGGTGCGGGTATCTTGCTAGGTAACTATTTGCCTGTGATGTCCTTGCACAGTCGCATTTCCAAACGACAAGAAGAGGTTGTTAAGAGTTTACCTGACGCGCTTGATTTGCTGGTGATTTGCGTGGAAGCCGGTCTCGGTTTCGATCAGGCGATGGGTAAAGTTTATGAAAAATGGGATAATGAGTTGGCATTAGGTTTTGGGCGTGTATTGCGTGAGATTCAATTGGGCAAATTACGCCGCGATGCGCTCAAGAGTTTGTCTGATCGTATGGATGTGCCGGACTTGAACACATTCACTGCTGCTATCATTCAGGCAGAGCAATTAGGTGTGAGTATGGCGAAAATCTTGCGTGTACAGGCAGATCAGATGCGTGTCAAACGCCGTCAACGTGCGCAGGAAAAAGCACAACAGGCACCAGTCAAGATGATGCTGCCGATGGTTTTGTTAATCTTCCCTTCAATCTGGGTCGTGTTGATGGGACCAGCGGCAATCCGTATCGCTGAGCAGTTCTTCTTTTAAGCCCGGGCACATCTACTGATGGTAAATTCCGATGATCAACAAGCCCATGCGGATAGTGGGCTTCTTTTGTACCCGCAACTGCGACAACTGTGGCAACAGGCGCTAGATCTAGTTTTTCCGCCTTCGTGTTATCATTGTGGGCGTGTGGATGTGAATTTTTGTGGACGTTGTCAGGCTGAATTGCGTACTGATACTTTTCACCCTATTCACACTGATGTACTACCTTTAGTCGATGTAATCTCCGGCACACAGCATGTCGGTTTGCCACAGGCGGCTGTACAGGCTTTGAAGTACGGCGGTCAACGTCATGTTGGCGCTATTTTAGCGCAACGTCTATATCTTCTACTACAAACCATAGATTGGCGCTTTGACACTATAATTCCTGTACCTTTACACACCCTTCGATTGCAAAGAAGAGGGTATAATCAAGCTAAGGAAATTAGTATTCATCTGGCAACCCTATGTAACAGCCAACATCAAGATGAGATTTTGATCCGACAGGTACAGACAGAATCACAAGTTGGCTTAAACCGCATCGAACGTTTGCAGAATGTACACAATGCGTTCTATGTGACAACAACACTAAAGGGAGAAACCGTGCTGTTGGTCGATGATGTGAAGACAACAGGTGCCACGTTAATTGCTTGTGCCGAAGCGCTACTTGCAAACGGCGCATCACAAGTTTATGGCATTACCGTCACCGCCGCAGAACGTTTGTAATAAATATTTATTTTGTATGACCGTAATGGAGGGTCTCATGGACTTAACACTACACGCCAATAACATACGAGTGACTGAAGATCTGGAAGAATTTGTTCAGAAGAAGTTGAGCAAGTTTGAGCGTTATATGCCAAATATTGAAAGCGTCCGTGTCGAACTCTCACAACAGAATAGCAATCGTGGACCCGATATTATCGTCGCACAGATCACTGTACGTCACGATCGGGGTGCAATCCTCCGCACTGAGGAAAAGATCGAGAAGCAAGATTACAGCAGTATCAAAACGGCTATTAGCAATGCCAGTGACAAGATGTACCGTCGTATTCGACGTTTCAAGGGTAAGCCTCGCAGTAAACGTTTGCGTGAACGCTATGCCATGACACAAGAAGAATTTACGATGGCAGAACCCCTTCCGGATGATGCTTTTCCTGAGGCAACCGCCGAGGAAGAAGCGACCCTTGCTGATGAGATTGTAAGGCGTAAAGTGGTTGCTGTCTCTGCCATGTATGAAGAAGAGGCTATTGAGCAGATGGAGTTGCTCGGACATACTTTCTTCATGTTCTTTAACCCCGATAAAAACGCGATCAATCTGGTTTACAAGCGTGATGATGGTGGCTATGGCGTCTTAGAGCCTGAAATCGTCTAATTGCCTTGTATTACAGGCACTTCACGGCGAGGTATAGCATAGGCTATGCCTCGTTATTGTATTTTTGCCATAATTGATGCAAGGTCATATATTTTTGTAATTCATACCACGCCATCAGCATTGACAAACGTAAACCATGCCAACCATCACGATATCCCTCTAATTCCAGAAACCGCCAGCGAAAATGCCGTAAAGGTTGCAGAATGTAGTTCTGTGGACGTGGACGTATTCCCTGATTAAAGAGGATTTGTGCGTCATATTGCACATATTTACGCTGTTTTGAGTGAAAGTGATCGAGGTCTTTATAGTTATAATGGGTGAAATGCTCGGTTAATGTGCCCCGCTCACCATCAAGTACAACCACCTCATGCACTGGATTTTCATAATGAGCATATCCCACTTTGAACAAGCGCGTCTGATAGTCAGGGTACCAACCTGCGCCAGTTGTCAATTTGCCGAAGATATAATTATGACGCGGTATTTGATAGCCGTTGTACTGTTCATCTTTGATACATAAACGTATCTCTTCTGCAAGTGCGATAGGCACACGCTCATCTGCATCGACAAACAGTACCCAATCCGTCTTGTCAGCTACTGCATCCAGCGCCGCATTACGCTGTGATGCAAAGTTTTCAAACTGATGTTGCAATATCGTTGCACCTTGTGCTCGGGCAATTTTGCAGGTGTCGTCGGGGCTGTATGAATCAAATACAATGCGTTCGTCAGCGAAGGTCAGCGTTTCTAAACAAGCGCCAATGTGTTCGGCTTCATTATAAGTTAAGACAATCGCGGTAAGATGTGTCATGCGCGTGCCATTTCCTGAACCTGGCGATAAGCTGCTATAATTGCTTCATCTGGCGCTGTGCGCTGTGCTTGAGCAATCTTGCCCTCCATACCCTTCACTATCATTTGACGCGCTAACAGTCTTTTCCATGCTGGATAGTGCTTGTCATACAAACGTAGGCGACTCTGCCACAAGTTGAGGATACTGCGTGGTTTAGCTTGTCCGGTACTTTGCCCGCTGAGATGCACCACATGTGCTGATGGCACACACAGGATGTCCCAACCTGCATCACGGATGCGCCACTGCCAATCAACTTCTTCGACGTACATGAAGAATTGCTCATCAAACATGCCTGTATCTTCGATCACTTCACGTTTGAGCATCATCGTCGCGCCTAACATAAAATCAACTGGGAAGGGTACACCACCGGCATACAAATCGCGTGGATAACGTCCATTAAATGGATGATCGATCAACCGTCCGGGTGTTGGGAAGAATTCCATCCACAGTTGCCGCAATCCGGGAAATGTGAAGGCAGCATCTTGGAAACTGCCATCTTCATAACTTAAACGCGCTCCAACTAGCCCATAATGTGAGTTGGACATCAGGGTATCAAAGAGAGTTTGGGTTGCGCCTGATTGTGTCAGTGTGTCAGGATTGAGCAGATAGACTGCACGCGGTAACGTTTCGCACTCTGTTTGCCCAAATCCTAGCGCACGCATACCGTGATTGTTACCGCCTGCGAATCCTAGATTTTCGCTACTGGCAATCACCTGTGTTTGTGGAAAGTGTGCCCTGACTGCATCGACTGTACCATCGCTGGACGCACTATCGACAACGATCACCTGACTGCTGAGTGTACTCTGCTCAAGATCAGCGTACAGGGTGCGCAGTGCATCTAGCACAATCTCGCGCACATTCCACGTCACAATGATGATAGCGAGATCCATCAGTCACTTAGTCCCGCGAAGTTAATCCCGCTTGCCTCTACAAATGTTTGTAATGCGGTATCCGTCTCATCATCGAGTTCTTCCAGCGTACCTTCTCCGAAGAGTGCATTCATCAACTCGGCATCAACTTCTGTCTCAACTGTGTTATCGCTCGCTGGAGCGCGTCCAGATAAGCTATCGAGTGTGAGCAGAGCAGTTTCAATATCGACAACTGCATCAAGTGCTAGTGAGCCAGAAAACAGCAGAACGTGATAGGGGATTGTCGGTGACGTTGAAGCGATGATCACATCTTCGGCGAGTGTCCCGCCTGCTTCAGCATCACTGCTCAGGTAAGTTTGCCATGCGCTTTCTGTCATGCCACCCGATGCACAGCTCCCATCTTGTAAGCGATCAATCAGCCCGTCATTATCCGCTATATCGCTTAAATCAGAGAAATCCGACGGTGTGACACCTTCGGCACTGTAAAACAAGACAGGCAATGTCCAGCTGAATACGTCGTCAACTGCAATTCGGCAGATAGTATCTTCGACCGTAGCGCTGATGCCCTCTTCGGCATAGGCACTGCTCATTAACAGCACGCCTGTTTCGCCTATCCCTTCAGGGGTATTGGCTTGTAGTCTGCCGATACCACACCCCTGTGCAACTGCGAGTGTATAGGTCATGCCATCCACCCATGCCACCGATACAGTGCCGGATTCTGAGGCACAAACGGCTGTTGAGGCTTCAGCTTGCGTTTCGGCTAAGGTCACACGGATCGCAACGTCAGTCAGTTCTTGTAAAGCTGATTCAAAGTTTGCTAAACTCTCATTCGCCAAGGTCAAATCATCGGGTACGATCACAATTTGAATGGGGTTATCTGCGTTGAAACCTGCCGGTACAGCAGTCGCCACAGAAGGTAAGGGTGTTGAGAGTGGTGTGGGGGTGATCGTCGGCGGACGAGGTGTAGGCACTTCATCAATACTACCACAAGCACCCAATATCAATGCGCTTAAAAGGAGCAAACTCTGCCATAGATGTTTCATAATTGCCTCATGATGATTGCTTAGTTATTGCCTGTAATGATACCATTCAATCGCTATCTACGCTGTTCTGTGGCGGTTCGCCGATTTGTACTTCGATAGGCCCTACGAAACGATTCTCCACGCTGACATTCACACCTTCATGAATTAAACCAGCCCAGCATGTCTGTGGGTTGGCAAACTCGTTGATCTCTGTCAGACGCACCGCACCCCAGACTACTGTACTTGTTCGTGCCGGTAGATAGCGATATTCTCGCCCTGTCTCTTGATCGATGAGGGTGATTAGCACATCCTCTGTGCCGACTGCCCAGCGATATGGGAAATCGGTCAGTGACGTATCACAAGAGATACCCACACGCCACGCACCCGGTTCCTCCAGCGCGTTGACTGATGCAGGACGTTGTGTCTGCTGATAGACTGTGCCGGCAGGCGGGTTGGTGGTGCGGATCGGTACATCACTATAATTGTTGACTGTCAAACGGAATACTAGCATATCGCCATAGGGGATGCTGATCGACTGTCGCGAGACTACTTCGGGAATAGCGGGTTCTTCCAACCGTTCGCCGATGGTATTGGGATCGGTGAAGAAGCGCTCATCATAGGGCATACTGTACCAGAATACATCAGCATCAACATTCTGTGGGGCGATCTCGGCACGGGGTACGCCTCCGTTATCTATAGTTAAGGTGCTTTCTCGTCGGATGCGCTGTCCTTCGGCATCCTGTGCCAGTGCCACTACACGATAGGTGCCGTCTTCCGGCGGGTTCTGATTGAGATCGACACCGCCTTCATAGTCGAAGGTATAACGCCCGCATGGGTCATCTGGATTACATGACCATTCGCGCCGTTCCACAATCGGCAGTTCGACATCATCATCCGTCAGTAAATACACGCGCAGATCAGCATCTTTCTCAAGGAAGATATTGATGACCACTCGATCATTCACGCCATCACGATTGGGTGTGAAAATATCAGTGCTGAGTGTGAAAGTCGTCATCAAGGGTAATTGAGAATCTGAGTCTTCGATAGTGAACGTGCCAGACCGCTCTTCGCGCTCGTCTTCATTTTCGGCGATTAAGCGCCATGTATACACACCATCCGGGATCAGACGACGCTCAACTGCTATCGCATCAGGATCATGGTCTAAACTTAACACAAGTGGTTCATCGTCTAACAGGTAGCCATCAACAACCCCGCTGAATAGTACCTGATAAGCCCCTTTTGCGCGGGGCTGTGCATCGCGGAAGTGATAGATCTCACCCGTTTCGCTCTCAAATAAGATTGTTACAGTAGCATTGCGTGCCAGCTCATAACTGAAATTGGTGATGTCATTATTCTGATCGGCATTGGGTGAGATGGTATCGCTATCGAATTGTGCCGATACGATCAGGTCAAGCGGTGGTTGCAATAACAGCGCACCAATCCCAAAGACCAGCAACAAACTAATAACTGCCGAGATGACCGTTAGCCAGATTGAAAATCGCATGGAGTCTCCATGTTCTTTGTCCGTAAAAACGGATTAAGTCTACTGATCGCATGTGATGAGGACAAGTGTCAAGTGCTTCACGCTTTACATCGTCGCTTTAACGACTTAAAATATCTCTTCTATTCTGTTCTGTTAACCAATCTCCCTGAGTAAGCGATCAACTATGACTGACTCCAATGGCGAACTCGCCTTTGATACCATTCCTAACACTCAGCCTGACCCCGATGAGATTATCACTTTACCGCTGATCTTGCTCCAAAATGAAGTGATCCTACCCCACACCGTCACGCCCATTCCGATGGATCATGAAGATGCTGAGAACGTTCGCGCTAGTTATCATGCTATCGAAAACCGTACGACCTTGATCGCGCTCAATTTGCCAGAGCCGTTGCAAGCCGAACAACCGTTGCTCGCACAACTGAACCCTGTTGGCACTGAAATTGCTATGCTCGACATTACGGAAGAGCCGGATCATTTGTTGTTCATGATGGCACAGGGTCGGCGACGGGTTGAAGTGCTGGAGATCATTGATGATCAACCTTTTTTGCTCGTTCGAGCACGTGTGATGCACGAAGAACGGGGTGATATCACTAATTTAGAGGCGATGCGGAGCCTCGCACTCGATTTTCTAGGTGATATTGCTGAATTAAATGACACGTTGACCGATGACATTCTCGATTATATCGAAGATTTGGATGATTTCTCCGAACTTGCTGATACACTTGCATCAGTCATCTCGCTTTCGCCGGTTCAGCGTCAGGCTTTGCTGAGTGAACATCGCGTGCCGGTACGTTTACAGCAAGTGTTAGATTGGCTCGATAATCAGTATCAGTCGCTCAAAGTGCGCAATGAAATCAATCATCAGGTGCAGGATGAGTTCAACAAAGTACAGCGTGAGGTTTTCTTGCGCGAGCAGATGCGCGTCATTCAAGAAGAACTCGGTGAGATGGATTTGCCCGATAACGATATTCAGGCGCTTAAAGAACGTATTCTTGGTGCGGGGCTACCCGATGACGCTCGTAAACAAGCACTCAAAGAAGCCTCGCGGTTGGCGATTATGTCGCCCCTCTCACCGGAAGCGGGCGTGATCCACACCTATCTGGATTGGTTGCTGGATTTACCCTGGCACGTGACCAGCAAAGATAACCTGAGCTTATCCCATGCTGACAAGGTACTCAATCGCCAGCATTACGGTCTTGAGAAGATTAAAGAGCGCATCCTCGAACATATCGCAGTGCGTCGGTTGGCAGGGAAAGACATACAATCGCCGATTCTGTGCTTCGTGGGGCCTCCTGGTGTGGGTAAAACGTCTATGGGCAAGAGTATCGCGGAAGCGCTCGGTCGTGAATTCATCCGTGTGAGCCTCGGTGGAGTACGCGATGAAGCTGAAATCCGTGGGCATCGGCGTACCTACATTGGCTCTATGCCGGGACGCTTCATTCAGATGATCAAACGCGCCGGCACGATCAATCCAGTATTCATGCTCGATGAGATTGACAAGATGAGCGAAGATTATCGTGGTGATCCAGCGGCAGCTTTGCTAGAAGTTCTCGATCCTGAACAAAATAATCAGTTTGCCGACCATTATCTCGAAGTGCCCTATGATCTCTCACAGGTTTTATTCATTGCCACCGCCAATGAGCTGTATCCCTTACCGGAGGCACTCGAAGACCGCATGGAGATCATCGAATTCCGTGCCTATACCGAAGAAGAAAAGCTGGAAATTGCGCGACGCTTCTTGATACCCAAACAACTCAAAGCGCATGGCTTATCACGGCGGGGGATTAAGTTTCTTGATCAAGCCATTTTGCATATCATCCAACATTATACGCTGGAAGCTGGTGTACGCAATCTGGAGCGTGAGATTGCGAATGTTTGCCGCAAGCTGACTAAACTCGCGGCATTGAGGCGCAAATATCCCAAACGCGTCACTGCTAACTTAGTTGAAAAATATCTTGGGCCACCGTATATCATCGATTCGCAACTGAACAAAGAGGACAGCATTGGTTTGGCGATGGGTTTGGTGTGGACTGCCGGCGGCGGTGATATTCAGATGATCGAAGCCAGCTTATTGCCGGGCAAAGGGAATCTCACTCTCACGGGTAGTCTCGGCGATGTGTTGCAAGAATCGGCACAGATTGCGTGGAATTATATGCGCTCCCTAGCCGATGATCTGGACGTACCTTACGATGATTTTGAGAGTTACGACGTACACATTCACCTGCCGGAAGGTTCCGTGCCCAAAGAAGGTCCTTCGGCGGGTATTACGCTGGCGACGGCAATTATTTCAGTGTTCACTGAGCAGAAAGTGCGTTGTGATTGGGCGATGACTGGCGAGATGACTTTACGAGGGCATGTTTTGCCAGTTGGTGGCATCAAGGAAAAGGTGTTGGCAGCACGGCGGCGAGGCATCATCAACCTGATTTTGCCAGCTGACAACGAAAAAGATCTCGTTGATATTCCGGCTAAGGCACTTCGTCAACTTAATATTAAGTTTGTTCGCCACATGTCTGAAGTGTGTGAGCTAGTTTTGCTTGATGCACCGGAGGAACGTCTGCGCGATTTAGATCGTGCTGACCTTGCCACAGATGACGAGGACAGTGATAATTAATTAACCTGCCAGTTATTCATCAGGTGGTATGATGAGTCCTACTCATATTGGGTGGTGCCACATATTGCTGAATTGAATGTCTGCTAGCTCAAGTAAGGTATTGTAAGATTTGCAAAGATTGAGAGAAATACATGATGCCAGAAGACCTTCGGACAATTATTGATGATGGGGAACATGCCACACTCGCATGGGCGCTGGCTGATGATGCGCTGCCCAGATTAGCAGAGACGATGGTTGCAATGGCCAATACGAATGGCGGTCAGATCATCATGGGTGTAGCTGATGATCAGATCGTAGGTGTGGCAGATCCACAAGCCGCCAGTGATGCCTTGATTGAAGCGGCACTCGCCACTGAACCTCCTTTGATTATCCCTGTGCCGGAGATGCTACAGGTAGATGGTTGTACGCTGATAACGGCGTATATCCCGTCCGGTATGCCGAATGTATACGCTTATCAAGGTAAATATTTGCGCCGCCGCGATGCACATAATGCACCACTTTCCGTGACCCGTTTGCGCCGTTTGATGATCAAACGGGGTGAGATGAATTACGAAGCTGGCATCACACAGGACGCATCACTCAATGATATCGACTGGGAACAAGCGGAACAATACGCCGACAATCTCAAAGGATTTGGTGAGAAAGACGTGCGAGAGATTCTGCTCAAACGAGGATGTTTGGTGCGCTATGATGGTAAACTCTATCCGACGAATGCCGGTATTTTGCTATTCGGACGCGATCCACAACGTTTCATTATTGCCAGTGATATTACAGCAGTGCGTTTTGCCGGTCAAACGATGAGCGATACCTTCAACCGACAAGATATTACTGGCACATTAGCGGAGCAGATTAAACGTGCCGAGACCTTTTTAGTCGATCATCTCCGTAAATCAGTGACGATCAGCGATAAGATGCGCCGTGAAGAAAATTTCGAATATCCGCTGGAAGCCGCCCGCGAGTTGCTCATTAACGCGGTCGCGCATCGCGATTACAGCATTCGGGGCGATAATATTCGGTTGTTCATCTACAGCAATCGCATGCAAGTTTATAGTCCGGGTGGATTGCCTGGCCCCATGACTTTGCAAAATTTGCGTGAAGAGCGTTTCTCGCGTAATCCGATCATTGTACAGGTGCTTGCTGATATGAATTTCATTGAGAAGCTCGGTTATGGAGTAGATCGCGTGATTGACTTGATGCGGGCGAAAAACCTGCGCGAACCGGATTTTCACGAGCGCACAGGCGGCTTTGAGGTGGTGATCTACAACGCACTCGGGAACGCGCGTGAACTCGCCGATGGTTCGATCAGTTTCGATGGTGTCTACAAAGGACAACCGATCAACGAGCGGCAAGAAGCCGCACTGGTTTTCCTACATACCAGCAAGAACTCACGCATCACCAATAGTGATCTCAAAGAGTTGTTTGAGGATGTTCACCCGGAAACCTTACGTCGTGATCTCGCTGATTTGGTCACTAAAGAAATTCTCGTCAAACTGGGTGCCAAGCGTGGTTCTTATTACATGCTGAAAGAGAAAGCCAGCGCCATCAAAGAATCTGATGATGAATGATGACCCAGCGATTGGTTCTGATCTTATGTCTGTGTTGGCTCACTGCCTGTTTACCGACACAGCATTCACAACAACTTATCGCAACAGATACACCAGTTCCCCGCTGTGGGCAATGGTCAGTGATCGGTGACGGTTTTACCTGTTTGTCGGTCATGGCGGGGCAGTTGCTGGTGCAATCTCGCAACACACAATTGACCCTACGCACCGATCACAATACGATTAGTCTATCCGGTACAGTTGCTTTGCTGAATGAAAATAGTCAGTTGCGTGTGGTGCTGTTAGAAGGAGATGCGGTGGTCAGCACACAGGGGCGCAATCGTGTATTAACTGCAGGGCGTGAGGTGACACTTTATACCGATGATACGTCACGTTTGTCTGTGGCGCGTTCTATCGTCACCTTACCGCCTGATTTGCCTATTGCTGACTTACCTCGTTCGCTCACATTACCGGATATATCGTCCACATCGGCACCTATGATGACGCTCACACCCACGCTCACGCCGGTTAACCAATGCCGACCACCTTCGGATTGGACAGCGAGTTATAGCGTCTTAGCAGGGGATACACTCGCACAAATCGCCCGCCGTCATGATCTGACAACCGAGCAACTAGCCGATGGTAACTGTCTCGATAGTGTCGAGCGTATCCTGATTGGTCAAACCTTATCAGTTCCCGAACTCACCGATACGCCACCACTCACGCCGACAGCTTTCACTCAGGTGGTGACCGGTTTCCGTGCTGATGCGTATCGTATTTTGGGAGGGATGTGTACCCTATTGCGCTGGGATGCGACGACGATGCAGGCAATCTATCTGGATGAGCGCCCCGTCAGTGCCGATAGTTCACGTGAGGTCTGTCCATCTGAAACGACTACCTACAGCCTGCGCGTAATATATGATGATAATGCTGAACATACCAGCGAGATTATCATCACGGTACAAGAGTAGGTCAGACGGTGGGTGCTTCAAGTTGATGCTGTATGGTATCCTGTATCACGTTTTGCTAACCATGAGGAGTTATTTTGCCCGTATGTGGAAATCAAGTTTATGGATGATACTGGTAATGGTACTAGTCGGGTGTAACTTGAGTGCGCCGATGACCGTTACACCTTTGCCCACAGCGACGGCATCCAGCACGCCGACAATTGCAAGCACTGCGACACCGACACTCACACCGACATTGACCGTAACGCCTACCGCAACGGCAACGGTGACGACTACGCCGACTGTCACTCTAACCCCGAGCATCACGCCTACAGCTTCAATTACCCCGGCACCGCCGATTATTCTGCGGGCAGACCGACTTGAGATTATCGATATTCCTGACTTTTTGCGCGATGGTATTGATGCACCACTTATCATGTTTGCTAATAGTAACGATCAAACCTCGATCACCAATATTGCCACCGGTGAGGCGCAGAATACGCAACAGATCGTCTATGTGACGAATCCCGGCAGTCAACAACGTACTGTCTTGTTAGAATTGCAATCAGCGGAAGGCAACCGTTTTTATCCCTCGCCAAACGGGACGGCACTCGCCTATTTTGTTGCGGGTGTTAATCCAGGCTTGTACATTTTAAATGTGACACCCGTTGAAAATACAACATTCAGTGCTCGTCTATGGCAAACGGTTACATTAGTACAGCGCGGTATAGTCAGTGAACCGGTGTGGACAAGTGATGGCGAGCGTCTGGCGGTCACGCAACAAACGGCCTACGCACTCGATATTTTCTTGTACTCACGCGATACACGCGAGCGCGTTAACCTGACCGATCACCCCGCGTATGATATGTATCCAGCATTCTCACCTGATGGGCGCTATATGGCGTTTGTCTCTGACCGTGAGCGATGCTCATCATGGAACCCCGCCGATGCAGATTTCTGTGACATCCTCACAGATGATCCACCCACTGGAGGCGGTGTCTATCTACTGACGTTAGAGACGGGCGAGGTACGCCAGCTATCTGATGAGTTCGTCGCTGAACCACCGCGCTGGATCAATAATTCACGGCTGGTATTTGCATCAGGAGATCAAAATGATCTGCTCAATCCACAACGGATATTATGGCTAGCAGATGTCAATAACGGTCAGACAGTCAAAGTACAATTACCAGAAGATGATGATTCAGTTTTATACCTGGCAGATGCGTGGTCACCAACAGGCGAGCAGGTGATCTTCCAACGTGCGACACTTAGCACTACCGAAATTGTGATGGCAACAGTTAATGGTGAGGTCATCCGTCGCCGTTCTGATGACCTCACTTTCTCGCGTTATGGCGTGCGTATGGATTGGTCAACCAATGGAGCGCGGATTGCCATCGGCGGAACGGGTGGACGTTGTCCTTTCGGTATCCGCGTCGCCGATGATGCCTTTAGTTGGGTGGCAACAGGCAATCAACCCAGTATCTGCAACCCTCGTTTTTCGCCGGATGGGCAGAATTTGACCTTCACTGGTGTCACTTCTGATGTGGATGGGCGCTTAGATTTATATAGTGCCTCAGAGAATGGTTTCGGCGTGGTGAACCTCACCGCCAATTTACAAGGTAGTAATGCCTTTATCGGATGGTTTGGACAATGAACGTAGCTCAAGCCTCTCATCAGCGTTATAGTTAACCATATTATAAAATGTCGGGTGCGTGTTAGGCGTGCCCCTCACACGCAATAGGAGCAGAGCATATGGCTGATTTTACAGGGAAAACGGTATTGGTAACCGGTGCGAGCCGGGGTATCGGTAGAGCGATTGCACTTGCGTTCGGTCAACGGGGCGCAACCGTGATCATCAATTACAACAGCAGTGAAGGCCCCGCACAGGAGGTACTCGCACAGATCAAAGAAGCTGGCGGTGATGGCAGGGTCTACCAAGCAGATGTCAGCGACGATGCACAGGTTAATGATATGGTTAAAATGATCACCGGCGAATATGGTCAATTGGATGTGCTAATTAACAATGCTGGCACAACCCGCGATAACGTCATCATGATGCTGAAACCAGAAGATTTCGATACGGTCATCAATACCAATTTGCGCAGTGCATGGTTGTGTTCCAAAGCAGCTAGTCGCACGATGATGCGTAAACGTACTGGACGCATCATCAATATCACCAGCGTAGTGGGGATTTCCGGCAATGGCGGGCAGACCAATTACGCTGCGAGCAAAGCCGGCATGATCGGCTTGACCAAATCACTGGCGAAAGAGGTTGCTTCGCGGGGAATCACGGTCAACGCCGTAGCGCCCGGTTTTATCAGCACTGATATGACCTCCGATTTATCCGAAGATGTGAAAGAGACAGCACTCAGTCACATCCCTTTGGGACGCATGGGTGATCCTGAAGATGTGGCAAAGGCGGTTGTTTTCCTCGCGTCTGAAGATGCCAATTATATCACCGGTCAGGTGCTGGTGGTGGACGGTGGTATGGTGATGTAATCGACGTAACACAGGCTTTTGCGATACAATCAGGGTCAAATGCAATCATACAAAGGGATTATGTCATGGCGTATCAAACCCTGCTCTTCGATGTGAGTGATGGGCTAGCAAAAATCACACTCAATCGTCCTGAAAAATACAACGCGCTCACCGTGAAAATGTATGGTGAGTTGCTGACTGTATTCAAGCAATGTGCCCGCGATCGTGCAATCCGTGCGGTACTCTTGACCGGTGCGGGTAAAGCCTTCAGTACAGGTGCAGATTTGCTTGAGTTACAATCTCAGCTTGCTGATATAGATATCAGCGAAGCCTTACGGCAGGGTTTAAATCAGATTGTATTGGCGATCCGCCAACTAGAAAAACCCGTTGTGGCGGTGATTAATGGCGTGGTGGCAGGTGCGGGTGGTGGTATTGCACTCGCCTGTGATATGCGAATCACATCTGATCAAGCGAGTTTTGTCTTTGCGGCATTTTCTAACATCGGTATCATTCCGGATGCCGGCACAACCTACTTTCTGCCACAGCTAGTTGGGGTGAGTAAAGCGTTGGAGTTATGTCTGTTGGCGGACGGAGAGAATCGGATCTCGCCCGAAGAAGCCTTACAGCTAGGGATCGTCAACCATGTAGTGCCCCATGCTGAGTTGATGACAAATGCTCGCGCTATCGGCGAACAAATGGCACAGATGGCAACCGTCGCAGTCGGTTTGACCAAACGTGCCATGTACAAATCCGTTGAACGGTCACTATCACAGGCGCTCGAAACAGAAGCTCAATTACAGAGCGTCACCTTTCAAACGCACGACTTTCAAGAAGGGGTGATGGCCTTCATTCAGAAGCGTCGCCCGCAGTTCAAAGGGGAATAATGATTATGAGTACCATTTTCAAGAAGATCATTGATAAAGATATTCCAGCGGATATTGTCTACGAAGATGAATTAGTCTTAGCGTTCAAAGATATCAACCCACAAGCTCCGACGCATATCCTCATCATTCCGAAAAAAGAAATTGCCACGGTCAATGATGTGACAACCGATGACGAACAACGTTTAGGGCGTTTGTTTGTAGTAGCGGCACATATTGCTAAAGAGCAGGGCATTGATGAGAGTGGTTATCGTTTGATGATCAACGTCAATAGTGACGGCGGGCAAGAGGTTTTTCACCTGCACATGCATTTGCTGGGTGGTCGCCCATTAGGGCCGATGCTCGCTAAGTGATGTACTAACAGACGGGCATGAACAATATCTCACGCCCGTCTGTATATGGATTTATTCTTCTTCTTCGGTGGTATCGTCTGCTTCAGTCGCTTCAGCTTCTGGTTCGTCTACTGCCTCAGTGTCGTCGGTGGCTTCTGGCTCGGTTACATCGTCTGCTTCTTCAGTGGCTTCCGCTTCGCTCGTTTCTTCAGGTTCTTCTTCCGGTGTATCGACCTCTTCAACAGCGTCTGTTTCTTCAGTATCTCCGATCACACCCGGATCAAAGGGCCCGTTGCCCGCGTTGCTGCTATCGATCGCCTCTGTGATTGCAGTCGCATCGGTTGCCACAGTCACACCATTGACGGTGATCGTTGGCGTGCTGGTGATGCCTTCTTGACCGGCGGTATTCAAGATCGTAGAGGTTTCATTACTGTTGAAACAACGGTTGAATTCACCGGTATCTAAGCCGAGCGTATCAACCACAGTGCGGATGCGTCCATCCTGAAAAGCCGAGTTGCCGTATACCTCATGCCATGAGAACAGTACTTCGTGCATCTGCCAGTATTGTCCCTGTTGACCGGCACAGATTGCCGCACGTGATGCGCCTTCGGCGTTGGGCACGCTACCGGTTTGCAAGGGTACGTATTCGAATTTAGCGCGTCCATCAGCGATAACCTCTAGCAACTCAGGGAAGACGTTGCTGTGAAAGTCGAGACACCCGATACAGGAATAGCTCGAATATTCACGCACAGTCACTGGTGCATTGGGATTGCCTAGTACCGCATAGCCTTCGCTGGATGTGCTCGTCAAGAACTGATCATAACGGTCTAACGTATCAGGGATTGGTGCTTCTGCTGGTAAACTAGTTAGTGCGAAAACAATCGCACCTAATATCACCACCACCACTACAACGCCAGCAATGATCATCTGTTGCCCGCGTTGTTGTTCTTGTTGGCGTTCTTTTTTACGTTCTTTTGGGCTTTTTCTTTTAGCCATCTAACCGCATCTCCTTAAAAGTGTATCGTATCAGGTGCTATATAGCCTGTGCATAACAGCACAGATTGTGTTTGCATCATGTGGGTAGAGTGTACAGCAAAGCAGGGTATCTGCTAAGAGTCGCTTTTGTGATTCCAACTTTTGAAATGCTCTCGTAAGGAATTCAACAAACTTGGGATTTCATCGAAGATCACGGGATACTTGATGAGCTTGTTGCCCTTCGCTTGCCCGAACGGTTGACCCGGAATGATTAAACCATCTGGTATATCGTTGAGGTGCAGGTGCGTCGGGTACACATCCTCCGCAATTTTGTTGTGATTGATCATCTCAGCAACAATCACTTTAATCTGCTCAACATCGATCTCAGTCACTGGACGGTGGCATACACTACGTAACTTATTGTATTTATCGAACACCAGCGTTAAGCCACCAAATGCATCAACCTCCACACCTTGATATTGTCCGAATTGTGCCCCTTCTAACAAGATAGAGCGTGAACTAAAGTAGGTCAGAAAAGCGTAGCCTTTTGCATTGCGATAGGTACTCATGGGGATGAGCGTTTCACTGCCACTGATACCTAAGGTCGGTTGCACCTCTTCTTCGAGAAATATCGCCGCTGCCAACACGCCGTTGATCGTTTCGGGCAGGCGCAAATCGGGCAGGTAGTTGAGGCTCTCGCGGTGTGCATCTGCATCAGACTTGGATAAGATGCGTCGTTTATCGAACACGTGGCGCAGAATGGCATGATAACGCCCTTTATACAATATGTTATCTGCAGTCAGGAATGCCCGCGCCATATCAGCGAAATTGAGTTCACCAACAGGCCCCACCTCAATCGCCATTGTCAATAAATAACCGATCACATCCCGTGCATGATAGAGCGCAACAAATGGCTGTTGGTTGTTCTCGATAAAACGTTCGTAAATACCAACCAGAATATCATAAACTGCGCCTGTAAATAGCCTTGAGTAATTGTGTTCTTGTCGTCCCAATTCACTGGTCGGGTTATCGGGGATGAAAGGCAGTTCATCGAAGGGCTTATCAACGAGCTGGTTGAACGCATTGCGCAGGTAGATGGTGTGCTGCGTCAGATGAGATTGTTGGTTGAGTTCATCGGTCAGATGTTCGGCGACTTCTGTCACGAAAGTACTCATTTTGAGATCGCCTTCGGTCCACTCTAGCACACGCCGAATGAGCGAATCATCATGCAAGGCGACTAATATCGCCGATACATCGCTGAAGCTCTCATGGAACGCCCGCCCACCTAATCCGAATGATTCATTGTACAGATCACGCAAACCATCGAGGATCGCGTGCGCAACTTCGTGCGTCACGATGTCGGCACTTTGTGCGGTGCTATGGCGCTCACCAGCTTGATTGAGAAAGGTGTGAAAACCCAGTAATTGCTCTTGCTCATTGTAGAAAGCGTTGGCTAATTCGCCCACATGTGGATCAATCTTGAGACGTGCTGAGGGAAATGACCACGGTATTTGTCGGCGGGCATAACGCTCATACATGCGCAGGGTGAATGTTGTATAGTAAAAGGCATTGACCTGATCGAACTCCGGTGTACCGACCCAGTACAGATAATGTCCGTCATCGTCGGGTAGGGCGAGCACTCCGCGACTATCTTTGACCTGTACCCGCGAGTTGATTAAGCCGGATTGAATATCTTTGCTACGCATACGACGGACTTCAGGTTCACCGACGAAAGGGTTTTGTGGATAGACGACCACAAAGACCGTATCTAAGGCTTCTTCTGGCGGGGGTTCCTGTTGTAATGAGAAAGAACTCACTGCCCGTTGTGCCATCATGGCAGGTATGTTGGCGCGGTTTTGTTGCTGTAATTTGCGCAAGACATTATAGGTATTCATTGTCGTCTCGCCATGAAATCGGCGTTGCTTATCTGACATGATCGACTCCTCAAGCTCTCGCTGATTATCACTCTTGTTGACCCAACTATTGTCTCACAAAATTAAAGTGCTGGTGGGCGAAAATGGGTTCAATCAACGATTAAATTATGCCACATCTGTCGAAAAACTGTGATGAATGCCTGATGTGCTTCGTCCAAGTCACGGTTCTTATGCGCGATGATGACCGGTTCGCTGTATAAAACAGGCATATCACGGATGCTCAAGCGCACAAATTCGCCGGATTGGATTGGGGCACGCACATAGCTCTCTGGCAAAAAGGTCATGCCCTGCCCCATCATCACCAGACGACGTGCCATCACCATCGGCACAGCGATCACCGCGCCTCCGCTACCACCCCGCGCCGACTCGGCAACCTCATCAATGAAGGCGCTCATCTGTGGGAACATCGAAACACGAAAGACGGTGTGTTGATATAAATCTTCCATTTTGAGCGGTTGATCGAGTTGTTGCGCAAGTGGATGAGTTGCCCCTGTGATTGGCACGATTGGATCGCGCATTCGTAATAACTGTGTCATCTCACGGGCGAAAACCGGCGCGTTGACCAATCCAAGCGTCAAGCTGTTGTCTAATAACAGATCAAAGATGGTGGTCTTGTTGCGCTCACGGATGAGAATATCAACCGCAGGGTGTACTTGCCGGAATTGGCTCAGCGTGTCGATCATATAACTGAGTAAGAAGGGGGTTGGCGCGGCGATTTTGACCTGTCCACGCACGCCTGAATGAAAATCATTGACAACTTGCTGTGCGTCATCGCGCAGGGCAATGATGCGCTGTGCATAAGGCAGAAAACGCTCACCGAGTGGGGTCAATAACAGTGTGCGCCCCCGTCGCTCAAACAGTTGCCCACCGAGTTCACTCTCCAACAGCGCGATGCGCGTGCTGACCGCTGGTTGCGTCAAACCCATTGCCTCCGCTGCCCGTGTGAAGTTGCCATCACGGGCAACACGGTCAAAAGCTTCTAACTGACCTATCTCCATCACACCTCAGCATAAAGATATTTTATAGCTAGCCAAATGAATATCAGCTTCTATTATGGCACAAAGTGCCCTATCATAATAGATGTATTGGCACAGTTTATTAGATGAAAGCACGTCATTGACTGATCTCACTCATAAATCTGACTCAAAAAACTGAGTGAAGTTCGGTATAATGCGTGAAAGATAAATTTCTACATCTGCTAGGCGTTTTCCGGCAAGGGCGCGGCAGTTCATCCAGAATATCAGCTTATTGAGAAGGACTTAATCCATGACAGATCAATTTGGTGCTCGTGGTACATTTGATACCGGTGACGGTGAAGCCATCATTTACCGTCTGAGCAAACTCGCCGAACAAGGCATTGGCAACATTGGCTCGTTGCCATTCAGCATCAAAATTTTACTCGAAAATGCGTTGCGTAACTTAGATGGTGTGCAGTTTAAAGAAGAAGATGTGCATAATCTCGCGAATTGGGACGGCAATAATTATAACCCTGTTGAAATTCCGTACCGTCCTGCACGTGTGATCTTACAAGACTTCACTGGTGTGCCGGCAGTGGTTGATCTGGCGGCGTTGCGTAGCGCGATGGCGCGTCTCGGCGGGGATCCTGAGAAGATTAACCCGCTCGTTCCGGTTGATCTGGTGATTGATCACTCGGTACAGGTTGATGCCTTTGGTAGCGATGCCGCAATCTTTATCAATGCTGAGAGAGAATTCGAGCGCAACGGCGAACGCTATGAGTTCCTGCACTGGGGACAAAAAGCCTTTGATAACTTCAAAGTTGTGCCACCCGCAACGGGAATCGTGCATCAGGTCAATCTCGAATATCTGGCTAATGTAGTGCAATTATATGATGATCCGCAAGGTGGCAAAGTGGCGCTGCCGGATACGCTTGTCGGTACAGATAGCCATACCACAATGATTAATGGTCTCGGTGTGCTAGGCTGGGGTGTAGGCGGTATCGAAGCCGAAGCTGCGATGCTCGGTCAACCCGTTTACATGCTGATGCCTGAAGTGATCGGCTTCAAGCTGATTGGTGAACTCCCGGAAGGCGCTACCGCAACCGATCTGGTACTGGTGGTGACGCAAATGCTCCGTAAGAAGGGCGTGGTAGGCAAGTTTGTCGAATTCTATGGTGATGGTCTCAGCAGTATGGCTCTGCCAGATCGTGCTACGATTGCTAACATGGCGCCTGAGTACGGGGCAACGATGGGTTTCTTCCCTGTTGATGACGAAGTGCTGAGCTACATGCGCCGTACGGGGCGCGATGAAGCTACAATCACACTAGTTGAGCGTTACACCAAGGAGCAGGGCTTGTTCCGTACCCATGCTATGCAGGATCCGATCTTCAATGATACGCTTGAACTTGACCTGAGCACAGTGGAACCGAGCGTTGCTGGCCCCTTGCGCCCACAGGATCGCATCCTGCTCAAAAATCTCAAGAGCAAGTTCCATGAGGTATTGACCGCGCCCCAAGGCCCACAGGGGTTTGAACTCAGTCCCGAAAAATTAGCTAAGACCGGCAAATACAAAGACAACGGCACTGAGATTGATATGAAGCATGGTGACGTGGTGATTGCTGCAATCACTTCTTGTACCAATACCAGCAATCCATCAGTGATGGTTGCCGCCGGTCTGCTGGCGAAGAAAGCCATTGAGAAGGGCTTGACACGCAAGCCTTACGTCAAAACCAGTCTCGCACCCGGCTCTAAAGTGGTGACCGAATATCTGGACAAGGCTGAACTCACACCGTATCTTGAACAACTCGGCTTTCATACTGTCGGTTATGGGTGTACCACCTGTATTGGTAATAGTGGCCCCCTGCCGGAAGCCGTGCGCGAAGCCGTGTTAGAAGGTGATCTGGTAGCTACCTCTGTGTTGAGTGGTAACCGCAACTTTGCCGGACGTATCGGGCCGGAAGTGCGTGCAAACTTCTTAGCATCACCCCCGCTAGTTGTCGCCTATGCCATCGCGGGTTCGGTTGATATTGACATCAACAACGAACCAATCGGGCAAGATCAATCCGGCAATGATGTTTACCTGTCTGATATTTGGCCCACACGCGCAGAGATTCTCGAAGTGGTGCAGAGTAGCATCACTGCACAGATGTACATCGAACAATATGGCAATACTTACACCGGCAATGAAAAGTGGAACGAAATCCCTAGCCCGGATAGTGCGGTCTATGACTGGGATGAAGACAGCACCTACATTCAAGAACCGCCTTTCTTCATTGATATGCCGGTTGCACCCCCTGCTTTGAAACCGGTGCAATCAGCGCGGGTATTGGGATTATTCGGCGATAGCGTGACCACCGATCATATCTCACCGGCAGGTTCGATTGCTATCAACAGCCCTGCCGCTCAATATCTGATGGATCGTGGTGTAGAACCTAAAGATTTCAATAGCTATGGCTCACGCCGTGGCAATGACCGCGTGATGACGCGGGGCACATTTGCCAACGTGCGCCTGAGAAACCAACTGGTGCCCGGTAGTGAAGGCAACGTCACTTATCACCTGCCATCCGGTGAAGAGATGACCTTTTACGATGCCGCAATGAAATACAAAGAAACCGGAAATGATCTGGTGATCTTAGGCGGTAAAGATTACGGCATGGGATCAAGCCGTGATTGGGCGGCGAAAGGTACCCTGCTACAGGGTGTGAAAGCCGTGATCGTGGAGAGCTATGAGCGTATTCATCGCAGTAACCTCGTGATGATGGGCGTGTTGCCACTGCAATTTGTCGAAGGTGAAACGTGGGGGTCACTGGGCTTGACCGGTCATGAGACTATCGACATTCCCGTGAGTGATGATATTCAACCAGGGGATACGCTTGAAGTGACCGCCACCGCAGAAGATGGCACTGTCACCCAATTTGCCGCGATTGTGCGCCTCGATACGCCAGTTGAAGTGGATTACTACAAACATGGCGGTATCTTGCAATATGTGTTGCGCGGAATGATGTAAATTACAGTCAACACTGAGACTGAAACAAAGAGGGTGTATCCACAATAGCGGATGCGCCCTCTTTGTTTATGTATCATACACGTTTAAAAGCCTTATTCACCGAACTCGCGGTCAAAGGTAATTAACGTTTGTACGACATGCTCACGTTGTTCGTGCGTCATTTCGGCAAACATCGGCAAAGAGAGCGATTCAGTGGCATACTGCTCCGAATAAGGGAAAGTTCCTTCAGGTAAGCTCAGTTCGCTATATGCTGGTTGCAAATGGATCGGCACTGGATAATGAATCCCTGTGCTGATGTTGTGGTCAGCGAGGTATTGTTGCAGTTGATCGCGTTTTTGTGTGCGTATCACATAGAGATGCCATACGCTGGTTGAATCCTCCGCGACAGTTGGCAGGTGATAGTGCGTATCCTGCAATTGCTCGGAATAATATGTGGCATGTTCAGCACGTTTGGCGTTCCATGCGTCGATGTGTTGCAATTTGACGCGCAAGACTGCCGCCTGCACGCTATCTAAACGCCGATTGTACCCTTTGATGTCGTGGTGATACTTCTTGCTCTGACCATAATTGCCGAGCATACGCAATTTCTTGACCACTTCCTCATCATTGGTGATTACCATCCCTGCATCGCCATAGGCGCCGAGGTTTTTGCCCGGATAAAAACTGAACATGGCCGCATCACTCATCGAACCGGCTCGTTGTCCTTTATAGTAAGCGCCGTGTGCCTGTGCTGCATCCTCGAAGACATGGAGATTGTGCCGTTTCGCAATCTTTAAAATCGGATCCATATCGACAGTTTGCCCATAGAGATGTACCGGAATAATGGCACGGGTACGTTCGGTGATAGCTGCTTCGATTAAGTTAGTGTCGATATTATAGGTGATGGGGTCACAATCAACTAAGACAGGTTGTGCGCCTGCCGCTGAAATCCCTAATGCCGTTGCAATATAAGTGTTGGCTACCGTGATGACTTCATCACCTTCTCCAATATCAAACGCTCGCAATGCCATATCAATCGCTGATAAGCCGGAATCCATACCAACGGCATACGTCACCCCACAAAATTCGGCGAATTGTTCTTCAAATAATTTAACATCTTGCCCCTGAATAAAATCGCCGCGCTCGAAAACAGCTAATGTGGCTTCGTTAACATCCTCTTTGATGGTTTGATATTGTGCCTGTAGATCGACAAACGGCACATGAATAGAATTGACAACTGCCATGAATAGTTCGCTCTCCACTGTGTTTTTCATAAGCATACACAAGTTTGATACAGATTGTAATTATCATTTGCCATAATGGGCTGATCAATCAGATATTTCGCTATAAAAAACAAATTATCGTGAGATAAATTCGCAAATTCGTATGAATGAGTTTATGCTCTAAAGAGCTAATTATTCGATAACAGTGTCTTTGCACTTATCCGTTATCGCTACATATGAAACAGGAGTGATCTGTACTTATGATGTCCCCGATCATCGAATGTGTGCCCAATTTTTCAGAGGGACGTAGCCCACACGTTATTGACGCGCTCACTGAAGTGATCACAGCAGTCAAAGACGTGAAGCTGCTGCACGTAACTAGCGACCGTGACCACAATCGCACGGTGATGACCTTTGCTGGCAAACCTTCTGCGGTGGCTGAGGCAGCTTATAATGCGATTGCGCTTGCCTCTAAGTTGATCGATATGAAACAACATAGTGGCGTGCATCCGCGCATTGGTGCGACGGATGTGGTGCCTTTCATCCCGCTGGTGGGTGCAACCATGCAAGATTGTATCAAGTTGGCGCGTCGTCTGGGCCAGAAAGTCGGTGATGAGTTGAGCTTACCGGTTTATCTCTATGAGCAGGCTGCTATCCGCGCTGAACGCCGTAATTTATCCCTGATCCGTCGTGGCGAATATGAGGCACTTCTCAGTGAGATCAGCACTGCTGAACGCTATCCGGATTATGGACCTGCTGTGATGGGGCCTGCTGGCGCGGTGGCAATTGGGGCGCGTAAATCATTGATTGCTTATAATGTCTATCTCACCACTGATGATGTGACCATTGCGCATAAGATCGCCCGTGCCATACGGGGATCTAGTGGGGGATTAGTGGGGGTGAAGGCATTAGGTTTACTGGTCAAAGGGCGGGCACAAGTTAGTATGAACCTCACTGATTATGAACAAACGCCAATCTATCGCGTCATGGAGTTAATTCGTCTTGAAGCGCAAAAGCTTGGCACACAAATTTATGAATCGGAGCTAATTGGCTTAATACCTCAAGATGCCCTGTTGCAAACAGTGAGTTGGTATCTGCAATTACCAGATTTGACAACCGAACAATTACTGGAAAACCGCTTGCTACAATCGATATGAGTGACGTTAGCACAGATTATCTATCGTACTATAATAGTAGGTGGTTTTTGATTGTATAACAGTGAGGAGAAATGGGCATGTCCGAAACGGATGCCTTGGTTTTAGTGGTTGATGATAACGAGATGAATCGCGATATGTTATCGCGCCGGTTAAAGCGCATGAATTATCAGGTTATTGTGGCGGAAGATGGCGAACAAGCACTTCAGCTTATCAAAGTGCATCCATTCAATTTGATTTTGCTCGATATCATGATGCCTAACATTAGTGGCTACGATGTACTGGCACGTATTAAGCAAGATGATGCCACCAAGCACCTACCAGTCATCATGATTTCCGCAGTGGATGATCTTGACAGTGTGGTGCGTTGTATCGAATTAGGCGCGGAAGATTATCTGTTCAAACCATTTAATCCTGTTTTATTGAAAGCACGCATCAGTGCTAGCTTGCAGAAGAATCGGCTTGCTGCGGGTAATCTGATTCCTATCGTACAATCTATACAGGCTGCGCTCGTAAAATTGCACGCTTCTGGATTATCGGATACGCAACAAACACAGGTTGATACCATTCAACAACAATTAGATGTGATCAATGACACACTGAATATATAACCACAGAGGATCGTCGAGGACATGGTTGATAATAATAATTTGTGGATTATTTTTAGCGCTGCACTTGTATTTTTGATGCAAGGTGGCTTTCTTTGCCTTGAAACAGGCTTGACGCGCAGTAAGAATAATATCAATGTTGCTATCAAAAATTTGATTGATTTTGGTATCACAACACTCCTGTTCTGGGCGTTTGGGTTTGCGATCATGTTTGGCTCGAGTTTCGGCGGTTTGTGGGGAACCGATACCTTCATGCCTGCCGTGACCGATGACAATATTGACACCATCGTTTTTTTGATTTTTCAGGTGATGTTCTGTGGTACAGCTGTCACGATCTTATCCGGTGCAATTGCTGAACGCCTCAAATTTGGAGCTTATATTGTTCTCACTGTGTTGATCTCGGGTCTGGTTTATCCGGTATTCGGACACTGGGCATGGCATGGCATTGATCAGGGTGCTGCAACCGGGTTTTTAGGAGCACTGGGTTTCCGTGATTTTGCAGGTAGTACGGTGGTACACAGCATTGGTGGTTGGGCATCGCTCGCTATCTTGCTCATTATTGGCCCGCGATCAGGTCGTTTTAATGCTAACGGTACCTCTAACCCTATTCCGGGAGCAAATTTACCCCTTGCGGCACTCGGTGTGCTCTTGTTGTGGATGGGTTGGTTTGGCTTCAACGGGGGTAGTACCCTCGCATGGAACAATAGTGTAATTGTTGTCATTACGAATACGCTCATTGCTGGCGCGTCCGGCATGGTGGCAGCATCCATCCTGAGTTACCTTATCCACGACCAAATCGAAGTCAGTGCGGTTATGAATGGTATCCTTGCCGGTTTAGTTGCGATCACCGCTGGTGCACACGCAGTGAACACCCGTGATGCTTTGTTGATCGGCTTCATCGGTGGCGGGATAATGGTGCTGTTGGAGGATTTACTTTTGCGCTTGCGCATTGATGATGCGGTAGGTGCGATACCGGTGCATTTAGGTGCGGGGATTTTCGGTACGTTGGCATTGGGTATGTGGGGTAACCCGGATGTGCTATTTGTAGATAGCGCCAGCTTCAATCGCCTGAACTTCATCGGTGTACAAATGTTCGGCATTGTCCTTGCAGGGGTGTGGACATTCGGTATCACTTATCTAGTCTTTCGCGTGGTTGACCGCATCACACCTTTACGTGTGTCGGAAGCGGACGAGAAAATCGGCTTGAATGTCTCCGAGCACGGTGCACGCAATGACCTATTTGATCTGGTGACGGTCATGGATGTGCAATCACGCACCAGTGATCTCAGCATTCGCGCTGATGTTGAACCCTTTACACAGGTCGGCGTAATTGCTGAACGCTATAACCGCGTGCTTGATATGTTAGAGAATGCGATCTCCCGCACAGATTCTATTGTGCGCGGGGCGCTGGATGCCATCATTACCTTCTCAGATGATCATTTTCGTATTGAGACCGTCAATCCAGCTACACAGACAATTTTTGGTTATGAGATAGATACATTAGTCGGGCAACCAATCACGCACCTGTTAGTGCCTGCTGCTGTGGCACATCCCTATGAAGGAAGCACGCTTCACAATGATTTTCAAGATGTATTGCATGATCTTGTACACAGTGGTGATTACCGCGAGTTGATCGGGCAACGTGCTGATGGCACAGAAGTGCCCCTTGAGATGCAAATTAGCCGTGTAACAACCACACGTGACCCTTTCTACACTGCGATATTTCGCGATATTACAGAGCGTAAAGAGAATGAATTGCGTATCCAGCGCAGTGAACAACATTTACGCCGCCAAAACGAATATCTTGCGGCATTGCATGATGTATCGTTGACTTTGATGGAACGTCTTGAGTTGGGCGTTCTGTTGACCCGTATCATCATGCGTGCGGCCGAATTGCTGGCAGTCAAGCATGTGTATATCTACATCTATGACGAAACCCAACATTTGCTCAAGTTAGCGGCAGGGATTGGTATATTTGAAGAGCTAGTGGGCCAGAAAATTCAAAAAGGTGAGGGCTTATCCGGCAAGGTCTGGCAAGAGGGTGAGATTATCTCGCTCGAACAGTATAGTCAGTGGGAAGGGCGGTCAGAGCAATTTGCGCAGGTGGACATTTATGCATCACTTGGCATCCCACTCCTGCACGGATCAGAGGTTGTCGGTGTCTTAGGTTTATCGACGCTCGACCCTGATCGACGCTTCGATGCGACTGAAGTTGAAACCTTATCTCTTTTTGGAGAACTAGCGGCGATTGCCATTGATAATGCGCAGTTGCAATCAGCGTTCAGCGATGAATTATACGAACGCATCCGTGCTGAGCAACAATTAGCGGAAAATCAAGCTAATTTGACCGCTTTGATCGAGAGTACATCCGATTTTATCTGGTCAATTGATGCCGATTACCAGATTGTCACCTATAACAGCAGTATGCAACGGGCGATACAATCGCTCAGTGGGGTCGCCATTCAGCAAGGGATGGATGCGCTGAACGTCATGCCCTCTCAATATCAAATTAGCTGGAAGCAATACTATGATCATGCGCTGGCCGGGCAACAGTTTTCTGTCGAGGCACAGTTTACTTTTCTCGATGGCACACGCTCTGAATTAGAAATCACCTTTAACCCGATTCTTTCTGCTGAGCATGTTGTCACAGGCGTATCGTGTCTGGCGCGAGATATTACCTTCCGTAAGCAGACTGAGCGTGATTTAGAGGCGGCACGGGATAGTGCTGAGAGCGCTAACCGCGCCAAGAGTGCCTTTCTCGCTAACATGAGCCACGAACTACGCACCCCCCTCAATGCGATTATCGGCTATAGTGAGATGCTAGAAGAAGATGCACAAGATTTTGGTTATGAAGATATGGTGTCCGACCTGATGAAAATTCAATCTGCGGGCAATCATCTGCTCGATTTAATTAACAACATTCTCGATCTGAGCAAAATAGAAGCTGGTCGGATGGAGCTGTATCTTGAAGAATTCACCGTTGCCGATTTCGTGCGTGAGGTAGGCTTCACTGTGGAACCTTTGATGTTGAAGAATAGTAACCGCTTTGAAGTCCGTGTTGTTGAGGAGGTTGGTGTAGCATACGGTGACCTGACCAAGATCCGTCAGGCATTGCTGAACCTGTTGAGCAATGCCGCTAAGTTCACTGAAGCGGGTATCATTACGCTCACTGTTGAGCGCTACAACGATACAGCAGGGGTTGATTGGCTACGCTATGAAGTGCGCGATACGGGCATTGGTATGTCTCAGGCACAGTTACAAGAGGTCTTCAAAGAATTTCAGCAAGCAGATGTATCAACTACGCGCAAATATGGCGGCACAGGTCTGGGTTTGACGATCAGTCGCCGTTTTGCCCAGATGATGGGTGGTGACATTACGGTTCATTCAGAAGAAGGAGTTGGTACGACTTTCACAATCATTATGCCGGCGGTCGTGCAACAGGCTACCACACATGATGATGAGGAACCGCTTCTTGAAGAACTCACTGAATACCGCGCCTTGCGTCAGATGAATCTGGCGGTGGGTGGTCAAGTATTGATTGTCGATGATGACGAGATCGTGCGCGAACTGCTGTACCGCACGTTAACCCGTGAAGGTTTTGAGGTGATCGTAGCTGAGAATGGTGAACAAGGATTGGAACTCGCACGCGAACATCAACCTGATGTTATCACGCTTGATGTGATGATGAGTGAGATGGATGGGTGGCAGGTTTTATCGCAGATTAAATCAGACCCACAACTGCAAGATATACCGGTTGTTATGCTCACAATGATCGATAACCAGCGCCGGGGCTTTGCACTCGGTGCTGCGGATTACATGACGAAACCTATCGACCGCAAGCGTCTGGTCACACTCTTGATGAAATACCGCGCTAATGTCGGCGAAACGGGCATTTTGCCTCCGGGCACGGTTATGGTCGTCGAAGATGATGATAACACGCGGGATATGTTAGCCCGCACGCTGGATCGTTCCGGTTGGGAAGTTGCGCTGGCAGCCAATGGACGTGAAGCGCTTGATGCCTTGCACACGCTCACGCCACGCTTGATCTTATTGGATTTGATGATGCCTGAACTCGATGGATTTCAGTTCATCAGCGCCGTTAAGAAGATACCCGAGTGGCGTGCGATTCCGATCATCGTGCTGACTGCCAAAGATCTCACACCGGATGAGCGCAATACTTTAGCTGGCACGGTTGAGCAGGTGTTGACCAAGCAATCTTATACTCAAGAGGAATTGGTGCAGGAAATACGAGATTTGGTCATAGCACATGTACAAGCTAAACAGTCCCCATCAACGAAGGATAATGCCAATGAGTAAAATTTTGCTGGTGGAAGATAATGAAATGAATCTTGATATGCTTTCGCGTAGGCTAGAACGGCGTGGTTATCAGCTTGTCATCGCCACCGATGGTGCGCAGGGCGTACAATTGGCACAGGAACATCATCCTGATCTGATTTTGATGGATATGAGTTTGCCCGTGATGGATGGCTGGGAAGCGACACGCCGTATCAAGTCGGATGCTGAGATCAACCATATCCCGATCATTGCGTTGACAGCTCACGCTATTGCCGGTGATCGTGAGAAGGCGCTCGCGGCTGGTTGTGATGAATATGAAACTAAACCTGTTAAATTCCCTCAATTGTTGGCTAAAATACAACAATTTCTGGCGGATTGAGGATACTGCGATAAGTCTTGATGGTATTAGGTGATGATCGAGTAAGTAATTTTTAGGAATTATAGAGTTATGGAAACGAATAGGTCACTGAGGCGAATTGGTAATCGATATTTACTCCTCAACAAACTGGGTGAGGGTGGCATGGGCGTTGTCTATCATGCTAAAGACCGCCTGACTGGGCGCGAAGTGGCTTTGAAGCGTGTGTTAACTAATCTGGAAATATTATCGCTTGATGATACACTGCAAGCCGATAATTTCCGTCTGGCGCTAGCGCGTGAGTTCAAGCTTTCGGCATCGTTGCGCCATCCCAATATTGTTGATGTGCTTGATTATGGCTTCGATGGCGATCAGCAACCGTACTTCACGATGGAATTACTGGATAAGCCAAAGAATATTGTCCAATCTGCTCGCACGCTTGATGTCCCTCAACGCCTTGATCTTATCCTTCAACTACTCCATGCACTCAACTATTTGCATCGACGTGGTATTGTACACCGTGATCTCAAACCAGCGAATGTGATGATGATAGCTGGGCGCGTCAAAGTGTTAGATTTTGGCCTATCGATCATGCATGAACGTCCCAATACCGATGATATGGCAGATAGCACTGTAGGTACGCTCGCATATATGTCGCCGGAAGTACTTCAAGGTGTGCGGGGTGGGATACAAGCTGATCTATATGCAGTGGGAATGCTCGCTTATGAGATGCTTGCCGGTCAGCATCCATATGATATCAATGATCCTACAAATCTCATCAACCAGATTTTGATCGAGATGCCGCCGATTGATGAGCTGGATGTTCCGCTTGATGTGGCAATGGTGATCATCCAACTATTGCAGAAAGACCCTGCGGATCGTTATCAATCTGCTAGCGAAGCAATTGATGCTTTGCAAGCCACTACAGATAATTTGGCGATTACTGATAACATCGCAATTCGTGATAGTTTTTTGCAGGCAGCGCGGTTTGTTGGGCGTGATCGCGAGTTAGCTCAGCTCAATCAAGCTCTGCACAGAGCAGTGTATAGTAAAAGCTCAGCATGGTTGATCGGTGGTGAGAGTGGTGTAGGCAAATCACGTATCATTGACGAAGTACGCACGCAGGCGCTGGTTAATGGGGCGATTGTGATGCGTGGCCAAGCAGTAGATGTGGGCAGCCGCCCATATGAAATCTGGTTGACAGCCTTGCGCTGGTTGTGCTTGCTGGACGATTATCTGACTGATACCGATGTGGCTCTACTCAAGAGCTTTGTATCGGATGCTCATGAGATGATTTCCCGCGATGTTACTGCTCTCGCACCGCTCAATCTGCCGCCCGACGAACTGCAAATCCAGATGCTACAGTTGTTCGCACGTGTTTTGCGTGCGTTCAATCATCCGGTAATGATGCTCTTTGAAGATATTCACTGGGCAGGAAGCGAGAGTATTCAGGCACTGGCTCAGTGGTCAGCGATGCTTGAAGCTGATCTGCCGATTATAGTAATTGCTAGTTATCGCGATGATGAAAAGCCCGCGTTACATCAGCAATTCTCTCACATGCAATTGATGAAGCTCAAACGGCTTGATAATCAGGAGATTGCTGAACTTAGTGCAGCGATGCTAGGTGAATCGGGCCGCACGACACAGGTTGTTGACCTCCTGCGCCGTGAGACTGAGGGTAATGTGTTCTTCGTTGTAGAAGTTGTGCGAGCCTTAGCCGAGGAAGTCGGCAATCTGGATGATATCGGACGTGTGACCCTGCCAGCGCAGGTTTTTGCCGGTGGAGTGCAGACTGTACTACAACGTCGTTTAGCGCGTCTCGATGATGATAGTAAACAATTGTTGCGTTATGCTGCTCTCATGGGGCGTGAACTTCAATTGGATGTTCTCGCATCTGTCATGCCTGAGCATGATCTTGATGCGTGGTTATCCGCGTGTATCAGCGCTGCTGTGCTAGAAGTTGATGATGAGGTTTATCAATTTGCTCATGATAAACTGCGTATCGGTTTGTTTGAGATGATCGATGCTGGCCAACGTCGGCAAATGCATCAGGTAGTTGCTAAAAGTCTTGAGGTTTTGTACGTGGATGATGTGACCCGTGTCAACGCGCTAGCTTATCATTGGGGACGCGCTGGTAACAGTCATAAAGAGGAGCATTATGTCACCTTAGCCGGTGAGCAATCTCTAAAGAACGGCGCGTATGATGAGGCTATTGCTCATTTTAGCCAGGCCCGCGCACTGGTTGAACAACTCGATATGAATCAACAGCGTAAAAATCGTAAATTTGTCCATTTGAGTCAACGCTCTGGTGAGGCGCATCTGGGCTTTGCCGATTATGATAGTGCGCGTGCGCTTTATCAAGAGAGTTTGATTTTATGTCAGAGTTTGGATGATAAAGTTGCGGTGGCTGTATCATTGGGGCATCTGGGCAATGTCGATTTTGCAACTGAACAATTTGAAGTAGCACGAGTGCGTTACGAAGAGGCGCTCGCACTCTATCGCGAGATGAACAATCAGGCCGGCATCGCCCGTACGCTCAGCCGTCTCGGCGATGTGGCATATGAACTCGGTGAGCAAGATCGCGCCAAGGAACTCTACCAAGAGAGCCTGCATATATCGCGTGAGATTGGCGAAGATTGGGGTATTGCAGGCGCATCACGCACACAGAACAATCCGCACGCAAGCACCGGTACGTCCATTGATAATTTATTAGCTCTGTTACGTGTAGCCCGTCAGCAGGCTGACGATAACAGTATCTTGAATATACTGATGCGTCTCAGTCGTGCTTATATAAAAGACAATAATTATTCTTCAGCAGTGGCATTGTTGGCGGCGATCTTGCATTTCGAAGAAACGCCCGAAAAGATGATAGATGATGCGGAGCCGATCTTGTTCAGCTTGCAGGAAAAGCTCGATCAGGCAATGATAGATCAAGCGTGGGAGCGCGGTAAATCCAGCACACTCAGTGTGGTGCTAGCGCAATTACTCGATTAGTAGCCGAATTGTTGTAAGATGCGCTCCACTTGCCCGATATAACCACCTCCGAATAAATGTACATGCACCAATAAGGGATAGAGGTTATAGAGATTACGCCGTTCGTTGAAAAAGTTGGCTTCAATCGGGCGATATTGCTGATACACATCGAAGAAGGTTGTGCCGAAGGTGCTGAATAGCGTGCTGAACGCCAGTTCAATCTCATCATGAGCGTAATAAATTGCTGGGTCAACAAAGCCAGCGATCTTGTCTTGATGGCTTAGCACATTACCACCCCATAGATCCCCATGAATCAAAGAGGGTGCGTCAGGTTCAAACAAGTAATCTTCCAGCATCATGGCAAATTGCTCGATGCGCTGGCGGGTGCGTAGGGGTAATTGCCCGGCTTCGTATGCGATTCGTGCCATGTAGAACAGGCGTTGTTCGCGGAAAAAATCAATCCAAGAATCATCCGGGGTGTTCGGTTGATGCAAACTGCCGATCAAGGTATCAAACTCTAAACCGTAACGGGGCGCACTGATGCTGTGTAATGCGGCGATATGTTGGGCGGCATCGGTTTCGACAGTGGGCGAAATACTGCCAGCGTGTTTGATGTAGCGCATGATGAGCAAATTCGCGTCGGCGTGTAAAACCTCCGGTACAGGCAAGACGCTGTGTTCTGCGAGGTAGCGTAACATGCGCCCTTCAATATCGAGCGTGGCATCAGTGCCCTGTGTTACCTTCGCCACTACGGATTGCCCATCGCTGAAATCAACGCGGTAGACTTCACCGATCATGCCACCGCTCAATGGGTGCATCGCACGGATGGTTGTATTCAGCACTTGCTCGATCCGTTCACGGTCTTTCATGAGTGTGCCGATCAGCTAGCAGTGCAATCGCTTGCACCAATAAACGATGTTCAACCTGATGCATCCGTTGGGTGAATACATCGAGCGAATCTGAGGGCAGAATCGGCACCTCGGCATGGATGATGACCCCGCCAGCATCGACTTCTGGTATGGCATAATGCACCATGATACCACTGCGTTTGATGCGTCCCTCACGCGCTGCTACGAACGCCCGTTGAATGGCGTTCACACCAATGAATTCTCCCGGCAGGGCAGGATGCAAATTAATCACTTTTTTCGGGAAATGATCGAGAAAGGTCGAGCTGAGTATGTGCATCCAACCGGCTAGCACCACCAAATCCGGTTGATAGGATGCCACTGTTTCGGCGAGGTCTGCATCATATTCAGCACGAGATTTGCCCGCATCGGTGTAAGGCTTCAGCGGGCAGTAGACTGTATCCACGCCAGCGTCTTCGGCACGTTGTAAGGCATAAGCCCCTTTGCGGTTCGAGATGACCGCAATCACCTGCGCTTGCAAGTGACCGCTGTTTATTGCATCTAAAATCGCCTGTAAATTGCTCCCATTGCCTGAAACTAAGACAACCAATCGCATCATGTGCCCTGTATCCTATCTGTTGTGTCTTATCGTATGATGACCCGAGGTGTACCGCGTTCAATCGTGCCGATACGGAATGCCTCTGCACAGGTATGCTGTAGCGCGTCGGCGTGTTCTTCCGGTACGATCACCACCATGCCCACGCCCATATTGAACACACGGTACATCTCGTCTCGGTTGACCGCGCCGCGGTCTTCGATGAGCTGGAATAAGGGTGGGATATGCCAGCGATCACTGTCGATCACCGCGCAGGTCTCATCCGGTAAGATGCGCGGGATATTGTCAATCAAGCCCCCGCCGGTGATGTGTGCCAAACCGTTGATTGTGATGCCGGATTCACGCACATCAGCAATTGGATGTTGATAGTTGCGATGTACCGCCAGCAAAGCATCGCCGAGTGTCGTTCCCAATTGCTCATCGTGTGCGTCTAAGTCTGCATCGGCGAGCACTGCCCGCGCTAAAGAGTAGCCATTGGTATGTAAGCCTGTGCTTGGTAACCCGAAGATCACATCACCTGCTTTGATCTGACTGCCATCGAGTAGGTGTGCGCGATCCACCACGCCCACAATCGTCCCGACGACATCGACTTCGCCGGCGACGTACACGCCCGGCATTTCAGCAGTTTCGCCCCCTAGTAGCGCACATTCTGCTTGCTGGCAAGCATGTGCCATACCAGTCACAATTGCTGAAATTTGCTCCGGTACAAGCTGACTGCTCGCCACATAATCGAGGAAAAATAGCGGACGCGCACCCTGCACGAGAATATCGTTGATGCAGTGGTTGACCAGATCTTGTCCGATGCTATCCCAGCGATTGAGTGCTGAGGCGATTTTGGTCTTGGTTCCTACACCATCGGTGGATGCGACCAGTATAGGCGCGGAGAGGGTGCTGAGGTTGTCGAGCGCGTATAACCCGCCGAAGTTGCCTGTATCGGATAAAACTTGTGGCGTATATGTCGCCTGTACTGCCGTTTTCATCAGTTGCACGGCGCGTTGCCCAGAATCAATATCGACACCTGCCCGCGCATACTGATTGTTCTGATTGTGATCGCTCATGATCTATCCTTCACTTGATCGCCTGTGCCTAAGTAGATCGCCCGTGTGGGAGGTGTATGCAGGTCTTGTTGCAGTCGATACGCGATATCTGTTGGGGTGATAGTTGAGTGAGTAGCATGGGTTAGCTGATCCAGCGCAATGCACTCAGCGCGTGGTTCACCCGCTGTGATGCGTCCCATTGGATGAAAGATCACTGTCGGGGTGTGCCAATCACTGAGGCGCACGTATAACAGACGCTCGAATGTCACTGTGATCCCCAGTTGTAAGTGCAAGCCCTCATGACAGGCTTGTTCGATGATCATACCCGCTTTGACTGTCAATGTCGGCAAGGCGTGATGTGTGTCATGAGCGATTAATACCAGCGCATCACCGTGCAGGATGATGGGCTGCACTTGCCAGCGGGATGTTTCCGGTGCTGATATCCTTTGATAATCTCCAGCAGGGATTGCGCCGGCTAAGTGTGCAAGTTGCCAACTACTCATAAATGTCTCCAATATCGGTGCGATAGTACATCCCATCGAACGTGATCGCCTCTACGCCGCTGTAGGCAAGGGCTAGTGCCTCATCAATTGTGCTTCCGCGTCCCGTGACTGCCAACACACGCCCACCATCGGTCACCAGTTGATCGTTCTCACGGGTTGTGCCGGCATGAAATACCAACGCATCGGTCACCTGTTCAACTCCAGTGATCGCCAACCCCTTGGGATACGCTTCAGGATAGCCGGGTGACGCACACACCACTGTCACGCAGTAATCCTCATGCCATTCAATCTCAACTTGATCGAGCGTGCCAGTGATGCAGGCTTGCATGATGGTATATAGATCGGTCTTGAGTAGCGGAAGCACCACCTGCGTTTCAGGGTCGCCAAAGCGACAATTATATTCCAACACACGCAGACCTTTCTCAGTCAGCATCAAGCCGGCATAGAGTACCCCGCAATAGGGTGTGCCGAGTGCGTCCATCCCTGCTAAGATCGGTTCAAGCGCTCTTTCGACGATGATATCTACTAGTTCGGGCTCAATGTCATCGGCAGGCGCAATCGCACCCATGCCACCGGTATTCAAGCCGGTGTTGCCATCTTGAGCGCGTTTATAATCACGGGCGATGACCATTGGCTTAATTGTAATGCCATCACAGAATGCTAAGACAGAAATTTCGCGCCCCATGAGGCGTTCTTCAATTACGATGATCTCGCCTGCATCACCGAAGGCGCGGTCAGACATGATTGCGTGGATGGCTTCTCCGGCTTCTTCCCGCGTATCGCAGAGAATCACGCCTTTGCCCGCCGCCAATCCAGATGCTTTGACAACCACCGGCTTTTTGTATTCACTCAGGAACTTTCGCGCTTCGTCATAATCATCGGTGGTGAAAAACTCACCTGTGGGAATGCCCTGTTGGGTCATGAAATCTTTGGAGAAGGCTTTACTGCTCTCGATCTGTGCAGCAGCTTTTGTTGGCCCGAAGATTGCTAACTCACGCGCTTGAAAGAAATCAACGATGCCCTCTGCCAGTGGCACTTCGGGACCTACTACAGTTAGGTCGATGTTTTGTTCGCGGACGAATGTCGCTAATCTTTCAAAATCGCTCACGCTAAGCGCGATGCTCTGTGAGGGGGCTTGTTGGTCTGTGCCTGACCAATCTGTGCCACCGTTTCCCGGCGCGACATATATCTGTTCAACCTGTGCTGAGCGTGATAGCGCCCATGCTAGCGCGTGTTCGCGCCCGCCACTGCCAATGATGAGTACTTTTGCCACGTTTACCCCCACATGCTCTCAAATAAGTTTTTGTCGCGTTCATTCTCGAACAACCATGGGGGTATTTCAATGGGATAATCCCCACTGAAGCAGGCAGTGCAGTAATTGTTACGGAAGCCAACTACCTGTTCAATCGCATCTAACATACCCGGCAAGGTTAAATAGCCAAGACTATCCGCACCAATTCGGATACGGATACTCTCTAGATCGATATTTGCTGCGATCAGCTCTCGATACGTTGCCATATCCACACCCATGAAGCACGGATGCTTGACCGGTGGTGATGACACGCGCACATGGACTTCTGTCGCGCCGGCCTCACGCAGTAATTGCACCAGCGGAGCTGCCGTATTGCCACGCACAATGCTATCATCTACTAGTACCACACGCTTCCCGCGTAGGTTCGAGGTCAGTGCATTGTACTTGAGGTTGACACTTTGCTTACGTAGACCATCTTCTGGCTCGATGAAGGTGCGCCCGATATAACGGTTCTTGGTTAAGCCTTCGCCGTATGGGATACCTGATGCGTTAGCGTAACCAATCGCCGCCGGCGTGGCGCTATCCGGCACACCGATCACTAGATCAGTATCAGCAGGAGATTCTTTAGCGAGCATTTGCCCCATGCTATGACGGGCAGTATGTACCACTTGCCCATCCAGCACTGAATCCGGACGCGCAAAGTAGACGTACTCAAATACGCATAGAGATCGTTTTTCAGCGGGTTCCATGCCTTGATACTCACTCACACCGTTCCGATCGATGCGTAAAATTTTCCCTGGCTGTACGTAATCGAGATACTCCGCGCCGATGGTACTGAGGGCGCAGGTTTCACTGGCGAGTACATAACCCTCATCCAGCTTGCCCAAACTCAATGGACGCAAACCATGAGGATCACGTACAGCATAAATGGCATCACGGGTGAGGATTGCCAGCGAATACGCACCGTCTACAATTTGCATCATCGCCCGTATACGCCCGATCCAATGGTCACCATCTTCGGATTCCACTGAGATGCCTTCTGCTTCCCAAATTTCAGTCGATGCCGCGAGAATCTGAGTCATCATCTCAGTATCACTAGTTGAGGATAAGCCCACGCCTCGCTTGAGCAACAACTGCCGTAATTCCAGCGCGTTGGTCAGGTTACCATTGTGCGCCACACCAAGCGGGCCGTGAATCGTTTCGATTAGATAGGGTTGGGCATTGCGCACATGTTGACTACCCGTGGTGCTGTAGCGGTTATGACCGATTGCCATATGTCCTTCGAGCGGTGATAAATTCGTCTCGTTGAATACCTGCGAAACTAGCCCCATGCCCTTATGAATGTAGGCTCGTTGACCATCACAGGTGGCAATGCCCGCCGCCTCTTGCCCGCGATGTTGAAGCGCATATAAGCCAAAGAAACTCAACCGTGCCACGTCGCGCCCCTCAGCATAAATGCCGAATACGCCACATTCCTCACGGGGTTTATCATCCATATACTCTGTGAATTGAATTGGTGTGTTCATGATTGTTGTTCCTCGCCTGTGTGTGATTGAGCGAAAGGTGTGAGATTGCGCCGGATCCGTTCAAAAGCCGGTTGTTCTGCTGGCTCAAATGTTGTGTTCGTCAATTTTTCGTAGACTGTAATATAACGCTCGGCGACCTGTGCGATGAAATCGGCTGGCATTGTGGGGATATCCCCTTCGCCCGTGTATCCCTGCGCCTTGAACCACTCGCGCAGGTACTCTTTGCTGAAATTATCGGGCTGCCCCGCTTGATAACTTGTGCTCGTCCAATAGCGACTGCTATCGGGTGTGTGTACTTCGTCGATCAGCATCAGTGTACCATCTTGTAATCCGAACTCATACTTGGTATCTACCAATATCATGCCAGCCTGTTCGGCAAGTACTTGCCCGCGTTGGAACAGGGCAATTGCCTGTTCTTGCACCGCATGCCAGATATCAGCATCGACTAACCCACGTTCGATGATTGCTTCACCTGTGATGCGCTCATCATGCCCGTGTTCGGCTTTGGTTGTCGGGGTAATGATCGGGTGTGGTAGCGGATCATTCTTCTGCAAACCATCCGGTAAGCTGATACCATAAGGTTGATGGTCACCTTGCTCGTAGAGTGTCCATAAAGATGTACTGGTCACGCCTGTGATATACCCACGCACCACCACTTCAATCGGCAAGGTTTGCACCTCATGGGCAATCATCACGTTGGGATCGGGTACAGCAACCATGTGATGTGTCACAATATCCGCCGTTTGCTCGAACCACCATGCACTCAACTGATTGAGTACCTGCCCCTTATACGGGATCAAGTCCAGTACGCGATCAAACGCCGATACGCGATCTGTGGTGATGAGGATGCGCTGATTGTTCTGTCGGTAACTCTCGCGCACTTTACCACTGATACGCTCACCGAGCACTGGCAACTCTATTGTGTCAAGACAATTGGGAATCGCAGCCATCAATTGTTCTTGTGTTAGCATGATAGATCCTCTCTGCTGTCAGGCATGACGAATCCCGTTCTTGAACAGAACCAAACCTGATTGACCACCGATACCACGCTGATATTGGGGATGTTGCCACGGGAAAATATGATTTTCCGGATGGGGCATCAAGCCTAGCACGTTGCCTTCGCGGTTATTCAATCCGGCGATGCCTGTCACACTGCCGTTCGGGTTCAGTGGATAGCCGACTGCCTCGCCGTTGGCATCGACGTAAGTCAGCGCCACTTGACCATTTGCCCATAAGCGCTGAGTCGCGTCTTGGTTGCGGGTCATCACGCGCCCTTCACCATGTGCAACCGGACAATGAATGAGCGTGTCGAGGCCTTCGGTGAATAAGCTGGTGCTGTTGGGATTGGCGTGCAGATGCACCCAGCGACATTCAAACTGACCGTTTTCGTTGTAGGTCAGTGTCACATCGCGGTCATCGCCACTCGCAAAATTGGCATCAGGCAATAAGCCGGATTTGAGCAATACCTGAAAGCCATTGCAGATACCCAATACCGGACGTCCATCCTGCGCGAAGCGTGCTAGCTCATCGCGCAATTGATAACGCAGGGCTTGCGCCCATAATTGTCCTGCCCCCAGATCATCCCCATAGCTGAAGCCTCCGGGCACAACCAGCATGTGATAATCTAGCAGATGACGCTCGCCGGCTAATAATTGGTTGATATGGACGATCTCCGGTTGACCACCCGCCAGTTCGCAGGCCAGTGATGCATCGTGATCACGATTGGTGCCGTTGGCATGTAGGATCAACACGCGCGGTGCGCTATGCTGAGCCGTTGTGCGCGTCGTGCGCGTCTGTGATGGACTGGTCGGGTAAGGTTCAGAGGATGATAATGAATCAGCAATATGACCACGATACGCCTGTTCTAGTTCTTCAAGTGCGAGCATGGCTGTTTCACCATCTTCCCCATAGGGCGCGATCACTAGTTGCGGCTCTTCTGTGACACGTGCCAGCCGGTCATAGGGCGTGTTGCCTAATAAATGCTCGAAAGCATGTTGATTTTCTGGCTTGATCTCGACTAAGAAACGTCCTGTTGATTCTGAGAACAAGATTTTGGTCTGTAAATCGGATACACCGTCAAAGCGCATGTCGAACATCTCTGCACCTAAGCGGCCTGCCATACACATTTCTGCGAGTGCAACAGCGGTACCACCTTCGCTGACATCGTGGCAGGCTTGCACATAACCCGCTTGGATCGCCTGATGGATTGTGCGCATTATGGCTAAAGGATTTTTGCGGGGTTGAGGCACTATACCACCGTCTATCCCATGTAGCATATAATAATGACTGCCTCCGAATTCCTCATATGTTCCGCCGCCGACGATGTAAAGCAGATTATCCGCTTGTTTGAGATCCATTGTCACACTCAGACGCGCATCCGGTACGATGCCCAATGCCGAGATCACCAGTGTGCCGGGGATTGCGTGGCGTGTGCCGTCGGCGTCGGCGTATTCGTTGTTTAGGCTATCTTTACCACTGATAAATGGTGCTTGATAGGCGAGTGCGGCATCGTGGCAGGCACGTGCCGCCAAGACCAGCGAACCGAGCCGATCCGGCAGGTTGGGGTTGCCCCAGCTGAAGTTATCGAGCAACGCCACCTGATCGGGATCTGCACCTACAGCGACGAGATTGCGGAAGGCTTCATCAATCGCCGCCCAACCCATCGCATAGGGATCAAGCGCGGTATATTGCGGGCAGACTCCAATTGACAGGGCAAATCCGCGCACTCGGTCGTCTTTGTTATTTTGGGTTTCAATCGGCACAAGTACCGAGGCATCCCCCCCGACGTGTTGTTCGATGCCGACGAAGGGCTTGATCACTGTTCCACCTTGCACCTCATGATCGTAACGGCGCACCACATCTTCTTTACTGCGGATATTGGGATGTGACAGCAGACCTAAGATCGTCGTTTTCACATCGGGTTTTTCTGTGAGGGGTGTCGATGAGGTGGTGTCGGGGGCTTGCCAGCGTGCTACCAGCTCGCGCCGTGGTAAGCACTCATGTAATAGGTCGTTGCCCAGTTCTCCGACCAGGCGTTCGCCATCGTAGAGTGCAATGCGTCCCTCATTGCCGAAGGTCCCAATTTGCGATATTTCTACATCTTGCCCGCGGGCAATCGCTTGTAGTTGTTCCCAATTTTCAGGTGCAACCGCCATCACCATGCGTTCTTGTGCTTCGCTCAACCAGATTTCCCACGGGCGCAAGCCGGGATATTTTAAGGGGATCGCCTGTAGTTGCACCATTGCACCGAGTAACTCACCCATCTCGCCGACTGCTGAAGATAAGCCACCCGCGCCACAATCGGTAATGGCATTGTATAAGTTGGCATCACGTGCTTGTAAGATGACCTCTTGTACCTGTTTTTCTTGAATCGGATGCCCGATTTGTACGCTGATCGAAGCAATCTCGCTGGTTTGAGTGTCCATTTCCATGCTGGAGAACGTCGCCCCGCGCAACCCATCGCGTCCGGTGTGCCCGCCTAACACCACAATATAATCACCTGCTTGAGGTTCTGTGCGGTGACTGTCATGGGGTAAGATGCCCACACACCCACAGAAGACCAGCGGATTTGCTGTATATCCTTGATCGTAGAGAATCGCTCCGTTGACCGTCGGGATGCCCATCTTGTTGCCGTAATCTTCAATGCCGTGTACCACGCCCGCTTGAATACGGCGCGGATGCAGTACGCCCTCCGGCAGATCGGTACCTTGCAAGTTCTGTGGTCCAAAGCACAATATGTCGGTGTTGGCGATAGGCTTGGCACTTACGCCCAGCACATCGCGCACTACGCCTCCCACGCCCGTATTTGCTCCGCCGAACGGTTCCAGAGCAGAGGGGTGATTGTGTGTCTCGGCTTTGAATGCCAGATCAAACTGATCGTCAAAGCGTATGATGCCCGCATTATCGACGAAGGCGCTATATACCCAGGGTTTATCGAGTTGATCAGTTGCCGCTTTCAGATATTGTTGGATCAACCCATCGATAGTTTCTACGGTGCCATCGACATTTTCAAAATGGATTTTTGCTTTGAAGGTCTTATGTACACAATGCTCGCTCCACGTCTGCGCGATCATCTCCAGTTCAATATCGGTAGGATCACGCGCTTCTTCAGTGTACCATCGTTGAATGGCACGCATCTCGGCTAAATCGAGTGCTAACCGTCGCTCTTGGCTGATCGTGAGCAGTTGTGCATCATCTTTCTCACGGATGATAATCGTCTCTACCAGTCCATCACTTGCTTCAGGCGTGATGAAGGGTGCGCGGATCGCTTCATCAATCGTGTGCCTTTGTACGACAGGATTGCTGAATACTTTTGTGGCGAGTTGGCGCAGATCATCTGATGATAGATCGCCATATAAACGAAAATGCTGTCCGGTGGCAGCATTTGTCAGTTTGATCTGGAAGTTGTCAGCAGCGCGGATCAAGTTGTCAGCAACAGGATCCGTCACGCCAGCTTGTAAGGTAATATCAATCGTGTGATTGACATGGTCACGGTCATATTTGCCGATCACATAATCTTCGGTCACCGGATCAGTTAGCAATTCACGGCTCAAGCGATGGAGATCATTTGTCGATAGATCACCTTGTACAAAAAAAATACGGGCGTCGAAACAGCCCGTTAGTGAGTGAATGTTCAATTGATGTGCCATTGCCACCCAGCGCGACGTGATTGGCGCGGTACGAGAGAAAACATTGATACGATATGTTTGGAGGTTGCCCACCTAATAGCTCCTGTGATTAGCCCCGTAAGACAGGCGAATGTTAAATCAGCTTGATGAGAAATGCAATTGTCTTAACAGATTGTTTATGACTTGCGCGGATACCTCTGCTATTGTTACGCTATTAACTATACTCGATAGGAGCTCCTTATGCAGAAAATTGGCACAGTGAAATTTGTACAGGTACAACAGGATCAGATGAAGGCGGTTGAGGGGGATGTGCGCGTCTATCGCCCCGATCCTTTACAGACGGTAACGAGCTTGCACCTGACCGCAACCGGTATTGTCGGTATAGCATCATCCGGTTTAAAAGTGACCGATGTCCACAACGAAGCACATCCACGTTCGCGTTATCGTGGAGATAACAAAATTTCATTGGGCTTTGTTCAACACTATGAACAGATGCGTGGGCGTTTCGGTGATCATCTCAAAGATGGGGTGGGTGGTGAGAACATCATCATTGATACAGGCGGTGATCTGCCCGCGATGCACCGTTATCGGCGTTTTTTCCTCAAACATGGGGAACAATTGACCGAATTAAAGCGTATGATCCCTGCACCGCCTTGCCGTGAGTTCTCGGTGTTCTGTTTACAAGTGCCTCAGTGCGCTGATGAGATCAAGGCGACTTTGCAATTTCTTGCAGACGGATTGCGGGGCTATTATGCGGATGTGATGCCAGCACCGGATCAAGCGATTGTGGTTCAGGCGGGTGATGAGTTTCTTGCTACGCTTTGAACCGGTATAATTATGACACTTAGTACAAACAATACAGCCATCAATCCCCCACCGATGAAGAACGGGGCACTCGCACCATACTGCTGAAACAAATACCCGCCGATAAGCGGAGCCGTTGCATTTGCCGCGCTCACGAACGAGGCGCTAACCCCTAAAATACTGCCATATTCTTGTGTGCTGACGAGTTTGGTCATCATGCTGTTCAGTGCTGGACGGATTAAGCCCGCGCCAATTGTCAACGGAATCACGACAATTAGTACCCAGATTACCCCCCACCATCCGCGATTTGTTTCATCAGGTAATAATAGATCAAAATCACCGAGTATGGCTTCTGTTGTACTGGGGGCTTGTTGAGCAATATCAAATGCTGTTAGCTCGCGCACGTAGAAAAAATGGGGCTGTTCAGGTGTCATGGCAAATAAGGTCAAGCCAATCGCCATCAGGGCTAATGCCCCTAAAACTAGCTTGCGTTCTCCATAGCGTTGTGACCAGCGCCCGATGAAACGTGCCTGTACAGTGACGAGTACAATCCCTACCACCAGAAAGACCCCCGCACTGCCCTGACCGAGTAAGCCCAGACGGCACATCAAGAATAAACCGAGCAAGCTCTCGAAGCCGAAGAAAATCAGTTGTTGAGCGAACATCAATATTAGCAAGATGTTCACGTTGCGGTTGGTTAAGTAACGCCGAATGAGAAAGGGGTTGAAGCGTGTCATCTCACCCTGACCGCGTTGTTTGGGCGGTAGCGTCTCTTGAAAGCCGAACCATGTTAATCCGATTGAGAGCAAGGAATATAACGCCGCTGAAAATGCCGGCACTGCCAGTGAGTTACCCGCTTCGAGCGCCACCAGCGATAAGATCGGCCCGAAGATAAAACCCAAACCGAACGCCGCGCCAGTTAATCCAAGCCCCTGAGCGCGGTTGCTTTCATCAGTAATGTCGCTCAGAGCGGCTTGTGCGGTGGCGATGTTCGCGCCAAATAATCCATCAACTACACGCGATAGAATCACCATTTCTAATGAATTGGCAAAACCTAGCATGATAAAACTGATACATGTGGTGATCTGACTGATGAGCAACAGAGGCTTGCGTCCGAAGCGATCTGATAACGCGCCCATCATCGGCACACCGATCAATTGTGCCAGCGGAAAGGCGGCGGCAATCAACCCAATCTGAAAGGGCGTTGCGCCGAAAGCCGCACCATATAGATGCAAGAGCGGTAAGATCAGTGTCAAGCTCAATACATCCACGAACACCAGAACAAATAGGGGCATCACACGGTTAAAATCGAGTTTAGTGGGTTGTTTGTCGGTCATTGCATCTCATTCATTCGCGTTTATAGAGGATCATTTACCTTTCCACTGCACAGGATAGGACTTGGTGAGCATAGCAGCAACCCCTGCCTCAAAATCTTCTGTACGGAATAATGCCGCCTGTGCCCATGCTTCGATGTGCAACCCGCTCTGTACATCGACAATATCATTGATAATGCGCTTGCCATAGTTGACCGCCATTGGCGCGGATTGTTGCAATTCTTGTGCCAGTTCCAGCGCTTTGTCCATCAGTTGATCGCCGGGTAAAACGTAATTGACCATGCCCCATTGTTCCGCCTGTGCCAGATCAATAGTGCGTCCTGTTAGAATCATCTCTTTAGCACGGGATGGCCCTACTAGCTTGAGCAAGCGCACAGTGCCACCAACATCCGGCACAATCCCTAGACGGGTTTCGGGTAAGCTGATGCGTGTGCGCTCGGCAACAATACGAAAATCACAGGCGAGTGCGATCTCAAAGCCGGTGCCGATGCAGTACCCATGTAACAGGCAAATGCTTGGCAGGGATGAGCGCTCTAGTTTAGTCAGCACATCTTGTAACAGGCGCGTCGTAGCGAATAGATTATCGCGCCAACGTTCGCCGTAGAGTTCAACATATTCATCCATGCCTTTTAAGTCAATACCCTGCGAGAAGGCGCGTCCTTCTGCGCGTACAATCAACACCCGTGCCTCACCTTGATTGAAGGCACGTTCCGCATCATCTAATGCTTGATTGATCTCTTGTATCATTGGCAGGTTGACCGCGTTACGCTCGTCTATTCTATCCAAGATAAGATGAAAGTTTTGGTCAATAATTTCTGTCTTAATACATTGATAGCTCATAATTGCCCCGTTTTCTCATTAAACCGTCATTTAGTATACTCGAATTACAGTCAATTTAGCAGGTTTGCACAAGTCAACTCACATATCTTCGGATAGGTTATTAAATTGACAGAATGCCCACCTCATGTCAAAATTCAGATAGTTCCAAAAAATGTGTGTGTGTAGCAGGTTCATGATGCAACAATCACTTATCAACATGGTTGATACTGATACTAACCGGAGATCTTAACACTCGGGGTATTGTATCATGTGCTTGCACGATCTTATCTAGCCCCGTAAGGGGCTTTTTGTTTGCCATAAGGAGGCTTACTTTGGTTCAACAACCTATCACCAATCTGGATAGTCCAGAATACGCAGTGCCGAATCCTAACCTGATCCCCACCGTTGACTATCCATCTCAGATGATGTCGATTCCGCCTTCGCGGATGTTCACCATCAAGACGGCACTATCGGTGTACAAACAAAAAGCAGGGGCGGATGCGCCAACTTATGATGCATCGCAAGGCGATGGGGGTGCCAGTTTGCCGGGCGTATCGCACCATTATCTGGAGCGTGCCCTTGAACTGCAACTAGAGCATGGTACGGGTTACGACAAACCTTTCGGAACCGAATTATTTCGTCAGGCAACGGCTGAACAATATTGGAAATTTAGTGCTGAGAGTGGCTTCGGTCCTGAAAATATTATTTTTACGCAGGGTGGGCGTGATGCCCTCAATAAAGCCTATGATGCGATGATTACACTTGGTCACGGACGTAAGGGTGATTTGCTGGTGGTCTCGCGGGTACCCTGGATTAGTTATAACTGGGGCCCCTATAGCGTGGGCTTGAACGTGTTACGTGCTCCCGGACAACCAGCAGAAGGTTGGAAATACACACCAGAGGGTATCCGTACCTGTGTTGAATTTGCTGAACGGGAAAATCGGAAAATTGCGGGTATCGTCATCACCTCACCGGATAACCCGACAGGTCGCACGATCCCTGTTGCTGAACAGGTGGAACTCGCACGCACTGCCCTCGATGCCGGTATACCCTTCGTATTGTTTGATTGGATTTATCATTGGGTGACTGAAGGTAGCCCCAACGATATCAACGAAGTCTTAGAAGCTTTCTCACCTGAAGACCGCGAACGCTTGATGTTCCTCGATGGTTTGACCAAGAGCCTCGGTGCATCCAATATCCGTAGTGCACATCTCGTTGCGGGTAAAGCCGTGATCAAGTACATTAACAGTCAAGCGTCACATGGGGTGATCCCAAGCTTCTTTGCGCAGGCAGTTGCACTTGCCACCTATGAAGAAGGCTTTGACAAAGCTGCCGCCTATGTTGCAAAGCCAACAGCACAGAGTCGTCACTTACTCAGAGCGGCGTTGGATGCTGAAAACGCGAATTACATCATGGGCGATGGTTATTATGCATTCATCGATGTTTCGGATGCTATCGCAGCAGGTGGTTTGCAAGATTCCCAAAGCCTGGGTTCAGTCTTAGCGGAAGATTTCGGCGTGGCTGTTGTACCGGGAGTTTTCTTCTCTCAAGCGGGTGCGAGTTGGGTACGTTTCTCTTATGCACAACCCCCCGAACGTACCGAGAAAGCTATCGCGCAATTCTTCAAGGGCATTCAATCCTTCGGGTAAGTGATGGGTAGCAACAAAAAGAGGTGAGACGGTTATCCGTCCCACCTCTTTTTGTTATGTTAATAGGATGTGATCGACTTATTCAGTCGGTGGTGGCAGTAACACGCCATCAATCACATGCACCACGCCGTTACTTGCGAGCACATCAGCGGTAACTACGTTGTAGGTGGTGTCTGTACTATCTGCGATGGTCACACCATCTTCACTCACGCCGATCAACAAAGTTGCGCCGTTGAGTGTCTCTACTTCCATACCATCTTCGAGATCACCTGAGAGTACGCTACCGCTCACAACGTGATAAGATAACACACCACGGAGCAATTCACGATCTGCGAGTAGCTCCTCAGCTGTCAGCTCAAGCAGTTCAAGTGCCTCAGCAAATGCTACGTCAGTGGGTGCGAAAACTGTGAAGGGGCCTTCGCCATTCAATGTTGTGATAAAACCACCGCGCACAACAGCAGTTGCCAGCGTGTTGAGGTCATCAGCTTGCAGTGCTAGCCCAACAATTGTCAGGGTTGGTGCTTCAGCTTCTGCATCTTCTTCTTCAACAGCTTCTTCTTCTGGTGGAGGAGGCGTGAAGCTCATGCTATCAGCAACAGCTGCGCCATCTTCGCTCGGAACAGCATCCGCTTCTGGAGCTAGTTCTAGCACAACAGCAAAGACACCATCACCGAGATCAACTAGATTGGCAAAGCCAACTAAACCGCGGCGGGGCAATTCGACATTTACACTGGCAGCAGCCATGCTCATGTCGGCGCTTTCGCCCACGTTGTAACCGAGGCGGTCAACCAGCAATGCTAGATTTTCAGCGGCATCTTCAGCAGGATCAGCGACGATATTGCTATAGCCCGTTGGTGAAATCACAATCAAGCGTTGATCATCCATATCGAGGGTGATAGCTTCGCCACTCACACTGACAGTTTGTTCATAGCTACCTGGATATTCAAAGGTGAAACCGGCATCGTCTTCATAGACGATAGCTTCAACCATTTCATCCATGGGTCCTTCGGTAGCTTCGGCTTCTTCTTCGTCCATAGGTTCTTCAGTAGCTTCAGCTTCTTCTTCGTCCATAGGTTCTTCAGTAGCTTCGGCTTCTTCTTCGTCCATGGGTTCTTCAGTAGCTTCAGCTT
>JBNPEE010000020.1:0-104195 GCA_051117475.1 Anaerolineae bacterium | reverse complement strand
GGATTCCGGATAGTGCGCCTTAACCTCGTACGTTAAACGCTGGTCATCGGGGTTGAAAGTCGCCGCCCCCTGTGCGATCAGCGCCTGATTGCCGGCGTAAGGTGCATCGACCGTGACCAACCGCCGTCCCTGCTGTTGGGCGGCGCGAGCGGCGTACATCGCGCCCCCTTTCGCGCCCGATTGCACCACGATCACATGCTGGCACAAGCCACTGATGATGCGATTGCGCGTCACCAGACGCGGCGCGGATGAACTGGCGTAGGGGGCACTCTCGCTCAGTAATGCGCCCTGCTTGCAGAGTTGTTCGGCAAGTTCGCGGTTTTGTGTGGGGTAGATATTCAGTACACCCCCGCCCAGCACCGCCACAGTGCGTCCGGTGCGTGATTGCAACGCGCCCTGATGGGCGGCACTATCAATGCCCAACGCCAACCCGCTGACCACCGTCCAGCCTACATCCCCATACAGACGGGCGATCTCTTGCGCGAAGGCTCTAGATGGGGCGCTCGGTTGGCGCGTGCCGACAATCGCCACCGCTTTAATCCAGCTCACCGGTTGATAGTTGCCCACAGCGAACAGGGTCAACGGCGGATCATCGGTGCTGTTCAGCACTTGCGGATAATCGACGCTGTATTGGGGCACAACCCGCACCCCGATGCGTTGCCATTTGGCGAGATCGAGACGTACCTGTACCACGTCAATATCATGGATTGCCTGTGCGGTCTTTTGCCCGACACCGTGCACATCCATCAGTTCTTTGATCGGCGCTTGTAAGATGGCATCGGTACTGTTGTCAAAGCGCGTTAACAGCGCATCCAGCGTCTTGTGCCCGATATGACGCACCAACGAGAGCGCCACCCACGATTCACTGATCATGATCGGCACTCGCACGATGGCGGCAGTTATTCTGTGGGAGTAGCGGGACTATCACTAATCTTCTTCGTAGTATTCCACGATGGATAAGAGCATGGCATTGATGAAAGCGTTAACCTGACGTAACAGGTTCGCCCACTCCGATGAGTTGCGTGGTGGCGCCAATTCTGACCATGTCAAAATCGAATTCACCACAAAATCACTGAAATAGAAAAATCCACGTGTGGCTTGGGGTAAGGTCAAATTATCCTCGATCAGCGCTTTGGCATAATCATTGCCAAGGCGGATCGCCACGCTTAACTGTTCATCTGGCGCACCTTCTGCCAGGTAAGTGCGTAGGGCTTGTAACACGTCACGCCCTTGCTTACGCATCGTTCCGCGCATGTTATCGCTCATGGCGGCGTACCACGGCACCTCATGCAGATTGTCTTCATCAATGTGAATGCGCGTGCTACCCAGCGCATTCTGAATGATGACCTGCACTTCCATCGGTTGGAGTTCGCCCTGTGATTGGGCGTAATGTGTTAAGTCATCTTTGTTGAAGCGCCGATGACCGCCCGGTGTGCGCCGTGATGGTAAATCGCCCTTATCCGCCCAATTGCGCACCGTCGCCGGATGCACACCGAGAATATCTGCCGCTTTTCGTAAACTAACCCATTCTGCTGTATCTTGTTTGCTCATATGATTGGTATCACTTCAGTTATCGCTCCTTGATAATCGTATTATACACGGATGCGGTACTTTCGGCAGGCATATCGGTTGTTTTTGTGATGAATACAGAGAGTCTCCTGCCTCCTTAATTTTCCCTGCAACAGTCATTAGAGAAAAGGACATCAAGTCCCTCTCGCTTGACCACAGCAGTTGGGCAGGGGGTGAGTGGGTGTGACGACAGTCAAGATACACCCTCGCACACCTCATATACTGTTTTACACAGAGCATTCAGCCAATGTTCGATAGCTCTGACATCGCTGGCCCGATGAGGGTTGCCCCTAATCCGATCAAAAACAGGAAGAACCACACCGCGACCAGTGGCCACGCTATCCCCGCGCCGACTGCCCAGTAGTAATCCATGAAGATCATCTCCAATGGTGTGAAGATGAAATTGGTGATTGTCCCACCGAGGAAGCGCTGGGCATCGCTGGCAAATGTGCCGAAGAAACCCGCCACAGCGCGATTGGTATCGAAGTAAACAATCGCTACACACACCGCCGCCACAGAAATCCCAATAATGCTATATGAGCGAAAGTTCAAAAATCCAAACATGATGAACCATCCTTTTCTGACAAAGTATTAAAAAGTAACTCGATCATACTCCGATTCTACATGATTTATATTAAAAAGAGGGGGAACACATTTGCGTGTTCCCCCCTGCCTGTTGATAAGCGCTATGGATGGCTCGTGTTAGCCTTGTCGCCATGCTAGCGGATAGATGAAGCTCTGGTTAGCAAGTTCGCCTTCTTCATCGACTTCACCACCCACATAGATCACGGTGGGGGCAGTGCTTGCAACGTCGATCACTTCTAAGGTCAGATAACGCGGTTCGTCAGGGGCAAATTCCACCCAATTCATTATGGCGAGTGCATCGCCAGCAGGAGAAAGCGCCATCTGTGCATACCGCCCGCGCCGAATGCGCGATTCGGTGCCGGTGCTGAGGTTGAGAGCGAACACGGAATTATTGTTACCTTCGTTACTGCCTGCTACATAATATAACTGATCGCTCCCTGCACTGAAGATCATCGAGCTGATTGTATCGCCACGGTCACCCGCATCAATTGCGATCGGTGGCAAGTCGGCATCGCTTAAGTCATACACGTAAAGTGTTGCATCGTTGTTCGGCGTGTTGACCACCACCGCCAGATAACGCCGATCCGGTGACAAAATTGTGGTGGCGTTGTTAGCATCATAGGGCAAATCGCTGACAGAGGGCATAATTGCCGAGCGATCTAGCAAGGTCACCGGCTCAATGGTGCCGACACCCGTTGTCAAAAGGCTGGCGCTCTGGTTGCTGATGCCATCCGGTAAGGTGAAGAAGATCTGACTGCGATCTGGCGAGGTGAAAATGGCGTTGGTCTGCGAGAAGTAGAAGTAACGCCCTGCCGCCACATCCGAGCGTTCCAACTGCGCGGTGCGGTTGATGGGATCAATGTTATAGAGTTGCCATTGCGTGCTGGTAATATCTCCGCGATTACAACGATAGCCGAGAATTGCTACCAGTCCTTCGCTCGATTCGGTGATGCTGGCGCTGTTGTAGTAACAACGATTTTCTTCGTTGGCAACTAATGACGAAACTTCAATATCCACGCTACCATCCCATGTGGTAAGTGCGACTTCGGTTGCTTCTCCATTGTTATTGGTGTAGAAGTTGACCCACGCTGCGCCTGAATCGGTCAAATCGAAGGAGGTCACGTTCTCAAAGCTAGCAGTTTCACTGGCGCTGGCAGTATCGTAAATGCGCAAGAAACCAAACGGCGATGTCTGGTTGGTGGCATTCAATGACCATTCAATGAACGCGAACTGACTGCCATCCGGTGAAAATTGTAGCGGCGTGCTACCGAAGCAACTGGCAGGGTTGAGATCGGCACGTACGGTTGTCAGTTCGGAGCTTGCCCCGCGCAACAGATAAATTGTGCCGGTCTCTTGACCACCCGCGCTGACTGTCACCATGAAGCTGAACACGCTACCATCCGGTGAGGTGCTATTGGGGCCACATTCGGTGACGCGGGTTGTGCCCTGTGGCAAGCTGAGGATGCTCTCGGTGGAGCCATCCGCATTGAAATATACCAGCTCACCGGGTGTGCCGGCCGCTTGATTGCCCGGACGGTTGCCCGGACCAACCCATGCGAGCAAGCGTTGTCCTTCGCCCATGCTGGCAATAGGTTCACCGACAGGACCGGTTTGCTCAAAGTCGTAACCATCAGGAGCGCTGGCATTTACGGTATCGGTCAATATAAGCGTCATCCCTGCTAGCAGTAACACGCTGGCGCAGAGAACGTAAAACGAGTTTCGTGAGATCCGCATAAACTTATTCCTTCTCTAATTGGCATAAAATAATAAAGGCATCGTATGACATACCAATGATGCCGATTACCTGCATTTTAACAGAGACCGATACAGATAAGCATGAACAAATTACAAATTTTGTTGCGTTTGACCTAGCACCATAGTACCGCTTTGCACGTTTTGCCATGAGTTCTCGCAGGTGACAGGCGCTGATAGTTCGAGTATGATTTGAAACAATTGTGATTACATCTGCATATAGCGGAGGACGAATACAAGATGTCACGTTGGATAACGGCTTGGTTGATGAGCGCGGTGCTGGTGATGGTAGCCGCTTGTGATACGCTGGTGGTCAGCACCGGTGGTAGTGGTGGCGCATGTGTCGGTGAATGTGGGCGTGTGGTCAACGTGGTGGATGGTGATACAATCGATGTAGTGATTGGCGGCACAGAGTACCGCGTGCGCTATGTGGGTATCAACACGCCCGAACGCGATGAAGTCTGCTATCAAGAAGCAAGTGCCGCTAATTCAGCCCTCGTACTCAATCAGACGGTGCGTCTCGTGCCGGATACCAGTGACACGGATCGCTACGGGCGTTTACTGCGTTATATCTACGTGGGCGACACCTTCGTCAATCGGCAGTTGGTCGCGGATGGCTATGCCGAAGCAGTACTCTATCAACCTGATGATGAATACTATGATGATTTCCGCCGTTTTGAGGTCAACGCCGCCCGCAATGGCCTAGGATGCCATCCCACCGGCATCTTCGATGACGACAATCCGGTACGCTAACGAGGGTGGATAGAGCCTGATGACACTCGATAGCTTGATTTTAAAACACGGCGCACAAGCCTATGAGAAGCAAGTCCACTTTGCTGATTTGATCGGCGATAGCTTGCCCGCGCTCAAACTCGATCTGCCTAACGGCGTGTTGCGGATTGGCAAACAGATTTTCGCCGTACAGGTACTCGGCACAGAAGCCGAAGCCACCGAGACATGGTTATGGGCGTGGGTCAATGATGATTTGCCCGATGCGGTGCTGACCTTAGCCCATCAGATGCGGGCTTACGGTGACGAACACGCCATCCCTGAATTGCACACCGGCAATACCATTCCAGTAGATGATCGTGTGAGCGGGCATCGCTTGGGCTTGTTAGCCTGTGCACTCTTCGGCGGGGATGCCTATTTTCGTATGCCTTATGAAGGCGGTGCGCTCTATCTCATCATTCAGGATGCACAGTTCCCGCCCGATACACGTCATCCGGTCACCCGCATTACCAGCAGTTTTCCGCAATTCATCCAGAATATGCGCATTTTCGATCACCTGACCGCGCTTCAATCTTACGCCAAATATCACCAGTTGAAAACGAGCCTAAGCCGCGAAGAGGGTCTGGTGATGCTGACTGCCAAACATGCCGACGGTAGCACCCTCAGCGCTAAGTTCGATGCACGGGAGCGCATCACGCATTTACAATCGACAATGCGAGAAGCGACCAAGTGAGCGTGCCTGCGCTCACTTCTTGAGCAGGGCGAAGGCAAAATCGCGCCCAAAATCGTGCGAGAGTGTCACCCAGAACCGTGCCAGATTAATCAGATGTTGGGCACGACTGGCATCCCCCGCATCAATCGCCGCGAAGTTGATCTGCGCCGCGATGCGTGCCGCGATTTGCTTGGCTTGCGGATCATCGCCACAGTAGAACATCGCGGCATTTTGCCCTTTGAAGACCGGATCTTGATAGTGTTCTGCGCCAATCGTGTTGAATATTTTGACTACTGATGCGCCTGTGATCTCCTGCAATTGAACCATATCACCCTGTGTCATATCTAACACCACCTTGCCTGACCAATCGCCTGCGGTGCGTGCCACATCCAACGCGCCCTCATAAGGCAGGGCGAGCGCGATCACATCGCCGAAGGCTAAGGTCTCCTGAACCGTGCCAGCTTGCGCCTTATCGTGCATACTCTCGATGAGTGCCTGCATCCGTTCACTCTCTGGCTCGCGTGAGCTGAGCATCACCTCATAACCGACTTTGCCCACTGCGCGTGCTAAACTTTCGCCGACTGTGCCGGCTCCCATAATCCCTAGTCGCATCGTCTGGTACTCCTTCTCTTGATTTATAGTTTTATTATAACATCCTGCCTTACACATTTCGCCCTAAACCTCTGGTTAGTAGGATGAGCGTGCGATAGCCTGTGAATTGCCCTCAACAGTCCGCAGATTTGCGGTATACTGAACGCTGATTAGATAAGATGAGGACGTGAGATGACCGATACACATTCCCCCCATCACCTCAACACATTAAGAACACAGCAAGCGCTATCAGCGCGTGAGCCGATGCTGACCACGCTGGTGCAGATCGCCGCTGAGTCTATCGCACAGGGCGAAACACAGGTTGGCGCAGATGTATTAGCGTTCATCTTGCGTTGTGAGGATATCCCCGCCCCGCTCGAAGATCAGGCGCTTGATCTGTGGGAAGACCTCGAGCGTTGGGTGTGCCCGCGTGTGCTGTGGGATGCCAGAGAGTTTGGTAAAAAAGCCTATCTCGATGATGTGGTGACGTATGTTTTACTTGGTGCATGAGCCTTATCAACAGGCTATGATTCTTCAGCGTGATGTGATGACATACACACATCCATATTAATCAATATACGAGGCAACATTATGACGACATCGCTTTATCCCCTGTTATTAGCGCCAACACTGCATGTTAAAGTGTGGGGTGGGCGCAAGCTCGGCGAAGAGTGGGGCAAGACGTTGACTGAAGACGCGCCTTATGGCGAATCGTGGGAATTGCACGATAGCTCAACCGTCATCAATGGTGCGTTACAGGGTCAGACGCTCGCCCAACTGATCGTGCAATACGGCACAGCCTTGATCGGGCAAGGATTCGATCCGTCTGAGGGCTTACCCTTGCTGGTCAAATTGTTGGATGCTACTCAATGGCTCTCGGTGCAGGTGCATCCCAATGATGAACAAGCCCGCGCATTAGAAGGCGATCCACGTGGTAAGACAGAAGCATGGATTATCCTCGCCACCGATCCGGATGCGCGTCTGGTGATCGGGGTACATCCCGGCACTTCTCAGCAAGCAATGGCCGATGCCATTCGCGACGGCACGCTCGAAGATTTGCTGGAATATGCTACTGTGCAAGCCGGCGATGTACTCTACATGCCCGCCAACACCGTTCATGCCATCGGGCCCGGCATTCGCCTGTACGAAGTGCAACAATCGAGCAATGTCACCTATCGCCTGTATGATTGGGGGCGCATGGGGCTAGATGGTCAACCGCGTCAGTTGCACGTTGAGAAGGGTGTACAAGTTTCCAACCTCGATACTTTGCCCGATGTCGCTCATCCTGACGATGCACTGATGGTGGATGGTGCCTTCTTCCAGACCACACGCCACACCCTGAACACCAGCGAAAACCTGACGTTGACCGCAGACGGTGCCTTCCATGCGCTGACCTGCATCGACGGCACAGCCTCCATTGAGCATGACGGCGTCAGCTATGCGCTGGCCCATGGTCAAACGGCGATGATACCGGCAAGCCTCGGCGAATACGCGCTCACCGGCAGTGCGACAGTCCTGCGCTCTTATCTGGTATAGCAACAGATCGCCCGTGTTTAGAACGTCGCTTTCAACGCCTGATAATCAGCACGCACCTCTTTGAGCGTCTGCCGTGTGGGTAAGATCAGGCGACGTTGTTCCTGTGCATCGTGCTTGAGTGCTTGCAGGGTACTTTGCATACGGACAATCTCTACTTGTAAGTCCGCGATGGTCTGCCGACGACGACGCGCCAGCACAAAAGCCATGATCGCCCCGACTACTGCCAGAATCAGCATGATTGCGCCGATGCTCTCGTTGCTGAGTGGGGCATCGAGCGCAGTTCCACCCAAGAGGGCTACTGCCCCGAAGATCAGGCACAACACCACCAGCGCCAGCACAATCGCCACACGGAAACCGATCAACACAGTGCCACGCTCGCGTTGATAGCGGGCAGTTGTCTGCGTCACCTCTTGCTGATATTCCTCGTAGCGTTGTTTGGTATTGTCATATCCTCGTTTTTGCTGACGGTATTCCTGCATCAACGATTGATAGCGCCGTTCCACGCGCAAGAAATCTCGCCAGCGCCGTTCGTCGTCGTGTTCACCGAGTTGCCAGCGTTTGCTCTTTAAATCGCCGAAGATCACCGTGCCGAAAGTGACCCCTTTGGGGATGGCGCGTCCGCTCTCGATGGTTTTCTCTAGTACGCTCATCTGTTGGTCAAGGTCTTTGCCGAGTGTTTCCAGCAGGCGATACGGTTCGCGCATTCGCTCCATGGTCAGCTGATTGCTGGTGTCGTAACGGCTCTCTATCGTCTTGACCTGCTCGCGCAAGTTCAAGCGCCATTGCTTGAGTTGTGCCTGTGCCCGTGTGATCAGGTTACTACGGCGTGTTTTATCGAGTTGAATATCCCACACATAAGGGATATTGAAGCTGTGTAACTCGTCTAACCATACCTGCGGGGGTTGATCGTTGTGATGAAATCCAGTACTCATGAGACCTCGCAAAATAAACTTGAAGGATTGCTTGTCTATCATTGTACCGAGTTTTGCCCAGATTGATGAGCTTGATGCGTGAATGTGGTGTGCCTCACAGCACCAGCGAGATGCCAATCATCAACAAGAGCGCCATCACCAATTTCTGAAAAGTGGCTTGCTGAATGTATTTTTCGAGCCGAAAACCGAGCCAGAGCGCCAGTATCATCGTCGGTGCCATGATGAGGTAATGCTGGATCACCGGCGCGGTGACATGACCGGTTCGAACGTGTTCGATGATGACGAACATACCCGTTATGAAGAAGACCGCCTGCGTGTTGCCTTTGAAACGGCGGGCTTTCCATGTTTGACTGGCGTTGTACATCACCAACGGAGGCCCGCCGACATTATAGGCACTGTGCAAAATCCCTGAGCAAAAGCCAAAGATTGGTGCCCACCGCGCTGAAATCTGCTTGAGCTTGAAGCCGGATAGGTTATACAGGGCGTACACCATAATGATGATCCCTAATACCAGCATGAACATCTCTTGCGAGAGCGAATAGGCAATCCATGTGCCGAAAGGGATGCCCAGCAACGTACCCACAATCAGCAACTTAATATCGGGTATCTGCCAATCAGCGCGATATTGGTACAGGTAGAGGATGCCGGCTGTCTGACCGACGAGGACGAACAACGGACGCGCCACCTCCGGCCCCAGTAGCGCGATCAAGAACGGCATAGCAATCAGTGCCGAGCCAAAACCAGCCAGTGACTGAATCAGCATTGCACCGAAGATAATAGGAATGACGAGGGGTTCCACGGGCAGTCAAGTCTTTCATCAACGATCAATGCCCCAATCCTAGAAGCAGATGCTGATTTGCACAATGACCAATCGCCATGATTTTGTATATCCATCGTCACGTTTGCGCCGTTATAATACCTGTATACAGTAATCTTGTTGAGCGATACGACTGAAGGTGATTGGGATGAAACACTTACGCATGGATGGCGTGTATTATTATCATGCTGAAGACAAAGACTTATATTTTGGCTATCAATTCCGCGAGAGTGGCGTGCTGAGTTTTGCCTGTAAAACGCTTGAATCGGAAGCAATTCGCCGTGCCTTGCGTCATCCGGCACGTGGTTCGTATCTGCCCAAGGGCAAAGTACGCCTGAAGATTGCATTCAGTCGTGATACCACTATCTATGCTACCATCAAGCCCGAAGATGATACGCTCGATGTGGTCATCACCACCGATTATGGCGATCAACTCAGCGAGCGCCGTATCTATCGCTTCTTGCCACTCGACGATAACGCCTGATGCATATCTTGCACGTTGCGCCTTATTATGCGCCCGCTTATAGCTTCGGCGGGGTGGTGACCATGCTCGAAGGTCTGGCACAGGCACAGATTCAGCAAGGGCATACCGTCACCGTGTTGACCACCGATGCACTCACGCTCGAAGCGCGTTATCAGGGCGCTATGCAGACGGTGCAGGCGGGAGTGCAAGTGGTACGTGTCCGCAATCGCTGGTATGCCTTGCGCCGATACAACCTCAGCACACCGCTTGATCTCACCCAACATGCCGAACGCCTGATGCCGCTCGTCGATGTGGTGCATCTGCATGAGTTCCGCACGGTGGAAAATGTACAGGTGGTGCCGGTTGCCGTCACGCATGATGTGCCGATTGCGTTATCACCACACGGCACGTTGACCTATGACACCGGACGCAGTGCGCTCAAGCGCCTGTGGGATCGCGTGTTATCGGCGCGGATTGTCCCACACATTCAGCGTGTGCTGGCACTCGCCCCGCCAGAAGCCGAAGACACGCGCCGAACATGGGCGCAATTCAAGCACACGCCGATCATTCGCATCATCCCCAACGGCGTGAACCCCGCACCTTATCGCACCTTGCCGGATGCCAGCGCTTTTCGTGCGCGTTATCAACTCGCCGACGATGTGCCGGTGATCCTATTCATGGGACGCTTGCACGCCCGCAAAGGGGTTGATGTGCTGGCGCGGGCTTTCCTGCGGGCAAATCTCGGTGATGCGCGTTTGTTGATCGTTGGCCCCGATGAGGGGATGCGTGCCCAACTGGAACGCTTGTACGATGAGCGCATCATCCTGACCGGTTATCTCGATGGCGAGGCGCGTCTGTCGGCGCTTGGTGTGGCAGATTTATTCGTTTTGCCGGCTATCGGCGAAGGGCTATCTATGGCTGTGCTGGAGGCAATGGCATCCGGCGTGCCGGTCTTGCTCTCGCCCGAATGCAATCTGCCACAGGTGGTCACCGCACAAGCTGGCGAGATTGTCCCCGTCAATGCCGATGCACTCGCCGATGCGCTCCGTCGCCTGTTGGGTGACCGCGATGCACTGGCGCAAATGGGGCATCATGCACAGGATTTGATCCAAAAACAATTCACATGGAGCACCATCGCCCGCCAGATCGAAGCGGTCTATAAAAATTTGACCACACTATAGGTCAAATGCCCCAACCAACCATCCAACGCGCTCTGACCATCCCACAATGCCAGTTCATTTGATTCTTCATTGGGGGTGAAGGGCGCAAGATCGTCGATTTCGCCCACATAGAGTGGGGCATAATGGATCAATTCAGGCTGATCGAAATAGATGATCTTCATGACACCCAGACAACGCACGCCCCGCGCAATTTGGCCGGTCTCCTCGAATAACTCGCGTACGGCTGTTTGGTCAGGGTGTTCGCCGACCTCGATGCCTCCGCCGGCGTGCTCCCATTGCTGGCGTTGCGGGTTATAGTGCAGGAGATAGCGTTCCCCTTGCCGAACCACGCACCGCACAAAAGCCAGAGGGATATCAGGCGGTAAGTCGGGCGGGTAGGCACTATCACCCGCATAGAAAGCGACAACTTGCGAATGGGGTGCTTTGACGCGATAGGGTACATCCTTCAGAATAACACCCGCACCGAGCAATGCCCCGCGCACCGCTGAAACGGGCAAGCCCACCACATTACTATGACTGCCTTCAATGGCGCGTACTGGTTGGAACCCTTCATGCTGAATGGCATAACTGCCGGCTTTGTCGAACGGGTCACCGGTAGCGATATAAGCGTTGATCTCGTCATCGTTGTAATCGCGCATGTGAACGGTGGTGCGCACGACTTCTGTCACCTGATACGCACCCCGCCGAACGGTGAATGCTGTGCAGACTTGATGCGCACGATTGCGCAACCGGGCGAGGATGGCGCGGGCTTCATCGGCATCAGCGGGTTTGCCGAGTATCTCGCCATTATCTTCAATGCCGATGGTATCGGCTGAAAGAATGACCACCGTATCGGCTGACAGGATGGTGGCATCACCGTCGATGCGCTCGGCAACTGCCTGTGCTTTCTCGCGGGATAGGCGCTGTACGTAATCGAGCGGGGCTTCGTCAGGGATTTGTGTTTCGTCGATCTCCGGTTTGATGATCGTAAAATCATCGGTCAGGGTGCTGAGTAACTCGCGCCGACGAGGTGAACTGCTAGCTAGTATCAGGGGCATCGTTTCTCCTCGCATTAAAACAAGCGGGGCATAGCGTCACTCATGCTATACCCCGTTGTTCAGATACCGATTAAAACTAGATCAGGCTTAATCGTCGTATTCGTCGTCATCGTCTTCTTCGCCGAATAATTCATCGAGCAAGCTCTCAGGGAAGCCCCATTCCAGCTCTTCTTCGTTGGGTTCGCGCACGCCGAGTACCTTACCAGCATAACGAATGGTCTTACCAGCTAAAGGCGGGTTGAGGTCGACCAGCACCATTTCGCCTTCAACACCGATAATCGTGCCTTCGATGATGTTGCCGTCTTCGTCCATCATCTCGACTTCTAAGCCAGCTTCCAATTCCGCATCAGCTTCGTCAAAGGCGAAATCCGCAGCAGGGATTTCTTCGATCAGGTCTTCGTCGTAGTCGCCATAGGCATCTTCTGGTGCAACAGTGACATCAAAGGTGTCGCCGGCACTTTTGCCTTCCAGGGCACGTTCCAAGCCAGGCACGATATTATCGCCCCCATGCAAATATTCGATTGCGTTGTCTTCGGTGACAGTTTCTAGCAATTCACCATCAACATAAATTTCATAAGCGATGGTACCGATTTTATTCTCTTTGAGGATGTTAGACATTGTGTCGGGGTTCTCCCATATAAATGACAAATGCGCCTATTTAGTGAGGCGCGGTTGTTACGTCCGAAAAGGGTATGTGTGTGATTGTAGAATCGGGGCTTGCCCGTCACAATCGCGCCCATGTGCTTGTTCAGCGCATGATGCCAAAATCATAGCACAGAATGATGTGGCTTGGAAGATAGTTCATAGCGTATCATCATGGTTCGCTACCCACCGAAACAAATTCACGCTATCATTGGGCACTGAACCTATATATTGTGTAAAGGCACACTCGCATGACCAAATGGCAATACTGCATCATGACCGTAAACCATAGCAAAGAAGACCATCAACAGCAGACTGTTGAGGTCACGTATCTGGGCGATGGAGAAGATGATGAATATACCGAACAGAGCGATAAGCAGGTATCCGGCTTTTTAGAAGTCATTCATGATCTGGGTATAGCGGGTTGGGAGATGTGTGGTAATTTCCACTATGCACAGACGACAAATAGTGGCGAGATCCAACTCTATTATTTCAAACGCCCGCTAATAGATAGCTGAACACCATCACCCGCCCCTGTGATGTTCATCGGGGTGGGTGTGTGGCTTTCGCTCACAGAATTGTCATCCGTGCGAATTCGCTATCGAGTGTCTTTATACCAAATTTCTTATCCTCGAAGGCGACTGTCACTTCTTCGGCATTATCCACGCGCTTACTCTCGATCACCATACCATTGCCGAACGCTGGATGCCGAACGCGCATCCCGCTCTTGTACTTAAGCGGTTCAGATACTGTCCCATCGAACGGGATGATTTTACTGCGTATGCTCTCATCGCTGATGTGACCGCGCTTCTTGCCGGATTGCTTCAAGTCGTTCGCAAGGCGGTTGAGTCCTGCATCCGGTTTATCCCATGTAATCTGCTGACGATAGCTGGTGTTCTGCTGTGCCCCTCGCACGGAAGAATCCTCACTCATCACCTCGTCGGGGATGTCAAACAAGAATTTCGATTTTTCGCTCATATCGCCATAGCCGCCAAAGAGTGCCCGTCGAAAGGCATAAAGCACATACAGCTTGTCTTTGGCGCGGGTGATGCCCACATAGAACAGACGACGTTCTTCTTCGATGCCGTCGGCTTCTTCTAGCGAACGCAGATGCGGGAGCAAACCCTGTTCCAGACCGGCAATGAACACCACCGGAAATTCCAAGCCTTTGGCAGCGTGTAAGGTCAAGAAAGTGACTTTGTTGCTGTCAGCGCGTTCTTCCGCGACGCGATCTTCATCCGTCATTAACAACTGATCTTGCAGAAATTCCGCCAGCGAGAGTTCGTCTTCGTCGTAGCGACCCATCAAACCACGCATTTCAGTGATATTCTCCAGGCGCTCGTTGAACTGATCTTGTCCGTCACTGTAGCTATTCATATAGGTGGTGTAATCAATATCAGCGCGGAGCGTATCGAACAGTGTTACCAGCGATCCCTCAGCGATCATCCCGCGCCACTTGAGGAACAACTGCGCGAAGTCGGTGAACAAACGGTTGGCACGTCCACCGAGTGGTGTTTCAGCACTGGCTTGTAAGCGCGTGAATGCTTCAATCGTGCTGATCTCAGCAGTGCGTAACCAGTCGGTGAACTCGGCGAGCGTCTTCTGCCCCACGCCTTTACGCATCTTCATCACGCGCTCGAAGCTCACACTATCATCAGGGTTGTTGATCACGCGCAGATAGGCGAGCAAATCTTTGATCTCGCGCCGTTGGTAAAAGCTGATCCCGCCGACTAAGTGATAGGGCACGTTGTGATTGCGTGCGCCATCTTCTAGCGCACGGGATTGCGCATTGGTGCGGTACATCACGGCAATATCACGGTAATCATAGCCAGCGTAGCGCGTCAACTCGTCAATCTCTTGCATGATGTAATCGGCTTCGTAGCGATCATCATAATTCTCTCTGACTGTGACGGGTTCGCCACCCTGACGATCTGTGAACAGCGCCTTGGGTGTGCGATTGCGGTTCTTGTCAATCACAGCACGGGCCGTATCCAGCACAACCTGTGTCGAGCGATAGTTCTGCTCCAGCAAGATCACGCGGGCATCGGGGTAATCATGACGAAAACGCATCACGTTGCGGTAATCCGCACCCCGAAACGCATAGATACTCTGATCTTCATCCCCGACGACGAACACGTTATTCTGCGGGTGAGCGAATAATTGCACCAGTTGATACTGTACGGTGTTGGTATCCTGAAATTCATCCACCATCACATAAGGATGTCTCTGCTGATATTTCTCGCGCACGATATCATTATCTCTGAGCAATTGCACCATCTGGATCAGTAAATCGTCAAAGTCCATCGCGTTGTTCTGGCGCAGGATGCGTTGATAGAGGGGATACACCCGCGCGACCATCTCGGTAAAATAATCCTGAGCGACATATTGATCGGGCAGGATAAACTCATTCTTCGCCTGACCGATCGCCCCTAAAATCGCACGGGGTGAGAATTTCTTGCTGTCGATCTTAACCTCGTTCATCGCCTGTGTGACCGTGTTTTTCTGGTCATCCGGGTCATAGATCACATAATCTTGTGTGTAGGGGGTGTACTCGGCTTCGATGCGTAAGATACGCGCACACGTCGCGTGGAAAGTCCCGATTTGTAAGCCACGTACGCGATCTCCTAGAATCGCATCAATGCGATGACGCATCTCTGAAGCGGCTTTGTTGGTGAAGGTCACTGCCATGATCTGATAGGGCATAACGCCCGCCTCGCGTATTAAATACGCCACCCGACGGGTTAACACGCTGGTTTTACCACTGCCAGGTCCCGCCAGCACCAGCACCGGTCCCTCAACCTGTGTCACCGCTTCGTATTGTTGGGGATTCAAACCGCTCAATAATTCAAAATCCATACGCATCCTAATTTCTAACCATTGCTTTGCAAGTGATCGACGCGCCCGCGCCAGTGTGCCTGTATTCTAACAAAAATGTGCTTCATTCACATATGGGATGCCATCAGATGAACAACTCCTGAAAATTTGCCTAAAATCAAGGCGGGTATCATCCTCTGCTAAGCTTTTTCTGATATAAGTCTAGAAGTCATTCGTCAGATCCACACAGATCAAAAAGGATTCCGCAATGCAACGCCGTCATTTTCTCGTCAAGGAAGAAGATGGTGATTACAAATTGAAGGAGATTGATCCGGCAATTGCGCAGGGGATCAGTTTGTTCGGGACAATCACCGGTCAATGTTATTCGGTTGAAGCAGTTCACTGGACGTTCTACTTCATGAACGCCTGTATCTCGAACGAACACGCAGATAAGATCGCCACCCAGCTCACGCAGGACTTCCTCACGGGTAATCGCTGAAACACATCTGTACTCATCATTCTACATCTTATTAGTACGAAGTGGCATATCATCGCGATATGTCATTTTGTTTTGGTTTAAGCGATACTATTGGTATAGTCTAGGGGGACTGTTGAAGAGGACGCAGATGAAAACCCGTAAGACCCCTATCCCGTTGGTCGAGAAAATCACCCGCCTGATACGGAGCGCTGTCGAAGACCCTATTCGGCGCTTGATCTTATCACTGGTCTCGTTGCTGGTGCTGAATATTGTGGGCACGATTGCCTACATGGTGATCGAAGGATGGGATGTGATCGACGCCTTTTATATGACGGTCATCACGATTGGCACGGTAGGCTTCGGTGAGGTGCGTACACTCAGTCCGGCAGGGCGGGTGTTCACGGTGATCTTGATCTATCTGGGGATTGGTACAGCTACTACGGCACTCACCAACGCGGCAGCATTGGCAGTAGGCCCCCTGTTGTGGGAATCGCTCAAATTGCGAAGGATGCGCAACATGATTGACCAACTTAATGATCATTATATCGTCTGTGGCTACGGGCGCATGGGGCGGCAGATTATCCGTGACCTGCAAGCCCGTGAAGAACCCTTCGTACTGGTCGATATGAACGAATCACTCACCGCACCCCTGTTAGAAGAGGGGATCCCGTTTATCGTCGGCGATGCCACAGACGATGATGTGCTGTATGCGGCTGGTTTGCGCCGTGCCAAAGGGCTGGTTGCTTCGCTCAGCAGTGATGCGGCCAATATCATGACAGTCCTCACCGCCCGCGAGTTGAACTCGCGCTTGTTTATCGTGGCGCGGGTAGTCCGTAGCGATAGTGAGAGCAAACTACAACGTGCTGGCGCAAACCGTGTCGTCAATCCTTACCAGATCGGTGGGCATCGCATCGCGCTCTCGCTCTTACGCCCGGCCGTGCATGATTTTCTCGATCATATCTTCCATTTCGGCGATACGCGCAACATCGACATCGGTCAAGTGGTGGTACTTGCACATTCTGATCTGGATGGTAAGACCATCGCTACATCAGGCTTGCGTGATAAGTATAATGTCAGCATACTGGGCATTCGCGAACCAACTGGTAAGCTAGAGATCACGCCCAATCCCAATACGCAATTACGCCCTAATTCGCAACTGATTGTGATTGGCCCGCCGGCTTCTATCTACGAACTAGAACGTAAATACGAGCGTCGTACATGATCATTATCTACCCGCTGTTGATCTAAATACACGATTACGACGAAATATGTCATAATCAATGATGATGAAACCGTCTAATGACATAGGCGGATAACTGAAGCGCACGTTTAAGGAGAAACTATGTCCACCACTCTGCCGTTGATAACAGTGACTGTGGTGAATGATCAAGTTGCAATTTGCAAGCTCTGGCAACAGCTGATTGATCGCACCCCTGGTTTGACTTGCCCCGGCTATGCCACCAGTGGAGATGAGTCGATTCAACTGGTGAATGCAGTGGAACCGGATGTGGTTCTGATGGATGTGTTGATGCCAGGGATGCGGGGAGATGAAGCGATGTACCATATCAAAGCCAGTCATCCAGATACCATTGTCATCATGTATTCGGCGGATGCCAGCACCGAACCGATTGCCCGCCGTGCTGGCGCTGCTGATTTCCTGCTGATGCCTGTGCCACCCACACAACTGGCACTCACTATTCGCCGCATCTATGGTGAGGTACATGGATATGGTTAAGATGTAGGGTGTTACGTTATGATAGCGGGTAGAATGACGCACCATCTCAACCATTGAAGGGTACATCATGTCTGAAAAAATCGATGTTTTCATCGTGGATGATGACACACACAAGATGCAATATTTTCAATCTATCGTCAATCAGGGCGAGGGGATGCGTTGTATCGGTAGCACTACCAGCAGTCAAAATGCTGTCGATGTGATCCTCACCATCGAACCGGATGTGGTTCTGGTGGATTATGCCCTGTATCCGGTCAGTGGCTTCGAGATCATGGCACAATTGCACGAGCAATTGCCCGATGTGCCCATTGTCCTGTTGGGCGGACGCGCTAGCTTTGCCCAACATGCCACAGAAGCGGGTGCTGCTGCCTATCTACCGATGCCAATCACCCCCCGTGACCTGCTCGATACCATCCAGCGCGTGACCACGCCCCCCGCTACCCACGATTGAGCGTATATACTAAAGTACTAATTTCCAAATAAATGTAACATCCTGGCTTGCGCCTCGGTATTTCCTGTGACAATTGTCATTCAATTAACGTCAACCATGTTATAGGTGAGGCACATATGAAAACTATCAGAACTCTTGCAATTTTACTGACACTCGTGCTGGTCTTTGGGCTAGCTTTACCTGTATTCGCTCAGGATGCTGAACCTGAAGTGACCCCTGAGCCAGAAGTTACTGCCGAACCCGAAGCGGGCGATGTGGTGAGTTATATTGGTACTATTGAATTTCTAGACGATGAGATTATCTTCACTGCCGAAGATGGCACGGTGTTGATCTTAGCGCCTGCTAGCAGTTTTATCCCATCAGTGATTGATGAACTGCCAGAAGGTACCCTATTCGAGATTGAAGGGCTTTTGCTCAACCTCGGCGATGAAGAAAATCCAGCGACGATTCAGGTTTTTGTGTTGGTTGAATACGACGCTGAAACCGACACAGACGAAGATAGTGTGGTTGATCTCGAAGATAACTGCCCTGAAATCGCCAATCCCGATCAACTCGATACCGACGCAGATGGTATTGGTGATGCTTGTGATGAATACAATGTTGAGAACGATGCAGACAATGACGGTGTAGCTGATGATGTCGATAACTGCCTTGATCTCGCCAATCCTGACCAACTCGACGAAGATCAGAATGGTATCGGTGATGCTTGTGAAGTTGAAGAAGAACCGGTAGAAGTGATTGAATCCGGCGAAGGCTTCTACTGTGTCAACCGTGACATCGAGCATCCAGCCGGCGCACGCCTTGCAGAACGCTATGGCGCAGACTACGCTGAGTTAATCGCTGATTTCTGTGGTGATGATGGTGGACGTACCGGTTGGGGTGTGATCCGTCAGGGCTTGCAGACGGATGTGGTCGTGCAACAGGGTAATGCACCGGAAAATCGGGGCAATAGCAACGGTAACGGCAATCCCGACAATGGTAACGGCAACGGTAATAGTAACGTGAATGGCAACGGCAATGGTAATGGTAACGGCAACGCGAATGGTAACGCCGGAAATGGTCGTGGCAACGGTAATGGCAACGGTAACGGTAATGGCAACGGCAATGGTCGCGGTGGACGTGGGAACTAAGCCACTCGCTGGCAACCTGTTGTAAAACTTTGCGCCCTTCTCATGAGGGGCGCTTTATTTTCTCACTAGAATTTTTATCTGTAGATAATCACCCTGTTTGACCTCTTAAAAACCTCTGATAACCCTCACAATTGATTTTTATGATATGCCCGATTACAATATCAACTGTATCAGTTGCATACAACAATCACAACTATCTAAAATACTAGCGCGTGTCTAATGCGCGTTATTGTATCGTTTAAGCATAATAAGCCCATAACCATCAGAAGTTGAAGATGATAAAAGATAAGACACTCAAAACACTCGAATTTGATAAGATCATGGAGCGCGTCGCCCGTTTGGCTGCTTTCAGTGGCGGGAAAGAACTCGCACAGGAGATGATCCCTACCGTTGATCTCGACGAAGCGCGAGCATGGCAAGCCGAAACTGCCGAAGTCGTCAAGATGCTTGATGAAGGCTCAGCGTATGGCTTACAGGGCGTGCGCGATGTGCGCGAAGTTGCACTCAACGCGCAACGGGCGGTCATCATTGAACCGCACATCCTGCTTGATATTCGCTATACGTTACGGCGTGGTGGCATCATCAAGCGCAACCTGAACAAGCTCAAGGGGCAATATCCCTTAATGACCGACATCGCCGATGAGATCGACGAACTGCAAGCCCTGCAAGATGTGATCGAAACCAGCATCGACGATAACGGCGACATCAAAGACAGTGCCAGCGCCCGCCTCGCTATTATCCGCCGTGATCTCAAAGCCTCGCACGATAAGATCCAGAGCAAGCTCAACAGCATTCTCAACCGCAGTAGTTATCAGCAATATTTGCAAGATCGTATGATCGTTCAACGGAGCGGGCGCTATGTGATCCCGATTAAAGCCGATTTCAAGGGCAAGATACGTGGCGTGGTGCATGATTCCTCATCATCCGGCGCGACGCTCTTCATTGAACCGCTCGATACAGTCGAACTCAACAACAAGTGGCGCGAACTCCAGATTGAAGAGGAGAAAGAGATCCGGCGTATTCTCGCTGATCTGACTGCGCTCGTCGGTGATGCCAGTGAGGCGATCTGTCGTACCGTTGAAGTGCTGAGTTATCTGGATTTCACGCTGGCGAAAGCCCATTATGCCCGCGAAACGGCTTCCATTAAGCCCCGATTGGTTGGTTTTAAAGCCGATAAACACAGCAAAGTGTCCATCGCCCATCCGGGCAGTACTGTCGCTTTCAGAGGCGCACGCCATCCCTTGCTCGATCCTGAGAGCGTTGTTCCGCTTGATATTGACTATGGTGCGGATACATGGGTACTCGTTGTCACTGGCCCCAATACCGGCGGTAAGACCGTCTCGCTCAAGACGGTCGGCTTGCTTGCGCTGATGGCGCAGGTCGGTTTACACGTTCCTGCTGATGAAGCTGAGATCAGCGTGTTTGAAGGTGTATTCGCGGATATTGGGGATGAACAGAGCATTGAACAATCCCTCTCGACGTTTTCTTCGCATATGACCAATATCATCGACATTTTGCACGAGTGTGATGAGCGCTCGCTGGTGATTCTCGATGAGGTGGGCGCGGGGACAGATCCGGCAGAAGGCTCGGCATTGGCGCGAGCGTTGCTCAATCGCCTGCGTGAACAGCGCGTGACCACGATGGTCAGCACGCACCACCCTGAACTCAAGATTTACGCGGTAGAGACGACAGGCGTGCGTAATGCCAGCGTCGAGTTCAACCTCGATACACTCGCGCCCACCTATCGCTTGATCGTTGGCTTGCCCGGACGCAGTAATGCGCTGGCGATTGCCACCCGTCTGGGTCTGGATGAGACGATTATTGACGATGCGCGACAGCTGGTCGCTACCGAAGAACTGGTTGCTGATGATTTGCTCGATGAGATTCAGCGCACGCGCCATGAGATCACCCAACAACGCGACGAAATTCAGGGTTTACGGGATTCGCTGGCGCTTGAACGGCATAAATTGCAAGAACGCCTCGATCACATCGAAGATGAACGGCGTGATGTGATCCGCACTGCCCGACGCAACGCTGAGAACGAACTCGAAGAGTTCAACAAAGAACTTAAACGCCTACGGGCGGAGATGCGTCAGGCGAGCTTGCCTGTTGAGCGCGTACAGGCTTTGCAAGCCTCCGCTGAGACGATGTCCGAATGGACGAAAGCCCCGCTCGATGATGACGATCAAGTACAGCAATTGGAAAATGTCGATTGGTCACCGCGTCTGGGCGATACGGTGTTCCTCGATACGCTCAACTCCGAAGGCACCATCGTCGAACTCGATGATAAAGAGGCGCTGGTGCAAGTCGGCACCTTGCGTGTGCGCGCTAAATATAGTGATATCCGTAAGCGTAACCGCGCTGAGCGCCGTGAGGACGAAGTGCGCAACCGTAATACGGTTAAGAAGGTACAGGCGACGCAATTGCCCAAGATCGAATCACCGGGCTTAGACCTTGATTTGCGCGGGCATCGTGTCGAAGAATCATTGGAGAAGCTCGATTATTATATCGACGCGGCTTATCTCTCCGGTTTACCATTCGGGCGCATCATTCATGGTAAAGGGACGGGTAAATTACGGCAAGCCGTGCGCGATTATGTGCATCAACACGCGCTCATCAGCAAAGTGGAAGGCGCGAAGCCCAACGAAGGGGGCAGTGGCGTGACCATTATCTATCTCGTACCACAGGCTTAAATTCAGCGGGAAAGAGTCAGGATAGTTGTCTAAGCGTACAGCTTGCGTCAAGCAGATTGTGCGCTTTTCAGGTTATAGTGAGTGGGTATCTTAGCTCAGTTGCTCATAAAGGCGAGTCATCATGAACCGATTAATTAGCATTATACTGTTGTTGTCCTTATTTATATCCATTGCTGTGTCCACTTCGGCACAGGTGGATGCCTGTTCGCGTCCTGAACGGGCAACATGGGATGGGCAATCCCGCTTCAATATGTTGGTGATGGGGATGGATCGTCGCCCCGGTGCGCGGGATAACCTCAACACCCGCACCGATGCCATCATGCTAGTTAGCTTTGATCCACAAAATAACCATCTTGGCATCCTCGATATTCCGCGTGATATGCACTTTGCGGTACTCAACATGCGCGAAGACCTCTTGCGCGTCAATACCTTGATGGTAGAAGGCGAAACCTTACAAGAAGGATGTGGCCCTTACTTCGCGATGGAGACTTTTCAACTCAATTTAGGTTTATATGTCGATGCCTATATTGCCTTCGATTTCATCGCCTTCACGGAATTCATCGATGCTATTGGCGGGGTAACTGTCGATGTGCCTGCGTCAATTAACGATCCCACCTATCCGGATATGAACTATGGCGTTCGCCCGCTTGTGATCCGTGCCGGTGAACAGCGCATGGATGGCGATCTAGCGTTAGCCTATGCCCGCACCCGCCATAACGATAATGACTACCTGCGCGGTGAACGTCAATTGCAGATTGTGCGTGCTATCCGTGACCGCCTGACCGAACCGCAAGTGGTACAGGACGTGGTCGGCAATTTGCCTCAACTGGTCGATGCGCTCGACGGACACTTCTACAGCAATCTTGAACCGGAACAACTATCATTCCTCGGTTTGTCGATGTTAGCGTTGGATATTGAGGATATTACTACGGCATCGCTCAATCAGGATTACAGTTTTGATTATTTTTACGCGGGCAGTCGAGTTCGTGTGCCGGATCGCGAGTACATCGCTGAATTGCTGGTCAACACCTTCGGTGAAGATTACTGGCGCTGAGTGCCTCACGAATACCCTGCGGGCGGGATAGCATCTCCGCCCGCATCACCCCCTTGCACCATCTTAGGCTCGTGGGTAGCATAGAAGCACACACATAATTATTGGAAAAAACTGGATTTTTTATGGGACTCAAAAAATGTTTGATCGCTAATCGTGGCGAAATTGCCGTGCGTGTCATTCGCGCTTGCCGGGAACTGGGCATCCGCACGGTAGCGGTCTATAGCACCGCCGACGCGCACGCGCTTCATGTGCAACTCGCTGACGAAGCCTATGCCATCGGTGATGCGCCCCCCGCCCGTAGTTATTTACATGTCGATACCTTGCTGACGGTCGCCCGCCGTAGTCAGTGTGATAGCGTGTATCCCGGATATGGCTTTCTCTCAGAAAACGCCGAATTCGCGCAGGCGGTGTTGGATGCCGGCTTGATCTGGATAGGCCCACCCCCATCTGCCATCCGTGCGATGGGCGTTAAGACCGAAGCTCGCGCCTTGATGCAAACAGCCGGTGTACCCGTTGTGCCTGGCTTTCAGGCGGATGATCCCACAGATGAAGCCTTGCTCGCTGCTGCTGAAGAGATTGGCTATCCGGTGATGGTCAAAGCTGCCGGTGGCGGGGGTGGGAAGGGGATTCGCGTTGTTCAACGTGCTGATGATCTGCTCGAAGCAGTCAGTGGTGCACGTTCGGAGGCGCGTAAAGCCTTCGATGATCCGCGCATCTTCTTAGAACGCTATATCGAGAGCGGGCGACACATCGAGATACAGATCATCGCTGACACCCACGGCAACACTTTGCACCTCTATGAGCGCGAATGTAGCACGCAACGCCGCCACCAGAAGATCATCGAAGAATCGCCATCACCCTCTTTGACAGATACCATGCGTGAAGCGATGGGGCAGGCGGCTGTTGCGGCGGCACAGGCGGTGGAGTATGTCAACGCGGGCACAGTGGAGTTCATCGTCACTGAAACGGGCGATTTTTACTTCCTTGAGATGAACACGCGCTTGCAGGTTGAACACCCTGTCACCGAGCTAGTGACCGGTGTCGATCTGGTCAAGCTACAATGTCGTATCGCTGGCGGGGAAGCGATCCCCTTCTCACAGGCAGATGTACGCCAGCAGGGTCACGCGATTGAATGCCGTATCTATGCGGAAGATGCCCGCAATCAGTTCTTGCCGGCTATTGGTACGATTCAGCGTTTTGAACCCGCTTACGGAGCTGGTGTGCGGGTTGATAGTGGCGTGCAATCGGGTGATGCCATTACCATTCACTATGACCCGATGATCGCCAAGTTGATCGTGCATGATCGCACCCGCGTCGATGCCATTCAGCGGATGCGCCAGACCTTACAGGATACCGTCATCCTCGGCACCACCACCAACACCGATTTTCTACAGGTCATCCTCGCTCATCCGGCATTTGAAGCAGGGCAGATCACCACGCGCTTTGTAGACGATCATCTCAGTGACTTGTTGCCACCTACGCCGGAACTCTCACCGCTTGTGCTGATCGCTAGTGCGTTATCAGAGACCTATCTCAAGGCTGAAACTGCGCCGACTAGCGCATCTGTGGATGAAGACCCCTTTAACCCGTGGCGACGTGCCGATAATTTCCGCATAGGAGAGTGACCGATGCTATATCGTTATCAATATCAGGGTGAAACGTATTCAGTGCGCCTACAAACTCAGGCGGATGGTTCTCTGTTGGCGACAATTGGCGACGAGATCTATCACCTGAACGCTACCCGCTTGAGCGATGGCACCTTCCTGCTCGATCTTGACGGGATACGTCACACTTTACACACCGCAAAGACCGGTGATGCGCGTTACGTGCAGTGGCAGGGTCAACAATACGCGCTAATAGTGGATAGCGGGCGCAGACGCGCTAAGAGGGGCGCGGGCGCACGTGGGGATCTCACAGCCGAGATGCCCGGTCAGGTATTAGATGTGCGCGTTGCCGTGGGCGATGTGGTTAGTGCGGGGCAGGTGTTAGCTGTGCTAGAAGCGATGAAAATGGAGATTCGTATCAGCGCACCTTACGATGGCGGAGTGACCCGCGTGCTGGTACAAACCGGTGATATCGTCGAACGCGGGCAGGTACTGGTTGAAGTTAATGCCGCCGAGTAAGAGCGTTTCGTCAAGCAAGCTAGCATGTTTTGCGCTAATATAAATAAGATACCAGTCTGTGATAATCTGAAGTTGATCTCATGACACGCATCTTTATCAGTTACAGTCGCCGTGATGAAATATTTGCCCGTAAATTAGCCACTGCGCTCGATCAGTTGGGTGCGGATATCTGGATTGATGTTGAGGATATTCCCGCTGGCATGAAGTGGAGCACCGCCATTCAGCAAGGCTTAGATACTGCTGAAGCGATGCTGGTCATCTTATCGCCGGATTCGATGGCATCGCGCAATGTGGAAGACGAGTGGCAGTATTTTCTCGATCATGGAAAGCCAGTCTTCCCGCTCTTATTGCGCGATGCGAAGATTCACTTTCAACTGAATCGCATTCAGTGGGTGGATTTCAAGAACCAACCGTTCGATAATGCGCTGGTTGACCTGCATCAGGAATTACACCGCAAAGGGATCGCGCTCAATGCACCTCAACCCGCGCCAGCACCGTATCCTCCCTTATCCTATGCACACGCCTCACCACAGACTCGCGCACCGGAGCCGGTTGCGTCACAGGTAACTAGCACAATTCAGGCTCAAAAGCCTGATTTGACCGGTTCTACATCTGCAGGATCATCACGTATGATGATCTATGGCGGTGTCGGTGTGTTTGGGGTAATTGCTGTGCTGATCCTCTTCTTCATATTCCGGCTGCAAAATGAAACGCCTATCGCGGGCGAGGTGACCGACCCTGCGCCCCAAACACAGGTAGCGCAAGCTGATGATACGCCCACCCAACCACTTGAACCAACCAGGATAACGCCTGTCACAGCCAACGATGAATGGGAGCCGATTGAACGCATAATTGATGGGGTGCCGATGGTACTCGTCCCGCCCGGACAATTCCGTCAGGGCACCACAGATGCACACTATGCCTATAATCAAGCGGTGTGCGTGCCGAAGCTCGGTGAATCCAGTTGTAATTCACAATTGGGCGATGAGTTCAACGGTTCTCTGATAACCATTGAACAACCTTATTGGATTGACCGCTACGAAGTCTCCGAGCAGGTCTATGGTTCATCGACCGAATCTGCCTTGCCACAGGTCAATATCACATCCGCAGAAGCACAGGCACATTGTGAAGCGCGAGATGCGCATCTGCCGGGCGAGATCGAATGGGAATATGCCGCTAAAGGCCCCTCAAATTGGTTGTATCCCTGGGGCAATGAATGGGACTTGAACACGGTACGCGCCAATATCTGTGATGTCAATTGTGATCAAAATTGGTCAGAGCGCGCCTACGATGATCGCTATGCCGAACGTGCCCCTGTTGACGCTTTTCCGGAAGGTTTATCGTGGGTCGGGGCATATAACATGGCGGGTAATGTCTGGGAATGGACGGGTAACGAATATAGTGCGGATACGACCAACACCCTACGCGGCGGGGGTTGGACGTGGGTACAAGCCGAAGCCACCACCACCTCGCGAGCAAGTGGCGTATCCGCCCGCACTGATTTCTATGGCTTCCGTTGTGTGCGCCCTTATCGCGAGGGAGATCTTGATGAGTGATTGCATCACATGCTGTAAGAAAATCACTCATGAGACGCTCTATAAGGTGTAGTGAATGGCATCGTAATTATCAGGAGATCATCATGCAAAAATCATGGATGTGGCAAGACGAACAGAGCAACGGCGTCAATGGGGCTTATATTGATATAGACAGTGAGCGCGTGCAATGGTTTGATGAACCCGGCTGTTCCTGTGGCGGCGCTCAGATGGAACAAACTATCGAGGACTTCCGCACCAACGGCCCGCGCTTCATGATGCCACCGGCTGACGTGCTGGAGGAGATGCAAGACGCTCTCGCGCAGATGGTACGGGGCTAGTCGGGTTTGTATCCCGATATACACTTGCCTTTATCTTGACAACCTGCATCAGCATCATTATGATAGGGACGTATTGTGTGAAGGGCCTATAGCTCAGTTGGGAGAGCGCTTCAATGGCATTGAAGAGGTCATGAGTTCGAGTCTCATTAGGTCCACTGCATCAATGCTTCTCAAAACTATGAACTTGCACAAAACGACTGCGATGAATGGAAAGGTCGCACAGTGAGTAAACAAGAACGTACTATATGGGATGACATCGTTGATCTGGCACGGGAAGTGCTGGAAAAGCTAGATGAAGCATTCAATCCTGAGAAGCGTAATAAACCCGCCCGCGTACCGGTTCCTGTGCGTACCAATTATCCCCCTCACCAACCTGACCAACACCGCTAACTTGTCTCTACCACCTTAACTGACGCTTGCTATTCGCATCTCGTCGTATCCTTATTTTGTTGCTATGCTCTGACAGGCTTATTTTTGCATTCAACAGAAAGTGATGATACGGGATGCCAATTTCAGAATGGGTAAAACAAATCCGGGCGCATATCGGCACCGATCTGGTCGTATTTGTCGGGGCGGCGGCGATTGTCACGGACGCAGATCGCCAGAATATTCTGCTACAACAGCGCACAGATAATGGTTTATGGGGTGTTCCGGGTGGGAGTATCGAGCCAGGCGAAGAACCCGCACAGGCGGCAATCCGCGAAGTTTTTGAAGAAACGGGCTTGCATGTCGAAGTCATGCGATTAGTCGGGGTTTTCGGTGGCGATGGACAAATCCGCGCCTATGCCAATGGCGATCGCTTCGCCTATGTCAGCGTGACCTTCGAATGTCGCGTTATCGGGGGCGAGATTAATCCCGATCCTGTCGAATCACAAGATGTGCGCTGGTTCTCCATCGATAACCTACCCCCGGAATTTACCGATGTCCATCAGCGCCGACTCACGGCATGGCAATCACGTCAATTCCCGATGTTTCTTGTCCCTGAATTTGACCCGCAGACTTTTCCACAGACCAGTTACATGCAATCGCTACGACAACGCATCGGTAATTTGCTGGTGATGTCGCCGGGGTCAACGGCTGTCATCTTCGACCAGCGCGGGCGTGTGCTGGTACAAAAGCGCAAAGACGATGGCTTGTGGGATTTGCCGGGTGGTTTATACGAGCCGGGCGAAGAACCTGCCGGAACCGTCATGCGCGAAGTCTATGAGGAGACCGGTCTCATCGTCCACCCGACGCGCTTAATTGGCGTATATGGAGGCGAGACTTATTGCCACACCTATCCCAATGGCCATCAGGTTTCGTATATCAACTTTGTGTTTCAGTGTACGGTTCAGGGTGGACAGCTTAGCACCGATAATGATGAGACATTGGCGCTGCGTTTTGTCGATCCACACCAACTGCCACAACCTTTCACCGAAAAACATCGGCAAATTATCCACCACTCTCTTACCCTTAACTCACCCTATTTCACCACATAACAGGTATAAATTCCGATAATATAGGTAAAAACCCCCACATGAGGACACGAAGAAGGCAAGCAAATTTTTCTTCGCGTCCTTCGTGCCTTCAATGGTGATAGAAGTGAACCTCAGCCGATGCCACTACTTATGAGCCATCGGTAAATGGGTGCCATATTTTTGAAGTGGTTCATTGTAACGTCCAGTAAATTGGTTGTCTGAACGATGTTCAGCGGAATAGGTGGCGCATATACTAGCAGACTCTTGTACTTCAGCCATTCAGCGCGAGGATGCTTGGCATCATAACCACGGGGCACACGTTTTAGCTCTTTATCACCAAGTATGTAATCCCCGGCAGATTCAACCTGAGCAACGGCTGCAATCAACGCCTTGCCTTTCGAATTATCGAGAATCGCCTCACGATAAATCTCAAGCTGTGCTTTGCTGAAGGCAAACATACCGACAACCAATTCAACTTGCTCCGGTGTAATTTGCAAACCAAAGCCCGGCGCTTCCATACGTTTATAGCCTTCTGGCGTGAACATCATGGCAACATTCGTCTTGTACGGTGCTTTATTAGCACTGAAACGTGTATCGCGATAGATCCGCATGAGTGAGCCACCATTGGTGCGTGCGTCGTAGCAGATGCGCGGAAATTCTGTTTGAAGACGTTCGCCAAGTGCACTGACCAGGTCTAGTGCAGGTGTCTGTACGGTGGCGCGATAAGTTGGCTTATGTTTGTCGAACCAATCCTTGTTGTTATTCTGTGCCAGATCGCGCAGGAATTGTAAACCTTCCATCGGGAACCCTGTAAATGCTTGAGTCTCAGTCATCACCCAACCTCCTGAACGGTAACCATCCACCGGTGTGCTGTCTCTGCAATGCGTTGCCCATAAAAACGCGCAGTGTTGAGATCGCCTTCATCGGGCAAATTCAGTTCGGGGCGCGTACTACCTAAGGTGCCTAAACCGAGATAGAATCCCCAGCGATCAATGTTCTCGCCATCCTGCGTGATATTGGACGGCGGTGCTGCCGGCCCAACCCACATCATGCGGAGCTGTGCTGCCAGGGTTGCCATGTAGTGTAGCGTCATCACTTTATCGCCAGAAGGATAACCGGAACTCGTGAAACCCCCTGCGATTTTGTCTTTCCACTTTTGCTGGAACCATAGCGGGGCAGTGGCATCCGCAAAGCACTTGAATGGCCCGGATACCATCCCCATGTAAGTGGGTGAGCCGAAGATGATCGCGTCTGACGCAGTCAGCTCGGTGAGTATGGCATCATCCTGCCAGCGTCCGTCCGTGATCTGCTCACCGGTGATCTCGAAGCGCTTTACCTCTGTGTTGGGCACGGCTCTGCCACCTTCTGCAATGGCTTCTGCAACGCGGGCTGTATTTCCCATTCCAGAATGATAAATGATTGAAACGATTGTCATGCTGTTCTCCTTCTTTTGTCCAATGAACCCGTTTTACTAGCGGTCACTGCAAAACACAGTGCCTGTCGTGCGGATCAACCTTCGTTGTTAAAGTTGATGGGTTGTCCTGTTTCGAGCAGGGTTTTAAGTCCGGATGTGATGCGCGACCAACCCTCGATGATTTCCTGACCTTTTTCGCTGGTCATGTCTAGATTTTCATGCACCAGCGTTAGCTTGCAGGTCGTGCCGATTGGATCAATAATCCAGGTCACGCGAGAAACGGGAGGGCTTTCATCAGGATATTGCCATACAGGGCGAAATGTCGTGACTAACTTATGAGGTGGGTCAATCTCGATAACCTCGCCCTCCACATAGGTCCCGCCCTCAGGGATCGGGTAGCGATACGTGCCACCGGTCTGCCAATCCGCTTCGACCTCACTGCCGAAGTAGTAAAGCTTGGTCAAATCACTGTTGGTGAGCGCCCGCCACAAATCTTCCGGCGTGGTCTGGATAAATATCCGTTGAATGTGCTTATTCAACATGGGGTTTACCTCCATCATGTTTTTGAGTCCTGTAAGTGCTTGCGCCCACGGCTGAGCATACTTGCTGACCCAGCGTTCGTAGACCATCTGGATCGGAACTGCATTCAGATAGTGATGCTTCTCTCGTCCTACCTTCTCCGATGTGATGAGTCCAGCTACTTCCAACACTTGCAGATGTTTCATGACGCCATAGCGTGTCATTGGTAGTAAATCGCTCAGCTCATTGAGTGACTGCCCATCACGTTGAAAAAGAGCATCCAGTAAGGTACGACGATGAGGATCACTCAACGCCTTAAAAACTTCATCTTGATCCATTGCTATCCTTTACGTGACTAATTAGTCACATTTATAATATGTGACAATTTAGTCACATGTCAAGAAGTATCCTCTGGTTCTCATAAATGGCTTATTTTCACGGGTGCAGTGCCCCGGACAAAGAGACAATTGTTTTTGATGTTTCTCTTTACGGAGAGCGTTGATAGGCAATTGTTGGTATGACTGGACTTTGCAATTGCCCTGTCCATGTGCGCCCAAACTGTTGACCTCCGCACAAAAACGCTGTATCGTATGTGTATCTGTTCAACCAACGCGGAGTATATCAACATGATTGCAACAACGAATCCGCAGGGTGCGGTGGTCACCCGCTATTCTCTTATGTAGTCACGCAAGTATGCCGTGACCCTCCTTTAACGCTTCCCCTATCTCAAATCAATGTGCATTATTCAGTGGCATCATCTGCTCTGATTCGCTTTGTTTACCTATTTTTCACACCCTTGATCCAACCAATGGAGATAACAAGACCGTATGAGTGAGTACAACCCTCAAGCCATTGAGCAAAAATGGCAAGATAAATGGCAAGAAACCCAACTATATCGTAGTGAAGTGGACTGGAAAAAACCCAAACACTACGCAGTGACCATGTTGCCCTATCCATCAGGTGATCTGCACATCGGGCACTGGTTCGCGATGACCCCATCCGATGCGCGTGCGCGTTACATGCGCATGAAGGGTTACAACGTATTGTTCCCGATGGGCTTCGATGCCTTCGGCTTACCGGCTGAACAGGCAGCCATTAGCCGCAACATTCATCCGTGGAAATGGACGTATGCCAATATCGAACGTATGCGCGAACAGATGAAGAGTATGGGAGCCATGTTCGATTGGGAACGCGAAATCATTGCCTGCACGCCGGAATACTACAAATGGGATCAATGGTTCTTCAAACTCTTCTATGAGAACGACTTTGCCTATCGTGGCGAAGCGGTGGTCAACTGGTCAGATGCCTTGCAGACTGTGCTGGCAAACGAACAGGTTATTGATGGCAAAGATGAACGCTTAGGACAACCTGTCATCCAGAAATTGATGACGCAGTGGTTCTTCCGTTACAAGGCTTATGCCGATGAGATGCTAGATTTCGAGCAGTTGGACTGGCCCGAACCGATTAAGCTCATGCAAACGAATTGGATCGGGCGTAGTGAAGGCGCGAAAATCTCATTCAAGGTAGACGGGCATCCGGATGAGCAGATTACAGTCTTCACAACCCGCCCGGATACGCTGTGGGGCGCAACCTTCATGGTGTTAGCGCCGGAACATCCGCTAGTGGATGTCATCACCACTGATGAACAGCGCGAGGCAATCCATGCTTATGTCGAACAGGCGGCGAAATCAACCGAGATCGAACGTCTGGCAGAAGACCGCGAGAAGACCGGCGTGCCGACGGGCGCTTATGCGGTTAACCCCGCCAACGGCAACAAGATCCCGATCTGGATTGCTGATTATGTGATGATTAGCTATGGCACAGGGGCGATTATGGCTGTGCCCTATGGCGATCAGCGCGACTTTGAATTTGCACGTCATTTCGGGCTGGAGATTGTCGCGGTAGTTCAACCGGATGGTGCGGATACTGTACCTGATCCTGCTGAAATGGATGAAGCCTATGCCGGCGGTGGTGTGATGGTCAACAGTGGCGCGATTGATGGCACCGTGCATAACGGCGAGAAGGGGCGCAAATCTCCCGCGATTGCCGCCGCCATCGATTACTTAGAGACGCAGGGTATCGGCGAAGAAAATGTCAATTACCGCCTGCGTGACTGGTTGATCAGTCGTCAGCGTTACTGGGGGATTCCGATTCCTATCATTCATCGTGAAGATGATACCCTCGAGGTGGTTCCAGTGGATGATTTGCCCGTCGAATTGCCTGAAGATGTTAATTTTGAACCCACCGGACGTAGTCCGCTGACCTATCATGAACCATTCTTCAAGACAGTTGATAAGGATGGCAATCCGGCACGTCGCGAAACCGATACCATGGACACATTTATGAGTTCGTCATGGTATCATCTGCGTTATCTATCACCGAATGAAGACAGCGTAGCGTTCGATGCTGAAGAGGCTGCCTATTGGTTACCCGTTGATACTTACACCGGTGGTACAGAACACGCCACCATGCACCTGTTGTATGCGCGCTGGTTTAACAAAGCCATCCGTGATCTAGGTGTGTTCGATGCCGCCCAGGCCATCGCCGGGCAACACGGACGCGATTTGGAAGGTCTGTTTGATGAGCCTTATTTACAACTGCGCAATCAGGGGCAAGTGTTAGGCGCTGAACGTAGTGGCGATCAGATCATCGCCTTCGGGCAGATGGACGGTGAGCGCCTGATTGCTGATCATGTGGCAGTGATCGAAGGCGGACAAAAGCCCGTCATCCCGATGGATGTCGCTGTTTTTGAGGGCGAATTGATGAAGCGCGTTGAGAACAATCTGTGGATTGGTGAGGAGATGCAACTGGTTGAGGTGCCAGCGCACGCCACCATCGAGATCCCCTCAATTGAGGGTGAGAATAACGTCAATCAGCTGAAGCACCATCTAGAAATTCAGCGCATGTCTAAATCAAAGGGTAATGTCGTTAACCCCGATGCGCTGGTGCAAAAGTATGGCGCAGATGTAGTGCGTGGCTATCTGATGCAGGGTTTCGAATGGGAGAAGGGTGGCCCATGGAATGAGAATCAGATCATCGGCGTGGTGCGCTGGATCAATGATGTATGGGATTTCGTGCAGAATGGCGTGAGCGGTGAGGCTGATCCTGATGCAGAACGCGCAATAGAGCGCAAAGTTCATCAGACCATCCACAACTTTGATTACAACATCGAGAGCTTCAAGTTCAACAGCGCTGTTGCCAACCTGATGGAACTACGTAACGAGATCAAATCAGCGATCAAAGCCGGTATCGGGCAAGCGTGCTTCGAGGATGTGATGAGTATTATGTTGCGCTTGATGGCACCGATCACCCCACATATCGCAGAAGAATTGTGGTCACAGATGGGTTGGGAATACAGCATACACACAGAACCCTTCCCGATCTATGATGCTGAGAAAGCCAAAGAAGATGAAATCGCACTGGTGGTGATGATCAATGGCAAACCCCGTGAGAATATCATGGTCTCGCCGGAAATTGCTGAAACTGATGCTCGTCAAAAAGCGTTAGCCAGTGAATCCGCACAGGATGCTTTGCAGGGTAAAGAACCGCGCCGTGTGATCTTCATCCCCGGACGCGGACGCGAACCCAAAGTGAATATCGTGGTCTGAATGGCAGATCAATCAACTAAACGAGCTTGGCGCGTGATGCGTCAGGCTCGTTATATTTATGTTAATCTAAGAGTGCCCCTGTAAGCTATTTTTGTAGGTATAAAAAATAGGGAGATATCCGCATGACACAGCATGACAAACTTGCGGCACTTATCAGCGCTGAAGAAGCGTCGATGTCGGTACAAGAAGTCGAGAACGCGCTCAAACATCTCTCCGATTGGCAATTGCTCAAAGATGAGACGAACGGTTACCAATTACGGCGTGATTATCATTTCGACACCGCGCAACAGGTCATCAGCTTTGTCGAACATCTGGAGGGATTACGCGCTGAACAACCTGAACATGTGATGTTTCGTGCTCTGGGCAAGGCAGTGACGGTCACCTGTGCCACTGCGGATATGATGGGATTGGATCGGCATGATTTTCTGATCGCGGCACAGGTAGATGATCTGTTTGCACGGCGTGAACTTATCAGTGGCGAGCGTGACCGTGTGACACAAGCCTCTGATGAATCCTTCCCTGCGAGTGATCCACCCGCTCATTGATGTGCGGTGCGTATCACTTGAACTTCACCACAAAAGGCATCCGTCCCAGGCGTAAATCATCACCATCAGATAGTTTCGATTCCATCTGTGGCGGAATGCGCACACCATTGATGAACGTGCCATTGGTGCTGTTGAGATCAGTTATCATCAGCAAATCTCGTGTCCGGTCATAACGGATGCTAGCATGGACGCGGGAAATACCGTAATCATTTCCCCCGAAGGGCACGAGATCCACATCACAGATGCTTGTATAGTCGGTGCGCCGTCCAATTTTCAAGCCTGTCGGGCTAAGTTGAGGTTGTAACACCAGACGATCAGTTGCATTGGCAACTTTTAGCACTAATCTGGAATCACGCTCGAAGTGAACCCCGCGTTTATTCTTCATGATGCCTGTGGTCGTATTAGCCTGAGTGTGTGAGACAGCTAAGGGTTCATCACAGACCTGGCACCGCGTGAAGCCTTCCGCATTTGGCGCATCACATGCTGGGCAGAATGTGATCTTGATGGTGGTATTGGTCGTGACACTGCGCCTGATCGCTTCTTGCTGAATACGGCTCAGGTTAATGTGTGTGCGCTCTGATTCCCATTCTTTGCACTGAATGGCTAAGATGTTGCGTTCTTCACGTGTTAAATTACTGACCACATCCTCGCGCATCATCTCATACACTTGTTCAAGCTCATAGTCATCAAGGCGCAATGATTGGTATTTCTCAAATAAGGTCTCTAAGGTGATCATACAATCACTCGCTATATTCTGTTGGATACCCTTCCATAATATAGTGTAATGTATGGATCTGTGAAGTCCAGTATGTGAGAAATTGGTCATATTATGGCGTGTGGTAGATGATCCTCAGTTTGAGTTGACCCAATTGTAACAAATCACCATGTCGGATAACGCGCTGTTCGTTGGCGTGTAGCCGTTGTCCATTGATGAACGTGCCGTTGGTACTGCCCATATCAAAAATAGAGAGGTTTTGTGTGCTCTCGTTGTAGTTGATAGTTGCGTGCAAGCGTGATACGCCATAATCGTTCGCGTCGAAAGGCTCCAGGTCTACATCAGTGATCTTGCGCCCCATCGAGAGTTGATGGGTGCCCAGTTGTGGATACAATTTCAACTGTTTACCGTTGTGTTCTGCAGAAATGATCAACACGTTATTCTGCTTGAATAATTCATCCTGATAGGTGTTGTTAGAATCTTCGAAGCGTTTGGTGGCTTCTATTGCATCCAGTGTGAGTAAACTGCCACACGCATAACAGATGATTTTATCCAGCTCGTTGCTTTTACCACATTTTGGGCAGGCGATGCCATCGGCATTATCACGTTCCATCGCAACCGCTGCCAGTTGCTCGCGATCAACAAAAGGAATACTCTCCGTGCGGTTATTCTCCCAGGCACGCATAAGGGCGGCAAGGTCTTCACGGAGCTTGCTATCGAGATCTTGTAAATGTGGGTGTAAAGTCCGCACCGCTTCCATCATCTCTAATCCGTGCAGGCGCAAACGGGTGTATTCATTGAATACGCTTTCGACAGTCTTGGACATGTTCGTATGATGACCTTAATCTTTGAAAGTATAGTGTTATTATACTGAAAAAATAATAGGGAACCGTTAAAGTTTGGGAATGTCTTACATTTGTCATGGTGCGGGTCTTATAAATACCAGATGCTCGCCTGCATCACCCAACTTAAATACAAGGGTAGATCAACACTTGATTATTCTCTACAATAGGTCACACAATCATTTGCGATTTGATCCACCTTGACATAACCCTTTTTACTGTCTATAAAACAGCGCGACTTTCTGACGAGGATAACAAGCTATGAAAGCTTTAGCTAAACGGGTGTTTAATAAACAACTGCGACAATTCAACAAAAATGTGACCGAGCAATTCGCCCGTAATTTAAAGCTGTCTAAAGGTGGGGATTATCATCCTGATGATGTGTTCATTGCCGGCTTTCCGAAGTGTGGCAACACGTGGATGCAGACGATCATCGCAGGAATGGTCTATGGGATGGATGCGAGCGTTGCACCGATCCGAATGGTTTTGGATTTGGTGCCAGAGGTGCACAAGTCTTACTATCGGCGTTATACGACCCCGACTTATTTTAAAACGCACTTATTGCCACAGCCTGACTATCGCCGGGTGATCAATATCGTGCGTGATGGGCGCGATGCGATGCTCTCTTACTATCATTATCTGTATGGTATTGAACAACCATCCGATTGGGAGACTTTATTAGCGCAAGGTACAAACTATTATGGTTTATGGCATGAGCATGTTGCGCAATGGCTAGATAATCCCTACGATGCACAGATCATTCTCATTCGTTATGAGGATTTGTTGGCGCAACCATTGCCAACTCTAGCTAAATTACGCGATTTTCTGCATTTAGAAATAGATGAAACACGCCTGCAAACAGTCATCAAACAGACCACTTTCTCAAATTTACAAGCTAACGAAGCCGAGCAAGGTATGGATGATGATAAATGGTCAGATGAGCACGCTTTTTTCCGCAGTGGTAAAATGGGTGGATATCGTACCTTACCGCCTGACATTATAGAACGCCTTAATCAGCAGATGGAACCGATGTTGTTGCGTCTTGGTTATTCTTTAGATTGATCAATGGCATTCTATGCAAAAAGTAGGAAGTTAAATTCAGTAATTCAGGATCTAAAGTAGAGCAGTGGGGGGATGTTGTTGGCGAATCCATCCCTCACCCTAAGTCCCTCTCCTAGCCGCAAAGCGGCGGATGGGAGAGGGACTTCAAAAGCAATTTTCTCCCCTTCTCCCGAACTGCGCTGGGAGAAGGGGGCGGGGGATGAGGGCAAAACAGCGGTGAAATCAATTGACTAACAACCTCGTGGGGCGAATGGATATCTCGTCTCATATTGCCTTCCAGTTGTATGCTACAACAACTTGACAAAACACTTCAACCGCTGCTCACGTCGTCACCACACACGAGAGGTAAATCCTCATCTTAATGTAGCATTCAGGCACTTGCTTGAGCATATGTTACACTAGGGGAGGCAGTCATTGAATCATACAAGAAAGGAGCACCAACAATGCAACAAGGTTTACTGAACATCACCCTCGAATATTGTGCGAGTTGAAACTACACACCAAGAGCCGTCAGGTTGGCGGACGAAATTCTTTCTAATCGCAAAATCGAGTATTTTGTAAAAGAGTGGACGATGATTCCTTCAGTCGGTGGCAAGTTTGAAGTCACGGTGAATGGTGAATTGGTCTTCTCAAAGAAGCAGTTAGGTCGTCATGCAGAGCCCAACGAGGTGCATGACATTGTCTGGGAATTTTTGCAACCGCTTTTGCCGGAAGGCTTCGAATTCCCTGAGGATGACGACTAGCTAACACGCAAACGGGCGCGTCAGATTATCTCTGACGCGCCCGTTTTTTGTTGTACACTCGCGGAGATCGTGCGCTATTCGCGATCAATCCGCCCATTGAGTTCAGCGCGGTTACTGCCGTCGTCTTCGATCTGGATCACCACCGTGCCATCTTCTGGCACCACAAAGCCTAGAATAACAGTGCGTGGTAAGCCGAAGGTCTGATAGTGCATCAGTTCGGTATTACCCTGACGCGCATGAACGGTCAGATCACCGATTGCACCATCAGTCAGATCGAGGATCAAACTGACCACCTCACCGGCGTCGCCTTCGAAGGTCAAGATGTCCGTCGTGATCTTCGAGTTGAGCACAATCACACGCGACGCATCCTGATCGAGTGTGCGCACATCATCACGGGTGATAGTGACGTAGGCTTCACCTGTATCTCCTGGATTGAATGGCACAACCTCCAGCGTGTAACGTCCGCTCAAGGGTAGAGGAACGCGTTCCATTTCAGGGTCAAAGCCCAGACCGCCATCATCATCGAGAGCAATCTCAACTCCATCAGGTGTCAACAGACGCGCCACTGTGTCGAGCGTGTCGCCACTATCAACACGCACCGAGATCACGTCACCGGCTTGACCGTCGAATGTGATCTCCTGTACAGCTACTTCTTCATCAAAGACGATGTATAGCTCTTCAGCGTAGCTTGTCGTCATCGGCTCAAGCGCTTCACCATCTTCAACCTGCGCATCTTCAGTATCGTCGTCTTGTGGGTCGATCACCTCACCGCTGAGATTATCATCGTCATCGCCTGTGATGCTCTCTGCATCAGTTTCATCTTCTAACACCTCGAAGTCCACCGATGCGAGCACTGCACCATCTTCAGCAATCAAGCTGAATGTGTAGGTACCGAGTGGGTCGCCTTCATCGGCTTCCAGCGTGATCGAGAAGAATCCGCTTGCATCTGCACTGCGGGCACTACGGAAAACCTCCTCACCGTCATAGCTCACCAGCACCTCAAATGCTTGATTAGAACCCAGGCCCGATGCGAAGAACTCGTACGCTGTCTCGACTGTGCCAGTATTCGGCGTGACGCTCAGCTGTACCGTGCGTTCTGTATCGTCGGGGGCTTCGTCGATAGCCGGTTCTTCTTCGGTCGGTTCGCCTATGATCTGTACATCGGCACTGAGTGTCGCGCCATCTGCACGGGTGATAACAATGCTGTATGTGCCGATCGGATCGCCCTCATCGGTTGCTAAGAATAAACTAACTGTTCCCTCTGCATCAGCGGTGCGCTCGGTCTCGAACAATACGTCGCCATCCACCACAACGTCGAGTGTGATGATCTCGTTGGCGTTCAAGTCCGTGATGACAATCTCAAACGGTTCTTGTTCATCGACTTCATCCGGCGTGATTGTCAACGTCGCATCGCGGACCGGTTCTGGTGCGGTCACTGTCAAAGTAGTGCTGAGGGGCTCGCCGTCCGTGCGCTCGATAATCACCGTGTATTCGCCGGCAGGATCATCCGGATCTGCGACGATCACGGTGCTGAATGTGCCGTCTGTGTTAGCACGACGCTCGGCGCTATAAACGTCTTCGCCATCAAACTCGATGCGTAAAGTCAACGCTTCTTCGGCATTCAACCCACTGACGCTGATAACATGTTCTGTGCCGACATCACCACTGAGCGGATCAACGCTGATTGTCGCATCGTCAGCACTCTCGTCTGATGGTGTGACTTCTTCGTCAGTGGTTTCCCCTTCATTGATAGTCAGGCTTGCTTCGACAATGTCGCCACTCGCGCGGGTGACCGTCACAGCATAGGTGCCAACGGCGCTTTCCGCATCGGAATTGAGTACAATGGTCACAATACCCTGTGCGTTAGCAGTGCGTTCACTGGTGAAGATATTTTCCTCATCGAGCGTGACAGACACATCGATAGTTTCATCAGCATTCAACCCTGCAACGGTGATGGTGTAGCTCGTGCCCTGTGCGCCACTTTCCGGCACGATGCGGATGCTGGCATTGTTGACTTCTGCATCTGTTGGCACGATGGTGAAGCTGTTGCTGGTGATGATCTCGCCATCGCGCACCACGCGCACATCATACTGACCGAGTGCCTCGTCATCTCGCGCAACCAGTGCCACACCGCTCGCGCCGGTGGCGTTGGCAGTGGCTTCGGTACTGTAGATCACTTCACCCTCGAACAATAACTCAAAGGTGACAGTCTCATCAGGGTTCAGGTTACGGATGATGAACTCGATGCGCTCGCCCTGGCGTAAGGTTGTCGGTGTGATGTCGATTACCACATCACCCTCGACGCTTGGTGGGGTATCATCCGGCGTTTCTTCTTCGGGTGTTTCTTCGGCGCTAGCGTCGGCGATTTCAAAGTCCGTAGAGCCGATTACCTCGCCTTCAGCACGGACTTCGAGCGTGTAAATGCCCGGCGGGTCGCTTTCCTCGCTGGTGATCTCGGTGTTGAAAACGCCCTCAGCATCGCTGGTGCCAGAGAATGAAAAGATTGAACTGCCTTCAAATAGGATGAACATCGTCAGGTTAGTATCAGCTGGCAAACCACTGACTGTGACCGTGTACACCGTCGGAACAGGACCGCTCTCCGGCGTGACGCTCACATTCACATCATCGGGATTGATCGCGCTTTGCGTTTGTGGACGTTCGCTGGCGACTTCGACTGTTTGCGTCAGCACTACTTCACCGAGACGTTGCACTTCTACGCGATAAAAACCGATCTCCAGCGCCAACCGTTGACCGAGTGCCACACGCGCCTCGCCGTTCTCATCAGCGCGGGCGGTGCGCGTCTGTACCACTTCATCGTCACGGATGAAATCAACCTGGACGTCCTCATCAGGGCGCAGGTCACTGATGGTCATTATGAACACCGTGCCTACGGTGCCGACAGGTGGTTCAATGTTGACGCTTACCGGCAGAACGTCGACACGCAAGGCCTGCTCACCGATTTGTTCATTATCGGCAAAGACCTGTAATTCATACGTGCCACGTTCGCTATCTTCAGTGAAGCTATAAGGGAAGATCACCAGACCACTGATATTGGCAGTCTCGCTGATCTGCTCAATCGTTTCACCATTTAACACAATATCAACGGTGACGTCTGTCTCCGGTTCAATACCACTGATGGTCACGAAGACGGTCTCGCCGGGTAGGGCGGGTGCTGGTTCAATAACAATTGTCGTCGGAAATACCTCACCAATCACGGTTAGTGTTTCCGTGGCGATAATCTCGCTCTCGCCTTCAATCACCTCTACGGTGAGTTCGCCTTCAAGATCGGTGCTGTCAAATTCGAAGATTGCCAGACCATCGACGGATGCCCGTTGGCGCTGGTCAAAGACGATGTTACCCTCCGCATCTTCAATCACCACTTCTAAGATCACAAAGGGACGCACACCACTGATTTCCACCGTGAACAGCGTGCCTGCATTGCCCTCCAAGGGGCTGATGCTCACATTCCGGTTGAACACTTCCGCTTCAAGGATGGTGAGTGTATTACTACCGATCACCCTATCACTGGCGTTCACTGCCTCAACGCGATAGGTGCCAAGCTCATCGTCTGTTTCGGTGAAAATCTCAACCTCAACAACCCCGCGCTCATTCGCATTTTGTTGGGTTTGGTAGACGGTGTTGCTGTTCGCCTCGTTGATGATGCGGACAGTGATCGGCTCATTGGCTTGTAAGCCCGTCACGAGGATCACATGTTCACTGCCGACAACCGCTTCCGAGGGGATCACGCGCACAATTGCGCTATCGGATTCGACTTGTTCAATTGTGGGTGGTCGAGTTTGTCGATCTAAATTGCCACTGTGTTCCCACCCTAGAACAGGGAGTGCAGTGAATGTCAAAAATAAACTTAACAGAATACCTCGTAAGAGGATGCGCATAGAATTTGTCCTTTGCCGCGAAAAGATTTCATTACTCTATGATAACCGAAGACCGATTACCTGCCACCTTACTATCCTATGAAAATCTTGTCTGTGCATTAACATCAGATGTGTGCTTGCTATGCTAATGATACGCAAACCCTGACCGATGATACCGTACTGCGTCACAATCCAGTATAATCATCTTTAATTGCTGACAGATTTCTAGGTAAATTGACGATGGCTATTATTCAGAGTATCGCGAAGATGTTGCGCCCTTTTCTCGAAATACCGCTAGTGCGCCGTGTACGCCGTAACCACGCGTTTGAACACGCGACGATTCATATGCTCAACCGCCAGAATTATATTTTGTCGGGGCGGGCATCGCTCACTGGCTTTGTGGTGATGGGTGATGTGCCAACCAGCAAAGTCGAAGCCGCCGCGCATGAAGCCTTAAACCGCCTCAGGCGTGGTCAGAAGCAACTGGCACTCCACCCCAACTGTGGCACAAACCTCGTCACGGCAGGTATGCTGACGACGAGCATCGCCGCGTTAGGGTTCATGGGGACGGATCGCCGCCGCGCATGGGAACGCTTCCCTCTGGTGATGCTCTTGATGATGGCGGCGGCGCTCTATGCCACACCGATTGGTATGGTGGTGCAAGAACACATTACCACGGACGGCAATCCGGGCGAGATGGAGGTTGTGCGCGTCAAGCGGGGCGAAATGCGCGTACCCTTCCGCAGTAAACCCATCGTTGTTCATAATATCATGACGAAGTAAGGTGCTATGACTGATACCCCCCATTTTTATCTCTTTCATGGCGATGATGACATGGCGATTGACGAGGCTGTCAATCAGGTGCGGGCGAGCATGGGCGAAGGTCCCAACGCCGAGATGAACATCACCGAATATGACGGCGACAGTGCCGACGTGGCGCGTATCCTCAACGACGTGCGCTCGTTTCCGTTTCTGGCAGATAAGCGTCTGGTGATCGTCAAAGGTCTAGTTACGGCACTGATGAAAACAGCACACGGCAAAAGCCAGCTCGAACGCATGATGGACGCCGTGCCGGAATTGCCTGCTCATGCGCGTCTGGTGCTGGTCGAGCGCGATAATCTCAAGAGCAATCTGAAGGTCGTCAAGCTCGCGCAAGCGCAAGGCTATATGCGTCAATTCAGCGTGCCTAAAGATAGCACACGCTGGATCATTGACCGTGCAGAGCAATTCTATCAGGCACAGATTGAACCGCGTGCGGCGGTGGCGCTTTCGTCGGTGACGGGCAGTGACCTGCGACGGGCAGATAACGAACTGGTCAAGCTGGTGAGTTATGTCGATGGTGAACGCGCCATCAGTGAGCAAGATGTCGCCTTGCTCACGCCCTATGTCGCTGAGGCGAATGTGTTTGATCTCGTCGATGCGCTGGCAGTCGGTAACGGGCAGGTGGCGCTCTCATTGATGAACCAAGTGCTCGATCAAGACCCATCTGATCCGGGCTTTCGCCTGTTCGCGCTCATCACGCGCCAGTTTCGCCTGCTCTTGCTCACCCGCGAACATCTCGACACCGGCGCGGCGGCGAACAAGAACGCGCTCGCCAGCGCACTCGGCATTCATCCCTATCCTGCAAGCAAATTGTTGGATCAGGCGCGGCGTTTCAATCTAAAGCAACTCGAGACCATCTACCGCTACCTGCAACAGTACGATGTCGATATGAAAACAGGTAAGCTCAAGCCCCGTCTGGCGCTGGAACTACTGGTCACGAGTCTCGGGCAATGAGTGCCGGATCAAAGTCCGGTATCAGTGCCTCGACATCGCGAATGATGGTGCGGTTGTAAGCTATCAAGCCAATACCTGCTGTACCGATGCCAATCAGAACAAACATCAAGCCGATACCCGCACCATCACCTGTGCCCACTAAGCTCCCGAACACAGGCGCTAGCCAACCGTCAGCTTGCATGGCTGGCTCGAACACATAATCCGCCAGCAAGCCACCAATGATCATCGCCAGCGGTGAGCTGATCTGGGCGATCACCCGCCGCGCCGCGAACACTTTGCCCTGCACATCCGGCGGGACTTTGCTCTGCCAGATTGCTTGATTGGATGCGTTGACCAGTGGCATGAACAACATGGTACAGGTTGCGCCGATCACCCACACCGGCAAGCTTTGCCCGATGCCCAGCACTACCGATCCTGTGATACCACTTGCCACGAAGCCCCATAACACACCGCGTATCCGCCGATCTTTGAACCCGCCGAAGGTGCTGATGAGCAACCCGCCGATGACGCCACCCGCCCCAAGAAAGGCACTGACAATGCCTAAGATCGCTTCATCGTTGCCGGTACGCGCTAAGATCAGCGGGTTTATTAAAATGAAGGTCATGCCGAAGATTAGGTTGGCGAAGAAGAACGTCATCTGTACCCAGAACAAACTCTTGCGCCGCCAGATGAAGCGGAAACCATAGCTGAATTCCTGCCACCAATTGCTCTGGCTCTCCGCACCATCCGCACTGCGCTTGACTGCTGGAATCTTGACAATCAGTAGGGTGAGATAGGCGATAGAGAAGGTCACGATGTCGATCAGCAAAACCCCCTCCAACTGAAACAGCACATAGAGCGCCGCCGCTGCCACCGGTGCGAAGATGCTCGATGCCGAGTTGGCTAAACCGAGTAGCGCACTGGTGCGCGCATACTGGTCTTTGCTGACCATCGTCGTGATGGCTGCCGAATACGCCGGAAATTGAAAGGATTCAAACGCGCCGGCGATCAGCGCGATCACGTAGACATGCCACAGTACTAGCACGCCGTTGATGCTGAGGATGAACAGCGCAATCGTGCCGACACCCGCCGCCAGATCGCTGAGCATCATCACCAGCTTGCGATCCCAGCGATCCACCAGTGCGCCGGCTACTGGACTGAAGATCACCCCCGGCAAAAAACTGAAGAACGCCACCAGCGCCAGCGCCGTCGCTGAACCGGTCAGTTCCCACGCCCACAAGGTGAGCGCGAAGCGTGTCATGCCTGTGCCCAATAGTGAGAAAAATTGTCCCACCCAGATCAGATAAAATGCGCGCATTCCCTGTGGACGCACCTTGAAGATCGCCGTCATCTTGCCCCTATTCTTAAAGCAACAGATCATCACTTACCCATTTTATGCAGTTAAACGGGTAAAGCTGAGCATTATTCTAATTCACTTCCGATACAAATTGCAACCGGACGCGCAAAAATCGCGTATAATTAAAAATAAAGACACATGAGGAGATGACACGTTATGGAATCCGCTCTGTTATTTTTTGCTCTGATTTTTGCTGTGATGATCGGCTGGGGTTTGTTCGGCGGGATCGCACAGTTACTGCTTGCAATTATCCTGTGGATGTTCATCGGTAATATTGCCGGACACATCATCCGCGGTGAAGATTACGGCGTAGCGGGTAATATCGCGCTTGGTCTGGTAGGGGGTATCTTCGGCGCATTCCTACTGCGCTTATTCGGGTTGGGCTTCGTGCTCAACGTGTGGATTTTCGGTCAGGTCATCAGCGGTGTGCTGGGTGCGGTGGTATTGGTCTATCTCACGCGCTGGACAATCGACAGCCGTGCCGGACGCTGAACACATCCTTATTTTTAATAGTATGTCCCATTAATACGCGCTGTTCTTACTCGATGAGAACGGTGCGTTTGTGTCATCATCCCTTTAACAGCAGGGTAAAATGCTATATATGGTCTTGCATATAATGTGCTAACTGCAAAGATCTTACCCACTCAGATTGTCCCCGTCCCGTGCCGAACAAGGTTTGAATTAATGGCGTTCAATCGGTAAACTATATACTAATGAGGTTAATCCAAATACGAACAACTCGCTTTTTTGAGAGTGGGTGTGTTTTACAGGAGATATGAATGGCAAAACTGAATAAGGATACGCTGTTGGAATGGTATCGACAGATGACCCTCATCCGGGAATTCGAAGAGACCAGCCATCAGCTTTATTTTGATAAGCGCATTACAGGTGTTTACTTGCACTTGTATAGCGGTCACGAAGCAGTTGCAGTAGGCGCAATGGCACATATGGAACGTGGTAAAGATCACGTCATCACTGCCTATCGCGATCATGCACAGGCGTTGATTCTCGGTGTTGATCCCAAAATCATCATGGCTGAGATGTACGGGAAAAAGACCGGCACCAGTGGCGGTAAGGGTGGCAGTATGCACCTTGCCTCTGCTGAACACAATTTCTGGGGTGGTTATGCGATTGTCGGCGGTCACTTGCCTTTAGCGGCAGGGATTGCACTCGCCGCACAATACAACGAGACTGGTGCGGTGGTGCTATCGCATGTCGGCGATGGCGCGACTAACAACGGTTATTTCCACGAATCGCTGAACTTTGCGGGTTTGTGGGATTTACCGGTCATCTGGTTGATCGAGAACAATGGCTACGGCATGGGCACAGAAATTGACCGCGCCGCCGGTAATCCAGTATTGCACGAACGTGCTGTCGGCTACAACGTCGAGAACTTCGGGCGTGTCGATGGTCAGGATGTGTTCGCCATGTATGAGACACTCGGCAAAGCCTATGAACATTGCCGCAACGGTGGCTCTGCATTGGTAGAAGCGATCACCTACCGCTATCGTGGGCATGGTGTCTCCGATAAGCAGTATGATTCGCGTTTTGCCGAAGAGCTAGAAGAATGGAAGCAGGAAAAAGACCCGATTGAAATCCTCAAACGGCACTTGCTTGATAGCTACAAGACCGTGAGTGAATCAGATTTAGAGAAAATTGTCGAAGATAACCGTGCCGTGGTCGAAGAGGCGGTTGAATTTGCCGAAAATAGCGAATTCCCAACCACACTCGAAGATCTTTACTCAAACGTGTACGTGGATTAGGAGGGGTTCATGCCTGATAAAAATTTACCGATGCGCGAAGCCCTGCGTTTGGCGTTACAAGAAGAGATGCGCCGTGATGAAAAAGTATTCATCATGGGCGAAGAAGTCGGCTACTGGCAAGGCACGCACAAAGTGACCCGTGGCTTCCTCGAAGAATTTGGCGAAAAGCGCGTGCGCGATACCCCGATTGCCGAGATGGGCATTGGTGGTCTGGCAGTGGGTGCGGCGATGGCGGGCTTGCGTCCGGTTGCCGAGTTCATGACGATCAACTTTGCCTTCCTCGCAATGGATGCCATCATCAACCATGCCGCGAAGATTCATTACTTCTTCGATGGCCAGTTCAAAGTGCCGGTGGTCTTTCGTGCAGCAACAGGCTGGGGCGATCAAGCCACCGCGTCTCACAGCCACACACCGGAACCGATCTTCGCACATTTCCCTGGCTTATACGTGTGTTCTCCGTCCGATAGTGCCGACGCTTACGGCTTGCTCAAGACATCGATCCGCGACGATAATCCGGTGCTGTTCACCGAGAGCATCGGCTTGTATCGTTTCCCTGGCCCTGTGCCGGATGATGAAGACTATACCTTGCCCATCGGCAAAGGGGCAATCAAGCACGAAGGTAGCGATGTGACTTTGATTGCTTACGGACGTGCGGTATCATGGTGTTTGAAAGCGGCGAAAGAATTGGCAAAAGAGGGTATCTCTGCCGAAGTGGTGGATGTGCGCTGGTTGCGCCCACTGGATACCGAACTGATCTTCGAGAGTTTCCGTAAGACTAACCGTGCCGTCATTGTCGAAGAATCACATCAGTTCTATAGTTTCGGTAGTGAGATTGCCTCACAAATTCAAGAACATTGCTTCGATTACATGGATGCCCCGATCAAACGGGTGACCCAACACGATGTGCCAGTTCCTTTCAGTAAACCGCTTGAGGAACTAACCTATCCCGATCACACCGATGTAATCAAGGCGGTAAAGGAGATTCTCTAAGATGGCAGACGTGACCCTAACCGTAGATGGTCTCTTGCTGAACTGGCTCAAAGAAGTGGGCGATACTGTATCAGCAGGGGAAATCATCGCAGAATTTGAAGCCGATAAGGCGACGATGGAAGTCGAAGCGCCTACTGACGGCGTGCTGTCAGAGGTGATGCTAGATGTGGGTGATGAAGCCACAGAAGGCACAGTGATCGCTCGCATCGGTGATTCGGCAGCGGGTGGGGCGAGCGCCTCATCATCTGACCCCGAGCCCGCCGATGAAGAGACAGACGGCGCACCACAGGCGAGCGAGAGCGCACCAGAGCCGGCATCGTCCAACGGCGCAAGCGCGGGTACTGCGTCGCGCACTGAGGACGGCCGCATCAAAGCCTCACCCTTAGCCAAGAAGATCGCTGAGGATAAAGGCGTTGATCTGGCACAGGTGGCGGGCAGTGGCCCCGGCGGGCGTATCGTCAAAGCTGATGTCGAGAGCTTCGATCCATCGCAAGCGCAGAGCGCCCCTGCCGGACAATCTGCACAGAGTACACCCGCCTCCACGGGCGCACCCGCCTATCAGAGTTATGGCAAATTGCCAGAAGGCGACCATGTCGAGATTGAAGATGTCAGTCGTATGCGTAAGGCAATCGCCAAAGGCACAATCACTAGCTTCAACACCACGCCACATTTCTATGTGACGATTGAAACCGATGTCGAAGCCTTGCTTGCCCTGCGTAAAGACCTCAACACACAGTTGGAGTCACGCGGGATCAAGATCAGCGTCAACGATATGATCGTGAAAGCCGTCGCGTTGACACTCAAGCAATTCCCGAATCTCAACAGCCATTATTACGGCGACAAGATTGTGCGTCACAAGCGCATCAATGTGGCGATTGCTGTTGCACTGCCGGATAACGGTCTGGTCAACGTGGTTTCGCCGGATGCTGACCGCACCAGCCTGAGCGCGATGGCAGAGTATCACAAGCAGATGTTCGCGGATTCACGTGAAGGTAAGATCAAACGCGAATACATCGAGAACGGCACCTTCCTCGTCAGTAATCTGGGCGCATACGGTGTTGAATCGTTCTCTTCGATCATTGATCCCCCGCAATCGGGCGCGTTAGCTGTCGGCGCATCTCAACGAGTGCCTGTGGTCAAAGAAGACGGCACAATCGGTGTTGGCACGCGCATGAAAGTGTCGCTGAGCATCGATCACCGCGTCAGTGATGGCGCTGAGGGCGTACAGTTCCTGCAATACTTCAAAGAATTGCTCGAAAACCCCATGCGCTTACTTGTCTGAGTATCTTACTTTACCCTTTAGTTACAAAAAAGCCCGCACAGAATCTTGTACGGGCTTTTTAATGTGTTCGAGAGGTGCTCAGTCGCCTACATCGGGCGCTTCGCGCATGGCGGCATCAGGAGCGCGGGGCGTTCGCCTACGCCACTTTGCCCACTGATTCCGTACTGTGCCGACGATCCCCTGCGGGAAGACCAGCACTACGAAGATGAACGCCAACCCTAAGATCAATGACCAGTATTCGCCGATGTTCAGCACCGTCTCGCCGATGGTGAATTCGCGGTTGAAGATTACCTCACTCAGATCGAGCAAGGTTGCGCCCAGCACCGGCCCACTGAACGTGCCAATCCCACCGATAATCACCATCAGCAGGGGTTGGATGGTGAAGCGCACGCTGAACATCTCCGGCCCCACGCGCTTGTTAAAGCCAAATTGAATGATGCCTGCCAGTGCCGCCATCATCGAAGCCAGCACAATCGCCAGCAATTTATAGCGCAGAGTGTTGTAACCAATTGCCTGTGCGCGGTCTTCGTTTTCACGGATGGCAAGCAAGACGCGCCCTGTCGGTGAGTTCATCAAACGCCGAATCAGCAGGAAGACGATCACCGTACAGACCAGCGCGAAGTAGTAATAATTCAAGCGAAATTGCGTCGGGTTGATGAAATCCGGTAGGTTCGCCACTGAGAAGCCATCTTCGGCACTGGTGAAGCCCCATGTCCGCACATAGATCAGCGCGACTTCACTCAGCGCCAGCGTGAAGATGGCAAAGTATACGCCCTTCAAGCGCAGCGTTGCCAGACCCATCACTAAGCCGATCAATCCCGCTAGCGCCAACGCCAGCGCCGACGCGATAATTAAGCTGATGGTCAGCGCAAGATTGAAATTGTCGGCAAAGCCCATTGTGCTGATCATGGCATCGCTCATCGGTTGCAAGACGCCCGTCATCCATTCGACAAACCCTAGCTTGCCTAGCACAATCGCAGTGGTATAGCCCCCGATGCCGAAGAACAGCGCATGACCGAAACTGATCACCCCGCTGAAGCCGAACATCAAGTTGTAGCTCATCGCCAGAATGACGAACACGAACAGTTCGATGAATACTCCCTGCCAGCGAATGGACTCACCACGCGGGCGCCCACCAATCCCGCCGACAGGATCGCCAGTGATCCATGCCACAATATACGGGAAAGCGATCAACAGTACCAGCAAGCCCATGTAAAACCAGTTACTTTGTAACGTGATGCGGATTTTATCCGCGAGTGTGAGATTCGTCAGATTCTTCTGCATGGTTTAGCGATCCTTCCCGAATAAGCCGGCAGGACGCACCAGCAACACGATAATTAACAGCACCATCGGTGTGATGCTTGACCACACGCTTTGACCCATCACATCGGTGCTGTAGTTGAGGATCCCCGCGAAGAAACTGCCGGCAAAGAACGTACTCGGATCAATATCGATGGTGTTGGCAAATTGTGAGACCTGAATCACCACCTGACCGGCTAAACCCACCAGTACGCTACCAATCGCTGTGCCCTCGAAACTACCGAGACCGCCCAGCACAATCACTGCAATTGCCCCTAACAAGAAGCCCTGACCCACGCCGAGGCTGGCACCGAGGAAAGGCGCCGCCACCGCACCGCCGAACGCCGCCACTGCACAACCCAGCGTGAAGACACTGGTGAACACGAGGCGCACGTTGATGCCCAGTGCCTCAACCATCTGGCTATCTTCCACGCCAGCACGAATGATGATGCCAATGCGTGTGTTGCGCAACAGCAGGGCAATCGCTACAATTAAGATGAAGCCCATCACAATCACAAACAGGCGATAGATGCTGAACTGTTGCCCGAACACGAAGAACAAGCCCTGTTGTAATCCGAAAGGTTCCACCCATTGTTTGCCAGCTACGCCCCAGATTGCTTTCAGGATTTCACCCATCACGATGCCCACGCCGAAAGTCAACACAATCTGAAAGATCGGGCGTTCATAGAGTGGTTGAAGCAAGCCACGCTCCAAGATTACCCCCAGCACCGCGCCGACAATCGTTGCCAGTGCGACACCAATCGCGAAGCGCAAATCCGGTGGAATGCTGACGAACATCGGCGCATGGTGAAATTGCCACGCGATATACGCACCCACCGTGAAATAGGCCCCCTGTGCGAGATTGAGCACGTCCATCAAGCCGAACACAATTGACAAGCCCGCCGCCACTAAGAATAATAGCATCGCGTTGAACAATGCCGATACGATCACAATCCCGAAACTGCTGATGCCATTACCACTGGCAAACGCTACCCCTAACGAGGTGCCGATTAGCACGATGAAGATCACAGCGACAATCATCATCGTGCGTTGAAATTCGTTGTTCATCACGCTACCCCTAAATATTTCTGAATCAGTGCCTGATCGTTGACCAGTGAAGCCATTGCACCCGTTTCGACAGATTGCCCCTCATCAATGATGGTGAACGCGCTGGCTAAGCCCCGCGCCACACGGAAATTTTGCTCCACCAGCAAGACCGTCACGCGGTCAGACAGGCGCTGAATCGCTTCCATCAGCACTTCAATGATAACCGGAGCCAGTCCCTCGCTTGGTTCGTCAATCAACAACAGCTGATTATCCGGCACCAGCGCCCGCGCCACCGCGAGCATTTGCTGTTGCCCGCCGGAGAGATTGCCACCGGAGAGCGTGATCAGGCGCTTGAGATCGGGAAATAGCTCGAAGATGAAATCTTCCTTGCGGGCGAAGTCGTTGCGCTCCCGTCCAGCAATCAGCAAATTCTCACGCACCGATAGCTCATGAAAGATGGCACGATGTTCCGGCACATAGCCGATGCCCATCTGTGCGATCTCATAAGGGCGCTTACCCACTAATGAGGTGCCGTTGTAGTGAATTGTGCCCTGCGTCGGCGGTGTGATCCCCATGATGCTCTTGAGCGTCGTGGTCTTGCCCGCGCCATTGCGCCCCAGCAAAACATGAATGCTCCCGCGGGGTACGTTGACGCTCACACCTTCAAGGATGTGAAATTGCCCGATGAAGGTGTGAATCCCCTCGATTTGTAAGAGGCTCTGTTCAGACATGGCTCATTCTCCTATCTCATCGGCATATAACTCGCCCAGATAGACCTTCTGTACGAGGGCATCTTTGGCAATCTGTGCTGGCGTGCCTTCACTCAACAACTTGCCAAGGTTCATCACGGTGATTTTATCGCTCACGCCCATGACCACGCTCATATTATGTTCCACCAGCACGATTGTCTTATGACCCTGCTCGCGGATGCGCTGAATGGTCTCCAGCAGTTCTGGCACTTGCTCGGATGCCATGCCCGCAGTGGGTTCGTCAAGTAAGAGCAATTCAGGATCGCTGGCGATGATGATCGCTAGTTCGAGCTTGCGCTTTGCCCCGTGTGGTAACACGCTGGCGAGCGTGAGCATCTCATTGTGTAACCCCACCAGCGCAATCACTTCTTCAGCACGTTCGATGAACTCCGTATAGCTATTCGCCAGCTGGAAGAAGCGGAAATTCACGTCACTATTCGCCTGTGCCGCCAGACGTACATTCTCAAGTACGGTCAGGTTAGGGAAGACATTGGTGATCTGGAAAGACCGCCCGATGCCTTTGAGGGCGCGGTCATACATGGCTAGCTCGGTGATGTCTTCGCCTTTATAAAATACCTGTCCCGCCGTTGCTGGATAGCGCCCGCTCAATAAATTGAAGAAGGTCGTTTTGCCAGCGCCGTTGGGGCCGATGATACTGTGAATTGTCCCGCGCTCAACATCGAGGCTGACATCATCAACTGCGACGAGCTTGCCAAATACTTTCTTTAAATTCATTGCTTGTAGAATAATATCAGTCATAATGATGCAAACATTTCTATTATTGTCTTATCGGATGAATGACGTATGGGCAGGGCTTAGTTTTCCGGTGGGCTGAGCCACCCATCATCCACTGCCCGTTGAAGTAAGCTTTGCGCATAATCCCACAGCACCGCCGACGATGACCCGACACCGCCCACATTGCGCTGATACACTTGCTCAAAACGCGGTTGATGCGCTTTCCAACTTGCCGCGCCATCTGTCCACATATTGTGCAGGAAGGGCATCAGGCGGTCAATGGCATTGGCGAAGCGGGCTTCGTTCGTGTTCATCGCTTCAAATTCGTGCCACAGTGCTATGAATGCCTCGCGCTGATCGTCCGGCAATAATCCGAACAGGCGCTCGGCGGCACGTTGCTCGCGCTCAGGCTTATCTTCATAGTTGACTTCGTCGAAAGCGAAGGTATCGCCAGCGTCGATCTCAACGATGTCATGGACGAGCAAGAGCTTCATCACCTGTAGCAGATCAAGCGCTTCATCGGCGTATTCGGCGAGTGTCACCGCCGCTATCATGATGTGCCAGCTATGCTCGGCGGTGTTCTCTTTGCGCGAGCCATCCACCAGATGCGTCTGACGTATGACGCGCTTGAGTTTATCCATCTCTTTCAAAAAGGCGATTTGTTGATCTAAGCGCATAGGTCTCACTTTGCAATCTGTTTTAAGGCGTGTTCGATGTCCTCAATCAGATCATCAGGATGTTCCAGACCAATTGAGATGCGTAATAGGTTCTGAGGTGTACTTGTGCCTTCTTCGATGGAGGCACGGTGTTCGATCTTGCTCCGCACCCCGCCGAAGCTAGTCACACGTTTGATGATTTTTAAGTGATTGGTGAAGGTGATCGCATCGTCAGCATTGCCCACCACTTGAAACGAGAACAAGCCCGTCGCGCCCGACATCTGGCGCTGATAGAGCGCATGTTGCGGGTGAGAAGCCAGTGCTGGATGAAGCACGCGCTCAATCTGCGGGTGTTGCTCCAGATAGGTCGCAATCTGCACGCTGTTATGGTGCATCGCTTGCACGCGCACCGGCAAGGTCATGATCCCGCGCAGGGTGAGCCAGCAACTATGTGGATCAGGGGTTGCGCCCCCGATCGCTTGAATACGGGTGATCCGCTCGAAAAATTCATCCTGCTCGCGGGTGATGAGCGCCCCGCCCAGCACATCGCTATGCCCACTGATGAACTTGGTGGTTGAATGCACAATGATGTCCGCGCCTAGCTCAAACGGGCGCTGGAAGATCGGCGTGCTAATCGTATTATCCACGGCGAATATCAAACCATGTTGATGCGCGATCTCAGCGATAGCAGGAATGTCAGTTAATGTCATCATCGGGTTCGAGGGCGTTTCTGTGACGATCATGCGCGTGTTAGGACGGATTGCAGCTTGAACTGCATCACCATCAGCCATGTTGACAAAGCTGGTCTCTAAACCCCACGGCGCCATGATCTCGCGCAAGATCACCTGAATGCCGAAGTACATATCTGCCGGTGCAATGACGTGATCACCACTACGCAATCCTTGAAAGAGCGTCATCATCGCGGTAGACCCCGAAGCGAACATCGCGCAAGCTTGACCGCCTTCTAAACTGCTCAGGCGTTCTTCAAGCTCTAGCCGATTGGGGTTACCGTTGCGGATGTACTTGTACCCGCGAGAGAACTCCCCATCGGGATCGCGTTCATACGTGGTAGAAAGGTGAATGGGTTGTGCTAACGCGCCGGTTGCTTCATCGATCTCATAGCCGGCATGAATGGCGCGGGTTTCTGGTTTCATAATTGCTTATCGCCTTCGTATATGAAGAAAAGGGTATTGGGGGCGATGCGGTCAGATCGGGTATATTGCTCCGTCTGATACCACACCGCACACCCAACACCCCTCAATCGGTCAGATCAAGAATGGTGGCTTATTCGTCGCCTTCCATCTCCATATCCATCTCACAACGTTCTGCGTAAGCTTCCGGTAAGAAGCATCCGGGTGCGGCAGCATCACGGTCAATCTCAGCAACTAGTGTGTACTGTGGCAGCGCCATCGTCACATCTTCTGAGAGTTCGATTTCTTCGATACCGTCGAAGCTGATTACATATTGCGGAGCCAGCACCTGATGATCGCTCGGGCGGATGTAGTATTCGCCTTTAGGACCATCCCAGGTCAAGCCTTCTAGAGCAGGGATCATCGCTTCAGGGAATGGATCACCTTCTGTGGCTTCCAAGCCTGCATAAACAGCCTGCGCGGTGGCGAAGGAACACTCGGTGAACAGATCCGGCACATCGCTATAGAAGGCGATATGGTTCTCGGTCATCCAGTCGTTGACTTCGTTATCTGGCAACGTGTACTGATACACGATATAAGCAATCGTACCTTCAGGAGGTGGTGCAGCGGCAATGATGTCATTGCTGTTGGTGCCGGTCACCAGTGCCATCTGTTCGAGCACACCCAGTTCAACAGTCTGTTGTGCTAAGGTGATACCACCCGCGCCTGCCCAGACTTGAACAACCATATCTGCATCACTATCGAGTACCTGTTGCAGATATTGTGTGAAATCCACTGTATCCGATGGTACGAGGATCGTATCCGCAGCGCGGGTTGCCCCTGCGGCGCTGAATGCAATGTCGAATGCCGCGCCTGTACCTGTACCGAAAGCAGTATCGACTGCCATCACCACGTAGCTCTCGCCAAAGCGATCAATTTCAGTTGCCAACGACGAAGCATCCTGCAAAGTGTTACGGCAAATGCGGAAGGTGTTCGGGTTGAAGGTCTCACCGGTCAATTGTGGGGCAGCAGCCGGGCCTGCCATGAACAACAGGTTATATTCGTCAGGGCTGGTCAGGTTTTGCAGTTGCAAAGCCGCGCCACTGTTAGGCGTGCCGTAGAGAATATCCACAAAGTCTGCTTCAATCAGTTCACGGGTGATGCTGGCGGCGTTGTCAGCATCCGCGGCAGGGTCTTCACTGCCATAATCCCGGATCAACAATTCAATCGGGCGACCCGCAACAGTCACATCTTCTAGTGCTGCGTCGATGTCGTCATATTCGGTCACATCGATGCCGGCAGCGTACAGCAAACCGAGCTTGAAGCCGTTGACCTGCTCCACACCATAGATACCCAACCAACCGGATAAATCAGCAACAATGCCGATGCGGATCGGTTCTTCGTCTTGTGCTTGTGCGCCGAACATTGGCACAAGCATCAACAAAACAGCGAATAACATCAATACTTTACGATTCATGTAAGAAACTCCTCTTGGTGTAAATAGTTTTTGAGTCAGGCATTCGCGTGTGATTGACACGCGCAATAAGCCCACCGCGCCTCACGGCAGGATCAACCCCAGTATGATGTTGATTGTTTGAGAAACATGCTTCTTCAGATATATCGCACCGTTCATCGGTGGCATATCCCCCTTAGAAGTGTTTAATCAACAGCTTAGTTGATACGCGTCAATTGTATATCAAGAAAGAGAAAAGTGCATCACCTATTTCTGGCTAATTTAGGTCAGATGCACTTTAAAATCAGGGTTTTTCAGGAGGAGTGGACGAGATATTGAGGTAAACGACGATACTGCCATTTGAGATCATGCACACAGATACGTGAGTGGACGTGCTCATTCCAGCTGATGCTTAAACCGGCACGCATCAACGCTCCGCAGGCTTGATAAGCAACAGCCAACGACTCTTGCTCTTTACCCGTCACTGAGCCATATGCCAGATAGAGATAGCCATTCTGCAACGCAACTTCGGTATCTTGCTGATGAAAGAATACATAACCCTGCACCTCACGATGCTGGCTTGCTTCGCTCAATGCCTGATTGATTTCGGCGTGCCCGCGTGTTTGGCAACTGGTAAAATGCTGACGTGCCACGATCCCGTTACGATCAAGCTCGGCGAAAGCCTCGTCCAGTCGATCACAATCCGTGATGTGATGCCAGTTACGCTGTGTGCGATAATGCCGACGCAGGGCAATATCTGTAATCGAGATGATCTGCTCTTCTAACCAGATCGGGTCATACTCGCCAAGCAGATTGGCAAAGGCTTGATTGATGATCTGCTCGCGTGTGTCGTAGCCCGCCCGAACCTGTAAGGCAATCGTCGTCCGTAATTCGTTGATCGTTTCCATCGCCATCTTCTCCCTAAAACATTCGTTCTAAAATTATACGAAATAATGTTCTAATCTGCAAGTGATTGGTATGAATGGAACTACGAAAAATCTATCCGTCTATCTTTCTCACAATACGTCTGCGTAGGGGGAATATAATGTGTGTGACATAGACGCCACTCCGTTTCTACAAGTCGCTAGGATGAATCGATTGTGGGGCGCTCACATCTGATTGCGGTGTTGTGCCAGATAGTTAGTAATCGTCGCCTGTGCCATGCCCCCGCCGATGGTATCGAGTGCTTGCAAGATATATTTCGCCATCATCCCACCGACTTCTTCCTGCTGGAGTTGAATTTGAAGTGTGGCGACAGCGCGTTCATCGGGTTGCACCCATAGTGAGGTGATCGCACTGCCCCGAATGACCACATCTTCATGCTGGAGCGCGGTCAGCAAGATGCGAAAGGCTTTTTCCTCGCGTTGGATACGCCACAGCGCCAGTCCTGCACCGAGCCGCACCCCTTCCCGTGCGCTGTTGAGTGCCGGACGCAGAGCTTTATCCGCGCCGATCTTCGCCAGTGAGGCGACTGCCTGTGACCACACCCCGCGATCAGGGTCTGCCATCGCCATGATGAGCGCGTGTAGCGCCTCGCGTGCTTCGAGCATACCGAGTGCCTGCGCGACACCCTGACGCACGCGCACATGGTCATGCTGTTGCAAGGCTTCGATCAGTGCGGGCACGCTGGCTTGCCCGATTGATTGCAACTCTTGCAAGATGGTGTCGCGGGTGGCGGGGTCTTTGTGCTGGAAGGCGCGGATGAGGTCAGCGATGCGTTTCGGTAATAGGCGTGCGCGGGCAGTGGGTCGCCAGTCCTCGACTGCTTGTAATGCCTGATCGGTGCCGATCTGTGTCAGGGATTCGGCGGCGTACTGGCAGACGAAAGTGTGCGCTGATTCGTTGCGAATTTCTGCGTAATCTTCTAGTAGGGCAATCAGGGGGGCAACCATACGGGTTTCGTCGTTGGTCTCACCGAGATTGCCGAGCGCCCATGCGGTCTTGGCACGCACTTCGGGCGCGGGGTCTTGTAAGAGTGGCAATAGATCGTCAATGCTCGATACTTGCCCCAGTTCACCGAGTGCATAGGCGACATTACCGCGGACGCTGTCGCTACTCCGTTTGAGCAGATCTGTCAGGGGGGCGAGCGCCCGTGGATCACCAATTGCTCCCAGCGCCCATGCTGCGACACCTTGCGTTGATTCCTCTGCATGATCGAGTTCCACAATCAAGGGTTCGACAGCGGCGGCGGCTTTGCTCGCCCCCAGCACGTAAATGATGCGGTTCCGCGCCCAGGTTCCGCTGGTATCGATGGCATCAATCAGCGCGGGGATGGCGCGTTCATTGCCAATCTGTGCGAGTGCAGTCGCGGCCCGTTCACGCACGATGTCCTCATCATCATGCAATCGTGCGATCAATGCCTCAACAGCCTCTTGTGCCTGATTGATGCCCAATCCACTGGCGGCATTAGCGCGTACGGTGCTATTAGGATCATTCAGTGCTTGCATCAATGGGGCGATTACCCGCGCATCTTGGACGCGCCCCAGTTCAATCGCCGCTTGTTGGCGTTCTTCAAGGCGGTCACTCTCGAGATAGTGGAATAAGGTGTCGATGTCAGTCTGGCTCATGGTTGATCTTCTGGCTCTTGTTACGGGAAAGTCTCATGATAAAAGAAGCGCGGCCAGCATGAAAGGGCAAAGGCTCATCGGCGCAAGTGACGCACTGATAACAGCGTCCCCGTCACGAAGAACAGCGCGAAGTTGCCCGTGTAGTTGACCTGATCGAGCAGTAACCACTCGCTCAGCAAATCTGCGCCGGTCTCATCACCCAGCGCCAGCGCCCAGCTCGTGAGCGGACACACAAACCCCGATATGATGAACACCACACCTTCTACGATAATCGACAGAAACGCCCATTTTACAAACGGACGGTGGATACCGGTCAGCGCGTATTCCCAGATTACCAGTAAGCAGAGCATCATGTAGATGATGATGAGCGAATGAGTTAGTTTGATGGCAATAATCATCTTGTTAGACGGTTTATTTGTGACAAGTATGCATATCAGTTTAACAGACTCAGTCTGAAGCTCAATGAGCACCGCCCCGATTATCGTGGATCAGGGCGGTGAATGTGCGAGGGATTAGCGTGTCAGGAAAGCGTGGAAAGCTTGATTGAACTCGGCAGGTTTTTCGAGATAAGGGGAATGTCCGGTCTCGTCGATCACCACTTCTTCAAACTGACCGCCAGTTTCGGCATAGCGCTCTAATACTGCTCGTGTCTGACCCACCATCGGTTGCGGTGGCGCGACATCTTCGCCCGGATAGCCCGGCACCATACCCAGCTTGCCCAGCGTCGCCATATCGAAGAAGCTGGCATCACCAACAATCTGATCGTCTGAGCCACGAATCCACAGTACGGGCGGTTTGGGGTCGATGCTGTAGAGTGCATCAATCGCTTGTAGATATTTGGGACTGAGCGCATTAACCATACCCCATTTGCCGGGCGCGACGTTGGGCCAATTCTCCGAAGGGGTCATATCGCCAGGGTAATCTTGCTCGCCGACGTGCGTGCTGAGCATCGATGATAGCAGGTCTTCTTCGCGGGCAGGTTGGAACGGTGGTTTACCGTAAAATGTGAGCATTGTCCAGCGCGGTGTGCCTTCACCGTCGCCCCGTTCGCCGGATGCAATCATCGGTGGAAAGGCTGGATTGACAGTCCCGCCACCGGTGCCTGCACTGTCCTCAAAGTTCAGTTTGCCCTCTAAGCCCTGCGTCCCACCAAATCCATACGGCGAACCCGGATTGACCAGCGTCACTGATTGACACATCGATGGGTGATCCATCATGAAGCGCCACAACACCGAACCGCCAGCCGAATGTCCGACGAGATGCGCCCGCTCATAGCCGAGCGTATCTATCAGGGCTTTGAGATCGTCTGCGAGATCACCCATGCCCCGCGTCGCGTCGATCTTCTTCGCTACATCTGCGCCACCATATCCGCGCTGATCGTAAGCGATCCCACGGAAACCATCCGGTAAGGCGAGTATCGTCTCCTCCCAGAAGGTGGCCGTGCTGACGTTACCATGTACGAAGATGACAGGGGTGCCATCTTGCGCCCCGCTGAACAAAACGCGGGTGCTGATGCGCTCAGTGTTAATCGTCTCGGCGGTGATACCATCTAGTGTTGGTACAGTCATAATGAATAGCTCTCTTTCTCAAAAATAGTTGTTATACCTGTACATTATAGCGAACCTGTCATGGACGCGCACAGGCAATGGTCTATGCTGGATCATCATGATCCGGCAAAGTCGGTTGCTCAATCAGCATCATCAGCGTCTGATTGAGGCGCGAGAGTTGCTTGTTGATCTTACGCAACATCTTATCCGGTGAACTGCCGTTGCTCAGTCGAATCTCCGAAGGGCCTAAACTGCGCCGATGGTCAATCACTTGCCGATCTGTGAAGCGATTACCCCGCACGCCTTCGTATTGCAGTAACATATTGAAAGGCGTATCACCTAACCAGTATTGCAGGCGATGAATCGTAGCAATGTCCATACGGAACGGGTTGTTACGGTCAATCAGTGGGATTATCAAAGGCAGTTGGTCAGGAATTTGCTCGGCAAGATGGGTGGGGATCGGCTTAAAATCGATCTGCACGTTGAGGGCGGGCAGATCGTTGATTGTGACCAGTGCCAGTTCGATCACGCCGGTCTTTTGTGGGTTCTCGCGCAAGAGTGCCCGCAACACCGGACGCTCTAATCCCCGACGCGCCCTTATTGCTTCCACCAGATAATGGCTAGCTGGATTAGAATGTGCGCCGGAACGCACGTAATACCGGTTATCGGGAGCCATGTGCGGCAGATCGTAACTCTCACCGAAGGCAATCACCAGCACCACCATCTCCGGTTCAATGCGGCTGGCTTCGTGTGCGGGTTTGATCGTGCGCACCGTGTACGGCCCCACCGGCGACACCGAATTGAGGATCATATCGACCCAATCGCGCAATTTTTGCTTGCCCATCATCGACGGAATCCCACCATCGATAATGCCGTTATCATCTATACCCACCACGAGAATACCGCCTCCGGTATTCCACAATGCAGATGCAGTCTTGGTCAGCTTACTGCTTAGCTCACTTCGATAGTGCTGGCTAGCACGGATTAGACTGCTCTTGAACTCGTATTCGTCCGTTTCGCTCGGCGGTAATTCGAGCAAATCTTCTTCTGTCCACGTTTCGATGCGCTGGTAATTGTCGAGAATCATGGGTTATGCATCAATCATCATAGGGCCAGTTCAAGCGATCATATACCATCATTATATGTCGAAATCCGTTGTTTGAGACAATTTGACCTGATGAATTCCTCAGCCCCAGCGCACAGTGATCGCGCTCCATGTGTAGCCCGTCCCTGCACCCGCTAGCATAATCAGATCACCGTCTTTGATTTTGCCCTGTTGCAAGCCCAGTTGAATCGTCAGCACTTGATCGATGCTCTGAATGTGCCCGTAATGATCGAGATAGATCGCTTGATCGGGACGTAAACCGATGCCTTCTACGATGCTATCAAATGCCGAGCGTTTCATGTGTGTGATGCCGAGAAAGCCCACATCGTCTAGCGTGTATCCGCTTTTCTCGATAGCTTCGCGCATCACCCGCTGGAAGTTGGTTAGAGACACATCGTTCAGGCGATGCGCCATATAATGGCTGTTACGCACATCCAATCTGCCGACAATCTCGCCGTTAATCATCTCACCGTCGCCGATGGCATCCGGTTCGGTGGTGAGCATCACCGTCTCGCTGAGTGAGCCATCCGTCAGGGCAGATGCACCGAGTACGAGGTTCTTGTCATAATCGCGCTTGAGGATCATCGCGCCCCCGCCCGCGCCAAAGTTATACATGAAGCGTGCGCGTGGGTTACTCAGGCTGACCAGATCATTCTCGCGGGAAGCGGCGGCAATCAAGACCGTATCCAGTGCCGGATCAGCGATCATCATACTGCGGGCGATGTTCATCGCAATCGGTGCGCCGGCACACAGCGCGTACATCTCATAGCCAAAAGCGTTGACTGCCCCGATATTATCCTGAATTTTGCCGGCACTGTTCCACACGATGTGGTCTTTGTGCTGGCTACCGTGCGAGATCACCATCTTGATCTCGGCAGGGTCAATGCCTGCATCCTCGATGGCGCGTTTCGAGGCTTCGCTCGCCATATGGCTGATGGTATCGTCATCGCTGGCAACATGACGCTGAATGATGCCCATCTTCTTCTGAAGGACTTCTAGCGGAATGCCACTCGGTTTAACCAGTGCCTCTGCTGTTTCGATCTGTTCGGGAAAATACGTGCCGATGCCTGCAATGCCGACCTTGACCGTATTGTTCATGTGACCTTCTCCTGCTGGTAATCAATCATGCCCTCATTGTAGCAGATCAGAGCCGCTCTGGCGTGCAGATTGGTACGCTTTCAGTAGGGCAATCGTGGCTATTATGATGCGCTGTGCCTGTGTATCATGGAGCGTGATGCTATCCGTGATGGAGCCGTTGTGCATGTTCGATCAATACGCGATTATCTTTGATCGCCTCTGGCAGACCTATACTGTGGCGTTACTGGTGAGCGTGATCCTCAGTCTGATCTGGGTGCTATGGCGCACACCAGCGCCGCAACGAGGGCGGGTATTTGACGTATGTTTGCTGGCGCTGATCGGGGCGGTGTTGATCGGACGCGGTGTGCATGTGGCGGTGCAGTGGGATTTTTTCGCCGATCATCGTGAACTGATCGTTCAACTTGACCGTGACGGGGGCTTAAGCTGGCACGGCGCCTTGCTCGGTGCGCTAATAGTTGGCGGGGTGATAGCGCGTTGGCGCGGGGTGACGTTTGTGCCTTTGTTGGCGCATGTGGGCGCGATGATTCCTCTGCTTGCTGTATTGAGCTGGTATGCCTGCGCGACAGCTGGTTGTGCTTATGGCGCTGAGGTGGCAAGTATGGCAGATTATCCCCCTATGCTGACATGGATGGGTGCCGATCATTATCAAATCGACGCGCCGCGCTTTGCCACACAACCCCTTGCTATGCTCGCCCTGTGTCTCACCGCGCCGACGGTCTGGTACTATTATTCCCGCCGACAAACACGCCTGCTCACTTTTCCTGTGGCGCTGATGTGGGTGGCACTGATCGCGTTTGTGGTGGCGTTCTGGCGTGGGGATAGCTCGCCTGTTGTGGGTGGTTTGCGTGTCGCTCAGTGGTTGGATGTGCTGGTGCTGGTGGGGTGTGTTGGCGTGATACGCTGGCTAAATGCCCGATGAGTGATCCGAGCTTGGCTATCAACATTATAGCGGTTGTCGTTTATACTGCGGTATAATCTCGCCTCTGATCGATTGGAGAAACCTTACATGCAAATCAATGTTGGTTTAGCGCAGATGTACCCTAAACTTGGTGATACAAGCGCCAACTTGCACGCCCACTTGGACTGGATTGCCCGTGCTAAAGATAAACAGCTTGATTTGCTCGTCTTTCCTGAATTGTCATTGACGGGGTATCAGGTGCAGGATTTGGTGTCAGAAGTTGCGATCCGTCCCCATGATGATGATCCGATCTTCGGCGCGTTGTTACAAGCTAGCCATGATCTTGATCTGGTGGTGGGCTTCGTGCATGAAGATAATCGCAACCGCTTTTACATCGCTAATGCGTATCTAGCGGCCGGTGAGGTGGTGCATGTGCATCATAAACTGTATTTGCCAACCTATGCCATGTTCGATGAATCGCGTTATTTCGCAGAAGGGAATCACGTGCGTGCCTTCGATACACGCTTCGGGCGGGTTGGTATGTTGATTTGTGAGGATTTCTGGCATACATCGCCGGCGTATCTGCTGTGGATGGATGGTGCAGATATCATGATTTTCAACAGTGCCAGTCCGGGGCGGGGTCTGGATGCGCAGGATCGGTTGGAAGGTTCGCGCTGGGTAGAGCTGGTCAATCAGGCTTATGGGAGCTTATTCACCAGTTATGTGGTGCATTGTAACCGCGTCGGTTATGAAGATGGCAAAGTGTTCTGGGGGGGATCGTCCGTGGTCGATCCTAACGGTGAATTTTTAACACATGGCGTGTATTTCGATGAGGCGCTGATCACACAGACGATTGACCTTAATCAATTGCACCGCACCCGCGCCCGTTTGCCCCTACTCCGTGATGAACGCCCTGATTTAGTACAACGTGAGTTAAACCGTATCTTATCTGAACAATTAGAATGATGGTCATTTAGCGTATGAGAAAGAGATATATGATGTGGATTGTATATGGGATTATTGCTGTAGTGGCGCTGACCCTTATCGGACGTTTTTTCGTTGTGCCAGCAGCAGCAACCATGCCCGATAATCTGGGGTGGCGTGATAATGGCTTTGTGCCTTGTCCCCCTACCCCCAACTGCGTCTCATCGACTGCCCCCGCCGATGGGATGGCATATATCGAACCGATAGCCTTTGAAGGCTCACCTGAATCCGCCTATGAGCGCCTGACGAGTGTCCTCGATAGCTTGCCCCGCGCCGAACGGGTCAGCGATGATGGGCGTTACCTGCATGTGGTGTTTCGCTCGCTGACGATGGGCTTTCCAGATGACACCGAATTTTATATTGATGCTGAAAATAACGTGATTCATGTGCGCTCGGCGGCGCGTCTGGGCGCGGGTGATATGGGCGTGAACCGTAACCGTATCGAACAGATCCGACAACAATTTTGAGGTAGTAACATGACAGACCAACCCCAAACACCCCCTGCCGATGAGAAGGCAAATGATAAAGTTGCCCTGCGTGCCAGTCAGGCGGGGATGCGCTTTATCGCGCAAACGCACATCTATAACAGCGGTAACTGGGAACGCCTACGTCAATTTATCGCCGATAGTTACAGCGCGGATCTGCTGGACGATCAACCGGTTGATGGGCGTTTGCAGATGTTCCAGACCACACAGGAGCGCGTTGGGCGTTTGAAGGTCAAGCAAGTGGTCGCCACACATGACCATCGCGTGGTGCTCATCGTAGAGACAGAGACAGGTGAGCATCCCTATTTCTTGGTGGATCTTATAGTGGAGGAAGATTATCCACATAAGATTATCGCCTACAGTCACCAACCGTTAGCGCCGAAAGCCGGGGGCGAATGAGTCAGGCGCTGATTACCGGCGCATCTAGTGGTATCGGCGAAGCCTTCGCAGTGCATCTGGCGCATATGGGCTATGACCTGATTGTGGTGGCGCGTCGTCAAGAGCGGTTACAGGCGCTCGCACAACGTTTACCTGTCGCAGTACAGATCGTCGTCGCTGATTTGAGCGTGGATGAGGGTATCGCACAGCTTGAAGCGATCATCGCCCAACAGGATGACGTCGCTTTTTTGGTCAACAATGCCGGCTATAATCAGGTGGGGCATTTCGCTGAGGTTGATTTAGACGATCATCTCGGCATGATTCACCTGCATCTGAACGCCAGTACGCGCCTGATACACGCCGTCATCCCGCAGATGCGCACTAACCACAACGGCGCGATCATCAACGTGGCCTCACTCGGTGGTTTGATTGCTATGCCCGGCAGTGCCACTTATAACGCGACCAAAGCCTATCTGGTCTCGTTTAGCGAATCACTAGCGATGGAACTCGCTGGAGATGGCATTGTGGTGCAGGCGCTGTGTCCGGGTTTCACCCGCACTGAAATTTTCGATGTGGCTGGTTATGCGGATATGGAGCATGTTCCTGATCTCGCATGGATGTCTGCTGATGAGGTGGTGACCGTTGCGCTGAGTGCCATTGCACGCAAGCGATACCGCGTGATTCCGGGCTGGCAAAATCAGCTGGCGTGGCGCTTGATGCAAATCCCATTCTTGCGCTATTTTCTGAAACGTTACACAAATGCCAATCTACGGCGAGAGGGGTGATGAGATGATGACCAACAAGACCGCGCACATTCTGGATCGCATGACAATCAATACCGCGCTTTCCGAGCGCATCCTGACCGGTTTCATCCGTGATGAGATTGCAAAATCGGGCATGGAACGCGCTGTGATCGGCTTATCCGGTGGTATTGATTCGGCATTGTCAGCTTATCTGTCCGCGAAAGCACTCGGTTCGGAGAATGTGCTGGTGGTGCGGATGCCTTATGAGACATCCAGCGCCGATAGTCTCGCCCATGCTGAGTTGATCATCGAAGATCTCAATCTCCCCAGTCTGACTGTACCGATCACGCCGATGGTGCAACCGTTGATTGACCAATTCCCTGATATGAGCAAATTGCGTGCCGGCAATATCATGGCACGCCAGCGTATGATCGTCCTCTACGATCAGTCTGTGGCGTGGGGCGGGTTGGTGATGGGAACCAGCAACAAGACCGAATTCCTGCTCGGATACAGCACCATTTATGGGGATAGTGGCGTAGCCTTGCACCCGATTGCGGATCTGTATAAATGTCAGGTGCGCCAACTATCGCGGGCAATCGGTGTACCTTCTGCCATCATCGACAAACCACCGAGTGCCGATCTGTGGGAAGGGCAAACCGACGAGAAAGAACTCGGCTTCAGCTACGATGATGCGGATACGGTGCTATGTTTACTGGTGGATGAGCGCTACACGGTTGCAGAAGCCGCCGAGGCGAGTGGGTTGGATGAGCGCTTCATCCACAACATATGGGAGCGCGTCAAAGCCAATCATTACAAGCGCACCATGCCCAATATTGCCAAAGTCAGCAAGCGGAGCATCGGGCACGATTTCCTCTATCTGCGCGATTACACCGGACGACACGGTAAACTCTAGCCCAGCGAGGTGCCGACCATGAGCGATCAACCACAATCCCTGCTCGAGATCACCCGCGAGCTGATCCATCTGCGCAAGAAACCCACCACACAGGTGCGTTTCAAGTCGTACCCATCTTTGTTACAGGCCTTCATCGAGCGCCTGCAAGCCTGTGATGATCCGGATGTGTTACACGAGGTCTTGCACCTTGATAGTGGTTATTATTTGCTCGCGGGCTATCGTCAGCAAGTGCTTGAGAAATTGCTAGAGATGCACCGCACCGCGCCTGTTTTGCGCCTGTATGCTATGCAGTTAGAGCTATTCGGTGATGTGGATGAGTACGGCGAAGCCAATCTCGATACGGATGCTCGCGTCGACGCGCTACACGCCGAAGCCGATGCCCTCGACGAGCGTTGAAGCGATCATGGTTCGCTCAATGTAGGCACGGCGATGCGGTTTAAGCTCAGCGAATAATTGCCACTGGTTGTGCCATCGCGCACGCCGTAGCGCGTGACGGCGATCACATAACGCCCGCTTTCCGGAAGAGTGTAAATGATCTGTGCGTTGCGATCTTGCGGGCTGATGTCGTCGTTGGTAGCAATCGTCACATCCAGTCCATTACGCAAGACCAGCAGGGGATCGAGATCATTGGTGATGCGCTCGGCACGGATGGCAATGGTATCGCCAGCATTGCCCTCGAACTGATAGAATTGCGCGAACACGGCATCGTTGATCCGTCCGGAAAGTGTGTCACCGTAAACAATCAGCGTATCCCCACCCTGACTGGCTGTTTGCTGTGGCGAAGGCGTGCTGGTTGATCCCCGATTGACCACCAGCGCTTCGCCCTCATTGGTCACGCGGATAGATGCCTCGAAGCGTTGCCCATCATTGAGTGTGACGGTCTCCAACTCGTTGGATGTGATTGCTAATAAGGTCTCACCCCGATAATTGAGCGTGAGCGTGAAGGGCGTTTCAGCAGACATCATGCAACTGTTCTGATACCAGACCCACACCGTGTAATCGCCGGGCGTGAGCGTGCTGGCATCCTGCCAGTAGATATGCTCGATCGGTTGGGCGGTGGGCGTTTCGCAACGGGTGTTGCTGTCGATCTGTAGTCTGCCAGATTGCCCTGTGCCGGGGTTTGCCCATGAAATTGGTGCGCCATTGGGTGGACGCAAGAATAGGTTGAGATCGGCTTCACCTTCCCATGTCAGCGTAGCCGTCAGTTGACCGCTCTCCAGTTGTACCTCACCGACAGTGATTGTCAGGGCATAAGCGCCGGTGGTTGTGCCCCGGCTTAAGTCAGCGCGGGTGGCAAGGATGAAGTATGTACCATCTGCTGGCAGTGCAAATTGTACGATACGCGCCGAGCGCGATGCCCCGATATTATCGTTGAAAATCAGTTCGTTGAGGGTGCTATCTGCTAAGATCAAATATGGATCAAGCAAGCTAGATTCTGCCAGTGCGTTCATCTCCACCGTCACCAGTTCACCCGCTTTGCCATTGAAGCTGAAATACTCGATAGGTGCTTCATCTCGGATGAGTCCGACAAATCGTTCATTATAACTAGCTGGGCGTATCGGTAGTTTCTCAATGTTGACTGGCACACGCCTCAATTGTAGCTCTACCTCGCCACTGCCGAAGCCTACGTTGCGCAGTTCGACAATATAGGGGCTACTGCGTGGAATAGTCAGGTTAGCGCGTACCTGTGCCCCGCCAGATGATTGCTGTTCGAGCAATGTTTGATTCAAATCATAGATGCTGATTTCCGGTTGTAGACCACTACCGTTCAACACGCGCAGATTGACAAATACGCGCTCGTTGATCGTGCCGTTGAACACGAATAACTGCACCGTGTCATCTCTCGTGAGGCGCGTCTGTATGGGTGTTTGTACCGATAATAAGGTATCAGAGATCACCGCCGGGGTGACAGTATAGCCTCCAATGCCTTCTGTACGCTCGATTTCGATCAGGTACCAACCGGTTTGCGGAATGGTGGCGAAGATCACCTCACTGTTGTTGTTGCTCTGTGCAATACGGCTAATCACACTCAGGCGTTGATTGATGCGCGTTAACATGCGCACTCTGGCGTTTAAGCTGTCATTGGTGGTCAGTTCAACGCGCACAAACTCTCCCTGTTGCGCCCCGATCACCAGATATTGCCGATCATCGCCGGTGGTGAAGGATGCCGGCACGGTATCCTCTGGCGCGACAATCTCAAACGGCACAGCAAAATCAGGTGGGATGCTGAGTGGATCCATGTTCGTTGTCTCGTCGCTCGCATAGCTCAACGTCAGGCGATACGCGCCGGTGGTCAACGGTGGATTGAGCGGATAGCGCGTCGCTTCGATGGTGTAGATACCACTCACGGTGGGGGTGAAAGTGATGCGCGAATTGCGATTGCCGGCAGAATCATCATCAGTTTGTAACAACACACCACTGCCATCAAATAAATTCAACGCGGCATCCAAGTTACTGCCGGCTTCGGCTTCCATCGTGATGATCACTTGCTGATCAGCAAATGCTTCAAAGCGGTAGCGATCAACCGGGTTATCGTCCGTGATCGTGCCCGTGATGACGCCTTCACTGATTAAGCCCGAGTTCTCGCTCTGTGCTAACCCTGATACACCGAGCGTTAACATCAACAATGTGGCCAGCAAGTATCGCATAAAATGCCCCTATCCGCGTGTGTACTCTCTATTATGCATTATACGCTAAGTGATACAGATTGTAATGTGTTGCTCACTGAACCAGACACTCACTTGCCCTTCGTGCCACATCAGAGGATAATGGCGGTATGGTGAATGCATAAGATTGTGAGTACAGGTACATGAGCAACCCAAAACCAGAAGATGAGATGATCGGTAAAAGCCTCGCGCAGTTCACTTTGCTGGAGGAGATCGGGCGCGGGGGTATGGCAACTGTTTACAGCGCGATGCAAAAATCAATGAACCGCAAAGTTGCCGTCAAAGTGTTGCCCCAGCATTTCATGCACGATCCGGATTTCCTCGAACGCTTCGAGCGCGAAGTGGAGGTCATCAGCAGTTTGGAACATCCGCACATCCTACCGATTTATGATTATGGCGAAGCCGATGGCGTGCCCTTCATCGCGATGCGTTTTCTCGGTGGGGGCAGTATGGCGCAGATGGTACGGCGGGGTGTGACCCGTTTGGAAGATTTAGTCAAACCCTTCAAACAGGTTGCCGATGCCCTTGATTACGCGCATCAGCAAGGGATTATTCACCGTGATCTGAAGCCTGGCAACATTATGCTCGATGAACACGGCAACGCCTATCTCAGCGATTTTGGCATTGCCCGTGTGATGGGCAGTAATCTCACCGGTAGCGCGATTATCGGCACGCCGGCTTATATGTCCCCTGAACAGGCACATGGTGTTAATATTGATGCACGCAGTGATATTTATTCCTTGGGGATTGTATTATTTGAACTCATCACCGGACGTGAACCCTATCAAGCAGAAACGCCGATGAGCTTGCTTCTGAAGCATATCAATGAACCTGTGCCACCGATTGATGAATTTCGGCAGGGTGTGCCTCCACTGATGCAGGATGTGGTCAACACGGCTACCGCTAAGAATCCTGATGATCGCTATTCGTCTGCTTCCGACATGGCGCGGGCTTTTGAAGAAGCCTTCAAAGGCAATCGTACCGCAACCACAAAAGTTGGCGTAGATACGCGCCGTGATCCACTTCAAACTGTGGTGGAGGAGAAACTCACTCCGTTGCCTAATCAAGGTGGTACGCTCATTGGCAAGCCCGATGATATCTCAGTGACTGGGCATCAGACAACAGGTGCTGTCGCACAGGTGACTGCATCGGCTACTGACCCCGCCACAGTGCAGACCGGCGGAGGGCTATCTCTGCCGATGATTGCGGGGGTGATTGTTGCACTGGTGATCGTGCTAGGGGGTGGCGCGTTCTTCCTCACTGATGGTTTCGGTGGCAATACGCCCTCCGCGCCAGAATTACCCGCGAATTTCAGTTTAGTCGACGCTGAGAGCTATCGCGTCGGTATACCCCGCGCCATGTTGCCGGCTGTCGATGATTATATTGACCAATCAAGCCCGGATCGCATCCTGCATCGCTGGCAGACTGATGATGCCTTCTATGTGACGATAGCGCTGGTCAATGCTGATCGCGTTGACCGCGCACGTTACGATGCAACCTATTACGCAGTGCGTGATTGGCAAGTGATTGACGATGCACAAGCCGATGACGGCACACAGCGCATCAGCTACCGCATCGAGGATGATGCTGAACTGGATAACGGGCAAGTCGATGTTTTCTACCGTGTTCAGAATGGCTTTTTGTTGGTGGTGGAGATGTACACTGCCGATAGCGTGGCGAGTGATTTCGATTTGATTGCTGATTTTCAGACTATTCTCGATTCAATCCAGCTCACATCCTGAGCATATCCCCCCAATGCTTGGGGGGGAAGATTGCGCAGACCGTAAATTTCCCTGATAATGGATATGTCAACATTCGTTAATTAGAGAAAACGAGGCTACTTATGGATTTTTCAGCCGCAATTAGTTATTCGCTCAAGAAACAAAATATTGCCCGAATTCTCACCATCGTGCTGGTCGGTGTGATTCTGGGTGTGTCCGTGTTCGTCGGTTTCTTCATGACGGAATCCGTCGGCGTGTTATTCTTGTTCGTGCCCCTGGTCATCATCTATGGTTTGTTCTTAGGCGGTTACGTCATCAGCGTTATTGAGAGCGTGCTGGCAGGGGATCCGATCTTGCCTCGCGTGGCGCTAGGGCGTGATATTCGGCGTGGTTTCATGGTGGGTCTGGCCACCTTCGTGTATGCGATCCCGATGATGTTTGCGATCATGATTCCGGTTAGTGCTGTAATGCTCACAGGGGATGCATCCAATGATTTTGATCAGGTGGGTGCCATGACTATGTTGATGTTGTGTGGCGGGCTCATCGTGGCAATGGTGCTGACCTTTGCCTTGGGCTTTAGCCTCGTTGTGGGGCAAGTGCGCTATGCCATCGAAGGGCGTGCCGGTGCGCTGTTCAACGTGGGCAAGAACTTCGGTATTGTGATGAGCAATATCGGCACCACCTTTGGCTTATTCTTCCGTCAGCTGGGTGTGGCGTTCATCTTCGGTATCGTGGCGAGCATCCTCTCGAATGTCATCATGGCATTCTTCGGCGGTGTGACCAACGATCTATTCATCGCGCTGGAGCGTGGCAATTATAATCGCCTCTTTGATGCGGGGATGCTACTCTTGCTTGCCATGTCTTTGTACTATGTGATCAGCCTGACCTTCAACTTGATGCAGTCTTTCAGCAACGCGCACCTGATGGCAGGTTACGGTATCGATCTCGGTCTTTATCAGGATCATCGCAAGCCTAAAAATGACGATTTCGATTTCTGAGTTGTTCCGTACAATTGAATAAACGTACAGACGGGTATCTGGTGAATAATCAGATACCCGTTTTGTTAGAGGGCTTTTAGCGTGGGCAGGTTATTGATTAGCCAATCCTGTAATTCGGTTGTCTTGATGTTAATAGAAGTGATCGCGTCTTCGGTCAGTTCGATAGCGTGCGGGATATATTCGCCCCGTGTCGGATCATCGAATTCTGGCCCGTGGCGTTGGCTCAAGTCATAGCGAACCAATCGGCACACGTAGAAGTGTTCTTCGAGGTGCTTGTTGGCTTTTTCATGGCGTAGAACGAAGCCATGCTGAATGACTTCGACCTCTGCACCGAGTTCTTCGTATAGCTCACGATGCAGGGCTTGCAGGATGTCCGTATCATCTTCTTCGACACCGCCCCCCGGCGCAACCCAATAAGGCTGGGTTTTATTTGGTTTAATACGCTTGATGAACAGCACGCGCTGATCGTCTGTGATAACAATGGCGCGCACGCGCTGATTGCGTGTGTGTTGTCTCGTTAATGGGTGTTGCATGATTGCTATTTTCCTATTTGTCTATCATGGCAGTATGATCCTATCACATAACATGTTACAGATATGTTATGTGATGGGATGTAGGTCTTAAACGATGTTTTAAACGTTGTGTTGTGCCAGAGGCGTGGGGGCGTTTGTGTGTGTAATCCCCTCAACCCTGGTGGCACAGCACCCTGTGCGTTGGCTGAGGGTCTGTGAGTCTAGGTCTTTTTGACCTCAACCAGAATGGTCTCGGCAACCATATAACCGATGGTCGTCTGCTGTTCGCCGAGCTGGACGGTGATCGGCCCATTGAAGGGGTCGCGTGCCAGCACTTCGATAGGCTTATCCAGCAGAAAACCACGATCAAGCGTGTGCTGGAGCATCTCGGAATCTGTTGAGATGAAGCGCGAGACGTGTCCCCGTGTGGTGATCGGCAATTCACTGAGTGGCTGTAATTCGCGTCGTGTGAACGTGCCATCTACATCAGGGATCGGGTCACCATGCGGATCGAATTCCGGTGCGCCTAATTTGGTATTGATCGCCTCAATGAAGCGATCTGACACCGCATGTTCGAGTTCTTCGGCTTCGTCGTGGACTTCGTGCAATTCATAGCCCAGTTCCCGCACGAGATATAACTCAATCAACCGATGGCGACGAATCAGGTTGAGCGCAAGCGCTTCGCCCTTATCGGTCAGGCGCACCCCGCGATATTTACGGTAATCCACCAGACCATTCTCAACCAGACGTTGTGCCATGTCAGTCACCGAGGGGGCAGAAATCTCCAGCGCTGTTTTTAGCGCGTTGGTGGACACTCGCATATCCTCTTTACTCGCGTTGTGCGTGTGTTCACTCTGTAAGACGTAGACCGCCTTGATGAAGTTCTCTACCGCCTGTGACGGACGTTCGTTGAACATTACATTCCCTATATGCTGGCACATTATCTTTTGTATGATAGCATAATTGCACAAATTCTGCGTAATGAGTTAGGATTAAGTTAGTGATCTGTGCAGGATCACAGTATCCCGATCAACTATTTGTGAGGAGCCAAACAACATGCGCTATCATCTGTTAGGGCGGAGCGGTCTCCGCGTGTCGGAATTGTGCCTCGGCACGATGACTTTTGGTGACGACTGGGGCTGGGGGGCAGATCGTGCTACCAGCCAGCAAATTTTTGAGATGTTCGCCGACGCAGGTGGAAATTTTATCGACACCGCCAACCTCTATACCAACGGCACCAGCGAACGCTTCGTCGGTGAGTTCATCAAGGCAGACCGCGAAGCCTTTGTGATGGCGACGAAATACACGCTCACGCCTACACCCAATCAGCCTGATGGCTCGGAACGCCGTCCTAACATGGTCGGTAATCATCGTAAGAATATGGTGCAAGCGGTTGAGCATAGCCTTAAGCGCCTCGATACCGACTATATTGACGTGTTCTATGTACATGCATGGGATTACACCACCCCCGTTGATGAAGTGATGCGGGCGATGGACGATCTCGTTCGTCAGGGTAAGGTGTTGTATCTGGCGGCATCAGATACGCCCGCATGGATCTCTGCTGAAGCCAACACCCGCGCTGAACTGATGGGCTGGTCACGTTTTCTAGGCATTCAGGCGCCTTATTCGCTCTTACGCCGCGATCTTGAGCGCTCAATCTTGCCGGCGGCGCGTCATCACGGGATGAGTGTGTTGCCGTGGGGCATCCTCAGCGCCGGTATCCTGACGGGTAAATTCCTCGATGAGTACGATGATGCCAGTCGCGTCAATCCTCAAGTGATGGAAACACTCGGTGAGGAAAAAGTGGCTGTTGTGCGTGAAGTAGTTGCTATCGCGCAGGAAATCGGCAAACCACCGGCACAGGTGGCAATCAACTGGGTACGTCAGCAACAGCACCGCGCTCATATCGTGCCGATCCTCGGCGCACGTACTCAGGCGCAGATGCAGGATAATCTCGCCTGCCTCGATTGGCAACTGACGCAAGATCAGCTTGACCGCCTCGACACAATATCCGATATTGATCTGGGCTTCCCGTGGACGTTCACCTATCGCAATCCCTTCGTCTATGGTGATACTTATGACCAACTGAACATCCCGCCCAATCAGCGTCAGATTCCGACTGTGCGCCAGACCTAAAGTATCTGATAGCGATAAGTTCGCTATAATGAGAGCACTGAATTAACCATGAGGGATCCTGTCCATGCAATATCACGCTTTCCTGAGTTATAGCCATGCTGACGCGCACATCATGCGCCGTGTGCGTGAAGAATTGTCCTCAGCTGGTTTGAGTATCTGGTCAGATGAACAACTGGTGCCCGGCACGCTCTCATGGAAGAATGCCATCGAAGATGCGATTCAGAACGCCTTAACGCTCGTGGTGCTGTTATCGCCCGATGCCAAACATTCAGACTGGATTGAGAAAGAGATCGACTATGCCCGCGCCTGTGAGGTGACCATCGTGCCGGTGCTGGTGCGCGGGGAAGCCGAAATCAGCGCCGTACCCTTTGAACTCATCAACGTGCAACGTATTGACCTGCGCCAGCATTATGATCACGGGATGCAACAACTGATCACCACCCTGGAAAACGCCGGTTCAGTGGCGCAACCTTCATTGAGCGCTCACACCAGCCCCCCAACTATGGAACGGCTCAACCCCATCAGTATCTATGACCATGTGCGCCTGTTCAGCTGGGTTTTCTACCAACCGCAACAGCTTGCGCTTTATCGCAACCGCTTCGGTGATGAGGACATACGCCGTACTAGCGCTTGGTTGGTGGCGGATCTAGCATGGATAGCGTTTCTTGCGCCGGCGATAGGCATTGTATTAGGTACGGTACAAGTCCCAACTGATGACCCAACACTCGCAGTGCTGATGCAGGGTTTATCCGGCGTGATCTTCCTCGGTGGGTGGTTCATAACAGGGTGGCTTGGTTGGCGTGATGAACCCCAATATGCGATGATCTTGCTGGTGGGTACGACTCTGATCATCACCGGTTTGTTCGCATCGGTCGTGACAGTCTCCGGCGTGATCTTATCCGATGGCGGGGGATGGACGCGCCCGCCGTTCTTGATCTTAACGGGCGTGATGCTCAGTGCTTCGGCGGGCATTGCCTTTCGCCTCAGCACGATGGCGGCCGGAGTCGTCGCGGGCTTGTTGTTGGGATCACTGCTGTTCAATGCGCTTTTCGGTGTGCAGATTGGCATAGAAGGCGGGTTCTCGGCGTTGGTGATGTTCATCACGGCTTTACTAGTCGCCCATGTCGCTGATCAAAGTATGCAGAATGCCACACGCACGCCCTTGCATCTGCTGGCACTGATACTGATCGGTGTGTCCGGCGTGCTGATGATCGCCTTTTACTTTCTGGGTGGTTGGTTGTTCTTGCAAACAGTCGGCGTGTAGGGCGTAAGTACTAGCGGTATAGCGTGCGTGTAAGGGCTTTCGTGCTACAATAAGTGCGATAGTCTGCCCATCTGTGAAAGGTGTGATGATGCTCAGGATACTCTCAATAAGCGTGTTGGTGGCGCTGATGTTCGTGCCAACGCTGGCTCAGGAACAGGATACCACCGTCCCACCACAACCGGTTGAGTTGAACGATCCCCCCGGACAACAGCGCAGTATTCCGTACACGGAAGCCCTGGAAACAGCTGATGAGAACGATGTCCTCGCACCGCCTCAATGGGCAATTGAGGAGACGCTAGCATTTGTCTCGGTCAACCGTGCGAACATCCGCACACAACCCGATATTCAGGCAGGTATCGTCACCGATATTGCTGTATGGGGTGAGCGCTTCCCGATTGTGGGCGTGTTTTATCCGGGTGAGCCAACCGTGCGTGAGCCGGAAACCGATGATTTCGTCTTTGATGACCCCAATGAACGTGAGATCTGGTATCTGGTTGAGACCGGCGGTGGCGCGGGTTGGATCTTTGGCGGGGTGGTGATCGTCGCCAATCCGGAAACGCTCGATGCCTTTGAAGAGCGCACCCTCACGCCCGAACAACAAGCCTATATCGATGCACAGGTGGATTTTGCCGCACGCACAATAAACGTGCGTGTTACCAGCCGTCTACGCAGTGGCCCCGGCACCAACTTCTCACAGGTGGGGATTATCCCCTTCAGTAGCCGTGTGGCGATCATCGGGCGCAATGAGTTCAGCACATGGTTCTTTGTCGAGTACAACGGTCAACGGGGCTGGCTCAATTTCGGGCTATTGTCCTTGCCTACCGGTTATGATGCGACAACCGTGCCCATCATTCGCTGAGTATGTTCTGTGTGCGGGCAACATCGGGTCGATGCCCGCACTATAAACCCCTTTCTAACCCGAACACGACTAAGCGCCTATTGGTGATATGATATTATTCATCTATAGTGAATAGATGTATAACAGTATTTATTACAGGAGATGCATATTATGTGGACATTCAGCAAGCGTAGCATGTTGTTAGTGCTCATTATGGCCTTGTTCTCGTTGCCGGTGATCGCGCAGACCAACGATACCTTTCGTGTGACCGCACCGACACTCAATGCGCGCACCGGTCCTGGCATTGAATATGATGTGGTGGCACGTCTGGGGGCAGGCAGTAGTTACCCGATTGTATCGTATTCGGTCACGCGCAACTGGGTCTTGCTTGATCTCGGTTACACACAAGCATGGGCGTTCCGGCATCTTGGTCGGGTGACATCCGCTTTTCAACCGAATAGCGTGCTGACCACTCAACCCGCTACAACAACCTCCAACGGACTTGGGGCACTGGGTCAGGGGGGTGGCTTTGCACCACCGGTGGAGATCATCATCACCCAACCACTCGTCACTGAAACCGGCGTTGATCTATCCGTGACATCCACTTCTGCCGAGTTCAACAGCACCATCGGTGTGACGACAAATTTACGGATGCGTAACGCGCCGAGCTCTAACGGGCGCATCCTGACCGTGATCCCCTTCGATCAACGGGCAACTCCGCTAGGGCGCACTGCCAACGGCACATGGATACAGGTGGCATACGGTGATACGGTTGGCTGGGTGTATTTTCTCTATGTAGCCTTCCCACCAGCAATTGATGTGCGTGCCTTGCCAGTTACCGGTTAATGCTCGAACTGCCGACAGGCGACTGTTTCCTGTCGGCTTGCTCATATCCGTTCAAAGAAAGCGTCGGCATGGCGTTGATGCGCCGAGAATGTCGCCTCATCCATGCGCTTGAGGTGACTGGTCATCATCGCTAGTCGTGGATTTCCCTTGAAGAACTCACGGTGCTTCTCGATGAAGCGCCAGTACAAGCCATCCCACGTATCACACCAATCACCGCGCTTGTAATCGCTCATTTTACGCACATAATTCGATGAACTGATATAGGGCTTGGTCGTAATCAGACCACCATCGGCATATTGGCTCATGCCATAGACATTGGGCACCATCACCCAATCATAGGCATCGATGAACATCTCCATAAACCAGCGATAGACCTCATTCGGGTGGATTTCGCTCAGTAACATCAGATTGCCCACGAGCATCAGGCGCTCGATATGGTGGTTATAGGCGTAGCGTTGCGCCTTGCGAATGGCATCGTCTACCGGTGGGATGCCGAGTGTGCCATCATACCACGCCGACGATAACTGCCGATTGTGCCCCCAGAAGTTATCCGTCCGTTGTGTGGTGCCATCGCGCACATAGACCGCCCGCATAAACTCGCGCCAGCCTATAATCTGGCGGATGAAGCCTTCCAGCGAAGCGAGGCGCGTCACCGATTGCTCCTCATGATAATAGTCGAGCGCGGCATTCACGATTTGCATCGGGGCGAGCAAGCCAATGTTGAATGGCGCACTCAACAGCGAGTGAAATACAAAGGGGTCACGGTGCGTGATGGCATCCTGATAGGTGCCATATTGATCGAGCTTATGTGCTAGAAATTGCGCCAGCACCTGTTCGGCTTCGGTGTGGTTGGTGGGATAGATGAAATGTGTGCTGTCTCCGGGATGATCAGGGAAATGTTCTTCGACATACACCCGCGCTTCGCGCACATACACATTATCCTGTGCCGGCGGATGGTCTGGCAGTTGGACGTTCGCTTTGAGCTTGTTGCGATTGTCGCTGTCGTATGTCCACTTGCCCCCGACAGCTTTCCCCTCATCGGTGAGCAGAATGTTCAGGCGCTGGCGTTGCCAGATGTAAAAATCCGTCTGAAAGTAATCGTGCGCGTCACGCTCATCCCAGAAGCGCTGCATGGTAGCGCGATCAGTCACGAAATTGGGCGACTCATACCACACCAATTCAAGATCATACTGCTTGCAATACCGCCGAATCCGCCGTTCGAGCAGATAATCTGTAGGGTCAACCACGTGTAGCGACCGCATGCTTTCCGCCTGAGCCTGTTCAAACACATAGTGGAGTCGATCATCAATCTCGGCATGGGTAATCGTGCGGTGTGCGTAGCCTTGTGCCTCCAGTACCTCATCGGCGTAGCGTTGCATACTGGCGCGGTGTAGCATCAATTTGAGTTTATGAAAGCGCGTGTCAATCCTCGAATCCCCGAAGAACAGCAGGTCTTCGATCAGCCAGTGCTGGCGCTCCCTGTTCAGTGCCGGATGCGGGCGATAGAGCTGGTGCGGGTAAATTAGAACGGCAGAATCGGTCATTGCTCACCTGTCTGTGTGGCTTGTCAGATTATGCCGTTCAGTTTAGCAATCCGCACTGAGCGCCAGATGAAAACACGCTAGGTGATCGCTCAGTCGTTCCCGCTGGAACCTGCACGGATCACTTCAATCGTGATTGTATCACTGTCTTGATTGCCGGCTTCATCAAAGACGGTGGCATTGAATTCCTGCACGCCGGCCTGATCAATCGTCACGATCCATTCATAAGGAGCTTGACGTACTTCACCGATCAACCCGCCATTCTGATAGAACTCAACGCGGTCTATCGCTAGGTTATCCTCGACCTCTGCTTCGAGCGGGATCACAGTCTCTGCAGGCCAACGGAAAATCTGCTGATCGTTGCCTGCTTGCAAAGTGATGTCCGGTTCGATGTTGTCGACAGTCACGCGCACGCCAGCAGAATCGACTGAACCGTTGCGGTTGAGTACTGAAATTTGCACAGTGTAGGGACCATCTAAGCCGGTGGTATCCCATGTGCCGAGGCTTTGTCCTTCGACAAATTCAGTGCGTGGTTCACCGATGACGATCCATTCATTCGGTCGAATACCTGCACCATAGCGCACCTGATACGATTGCAGGGTCTCCGGATCAACACTGCCTCGAATATTGACTTCCCCGCGCACGTAAGCCAGTTCTTGCGGGGCGAATAACTGCGTCCCGCTCAAGGCTTGTGGCACGCTGATCGTGTCGTATTCAGTCGGGGGTAACGGTTGGTTGTTGGTCTGCCACCATTCCAGCGCATCATTGGGTGGGATGAAATAGCGTTGTTCAACGATCAAGAATTCACGGGTTGAACTGCTGGCACGCAACCCCGTTTGACTGTTGACCTCCACCGTCTGCCAGTAAATATCGTCCTGAATGGGCAACACTTGCGGATGGAAAATCTCAGATCGGCGCGGGCAATCATCATCATCTGGCGGTAATAAGCCCGAAACCTGACAGACTTGCATCTCGACGATCTCTTCGGGGCGTTGCCAGCGTGTGGGTGTGAGTGCGTAACGCTCATGGGCATAGCGTGCAATCGCTTGCCAGACCGGTGCAGAACCCTGTAAACCGTAATTATCGAGGCTCATACGTTCATCTTCGCCCCGTTCGAGATGCACGCTAACCACCAGCTGAGGCGTGTAACCGATTGTCCAGCTATCGCTCATATCGCCCGTTAAACCATTGCTGACTGCCACCGTGCGCCCGATGTCGAGCGCGTCAGTGCTGATACCCAACAGGTTGTTGCGCGTTTCGTTATCAGCGAGGATGTCGTTGACCAGATAAGCGAACTTCTCATCGACAATCGTCGTATAACTACTGTCGATGGTTGGTTGATCGTACTCCCATAAGACCGTGCCATCAGGCGCTTCGATCCGCAAGACAGCAACCGGATTGCGAGCGCGATACCCGCGTTCAATCGGGGGCAGGTCAATGCCTTGCAAACGTCCCATGGATGCAAACACCGAATAAGCATAGGTCATATCCAGCACCGAGACCGCGCCACCACGATCAATCAATGAGAGATCGTAAAGGTTATTGATGTCGGTCAGGCTGTTTAAACCCAGAATACGTGAGTTCTCCATGATGCGCGTCAAGCCTTCGCGGTTGGCGACAGCAATGGCGGGTGTGCGCAACTGTCCCGCCATTGCATCGCGCAGGTTAATCGGCCCGTTATAGCGTCCATCGGCGTTGACCGGCGTGTAGATCGAGCCTTCACTGGGGCCGGGGAATTGTGTCGGAATATCGAGCAACATCCGCGCCGGCGTGAAATTGCCGGATAAGAATCCGGTCAGATAGACAAAGGGATACAGGGTCGGCCCCGGTTGCTGATCGTAAGCGGTGGCATCGCCCACCATGGCACGGATCATGCTTGTTTCGACATCTAACACCATCAGTGCCCCTTGATCGGGCAGGGCAGTCGGGTTCACGCCGACGACATCGCGCAGATACGCACTGCCGACACACACTTGCCCATCAAGTGTTTGTATCTGGCGCGGGTTATCGTCGTTCAACTGTGCCAGATGTGCCCGTAACACACATTCACTCTGATAATATAGATCGAGATCGAGCGTGGTGGTGATGCGCAACCCCCCGCGTGAGATCAAGCGTGCGCCGTCTAGTTCAAGCGTGTCGAGGATTGCCTCAGCCTGTTCACGCGCATATAAGGAGAAGTCACCTGCGATCAAAGGTGCTTGCGCCAGATCGGTTCGCACCGGCGTGACAATCGACGCAACGCGATCAAAATCACTCTGTGTGATGATGCTGAATGCCCGCATATCTCGCAATAAATTCAACTGTCGATCCCGGGCCGCCTGCACATTATTAAGCGGGTTGAACTGTGGTGCGAGTGGAATCGGTGCCAGCAATGCCGCTTCATCGAGCGTCAATTCTGTTGCTGATTTGCCGAAGTAGACCTGCGCAGCAGCATCAATCCCATAGGCATCATTGCCATAGAACGCCGTGTTCAGATACCACTCCAGCACACGGCGCGGCGTGTATTGCCGTTGCACTTCCGCCGAAAAGGTCAGGTGTAGCAAGGCGGGATCTAAGCCACTGTTACGCGCCGATGGAACCAGCGTGTTACTCGCTAAACGCCCCGCCAGCGAGGTATCACGGCGTATGGGTTGACCCAGACCATAACGCCACAGGCGATTGATCAATGAACCCGCGTTAAATCCCCCACGTTCGAGGAAATTAGGGTCTTCCATGCGTACTGTGGCATCCAGCACATAAGCCGGCAAGGAATCCACCGTCACCCATTGCCGATCATCTCCCAGCGGATCTTGCACCGCATACAAGAGCGTGCTGTTGCGCTCGTCATAAAAAGTTGTCGAAGCCACGATCGGATCAAGATAGATAGTATCGGCAGGTGAGGGCATGTGCCCCACCGCACGAAAATACAAAAAACCTGCGAAGCTCAGTACCCCGACAATAGGCCCCAAGATCGCCAGTGCTGTCCCGCCGAATACCAGCGCTGACCAGAACTGACTGCGCCGACCTGCACGGTCTTGACGCTGTTTGCGGTTGCGCCGTCGCCGGATGATATGTGCGACAGATGGCATGATTTTCCCTCATTGACAAACGAACAACAGATGATTGTATTGTGGCGATTGTAGGGCGCTTTGATCAATCTAGCAACTGTGACCACATTCGATTACACCCTGATATTACATATGAAGTTAAAATAGCAAAAAAACCCTTTGACTTAATATTACATATCATGTATATTTGTTACAAGTTATTTAATTCGTAAGATTAGTTTAAACCAAAAACTTCGAATTTTGAGAGGCGAAGGCGATGAAAAAATCCAAAGTTTTGCTGATAGAAGATGAAGAAACAGTCAGTCAGTTGATTGTTGATTTTCTAGGCAAACACGGTTACGAAGTGATGGCGTTTGCAGATGGCCCCGAAGGTTTAGAACATGTGCGCACGCACGGCTTACCACATATTGCACTGCTCGATCTCAAGTTGCCCAGTATGCACGGCTTCGAGATTGCCAGTAAGCTCAAAACGATGGCAGATGTGCCGATCATCTTTGTCACGTCCAGCGGTGAGACCGATGTGATCGTGCAAGGCTTGAAGAAATATGCTGAAGATTTCATCGTCAAGCCCTTTGAATTGCGCGAGCTTGAAGCGCGGGTGGAAGTCGTCCTATCCCGGATGCCCAGCCTCGACTACGCCAGCGAGCCAGTCATCACGGTGGATGATTATCTCGAAGTTGACTTCGCCCATAATCGGATCCTCGTCAGTGGTAAATCGGTCGGCTTAACCCCAACAGAATCGGTGCTGTTGCATGTGCTGTTGCGGAATGCCGGGCGGGTCGTCGAGAATCGCATGTTGATCGCCCGTGTGTGGCCCAGCGAAAACGTCTATGAGGACACCCTGCGCGTTCATATGCACCGCCTGCGCCGTAAGCTGGAATCCGACAGCCACCATCCGCATTATATCCGCACAGAGCGGGGTGTAGGCTATATGTTCACCATCCGCCCACCGGATCTGTTTGAAGACCCGACAGAATAATAATCAGAGCAATCGTATCAAAATTAGAATTGGTGTCACTATAAATCTCAATGAACCAGAAGAGACATTATCGCAACTACTAATGTGACCAATAGTGATCTGTCTCGACCGGTGAGGAGATTTGGTGCGATTGCTCTAGATGTTGCACTGATTTTGTCGGTGAAATCTGATGGAATATGTACAATACATGGTGAAGTGATGCTCAATGACCACCAAAAGGATTCATCATGTTAAAACAAATCAAGACGGATACACATGTCGTCGTTACATTCGATGGCAATGTTATTGAGTTTTTTCAGGTCAATGGTGGCAGTACCCGCATTCACATCTGGTCGATCACAGCTATAGAAATTAAGCTCGACCGGCGTGATCGCCATGTATTGGTTGTCACACACACACCAGCAGGTCGAGAACACGGATCCAGGATTGCCGAAAGTGATCTGGTTGCCGTACAAGACTTCGTCGCAACGGTTCAACAAGCCCTACCTCGCGATTGATAGAAAAACTGTCCGGTGAGAGTGCTGAAAACATGTCTATATGGTCGCAACGTCCGCTCAAACGTGGGTCGGGTCGATCAGCAAAACATCTTTTTTAGTTGCTAGCGAATTCCGTAGGCATGGGACATTCCTTTTTGCCCCATTATCCCACCTATTTTGATGCGATTACCCTGAAATGACAATCAGCAACACATAATAAATAAAACTAAAACGGAGCGACTATCACAGTCACTCCGTTTTTTGTATATGACGCGTGATGTTTAGCGGTTGTTGTAGCGTACCGTGTAGGTGATCACCACTTCTTCACCGGCTGGCACATCAGCGCGGAACTCGATGGCGAAGGCGTTGAGTTGTTCGTATTCCATACTGCTGTTGAGGATTTCCCAGTTTGCACCACGGGTCAGGCGTTCTGGCACGCGGATTTCCACACTGCCTTCGTCTTTGCGGTTACGCAGACGAATCTCGAATGTTTCTTCAACCACACTATTGCCGAAGGTCTCAAAGCTGGTCTGGGTGCGTTCCCCGACGAGATCGAAGGCATTACCCAGATAAATCTGCACATTTTCGCCCTCTGGCGTGTGATCGATGCGGTTCTCACCGATCAACAATGCCGCACCATCGACATCTTCCTGATAAACACGGATACGTCCGGCAGGTAAATCTTCACCAAGACCGCCTTCCGCATCGGTGGTGAACTCCAGATAATTCATCACGTCGCTGATACCGGTTTGCCCGTAGAACTGATCGCTATAAAAGCCACTATAGCCATAGAATTGTGGGCTCGCATCGTAGACATAGAATGTCGTCGCCGCGACATCCGCACCACTGACGAACTCAACCTGTTTAGTCTCGTTGTTGCCGATGGTCACATTGCGGGCGATCTCGTACAGTTGATACTCGAAGAACTCACGTTGCTCAACCGGCGCACTGCCTGCCGCCTCATCAAATGCCATCTCAAATTCTAACCCGCGCATCACTTGTGGTTCAGGGCTGACGCGATTGACATCGCCGGCGACCAGCTTAACAGTCGCATCCTGATAAGCTGTGCCACTGGTATTATTGAGCGTCACCCAACCGTTGATGTCGAAGGTGCTGTTATCGGTTGCCAGCAAGATATTGTAATCGGCTGTCCAGGTGATGCCATTGGTGAGATAGGTCAGCTCAACCTGTTGCTCGCCTCCGTTGGTGCTATCGATCAACCAGCGCAATGTTGGGCGGGTGATCAAGCCCGAAGGGAGTTCAGGGAACTGAATATCGCGCACTTCATCCTGACTGATGACCACCACGCCCCCATCGTTCGTGCGTAGGATCACTTCGCCGGAGCCACTCAACAACACCCCCTCGAACACACTGCCATCTGTCGTGGTGACGCGAATGGTCTCATCCACATAACGGCGTAGTAGTTCGTAGGTTCCCACCAGATCATAGATGTAATTCTGCTCGATTACCCGTGTGCCGAGTGGATCGCTCAGCGAATTGAAACTGACCGATGTGGAATCAATTTGTGAGGCGACATCGGTGAAGTTAATCAGGTTCTCACCGGTGACGAAGCTATACGTCCGGCGGTCTTGTACCAGTGCCGTCCCTTGATTGTAGATGGTGACTGCGACGCTATCCCGTTCTTCGGGGGCATCAGGGCTATCGGATGTGCTATCCCCCTCGCCCTGTGCGCTGACGAATACTAGCGAACCGAGCGTGAGCAGGGCAATAGCCACAATGAAACGCATGATTAGTTTACGCATGGTTGTTACTCCTCATTTCTTCTGATAAATGATGCGTGTGCGCAAGTGGTGACACCGGCCACCACTGAGCTTGAATCTTTAATTAGAGGTCAACGCTGGTGCTGAAATCATTGACTTCAATGTTGACCGTGCCACCCTCAAAACTGCCATCAACAGTGATCGTCTCTTCGTATGGGACTAACACCATCGGGCAGAGTGTTGCACTGGGCACGTTGCGATAAATCCGCAGGCTGACATCATTCCCATCCACATCCTGCTCAACCTCAACCGGGAACTCGCAACCATCCGGTTGATAACCACTGATGGTCAGTTGCAGTTGCAGTTGCATTGGGAAGGATTCCAGCACAGCGACCTCTACACTTTCGATAACGGTATTCACCTGCATAAAGTTCCCATCTCCTTGATCATTATCTGCTTGACTGCTGACCGGTGGCACAATGACACCATCCTGATCATAAGCTGTGCTATTCACCACAATCGGCAACACATCCACCGTGAAATCATCGGAATAGCTGACAGGTGTATCGTCACAGGCGCTGTTAGCCTCCGCATAGCGCACGATACGCAGTAAACTCATGAAGCCACGCTCCCGCAGATGGCTCTCGATACGCGCATCACAGGTTTGCTCGAATTGCCCTTCGACAACCACAATGTTGTTATTTGCTGTTGGCAAAATCTCGACAGTGTCAACAGTTAGCAGGTCACGTGTGACGGGTGTCACCGTCTCGCCATCAAGCCGATAGTGGTCGTCCCCGATATGGAGGATTGCACCTTCGGACAACTCATGTAAAGGGATGACCGTGTCGAAGAAGGTCAACACAGCCGGGCACATCACGGATTCAGGTACGAGGCGGAAGGTCTCGGCGGTGAAGCGCAGAGGCTCGATTGGATCAGGCATCAGGCGCGTGAAGGCTTGGCTGACACACCCATCCGGATGATTGCCATTGATTTCAACCTGTAAGCGTCCGCGGTCATCTTCGCTGAAAATCGCCTCATCAACGAAAGAGACCACGCGTTCAAATGAGATTAAGTCGTTGCTCTCACCCCATCTCACCGCGAACGGCTCGCCATCTGCGCCTGTATCCGCGTCGGGTAAATAGAAGGTGCTGGTGAAATTGTTGAGTGTCAGCACATAGTCGCTTTCACCGGTTAGATCCGGCAAGCTGATCTCGCCTTCATAGGGTGCAAAGGTATTGCAGGGACTATCGCTATTGGGGGCAAAGACAGTAATATCAATGTATTTGCTATCTTGCATCAGTTCGATGAGTAACGGCTCACACACGGCAGGCTTGGCGTTGAAGCGCAAGCTGATGCCCTCGTCTTCGTCCAGTTGTAAGCGCACATTATCCACCTGTAAGGGCTGGAATGCTAATGCGCCGGGATCATCAGTCTGTGCCTGTGCCGGCAGTGCCAGCACGCTGACAATCAAGAGCAGTACATAGTAAATTCGTGATTGCATATTGGGTGATCTCCCTCTCATTATCAATATCTATCGTATCAACGTTATGGTTGGCGAACCTGTTCCATTTATCAGGGTTAAATCATGTTGACCCCCCAAATGTTGGGGGATATACCTCTATTTTACCGGTTTCTCATTCCATACTGAAACTCACATGTTATAATCAGCGTAATCAGTAGTGATACAAGTGATAACAAAACACACTTTTGAGGAGTGATTGATGGGTATTGATGCTTTATTTAGTTTAGTTGCTATCGGCGCGTTTCTCGTCGGGCTGGCAGGTGTCGGCTTAATCGTGATGAACGCTTCCCGTAGTCAGAGCGTGCGCGGTGGGGTCATCCTTGCCGTGGTCGGTTTTGTGCTCGGGTTAGTTTTCATGGTGGTTGCCGAAGGCTTGCTGGTTGTTAACCCCACCGAGCGTGTGGTGGTCTTCAACACGCTGAGCGGTGATCTCGAAGAACCACGGTAGCCGGCCTTGCACGTGATTATCCCCGGTCTTCAACAGACGTTCCCCTCTCTGGTGAGTCGTCAAGAATACACCATGAGTACCAGTCAGGGCGAGGGCACAGGTAGTCGTTCAGGTATAGATGATGCCATTGAAGCGCGATCGATTGATGGTCAGGAAGTGTTGATTGATCTCACGATCATCTTCACCATCGATCCCGATCAGGTGAACTTGGTACATCGTAACTGGTCAAGCGTGCCACAGGGCTATGTTGAAGGCTTGATCCGCCCGACCTTGCGCTCCCTGACCCGTGATGTGATCGCCACCGCCCGCGCCGAAGAGATCTTCGGTAGTGCCACCTTGACTGAAGCCGAAGTCGATGCCATCGACGATGAAGTCGTGAGTTCTGGCTCACAACCTGGCATCCGCATCGATCCGGATACGGGCTTCGCCTTCCCGAATGCTGCACCGAATAGCCGTTCGGAAGTAAATGCGGAGATCGAACGCCGCGCTGCCATCGAACTCGGCGAAGAAGGTTTCACAGTTATTGGGGTCTTGCTGAACGAGATAAACTTCTCAGCAGACTTCATTCAAGCGATTGAGAATCGTCAGGTTGCTGAGTTGGATCGTGACCGTGCCGAAATCACCGCTGAAACCGTGCGTATTGAAGCCGGTGGTCGCGCTGATGCCCGCATCGAAGAAGCACGTGGTGAAGCTGAAGCGATTCGCGTTCAAGCGGAAGCGGAAGCCGAAGCCCTGCGTCTGGTTAGCGAGCAAATCGCCGCCAACCCGAACCTGATCCAATACACCTATATCAATCAGCTGAGCGATAATGTCTCGCTGGTGATGGTGCCAACGAATTCGCCGTTCTTGTTCGATACCGGCAGTTTCCTCGAACTGGGAGACGATTTCGAAGTGCCGTCAATTCCGCAGTCTGAACCCCTTGCGCCAACGACTGAATCGGATGAATCCGACGAATAATCGCCGGCGCTAACCTGAAAACACCCCGTCAATCGACATGATCGGCGGGGTGTTTTTGTTAGGTCTATCAGCGGAGGCTTAGGCTTCTTCTTGCGGATAGCGCACACCCCACTCAGCGCGCATGGTGTCCATCAAGCCCATTGTGGCGAGTGTTTCAGCGTGGGAGATGATCTCGTGTTCAAGCTGACCCGCACGCAGGGCGGTGTGGACGGCTTCGGCTTCATAGTTATAGCCGTTGCCCTCATACGGCACCTCAATCGTCTGTGGATCGTCGCCGTAACGATGCAGGGTGAGCGTCTTCGGAACCCAGAACGGTGCGTGTACCGTGATCTTGCCTTCGGTGCCTTTGATTACGGCGATGTTGTTCAGATCGCCATTGATACCACCGGTCAACAATGCCGATGCATTATCGTATTCAAACAGCATCGAACACTGTTCATCCACATCACTCTGACCAATCAGCGCGTGTGAGTGTACCGCCTGTGGTTGTCCCAGTAGCATCGTGGTGAACGAGATCGGGTAAATGCCCACATCCAACAGGGCACCTCCGCCTAACTCGCGGTTATACAGGCGATGCTCCGGTTGAAACGCTAGATAAAAGCTAAAATCGGCTTTCACCAGCGTGATGTCGCCGATTGCCCCTTCAGCGATCAGTGCTTGTAGGCGCACAATCGCCGGAATGAAGCGCATCCAGACGGCCTCCATCACGAATAAGTTGTTGGCGCGTGCCACATCAATCACTTCGCGGGCTTCCGCTTGATTGATGGTGAAAGGTTTCTCGCATAAGACGTGTTTGCCTGCCCGCAAGCACAGCAACATGTTCTCTGCATGGAAGACATGCGGTGTGCCAATGTAGATCACATCGACGTTGGGATCATTGGCGAGCGCCTCGTAACTGCTGTGTGCGGTGGGAATGTTGTGTTCTTTGGCGAAGGCATCGGCGCTCTCTTGAGTGCGCGAGCCAACAGCTACTAATTCGGCACTGTCAACCGATTGTAAGCCAATGGCGAACTGCCTGGCGATGTTGCCGGTACTCAGGATACCCCAGCGAAAAGTGGTCATAGATGTGTACTCCTCGTTAAACGTGTGCGAATAGTTTCTCTATCATAGCGGAAAGCCATAGGTTTATGCTAATACCACATGCAATATTTTCATCATCACGTGCTGATTATGTCCTGACGTATCATGAACACATCGTTTTTTAATCGTTTGAGTACACGAGGACAAATAACAATGAGTTATACCAACCTGACTTTCGTCGAATATCGCGATCAATACTACGAAAAAGCGGATCACACGCTGGTTGATGTGCGGAGCAAGATGGAATACGCGCAAGGGCATGTGCCACATGCGGTCAATATCCCACTCAATGAACTGAAAGTGCGCGTTAACGAGATTGATCAAAGCAAGCCGGTTGTGGTGGTGTGTGCTTCCGGCAATCGTAGCATGAGCGGATCGGATGCGCTGGTAGCGGCAGGCTTTCCGCAAGTGTATAACTTGCAAGGTGGTACGATGATCTGGATGATGAACAGTTTGCCTCTCGAAGCCTAAATTTAACGCACGCTATCGCTATTTCCCTGTACCATTAAGGTATCTTATGCGAATGGGCGCGAAGTGCCTCAGTAGGGAAATACGATGGATATGCTCTATGCAGTGTTCGATTGGTACACGGGCTACGCTTTCGTAGTGATGCCTCTCCTGATCGCGGTGTTTGTGCTGGGCGTCTCACTCGGGATGTTCCAGCTCACTGATGATCGCCTCTTTCATCTGAGTGTGCTCTTGCTGGTTGGTGTACTCTTGCTGACCCTGAGTTATGTCACGGGCGAGTACGGCGCAGAGCTATTCCTCAATTTGAGTGCACAATTATTCATGGCCTTGTTAGCGTTGCTGATTGTCGGTTTGGTGGCACAGTTTGATAGCTGGTCCATGCCGATTGCTCTGATGACGGTGATTGCTGTTGCGCTACAATTGTTTGTTACACCCGCGCAGATTGGTACCAATCCTGCGATCACGCTCGGTACATCGCTCGTCGGTGCGACAGTCGTCGCCTATCTGTTGCGTCAGGAATGGGCGTGGTCACCGGTTCGGCAAGGGCAACGCCTCAGCGCTCATATGCGCCGTGCGCGCAAACAACAAGCCGAGCAGGACGCGCACTTTGGCGATTTCTTCATGCTCGTCCCCGGACATGATCCCGCTGAGATCAAGCAACGCATTGATTTTTTGCGCCAGCATGATATGACCCTCCTCGACATACAAACGCCCGAATACGACGAGGAGAGCGAGACTTACTATTGCATGGCTCACGTCAAAATTGTGACCGTCGTCAAAGATCAAGATGCGGTTTTGCTCAAGAATAACGAAGCACAGGTGCGCGTGCTTGCCTATGAGGACATCAGCCAGCGCATCGTTCAGCAGATAGGGGAGGTGCTGACCACCCGCCAGCATAAGACCCTCGACGCGCCTGACGGCAAGATGCACCATCTCGAATTTATCGTCGATGCCCCTGCACGCTTGTACTCGACGCGCCTTGAGGAACAGATCTATGCGCTGGCGCGGACATGGCAATACGGCGATGATCCTATCTTACAACACGCCAGCGATAATTTGCTGATGTGGGCAGTCGCCGAAGGCTTGATCACGCAGTAGCATAATCGTCAAAATCCGTTATAGTGATGGATATTTTGCTGACCAAACACCAAAGGATTGTCGTGCATCATGACCCCTCTCACCATCGATACGGATCTGATCACTGATTTTTTGTTTAACCTGCTCAATATCCCTAGCCCAACCGGTTATCACCGCGAGGTGATGCCTTTCGTGCGTCAGGTGTTTGCTGACCTTGCATTTCCGGATACCACCCTCACCGAATTGCCCAAGGGCGCGTTGATGATCCACATCAAAGGAGAAAGCGCCGATACACCGGTTGGCTTGACCGCCCACGTCGATACACTGGGCTTCATGGTCAAAGAGATCAAGGGGGATGGACGGCTCAAACTGACCAATCTCGGTGGGATCAACTGGTCAGGGGCAGAGTTCGAAAATTGTACCGTCCGCACCTATGATGATCGCCGTTATCGGGGTACTGTATTGCTCGATAACCCCAGCACACACGTTAACCGCAATGCACACAAGCAAGAGCGCAACGCGGATACTATGGAAATACGCCTCGATGAACACACCACCAGCCGTCAAGAGACGGAGGCGCTCGGTATCGGTGTCGGTGATTTCGTCTTTCTCGATCCGCGCATCGAATTGACCGATAGCGGGTTCATTCGCGCGCGTTTCCTCGATGATAAAGCCGGCGTTGCCGTGATCTATGGCGCACTGGCAGCACTCAAAGCACAGGAGCGCATCCCTGCTAACGATACCTACATTTTGATTGCCAATTATGAAGAAGTCGGGCATGGTGGCTCTGCGGGTTTCCCTGATGATCTAGCGGAATTGCTGGCGATTGATATGGGCGCAATCGGTGACGGGCAGGCTGGCGATGAGTTCAGCGCGTCGATCTGCGTCAAAGATGGTGGTGGTCCGTATCACTTTGATATGAACAGCAAACTGCGCGATCTGTGTGAGGCGCACGACATCGCCTACAAAGTCGATATTTACCTGTACTATTCCAGTGATGGCACAGCATTCTGGCGGGCGGGTGGTTCGGCGAAAGTGGGCCTGGTGGGTCCCGGTGTGGCTTCATCACATGGCTATGAGCGCACGCATCAGGATGCGCTCATGCACAGCGCCCACTTGATCGCTCGTTATCTGCTCGCCTGAATGAACACGGGCGTAAAATCTGCATAAGAAATTTGCAAGCAATATCTAAGAAGTATTTAGCTTTCGTTGACAATGCCCTATCACGACTTACAATATAAGTAAGCGAACATGCATACAAAATCGATTCGGGTGAGGTTATGGCACGCAACTATTATGACATCTTAGGCATCAAAAAGGGTGCAAGCGAAGATGAGATCAAGAAAGCGTTTCGCAAACAGGCGAAGCGTTATCATCCTGATGCCAACCCTGATGATCCCGAAGCTGAAACGCGCTTCAAAGAACTGAACGAAGCCTATGAAGTCCTCAGCGATCCGCAGAAACGCCAGCAGTACGATATGTTCGGCAGTGCAGGGGGTATGAACGGACAAGGTTTCAATGGGCAGGGCTTCGGCGGTCAGCGCGGGGGCTATTACCAACAGGGCAATGTCAACATGGATGATCTGGAAGACATCATCGGCTCGATTTTCGGTGGTGGCTTCCGTAGTGCGGGCACTGCTGGCGCAAGTCCTTTCCAGCAACAGTCGCAACCGAGTCGCGGGCAAGATATCGAACAGGCGATTAGCATCACGCTCGATGAAGCCTATCGCGGTACGGTGCGCTTGCTCAACAAAGACGGGCGACAACTGCGCGTCAACATCCCCGCCGGCGCGGATAACGGAACCAAAGTGCGTCTGAGTGGGGAAGGGCATCCGGGCATGGGTGGTCAAGCCGGTGACCTGTTCTTGATTGTCTCGGTGGATGAGGGCAGTTCACCTTTCACCCGTGAAGGTGACGACTTGCTGATTGACTTCGAGATAGATGCTTTTACGGCGATGCTCGGCGGGACGGCGCAAGTGCCTACAATGGAACGCCCTGTCACGCTAAAAATTCCGGCAGGCACGCAATCGGGACGCAAATTCCGTCTGGGCGGTAAGGGAATGCCCGTCTTACGCAAGAAGGGCAAACATGGTGATCTCTATGCCCGCGCCCTCATCACTGTCCCACAGAACCTGACCGATGATCAGCGTAAGCTTGCCGAACAACTGCGCGATTCATTATAAGCACGTCTCATGATCCGTCATTGTGCTTCATAACACGCTGACGGATTGTCACTTTCTTGCCTACTAGCCTGTTTTGGAGCGTCGCCGAATGTCGCCTCGCCACATTCTGATTTTGTTCGTGCTGGTGCTGGTGAGTGCTTGCACCACCCAGACTGCCGTCGAACCGATCGGTTCGCGCAGTACCCCCATCGTTGATTTGCCGATCAATACCGTCCCTGAAGGTGTCCCCAATCCCTTACCAACAGCTGTGCCGGATCCTATCGTGCAAGAAGCCGATGCTAACTATCTGCTCCTGAGCAATATCTACGACCGCTCAACACCGAGTGTGGTCAATGTTGAGGCAGATTTGCCGGGTGGCACACCCCAGAATCCCAATGTCAGCAGAGGATCAGGCTTTGTTTATGATGAACTGGGGCACATCCTGACCAATACGCATGTCATTCAAAACGCGCTGACGATTCGCGTCACTTTCCATGATGGGTACGTCGCTGAAGCGCAGGTTGTCGGCGCGGATACCTACAGTGATCTGGCAGTCTTGCGCGTGCGAGTCGATGCCTCGCGCCTGTTGCCTATGCAGTTGATGCAGGACTCCGACTTGATTCGCGTCGGGCAAAGAGCAATTGCTATTGGCAATCCCTTCGGCTTGAGCAGTTCCATGACGGTCGGTATCGTCAGTGGTCTGGGGCGTAATCTGCGCTCTGCCGAATTGCTCGACGAGAACGCGCCCGCCGGTTTCCAGAATCCCGCCATTATCCAGACTGACGCGCCCGTGAACCCCGGCAATAGTGGCGGGCCTCTGCTCAATTCTCAGGGCGAGGTGATGGGCGTGGCAACCGCCATTCGTTCGCAGAGTGGTATCTTTCAGGGTGTGGGATTCGCTGTGCCCGCGAATACCGTGCGCCGTGTCGTGCCTGATTTGATTGCGAATGGGCGTGTGGATTATGCGTGGATGGGCATTTCGGTTCAGCCGGAAGATAACGGCTATAACGTCGCGGGCTTAGCCGAACCGCTCAATTTACCGGTCAATCAGGGGGTTCTGGTGCGCGGGGTGACGATCGGTAGCCCTGCGGATGCCGGGGGCTTGCGCGGGGGTACCCGCACAATACAGGTGCGCGGTCAAACGGTATGCATCGGTGGCGATATTATCATCGCGATTGATGGTGTGTACGTGCGTTCGATGGATGAGCTGGTTACGTACTTGATGATCAACACCCGTCCCAATGATCGCGTTAATGTGTTGGTGGTGCGCGATGGCGTGACCTTCGATGTGTCGCTGGTGCTGGCACAACGCCCACGCACGGAAGGCACAGTGCGCGATTGTTCCGGTTAAGTGTGTGCTTTGCCCATTAAATGCGAACACCCGAAGGGTATTAGCCTCCGGGTGCGGCGTTTGTATCGAGGATCCAACCCTTTTCAGGTGAAACCCTCCATAGAGGTAGGATTGGACTTAAAGGGTTGAACCCCCATTATAGCCTAACATTTATGACCACCTCCTTTGTCTACGTTTACAATTAGTCAAAATATACCACTGCTTGCGATACTTGTCAAGCAATTAATCAAACGCTTATGAACTGTCAAGGACTTTTATACTGTCTTTTGCTAGCGTATGAACGCAGTGGCTCAGCATGTGGATTCACGCTGGAGAGATTAACAGTCACACTATACCGAAAAATAATTGTATGAGCAAATGATGTGTGAGGGATACATGGTACGTCTTACTCCAAAGTCACTTTCATCGGTTATGATGCAGATATTGTTAGGATAGGTGACCCATGAGCGATTTTCAACGGATATCTGCCAACGAATGGCAATGGCAAAAAGGCTCACGCCATCACAGCGTGCGTTATTTTCCGTCAACCGATAAGCTAATCTGGTCAGGTTGGGCGGATACCAGCAATGGGCCTGTCTTTGAGCAGGGCTATACACAGTCTGTTGCTGATTTTCTACAGGATGGCGTGCCACACCTCACACCCCCGCAAGTGTTACTCGATGAGTTGCACACTGCGCTATCTGAACATATGGCGGACAAGACATCCTCGAAGTGGTTCGGATGGCTCACACGCTGGAGGAAATGACACCATGCTCTCACCGATTCTCACCCGCCGGCGCTGGAAATTACACGCACACGGTCAGCAGATTGTGGTTAAACATGGCGTGCGCGAGCGTTTTGTGCATCCCCTGATGAAAGCCTATATCTGGGCACTCTACCTGCCGGATTATCCGACTGCTAGCATTGAAATCACCATTGACGATAAATACAAGCCAGATGTTGTCGCTTATGATCCGCAACCCTCGATTTATAGTGCCAACCCGCATCCGTTGTTCTGGGGAGAAGCAGGGCGCACCGGTAAAGATAAGATTCATTCGCTAGTCAGGCGCTTTCCCGATACGCACTTTGTCATCAGCAAGTGGGAAGCACGGCTTGCGCCTTATGTAGAACTGGTCAGTGACGCATTAACCGATTACAAGCGTACTGCACCGTTTGACCTCATTAGTTTCCCTGAAGCCAGCACCGCCTGCGTCGATGTCGATGGCAACATCACCATCACCTTCGATGATGTAGAGCGCGTGCGCCTCTAAATCCCCTACGCATGACCTGCATGCTAGTGATAGAATATAGAGAGTTGATAGTTGTCTAAGGGGTACACATGGTCAGACATACGAACCCGCGTGATCGCCAGACGGTACAACGCTGGGCACAGCAATTATTTGAACTACCCAATTTTTATGTGATCGACACCGAAACAAGTGGCTTCCGCAATGAAGATGAAGTGGTGCAGATCGGTGTGATGGATAAGCACGGCGAGATTGTACTCGATACGCTGGTCAAACCTACGCGCAAACTCTCAAAAGAAGTGATCGCGATTCACGGCATCACCAACGAACGCCTCGCCAGCGCTCCCACACTGGCGGATTTGTACACGGATTTATCAGTCAAGCTGGCAGGTGTGCCATTAGTTGCCTATAACATGGATTTTGATTGGCGCTTGCTCCAGCAGACCTTCAACATTAACAGATTGCCGATCTTCCGTTCGGGGGCGCGTCACTGTGCTATGAAGCAATACGCACAATATCGCGGGCAACGCGGGCGCTACGGCTACAAGTGGCATAAGCTGAGTGAAGCCGCATCTCTTGAGCGGATCACCGTCAAAGATGCCCATACGGCGCTCGGCGATGTCCGCATGACATTAGGACTCTTGCAAAAGATGGCGGAGGGATGAGCCAATGATACAGGGTGTCATCCAACGCTTGAAGATTGTCTATGAAACTGACACACGGTTAGTCCTGCGTGAGTTGCCCCTGCTCGATTGGGCGGCGGCATTTATGCTGGTCTTGATCGGTCTAGGTTTATCCTTATTCGATTTTTGGGTGAGTGCTGTGCTGGCGGCGGGTTTGGCGTTTTACTTCGTCTTGCAAGGGCGTGTGCGCTTGATTGAGTTCGACGCACCCACCGCCCGCATGATCGTACAGTATCGCACACCGTTCAGCCAGAGCATCGCCAGCGATATTGACCTGTATACCGTGCATCGTGCCTATCTGTTCAAAGGCGATGACGGCGGCACACAGGTCATTTTAGTGCGTGCTGATGGTGAAGAACTGGGCATCAGCGTGTATTCGAGCGATCCATCCCCCTGGAAAGAGGCTGTCGTGATTGCGATTAACGCGCTCTTGCATGAGGTACATAAAGACGATGACGAAACCGATCTCGAGTCGTTCTCAGACTTTGATTAGTATGATCAGTCTAAGTTGAAGCCCATCGCTTCCAATTGCTGGCGTAGCTCAGGACGGCGCGGTGTGCTGAACTTATCGGCAATAACGCCTGTCCATGCATCCTCGCTCAAGTTGCGCCCTAATGCGTTGTAATGGTCTGCTAATTCACCATCATGAGCGCGTAGTTGTCCCGTAGGGTCGCTGGTATCATAGCGCTCATAGTGGATTACCAGTTCTTCTGGCAGACGCGGCTTCTGGGATGGGATATTCTCGGCATCAGGGAAGCCTAAACACATCCCATAGACCACATACACCCCCTGAGGCAAACCGAGCGTCTCCGCATTAGCCTGTGGGTGGTTGCGCATCGCACCGATCATCACATGCCCCAGGCCGAAGGACTCAGCCGCCGTTGCTATCGACATGCCTGCAATCGCCGCATCCACGGATGCCACGAGGAAGCTCTCTAGATTTTTGCCAAGTGTCGTGCCATGCATCATGCAGGCTTGCTCTAAGCGGTGGACATCGGCGCAGATCGCAATGAAGACATCACAGGTTTCGATGTGCTTTTGGTTACCGGCAGATTCTGCGAGAATCTTCTTCGTTTCAGGGTCGCGCACCACCACGAAGCTATAGGCTTGCATGTTACTGCTGGTTGGTGAGCGGCGAGCCGCTTTAAGGATTTCGCGCAACATGCCATCCGGGATGGGCGTACCGTTGAAATGCCGAATCGTGACATGATTCTGAAGCGTTTCAGTCACAGGGGTAGAGTAGGTGGTGTTCTCTGGTGCTGTCATTTTGCCCTCTTGTGGGTATAGTTAGGAACAATTATTCATAAAAATAGCGCAATTCAATGAGAGGAACATAAACTATGCCTTTAGATTTCACAGGGAAAACGGTTTTAGTGACAGGTGGTTCACGCGGAATCGGGCGGGCAATTGCTACCCAATTTGCCGAAGCTGGCGCCATCGTCGCAGTGCATTACGTGCGCAATGCCGAAGCCGCCGAAGCCACCCGCGCCACTCTCAAGGGCGAAGGACACATGCTGGTACAGGCTGATATGGCACAATCCGATCAAGTGCAAGCGATGGTGGAAGCTGTCGTCGCACAGTTGGGGCGTTTGGATGTGCTGGTCAACAATGCCGGTGTGTTCTTCGATCATAAAATCGCCGAAGTGGATTATCAACACTGGTTGGATAGCTGGCAACAGACGATAGCCGTTAACCTGTTCGGCGCGGCGAATGCTTGCTGGTGTGCCGCACACTATATGATCCAACAGGGGGGCGGACGCATTGTTAACGTGACCTCACGCGGGGCTTTCCGTGGTGAGCCGAACGCACCAGCTTATGGCGCATCCAAAGCGGGTATGAATAGCATGAGCCAATCGCTGGCGCAGGCACTCGCCCCGCACAATATTTACGTAACAGCTGTCGCGCCGGGTTGGGTGGAAACTGATATGGCAGAAGGCTTTCTCGAAGCTGGCGCGGCACAATCCCCGTTGCAACGGGTTGCTAAACCGGATGAGATCGCTCATGCGGTGCTGTATCTCGCCAGCGATGGCGCAGAATTCACCACCGGCGCGATACTGGATGTCAACGGCGCATCGTATCTGCGTAACTGATGCGATTTTCCATCATTCTGCTTATACAGTGCTGACAATTTTCTAACGCCTGTGGCATAAGATAGGTATGATGAAATAGCGGGTGCAATTCAAGCGCAAAATGCCTGCTGGATTGCCTCGCATCGGGTATAATAGAACTATCCCGCCAGAGTTTTAAGGGTATACACATGCTACGATTTGATCGTTTTACGGAGCGTGCGCAAGATGCCGCCGCACGTGCCTATGAAATCCTCCAACGCTATGGACATAATCAGGTTGATACTGAGCATCTGTTGCTGGCATTGCTCGAACAGCAAGATGGGGTGATCCCACAGGTGATCGAGCGCCTCAATGTTGATGTCAGTATGATGCGCACTCGTGTTGATGATCTGCTGCGCCGTAGCCCGCGCACAGCGGCAATTTACGGCGCAGGTGGACAAAATCAAGTGTTCATCACGCCCCGCGTCAAACGGGTAATTGACCTCGCGAACGAAGAAGCCAACCGCCTCAAAGATGAATACATCAGCACCGAGCATATGTTCCTCGCCATTTTAGGCGAGCGTGGCACTGGCACAGCCAAGATGCTCTCTGATTATGGCGTAACCCGTGATAAGGTGATGGATGTCGTCAAAGATATTCGGGGTGGTCAACGGGTGACTGATCCACAAGCCGAGAGCCGTTATCAGACGCTCGATAAATACAGCCGTGACCTGACCCGCATGGCGCTCGAAGGCAAACTTGATCCGGTCATCGGGCGCGACGAAGAGATTCTGCGCGTGATGCAAGTGCTCAGTCGCCGTACCAAGAACAATCCGGTGCTGATCGGGGAAGCGGGTGTCGGTAAGACCGCTATCGTTGAAGGCCTGGCACAAAAGATCGCCAGCGCCGACGTGCCTGAACCTCTGCTGAACAAGCGCGTGCGCAGTCTCGATCTGACCGCGATGCTAGCCGGTAGTCGTTTTCGCGGTGAGTTTGAAGAACGTCTCAAGACGGTCATCGACGAGGTGCAGAACGCCAGCGGTGAGATCATCTTATTTATCGACGAATTGCATCAGGTTGTCGGCGCAGGGGCCGCCGCCGGTTCATTGGATGCCGCCAATATCATGAAGCCCGCACTCGCACGCGGTGAATTGCAGACCATCGGCGCAACCACGCTCGATGAATATCGTCAGCATATCGAACGCGACAGCGCATTGGATCGCCGTTTTGCGCCAGTGTTCGTCGATGAGCCGAGCATTGACGATACGATAGAGATGCTCTATGGCTTGCGTGATCGCTATGAAGCGCATCATAAAGTCACCATCAGTGATGAAGCCGTAGAAGCCTCAGCACGTCTGTCATCACGCTATTTGACCGGACGTAAACTGCCTGATAAGGCGATTGACCTGCTCGATGAAGCCGCCGCCAAGTTGCGCGTCGCGCTCTACTCGATGCCCGCCCGCCTCAAAGAGATGAAAGAGGCAGTTGATCGCATGATGATTGAAGAAGAGACCGCGGGTTTATCGCGGGATTATGAACGCGCCGCCGAACTCAAGATGCGTCGCATTCAGTTAGAAGAAGAATACGAACACGAGCGGTATCTGTGGCAACAAGAGAATACGCTCGATGAAGTCGTTGAAGCCGATGATATCGCCGGTATCATCGCCCAGTGGACAGGGATTCCGGTTCAGCAGATGCTCGAGAGCGAGAGCGAAAAACTCTTGCGTATGGAAGACGTCTTACATGATCGCGTGATTGGTCAAGATGAAGCTATCGGGGCACTCGCTGATGCCATTCGGCGGTCGCGCAGTGGTCTCAAAGACCCCAAACGCCCGATTGGTTCGTTCATCTTTCTGGGATCATCCGGCGTGGGTAAAACTGAACTCGCCAAAGCACTGGCAGAGTTCATGTTTGATGATGAGGATGCACTCTTACGTATTGATATGAGCGAATACCGCGAACAACACGCTACCAGCCGTCTGTTCGGTGCGCCTCCAGGGTACGTGGGTTATGAGCAGGGCGGTCAACTGACGGAAGCCGTGCGCCGCCGTCCCTATCGCGTGATCCTCTTCGATGAGGTTGAAAAAGCGCATCCAGATGTGTGGAATACGCTCTTGCAAATCCTCGATGATGGGCGCATGACAGATGGTCAGGGGCGTACTGTTGACTTCCGTAATACGGTCATCATCATGACCAGTAACCTCGGCACGGATTTCGTCCGGCGTGGCGGAGCGTTAGGCTTCATCCGCGATGGTTCCGAAGAGGCAATCGCCGATCACCAACGGATCGAGAAAGCCATGCGCGATACCTTCCGTCCGGAATTCCTGAATCGCGTCGATGAGATCATCATCTTCTCCCCGTTGACGCAAGCACAGGTTGAGCAGATCGTTGAAATTCAGATGATGAGTGTACACAAGCGCCTGCTCGAAGGTGGGCTGGAGATTCATCTCTCGCACGATGCGCGCCAATGGTTGGCAAGCATGGGCTTTGATCCTCAATTCGGGGCGCGTCCGTTGCGCCGTACCATTCAACGCTACGTAGAGAATCCACTCTCGATCAAACTGCTTCAAGGTGAATTCAAAGCAGGGGATGTCGTGATGATTGATGTCGATACTGAGAAGAGCGAGTTGACCTTCGCCAAGCCTTACAGGGCACAACCCAACTCGTCCACATTGGTCGAAGCGCCTAATGCTATCGATAACACCAGCGATACCCGTTAAACGCCGCACATCGGCACAACACAAAAGGGGCAGGATCTATCATCCTGCCCCTTTTGTGTTGGTGTGGAGGATTATAGATAACGTGCGCTGGACATCGCCACAGCCGCAATCAGTGTGAGAATTGCGCTGATATTGGCATGAGTGAAAACCTTATCACGCAGCGCGTCGAGTTCATCAGTGTTTTCGCCGTTCTCGTCATTGGCGCGTACGGCTTTAGCATACGCCGCCGTGAAGCGCCCAGTTGCGCCAGCGCCATGCCCGAATGCCAGCAGACCAAAGACCGAGCCAATCAGCATCACGATGTCACCGGTGGCACCGAACGCGACGAAGTCCATGCCATCGACGCGGGCGGGCCACATCACCAGACCGGCAACGGTGGTCACAATCGCCGCCAAAGGGAAGATTTTGTTGTAATTGCTGTAAGCGTAAAAGTCCCGTAAGAGAAAATTACCACGCTCTCCTAGACGGTCTGCGAGCGGGTGCACCACCCACACGCCAACCACGCCCAGACCAAGCCACAACATGCCAAAGATGATATGCGCTAGACGTAGACTTGTTAGGATGAGCGGTTGATTCAAAAAATCCATGTTCAACACTCCTTAAAGTGTGAGTAAATAAGCGATTAAATCTGCTAATTCTTGATCGGATAAGCGCGAGCCGTATTCGGTGTACATCAGGTTGCCATAACCTTCCACTAAATGCGAGGCAGGGCGCACAATCGCCTGATAGGTATACGCATCAGCCGATAAACCCTCCACGCGCTCACCTGCTACATGCTGATAGCCCGCCAGCCCCGGTCCTAAGATCGATTGCTCGGTCAGGGCATGGCAACTGCTACAACTCGGCGTGGTGTTGATGCTCTCGACAAACAAGGCTTCGCCACGTTGCGCGTTGCCCTGTGGCAAGCTCTCACTGCCACTATTGCCACACGCTGTGAGTGTCAACAGACTCATCAGGATGACGTAAAGTGTGCCTTCTCTCATCATGATCCTTTCTTCGTGTGGTTGATTACCGCGCATTATAGCCCTAGTTCGCCATAAAATCGTGGTTGAAATTCTTGATTGGGTACAAAATTTTTCTAAATCTGTTTCGACTGTTTGATTATTCTTATCTTGTAGGTATAATCAATATTCCAAAACCATAGAAATAGGGAAAACTGAAAGCATGGATCAGCCAGAACTGGGCAAGAACGAAGAAGAAGTACAAGATCAGACTTCGTCTGCCGAGTTGTCGGAATCAGAGACGGCTGCTACACCTGAACCTGCCGAAGAACAGGCAGTTGAGGGAGTGGGAGATGTGCCCACCGAAGTTGAAGACGCAGCAACCACTGTGGATGAAACCTCGGAAGCAGGTAGCGTGACGAGCGCTGCAGAACCATCAACTGATGAAACCGATGATTCGGACGACGATGAGGACGAAGAGCCGGTCGAAGAGGCGAATGGATTGCGGCGCGGGCAGGTTATCCTGGGCACGATTCTCCGTACTACCCCTAACGAACTCTTCGTCGATCTGGGAGAAGGTCGTGAAGGGATTGTCCCTAAACGGGAAGTTGAACTGATGAGCATCCGCATGATTGAACGGATGCAAGAGGGCACAGAGATCCACGTTTATGTGGTCAACCCTAATAATCATCGCGGTAAGACTATTTTATCAATCAATCATGCGCAAGAAGAACTCGATTGGCGCAAAGCTGAAGAGTATCTCGAATCCAAAGAAGTGTATGACGGTAAAATTGGCGGCTATAACAAAGGTGGCCTGATTGTACGCTTCGGACGGTTGCGCGGGTTTGTTCCACAAAGCCAGATCAGCGATAAACGGATGCTGGATATTGATGGCGAAACCCCTGAAGAACGCTTCAGTGGTATGGTCAACAAACAAATCAGCGTCAAGGTGATGGAAGTTGACCGCAGTCGCAACCGCCTGATTTTATCGGAGCGTGCCGCTATGCGCGAAGTGCGTCAGCGCCGTAAAGAGTCACTCATCACCGAATTGCACGAAGATGAAATTCGCGATGGGCGCGTAGTCAGCCTCGAGAATTTCGGCGCGTTTGTCGATATTGGTGGCGCAGAAGGTCTGGTGCATATCACCGAACTATCATGGCAACATGTCACGCATCCCAAACAGGTGCTAGAGGTCGGGCAAGAGATCGAAGTCAAAGTGATTAGCATCGATGAGGAGAAAAACCGCATCGGTCTGAGTATCAAACAACTCCAACCCGATCCCTGGGATGAACTCGCCACACGCTTCGGCACAGGTGCGCTCATCCGTGGTGAAGTGACCAAGCTCACAAAGTTCGGTGCATTTGCCAAAGTGCTGGATCTCGAAGCCGTTGAAGGCTTGATCCATATCAGTGAACTGAGTGATAGTCGTGTTGAACATCCGCGTGATGTGGTCAATCGTGGTGATAAGCTGACATTACGTGTGGTCAAGATCGACGTGCGTCAGCGTCGTTTAGGCTTGAGCTTGCGCCGTGTCAATAGCGCCGAATTCCTCGATGAGGATCTCAAACGTGCTTATCGTGATCTCGAAGCGCGTGAAGATGATGCGCCATCAGCATCCGGTGACGATGATGAGGATACTTTCTTCGTCGACGATGAGGATGAAGACGAAGTGGTAGAAGAAACCACCGCTGAAGTCGAAGCCGAAGAACCAGAAGCCACTGCCGAAGTCGAAGCTGACGAAGAACCCGTCGCTGAAGAATCTGAGTCAGATGATGACGATGGCGACGACGAAGAACCCGTTGCCGAAGAATCTGAGTCAGACGATGACGACGATGATGACGATGATGACGACGACGATGATGACGATGATGACGATGACGACGACGACGATGATGATGACGACGATGACGACGACGACTAAGCAAATGTCATCAATCTAACGACTCAAACTGCGATGCGACTTGTTCCCATCGCAGTTTTTTGTCAAGCAAACTGTCTCATCATATCTTAATACTTACCACCGCTTGCGACTACCCATTCGTGTAGTTCAAAAATCAGTGTTATGCTAGTATCATAAACAGTCTCAATACATTCAGGTTGCACTAGCTCTTTGAGTTTCTAACCAAGTGTTGATGTAACTATCTGTTTCAGTTTAT
>JBNPEE010000014.1:0-315772 GCA_051117475.1 Anaerolineae bacterium | reverse complement strand
GTCAGAGAATTAAGCCCCACATCGTTGAGGAAGCCCACCTGCGCTTCGATTTCGTTGAGGATTTGTCGCCCGATCTCCTTATCACGCTCGTTGAGGTCACCCGTCACACCATCCTTACCGCGCAAACTCGCCACCCATTCGACCATATCAGCGACAGGCATCTCGGTGACTGAGTGAATGTTGGTGCCAGCGATTGTCACGGCGAGGGCTTCCGGACGCAAGCGTTCACCCTTACAAGTCCGGCAGGGGATGTGTTGCATGTAGCTCTCAATGCGTGAGCGAATATAATCGCTATCGGTTTGTTCATAGCGCCGATAAAGATTGTTGACCACGCCTTCATAGTTGGTCTCGTACATGCGCACCCGTCCAGCATTGTTGGTGTAACGCACCTGCACTTTTTTCTTGCCAGTGCCGTATAAGAATACATCGCGCTGTTTCTTGTTGAGATCACGCCACGGTGCATCCATCGGAATATCATAATTCTTAGCAAGTGCCGCGAACACGTTGAATGTCCAACTGTTCTCATCATCGACGTTCCACCCGTTGGCCTGTATCGCGCCCTCACTGATGCTCAGATCAGGATTAGGTACGATCAGTTCAGGATCAATCTCTAAGCTGAAGCCCAAACCCTGACAGACCGGGCACGCGCCACGCGGGGTATTGAACGAGAATAGGCGCGGTTCGAGTTCCGGGAAACTGCCGTGCCCCTCAGGGCAGGCGAGATGCTCGCTGAACAACAGATCACGCGGATTATCTCGATCACTCATATCGTTGATGATGACCACACCATCGGCTAATTCTAATGCAGTCTCGATGCCATCGGTCAAACGGCTGATGAAGGCATCGATTTCTTCTTGCTCCTCATGTTGGCGGATGACCAGACGGTCAATCACCACCTCAATATTGTGGATTTCGTAGCGAGCCAGATCGATCTTTTCTTCCAGTTCGCGCACTTCTCCATCAACGCGCACCCGCACGAAACCCTGTGCTTGAATATCCGCCAGCACCTTCTCGTGTTGACCTTTTTTGTCGCGGATGATCGGCGCTAAAATCTGAATGCGCGTGCCGTCGTCCATCGCCAATACATCATCCACAATCTGCTGGGCACTCTGGGCAACTAACTTTACCCCGCATTCCGGACAATGTGGAATACCAATGCGGGCATAGAGCAGGCGCAAATAATCATAAATTTCAGTGACCGTGCCGACTGTCGAGCGCGGGTTACTGCTCACGCCTTTCTGGTCAATCGAAACAGCTGGACTTAAACCTTCAATCTGGTCTACGTCGGGTTTCTCCATCTGACCGAGAAACTGACGTGCATAGGCGCTCAAACTCTCAACATAACGCCGTTGCCCTTCAGCGAAGATCGTGTCAAACGCCAGTGACGACTTGCCAGAACCAGATAAGCCGGTGAGTACCACCAGCTTATTACGTGGGATTTCAACGTCGATGTCTTTCAGGTTATGCTCACGCGCTCCCCTGACAATGATCTTATCTTGCATAGGTATGTCCCTGTGGTATCTGTTCTTGAATGAGGGGTGTACAGATGTTCTAATTATAGCGTGCCTACGAAGCATTGCAAGCTAAAGATAGGTGAAGCAGATAGATATTGCATTAGAACGTGCGATTAGTTTGATGAATACAGGTATAACCGCCTTGTTGAGCAAGTGTTGATGTGTTGTTCATGATTTGCTCATGCTTGCCCTTTAATCTTTAGAAGTCATTGGTTAGGAGTGCTAATCATTAGCAGAGGCAATTTGTGAGTAATTCAACCGTAGCACGCACCGTAGCGCGTAAAGCCAAACGCATATTCCCGTTGATGGGACGGATGATGGAAGCGCATATGCGCGTACCTACAATCCCTATCCCACCTGTACATTTCCATGTGCTGAATCGTGTGGATTATCAACCACATACGCTCACTGAGTTGGCAGATGCTATGTCAGTGAGTGCTGCGTCGCTTTCACGCACGATCACCGTGCTGGAAGAACGCGGCTGGGTGTTGCGCGAACGCTCCGAAACAGATCGGCGGGTGGTGCAAATTGGCATCACCGACGACGGCCACCAAATTCTAGCAGATATTGAGCGCCGTACTGAAGATTTCCTGACTGATACGCTCGGTCAATTGTCCGAGCAAGACCTACACAAGTTGATGGATGGGCTTGACATACTTATTGGCGCATTTAGCGAGCAGATGAGCCATGTACCATCCGATACCGATACCTGAGTTTTTAACCTATCTCGCCCTGTTGTTCGTGTTTCCTCCCGTGCACTGTGTGCGGGGATACCCTTATATGTTGATTGTTGAGGTGTAAGTGATGTCCAACCGTGAAATTATCGCAAGTGATCTTGTCAAACGCTACGGCGATTTTACCGCCGTCAATGGTGTATCGTTCAAAGTAGAATCTGGTGAAGTATTTGGCTTTTTGGGGCCTAACGGCGCGGGTAAGAGTACCACCGTCAACATGCTGACTACACTGGGTTTGCCGACAGATGGTTCTGCGACAGTTGGCGGTTACGATATTGTACGCGAAGCCAATCAGGTTCGGCGTGTGGCTGGTGTTGCCCTGCAAGAGATCGGTCTTGATCCAATCATGAAATCTATGGAACTGTTGACCATTCAGGGGCAAACCTTCGGCATGAGCCGTAAACAAGCCCGTCAACGCGCCGAAGAATTGCTCGAGCTGGTCAAGCTATCTGAATTTGTGGATCGGCGTGTGGGTAATTATAGTGGCGGGATGCGTCGCCGTTTAGATCTGGCGCTGGCACTGGTACATGAACCCGATATTCTGTTCCTCGATGAACCCACTACCGGTCTCGATCCCGCAAGCCGGCGCGATGTATGGCACGAGGTACGTCGTCTCAATCGCACACGAGGCATGACCATCTTCCTCACCACCCAATATTTGGAAGAAGCTGACGAATTAGCTGATCGCATCGCCATCATTGATAAGGGCGAAATTGTCGCGGAAGGTAAACCTGCTGAACTCAAAGCGCAGGTGGGCGGGGAAGCCATTAACCTGACCTTCGATCACGTCGATGCGGTGCAAGCCGCCAAACAAGCCCTGAGCACTATGGCAGATCGCATCCAGATTGACCGTCTGATGGTACGCCTCTACCTGAAAAATGCCGCGGCTTCTGTCCCCAAAGTGGTACAGAAGCTACAGGAGATCAACGTGGAATTGGAGACACTTTCCCTATCACAACCCACACTCGACGATGTCTTCTTACAAGTCACCGGGCAGCGTTATGAAGCCGAGGGCGAGACTGAAGACACAGATGAATTGCAAACAGCATAATTTGACAAAAGGAATTTGACTATGAGTATCATCAATGCTGGACTCAGTAAAACTCAAGATGCGAGACAAGCACGTACTGCCAACAATGCCATGCCGTTTTTGCTACAGGTCACGATGTTGGCATGGCGTAGCCTGGTGGTGAACTTTCGCACCCCTGGCGCAATCTTGCCCCCGTTGATTCTGGGTGGTTTCTTTCTCGTGATCTATGAGGCGCAGTTGGGCAATGCATCTGATTTCTTTCTGAGTGGCACCAGCTATATCAACTTCATCTTGCCGTTGTCTATCGTCAGTTCAGCCTTGAGCGGGGCAGGTGTTGCTGGGCAGAGTATCGTGCGCGATATTGAGACCGGCTACTTCGATAAACTGTTGTTGACACCGATCAATCGGATGGCGTTGATTCTGGGGCCAACCCTCGCCGGTGCTGTGATCTTAGCTGTGCAGGCAACGTTTATCGTGCTGGTAGGTACATTATTGGGCGTGACCCCTGAAACTGGCGTGCTCGGTTTGCTGGCAGTCATCGGGTATGCGATGTTGTTAGGTTTGAGTTTCGCTGGCTTCACCATCGGCATTGCGCTCTTTTCTGGCAATGCAGGTGCAACACAGGGCGGTAGCTTCCTGTTTTTCCCGTTGACATTCCTCACCGCAACCTTTGTGCCGATTAGCTTACTGGATGGTTGGATCAAAGTTGCGGCAGAACTCAACCCCATCACCTATATTCTTGAGGCGATGCGTAGTGTTCTCAACGAAGGTTGGGTTGGTGAAACTTTACTGCTTGGTTTGTTGGCCTGTTTGGTGCTGGGTACGGTCACATTTGGCTTCAGCATGATTGCACTGCGGAGCCGTACCTCACGCAAATGAGGGTGAGTTTTGGAAGTGCGCGTAGTATGGGCGCACTTCCAAAACGGATTGCTCAACTGTCGGGGTTCGGATCAAACGGCGTCGGCGACGGTGTCAGCGCCGTGATTGTTGCTGTCGCGAATACATCGGTGTATGCTTCGTTGATGTTGGCATTGCCGAGCCCACGCACAACTGTAACCCATGTACGTCCGGGACTGAGCATGATCGAGCGGTTATCGCCATAGACTAATTGCAGTGCTTGCCCCTCGGCACGGTTCTCATTGCGCCGCCAGAAGCCCTGATAGAGTTGCCCATCACGAATCACATAGGCGCGTCCTTGTCCCCACAATTCGACCCCTAACGATGTGTAATTCGCATCAGGTGGGAACAAATCGGGACGATCTACATGAGGCACTTCGATAATCACGAGATTATCTGCCCAGACTTGCTCCCCATCGGTAGCATCGAAATGCGGTTGACCATCAGTGAAGCGCTGGTAAATCTGCTCATCAGCGTTATATTGCCAGCGCGCATCTGTTTGTCCCCACCATTCGATGAAGACATCATTCGCTGCTGTGCCGTTCTCGTCGGGGTTCTCGCCGAAGGCAAAACCGAAGGCAATGCGCCCCTGATTGGTGCCCTGACGCTCCGCAATGGCCCACATCCCATTCGTATTGCCGAACAGCGTGTGTTCACGGGGTGTCCCTGCTTCGCGGAGTGTGTCGTTACGGCAGAAGGGACTCTCGTCGCAATCATTATTCTGGTTCTCAGCATGTCCTACTGACGGTGAAATTAACTGGAAGTTGAAGAAGTCTTCGCTCAGCAACAGCTCTTGAATCGGCTCACTGGTGCCAGAATAGGCGAGCAGAGCGCTGTACATCGTGGTCAATTCAATATCGAGCAGACGCGCACTGCGGATCGAACCGACACGTTCCGGATTGTTACTGCGATAAATCGCCGCGAAGCGCGTCACGCCGCCTTCCGCCTCGTATTCGTAAACAATATCTGCCTGATTAAGCCCGTGTTGTGGACGTACAATCGGCGGGAAGTTCGATATTTTTACAATCAAATTACGGCGCAACATCGCCGCTTCATCAGGGTAAGGCAATCCGGTTAGCGGATTAATCCCCTCTGGATAAGAGAATGGCCCGTTAGGTGTGGGTGTGGGGCTAGGGGTGTTGGTCGGTGTAAAGGTTGCTGTTGGCGTGCTTGTATTGGTCGCCGTTGCCGTCGGTGTTGCTGTGCTGGTCGCGGTGTTGGTCGCCGTAGGCGTGGGACCACTGGGTGTATTGGTCGCAAAATTAAACCCGCCCGGACGTAGTGTATCGTTGGTGGGTTGTTCGTTGGTTTGTCCGCTCGGCGTGTTGGTGCTGAATTGCCCCTGCACCGTGCCGGTTGGTAAGCTATTCATCGCAAGAAAGACAAAGATTGCAAGAAGAATGCTGGCTAGTTGACGCATAATATCCTCAGGATAAGTGTTGAACGATCAAACGCACGTCATGAGGACGTGCAGCGCAACAGTATAATCAGAGGCTCATCAATTGCACAGGGGATATATCCGCCTGATCGACCTATAATAGGGATAACGTGGGGTAGCCTCGATCACTAGCGTAAGTTGACGCCTCCACACCCTATCCATAACAATGAACAGCAATATGATAACTAAACAACCAATCAACTGGAGAATAATACATGGCACGAAAACGAGTGCTGATCAGTTATGCACACCCGGATGACGAGAGCTTCGGCAATGGTGGCTTGATTGCCAAATATGTTGCGGAAGGGGCAGATGTCTATCTCATCTGCGCCACTGACGGCGATGTTGGCACAATTCCTGAAGCGATGCAAGGTCAATATGATAGCGTGCGCGAGTTGCGTCTATCAGAGTTACACGCTGCCAATGAAATTCTCAAATTCAAGCAGATGTTCCTCTTTCACTATCATGATAGTGGCATGATGGGCGCAGAGACCAATCATCAAGAAGGCGCATTATGGCAAGCGTGGGAGACACAACCAGAGCAAGTCACGCGGCAGGTGGTCGAAGTCATCCGCGAAGTGCATCCGCAGGTGGTGATTACCTTCAACAAATACGGTGGATACGGGCACCCCGATCATATCGCCATTCAACGCGCTACCACTGAAGCCTTTTCGTTAGCAGGCGATGCCAGTTATATCACGGACGGTCAAGCTCCCTACCAACCCCAAAAATTATATTACTCGGCGATGCCTGCACGCCTCCTCAAGCTGATGCTATTCTGGATGAAATTGCGCGGGCAGGATACCAAGCGCATGGGGGTCAACAAAGATATTGATTTTGATGCCATTGTCGAGCATGTTGAGCCGACACACACTGAGGTTGACATCGCCGATTATCTTGATGCGTGGGATGCGGCGTCTGCCTGCCACAAGAGTCAGGGTGGTGGCGGTGGCGGTTTCTTCGGGCGCTTTCCGCGCTGGTTACAACGTATCTTGCGCGGTAAACAACGCTTCACACGGGTCTACCCGCAACCGGCACAGGATCGCATTGACGAACAGGATCTGTTCGAGCAAGTCACCCTCGACGAAGCGCACCCTCAGCACGCCTGAGCGCATTGGGAGGCGTGATGGATGACCAACCTTATCAAGATCAACCCCATAAAATTGACCGTTTGCTAGATGCCGTTGAACTAGTTAAAGCGGATCGTCGTCAAGAAGCCTTGCCTATCTTACGGGCGCTCATACGCGAAGATAGCGATTTTGAAGAGGCATGGTTGTGGATGAGTTTAGCAGTGGATGAGATGGATCAGAGCGTCATCTGCCTTGATAATGTCTTACGGATCAACCCGGATAATGTGCGTGCCGCTACTGCGCTCTATCATTTGCAACAGGCAGAATCCGCCGCCGAACGCAAACGATCACATCTGCGCCGTTATCGTGATCTCGCACTGATTGGTTTATGGTTGTTGACTGCTATGATCTTATTTTCGGTCTTTGTGTCGCTTAGCAATCAGGCGGCGTTGCTGGAGCTGACTGCTACACCCTAGCGGGGTAGTGGCGCGTATTGCTCGTTGAGCAGTTGCTCGCTAGCGTTTTGTATCTCAATGAAGAACTGACGATAAGCGCGATTGGGTTCAGTGCGCCCGATCACGTAGATCGTTGTGCGTAGTGGATAGCTATTATCTTCAATGCGCGCTAATGATGGTAACTGACCTTCAATCGCAAGTACCTGTGTTTGATCATTGAGTAGGCTAATTGGCATGTAGCCAATTGCATGAGGATCATCAGCGACCTGTTGTGCGATTAGCTGGCTGGATGATAAAACTTGTGCGTTCGGTGAGGTGCGTTGTTGTCCCATAACCAATCGCTCAAATTCGAGGCGGATACCTGCGCCGGCTTCCCGACTGTAAAGCACAATGTTAGCATCTTCACCTCCCAATTCTGACCAACTGGTGATAAACCCGCGGTAGATGCGCCGTAGTTCATCAATGCTGAGCGTTTGTACCGGATTACCTGGGTGTGTTACGAACGCCAGACCATCTTGAACCAGGGGCGCTGACCATTGCTCACTCGGATCGTCTGCTGGGTTATGGTGACTCAGGAAGTAGTCAATACGCTCTGTGTTGAGTTGATCGAGTAAGGTCTGATGATTATTGCTCTCCAGCACAAAGCGCACATTATGGTCTTGCTCATACTGCTGCGTGGCGAGATGTGCTATCAGTGATCGTGTATCGTATGTGCTGTATATCGATAATACCGTCACTGCCGGTGGCGGTGGCGTGGCGGTCAAGAACTGATTTGAACAGCCGACTGTGACTGTCAGTATCATCATCGCAAGTGCACATTTCATCTGTTTCATGACAATCAACAACGTTGATTAATTGCCCCGATAGCGTGTCAGGAAGGCTTCAGTATATTCTCGCAAACGTCCTTCAATAATTGCTTGACGCATGTTCTTCACATGATTGACCAAAAACCAAAGATTATGCAGGCTAATCAAATAATGGGATAATAACTCCTTGGTGACTACTAAATGACGAATATAAGCCCGCGAGAACTGTTCCGTATAGATACCAGTCCCTTCCATGATCGGACGGGGGTCATCCTTGTAGATCGCTTTGCGCATGTTGACGCGCCCATCAGTGGTCAATGCCGCACCATGCCGCGCTAGACGTGTTGGAATCACGCAGTCAAAAATATCAACACCTCGCGTTATTCCTTCGCATAAATCGTCAGGATCACCAACGCCCATGAGATAGCGTGGTTTATTTTCTGGCATCAGTGGTAATGTAAAATCGAGCGTGCGATATTGCTCTTGTTTGGTTTCCCCGACTGCTAACCCTCCAATGGCATAACCCGCTAAATCCATTGAAGTGACGAATTCGGCTGATTTTGCCCGCAAATCATCAAAGATGCCACCCTGAATGATGCCAAATAGGGCTTGTTGTTCGTCATGTGGGTGGGCTTCTCGGCAACGCTCCAACCAACGATGCGTGCGATTGAGCGATGATAACACGGTGTCGCGGTCTTCCGGTGGCGGACACTGATCGAACGCCATGATAATATCTGCACCGAGTTGTTGCTGGATTTGCATGGAGCTTTCCGGTGTTAGGCGCTGTTTACTGCCATCAATATGACTGCGAAAAGTCACGCCATCATCATCAATTTCGTTGATCTGTGTCAGGCTAAACACCTGAAATCCACCAGAATCTGTCAAGATCGGCCCATCCCACTGCATGAATTGATGTAAGCCACCCATCTGCGCCACTAATTCGGAGCCAGGGCGCAGATGCAGGTGATAGGTGTTTGCTAAGATCAACGATGCACCGACTTCCTCATTTAGATCACGTGGTGGAACCGCCTTGACTGTGGCAAGTGTGCCAACGGGCGCAAAGATCGGTGTTGGTATGTCCCCATGTGGGGTGTGTAAAATTCCGGCTCGTGCAGTGCCATCACGCGCAATAATCTCAAATTCGAAAGCCATTGAGGCGCTATTATCCTTGTACATGCCGATTACAATTCATGGCATTATATCATATTTCGCAATTCTTACTTTTGCCTACTTTTCTCAGCACTTTTCCAGACTATGCTGAGGCGCTCAAATAGATGAAAAGCAGGTTTGGCAGTAAGACAATGATGGTGCTATACTGTCTGCCATGATCAATTTATATGATATTCTCAAAGCCGCTAATGGTCAGCTCTTTGGAGAGCCAGCCGCCAATTTGTTCGCTGATTTTTGCCTTGATTCACAATCGGTAGGTGAGAATCAGTTGTTCGTCGCGCTCCGCACGGATATGGGTGACACCCATCAGTACATCGAAGAAGCGATTCAAAACGGGGCATCCGGTATCTTATGTGTAGAGCCACCGGTTTGTGATACCACGGGCGTTTCAGTGTTAATGGTGGATGATACTATTGAAGCCTTGCTCTACTGGTCACAATATACACTCGAAAAATTGCAGGTCAAAAGCATCGTGGTGCTTGGCTCAAGTGGAAAATCAGTCGCAGTCGATGCTATTCACCATGTTTTGCGTTCTCAGTATAATGTGCTGATGGGTAATGTCGATGTTGTCGGCAAGCTGGCAGTGCCTTTGTCGCTGTCACGTCTCACGCCTGATCATGATTATGTGGTACTCAAACTCAGTTCCTCGGTGCCGGGGGAACTCATGCAACTAGTGACTGTATTGGATCCGAGTATCGCCGTATTGATGAACATCGACTGTGTACATCCTGCCGCTTTTGAGAATTGCGCGCAATACATCGACGAATACCGATCAGTGGTACAAGCCCTGACTGAAGACGAGTTGATCGTCGCTAACTATGATGATGACAGAACTCGCGAGCTGACAACTTTGCGCGCTGAAGGTGTTGTTGCACGCAGTATTGGTATTGACCGCTTCGGCGCGGATTTGATGGCATTCAATGTCAAAGTTGGTATCGAGCGCATCGGTTTTGATCTGCGTGATGGTAGTGAGCGTTATGTGGCACGCTGGAGTCCTATTCTGGGTAAGCACCATCTATACGGTTTGTTAGCGGCAGTGCAGATCGGTCAATACCTCGGTATCCTTGCTGAAGACTCCCTGCGCCGTTTGACGGAGGTCGCGCCCCTGCCCGGACGTATGGCATTTTATGAGGGTGTTGGGGGGAGTGTGCTAATTGACGATACCTTTGCCGCTTCCTATGCATCTACTGTGGCGGCGCTTGAATGGTTAGAAGATGTGCAGGATGACGGTCAGCGAACAATCTTCATCCTCGGTGATATGGAAAACCTCGGACGTAACAGCCGTTATGCTCACCGTACTATCGGGCAACAGGCAGCCGATGTGGCCGATTATATCATCACGCAAGGTGTAGAAGCTGCACTAGCCGGACGTGCCGCGATTGATAGCGGGGTCGATATTCAGCGCGTGTTCACCACCTACAGCACGCAAGATGTGCTAGCTGTATTGGAGGATCTTCGCATTACCGAGCGAGATATTATACTGGTGAAGGGTGGTGCACGCGCAGGTTTGGAGCAGGTAGTAAAAGCTCTGTTAGCTAACTCTGATGATACACAGTGGCTAGTACGCCAGAACAGCGCACGTCCACAGGAGGTGCCGGACTTGCGTCCGAGCTGGGTTGAGATCGACGCGACTGCACTTGCCAACAATGTGCGCATCATCCACCAACAATTAGCCGATGATGTCAAGCTGATGGCAACCGTCAAAGCAGATGCTTATGGTCATGGTGCGGTGCTGGTGGCGCGCACGGCAGTCACCAACGGCGCTGATTATCTGGCGGTAGCATCTATGGCAGAAGCGGTGCAATTGCGCGATGCGGGCATCACTGAACCTATCCTGGTGCTATCTTATGCCCCGACAGAAACTGCCCGTCAGGCGCATCAGCTTGATATTACCCTGACCGTCTTTGACATCGATCAGGCTGAACGCTATGATCGCATGGCGCGGACAGTCACGGGCAAGCTCAAGGTGCATTTCAAACTCGATAGTGGTATGGGACGTCTGGGCATCTTTGCTCAAGATTTCGTGCGCGTCTTCCGTCAGATCAATTCGCTGACTAATCTTAACATTGAAGGTATTTATACGCACTTTGCTTCTGCCGATGAAGATCCCGACTATACAACCGAACAGCTCGAAACCTTTCGCCGAGCGGTGCGTCCGTTACGGGCGGCGGGCATCAATGTTCGGTACATCCACGCCGCGAACTCTGCCGGCACGCTGACTACAACGGATAATCATCTCAATATGGTACGTCCGGGCTTGATGCTCTACGGCTTACACCCGTCCGAAAGTGTTCGCCTCTACGACGGTATGCGTCCGGTAATGTCGTGGAAGACCCGCGTGCTACAGGTCAAGACCTTCCCGCCCGATTATCCAATAGGCTACGGTGGAATCTACGTCACAAAAGGTGATGAGACGATTGCGATCTTACCCATCGGCTATGCGGATGGTTTTCGTCGTGCGCCGCATACCTGGCAATATGTCCTGATACATGGTCAACCCGCGCCGGTAGTCGGACGTATTAGCATGGAGAAAGCCGCCGTCAACGTCAGCGATATTCCCGATGTACGCGCCGGTGATGAAGTGGTGATGCTCGGTCAGCAGGGCGACGAAACCATTACCGCTGAGATGATCGGTGATTGGTTGCAGACCAGTAACTATGAGGTGGTTACGTCGATTTTGCCCCGCGTACCCCGCCGCTGAGTGCGCTCATTCTGCGGTCTGTAGATAGTCGGTAATATCTTCTGCGATGATGGCGCTATTTGTGCCGTAACGGTAGCGCCGTATCCACTGTTGATTGCCATCTAACAAGAACATACCGGCTGTGTGATCCACGTTGTAATTACCAAGCTGATCCGCTTCTTGATAGATGAATTCCACACCGAACGGTTCGGCAATTGCCCGCAAACTGCTCTCATTACCGGTCATGCCAATCATGAAATCGGCGACGCGCAGGGTGATGAAATAAGTCGTTAAGGTTTCCGGTGTATCGCGTGCGCCATCCACACTGATGAACACATAATCGATTGCATCCGCCGATGTGTCCAGTGCTTCGCGGATAGCACGCATCTCACCGAGTGTGATCGGGCATACGTCCGGACAATGGGTGAAGCCAAAAGTGATCAATGTCGGGCGTTGATCTAAATCACTCAGGCGTAAACGCTCACCAGTATGATCTGTCAGTGTAAAATCAGGCATTGGTAGCGAGGGGTCAATGGTCGTGATACCGTCCATTTGCTCTTGCAAATCATCCGGTGCATAAACGGTGGGCGGCGTGCTGAATAATAAGTAAACAATATATACGCTAATCACCACAATCACAGCAATCAGCGAACCAACAATTGATAATATGAAGCGTTGTTGACGTTTTTGTTTCACAGCGTGCCATCCTTAACAACATAGTTGCTGCTATTTTAGCAGATCATCTTGAGAAGCTACAGATCATCATGGACTACATAGGCATGAGACCGAACGTTGCATATTCGCCCCGATAGGGCTACAATATTGATACAATTTTAAACATCCATTCCAGAGAGAGTATCGGGACTCTTCTACCCGATCACCGAAGGGGCAAGCAGTTCGTTTTTGCTAGGCGGATTGTGAAACTCTCAGGTCACAGGATTTGGTGGATGATGAACTCTGAAAGTACCTTGTCACTAACAGAGCGCACAGCTTCAATATGTTGTGCGCTCTTTATGTTATTACGCTTATTTCTATTCGCTTGAAGGAGTGACCCACATGGCTGATATGACTTACCCGATTGATTTGAAATACGCAGAGAGCGACGAGTGGATCCGTATCGACGGCGATACCGCTACTGTTGGCATCTCGGATTATGCACAAGATGCCCTGAACGACCTGGTTTATGCTGAATTCAAAGAAGTTGGTGAAACTATCGGCGCGGGCGAATCCTTCGGTGAAGTTGAATCTGTCAAAGCCGCTTCCGAAGTCTACTTGCCTATTGCCGGCGAGATCATCGAAGTGAATACCGAGCTTGAGAGCGAGCCGGAAATTGTCAACGAAGATCCCTACGGCAATGGTTGGATGGTCAAGATCAAGATCACCGATAAAGGTAACCTCGATAACTTGATGGATGCGGATGCTTATCGTGAATATTGTGAGAATCGCTGAGGATCAGATCCTCATGCGTTCGTAGTTTTATCGTTAACTGTGGATATAGAAAAGAGAAGGTTTAATGGCTTATATCCCTCATACAGAAGTTGAACGTCAGCAAATGCTCGCCGCCATTGGTGTGACGACCATCGAAGACCTATTTGAAGCTGTTCCTGCTTCGCATCGGTTCCCTTCGCTTAACTTGCCTTCGGCGATGAGCGAGATGGAGATTGCCCGCGAGATGAGCGCCATGGCGGAAGCCAACGAACACGCCGGTGATTTTGCGCTGTTTCGTGGGGCAGGGGTGTATCACCATTTTTCGCCCTCTGTCGTCAATCATGTAATCTTGCGGGGTGAATTCCTCACCGCGTACACTCCCTATCAACCGGAAGTCTCGCAGGGGACTCTGCAAGCGATCTTTGAATATCAGAGCATGATGTGCGCCTTAACGGGTATGGATGCCGCTAACGCTAGTCACTATGACGGCGCGACAAGTCTCGCTGAAGCGGTGACGATGGCGCACGAGGTCACCCGTGGCAAGCGCAAGAAATTCATCATCAGTCACGGGATTAACCCCCAATATTGTGAGGTGGTGCGCACCTATCATCAAGGGCGTGATATTGAACTGATGGGTGATGACCGCTCGCGTAGCCTCATTGAACTAGCCGATTTGCTCGATGATGATACCGCCATGCTGGCAGTCAGCTATCCTAACTTCTTTGGTCAGGTAGAAGATTTCACCAAACTTGCCGAACAAGTGCATAATGTCGGTGCGTTGCTCTGTGTGGTGGCAAACCCGATGGCCCTGGGTTTATTCAAATCGCCGGGATCAATGGGTGCGGATATTGTTGTTGGGGAAGGACAACCACTCGGCATCCCGCTAAGTTATGGTGGCCCTTATGTCGGTTTCTTCGCCACCAAACAGGAGTATGTGCGTAAGATTGCTGGACGTGTGGTCGGCGAGACGGTGGATCAAGATGGCAACAAAGCCTATGTGATGACCCTGCGTCCCCGTGAGCAAGATATCCGCCGCGAGAAGGCTAGCAGTAACATCTGTACCAATCAGGGCTTGATGGCGCTCGCCGCATCGGTTTATATGGCGCTGATGGGGCGTAATGGCTTGCGCAAAGTGGCGAAACTCAATTATCACAAAGCACATTATGCCGCTAGTGAGATTGACAAGATCGACGGGTACAAAGTGCTGAACGAGAAACCGTTCTTCAACGAATTTGTTGTCAAATGTTTGCGACCAGTGGATGAACTCAATACCGCGTTGATCCAGAACGGTATCATCGGTGGCTACGATTTAGGTCAGGATTATCCGCATCTCAAAGATCATATGCTGATTGCCGTCACCGAGATGAACACCAAAGAAGAAATTGATCTGTTTGTTGAAGTTTTGAGGAGTATGGCGTAATGGTAGTTGTTCAACAAACTGAAGTTAAAGCACTAGAACCTCTGATTTACGATATGAGCGTGCCCGGACGCATCGGTGTGAATTTGCCAGATTGTGATGTGCCGGAAGCGGATCTGCCAACTGATTTACTGCGCGATGATCTCGAACTGCCGGAAGTCAGTGAGTTACAGGTAGTGCGCCATTATCTCAAGCTGAGCCAACTCAATTATGCGATTGATAAGGGCTTCTATCCGCTTGGTTCTTGTACCATGAAATACAACCCCAAGATCAATGAAGATATGGCACGTTTGCCCGGCTTTGCCCAACTGCATCCCGGCAGTGACGAAGCCAGCTCACAGGGTGCGCTGGCATTGATGCATACCCTACAAGTCTGGTTAGGCGAAATCTCCGGTTTTGAGGCAGTCAGCCTTGCACCGGCAGCAGGTGCTCAAGGCGAATTTGCCGGTATTCTGATGATTCGTAAGTATCATCTTGATCGCGGGGATGTTCAACGTAACAAAATTCTCGTGCCGAATAGCGCACACGGAACCAATCCGGCAACTGTCACGATGTCCGGGTTAGAAGTTATCGAATTGCCCTCTGATAACAAGGGTAACGTTGACCTCAATGCCTTGCGTACCGTCTGTGACGAACGCGCTGATGAGATCGCAGGTATGATGATCACTGTGCCGAGCACGCTTGGACTATTTGAAGAACCGATCCTTGAAGTGATCGAGATGGTGCATAACGCAGGGGGTTTGATGTACATGGATGGCGCGAACATGAACGCGCTGATGGGTGTGGTCAAGCCGGGCGAATTAGGTTTTGATGTGATGCACTATAACCTGCATAAGACCTTCAGCACTCCGCATGGTGGCGGTGGCCCCGGTAGCGGGCCGGTGGGTGTCGGCGATAAGCTCACACCCTATTTGCCGGGTCCCATTGTGACCATCGTCGAAGACGTCCAATCCGATAATGAAGCACCTCTCTATGGTTTAACCATGCCAGAGAAGAGCATCGGGCGCTTAAAAGCTTATCAGGGTAACTTCGGGATGCTGGTTCGCGCGTATGCCTACATTCTGGCATATGGGGCGCAAGGCTTACACGATGTTTCACGTCATGCGGTACTCAATGCCAACTATATCCGAGCCAATTTGCTGGATACCTACACCATCCCATACCCGCGTTACTGCGGGCATGAGTTTGTGATGACAGCGAAGCTTGAAGGCGCAGACGACATTCACGCGCTTGATATCAGCAAGCGCCTAATTGACTATGGTATTCATCCGCCGACGAACTATTTCCCGTTGATTGTGCCCGAAGCACTCTTGATCGAACCCACCGAGACAGAGGGCAAAGAAGAACTCGATCGCTTCATTGATGTGATGAAACGCATCGCTGAAGAAGCACGCACACAACCCGAATTGCTCCTCAACGCGCCCCACGAATCTCCTGTGCGCCGTGTCGATGAAGTCCGTGCCGCCAAACAACTGGTGTTGTGTTGCTCGCCCGTGCGCGAGGCACTCGGCAATGACTAACCGCTAACCTTAAATATGCAGAATCAATGAGCGGTCAGTTTATGATGATGTAATACGATAAACTGACCGTTTTGTTTTGGGTATAAATCTAGTCGTTTACTTAAGAATTGTGCTAATAACTTGCATATCAGGTGTGGGTTTAGTGTACAATCATTTTAGATTTAATAGCGAACCATAAGATTATGGATCGTTTTTAACGTGTAGATTAGTTTTAGGTTTTGCTTATGTTCACACAAATTAGATTTTATCGTACAAAATGGCACGCATTATCACGACGGGACAAACGGGCAATCTTCTGGCGCATGCTGATGTCGGTTGTAGTGTTTGTCTTAGGATGTGGCATCATCTTTAACCTACGGGCACGCAATATTGGGGAAGATGGGGCGAGTCTGGCGATGTACTTTCTCGGCACATTCTTCATCCTCACTATGACCATGATGCTCTGGGCAGGTAAATTCCACAGTCCAGAGGCGCTCGGTCTCAAGCTCTCATTAGCGGCGGTGATCTTGACCGGTGCGTGGGTCAACATCGAAGAAAAAGTAGTGATGCCGATACTCTCCGCTGATTGTGAACAAGCGTGTGTGATGCACTATGATCGGGTTTTGCCGTTCTCAGATTCGGTCACTGTATATACAGAGTCGCGTGGTTGGAAAGTACTGGATTGAGCGAGTAAAGTCGTATCAGACACGATCTTCCCTGCCTGATGACCTCGAAATAGGTTAGACTATAAGCGGGATGGCAGTTGATGCTATTACCCGCTTAACCCATGTCTATTCACATCTACTATAGAAGGATCGTTTACCTGTGCCCAATAGACGACGGTTTCCGAAGGCAAAAACCCGCCGCCCCTTACCCCGTTGGCAACGCTTTCCCTTTGCTTTCACTCGCGCACTCTTGACCCTGCTCAATGAGTTTCGCCTACCAGTCATCACCTTCTTGCTGGTGACACTCGGTGGGGGTTATCTATATGGTGAGTTACATCGTATCGCCTATGAACGGATTGCAGATATTGTGGATGGCCCTTTCATTCCGATGATTGACCGCCCTTATATCATGCTCCAGCTGATGGTGATCGAAACGCCGCCCATGTACTCACAACCGCCGGATGTCTGGTATCTTGTGGCATTCTGGTATCTGTTACCCCCGATATTCGTGTTCATCGTCGGTAACGGTGCGGCGGATTTCGTGCGCTTGTTCTTTGGCGATACCTGGCGTAAGGTGCGCCTCGCCAATCGTGAGAATCACGTGATTGTGATGGGTGCGGGCCATGTCGGCTTGCGCGTGGTGCGCTGGTTACGGGCATGGGACGAAAATGTTGTCGTGATTGACGACCATATTAGCGAAGATAAAGCCAAGATCTTACAATCACTCAAAGCTGAATATTTGCAAGGTGATGGTCGCTACCAGCAAGCTCTTGAAGATGCTAATATCATCAATGCGGCAGCTTTCATCGCCTGCACCGGCGAAGATACGGTTAATCTCTATGCCATGATGCGTGCCCGCGCCCTCAACCCCGATATTCATGTGGTAGCGCGTATCTGGGATGATAGCTTTAACAATTATATCGAACGCTATATCCTCAATAACGAACGTCAATCTACTGCCCACGCCCATGATGTATACTCGGCACTCTTGAGTTCGTCGGATTTGTCGGCACCCATCTTTGCTGGTCTCGCATTGGGGATCGAACTCACGCAGACGTTTTTTGTCGATGATGTCGGTTATGCGGCAGTGCATCTCGTCGTGCAGGCAGGTTCCCTATTAGAAGGACAAACAGTCGGGCACATCGAGCAGAGTAATGGCGCGGATGTCGTGCTATATCAAGAAGGTGTTGGTAGTGTGGAGGTGCGCCCTGACCGTGATATAACTGTCAATGCAGGTGATACGCTGGTGATCTTCGCCCTTGAGCAAATGTGCATCGATATTGCCAAGAATAATCAAGCACTGACCCAACAGAGTGGGCATGTTGTGGTCTTAGGCGGCGGACATGTGGGCTTGCGCGTTATTCGGCGGTTGCTCGCGTGGGGCGTGCGCGTTGTCCTCATCGATAACGATATGGAACCCCTCGTGCGTGATGAATTGGAAAACCTGCATAATACTTATGGTTTGCTCGAGATTGTCGAAGCGGATGGACGTGAGAAGCACGCGCTAAAAGATGCCCGCATTGATTCTGCGATGGCATTCATCGCTTGTACCGGTGACGATCCCATTAACCTCTACGCCATCATGCGCGCCCGTGCCATGAACCCGGATATGCAGATTGTAGTGCGCGTGTGGGATGATAGTTTTAATCAACAGATTGACGATTTCATCTTGCAATCACGTACTGCACGGACTTATCAAGGATCGATCACGAGTATCCGCAGTTCCGCGAACCTCGCCGCGCCGATCTTCGCGGCAGTGGCGCTCGGTGTGGATCTCACACAGACTTTACTGGTGCATGATTTTGAGCATGATCGAGAGATACGCTTCGCCGCCATTCGCTTGACTGTCAAAGCGAGTTCATACTTTGATGGACGGACAGTTGGCGATATTCAACAACAAGTTTACGCGGATAAACAACGTGTTGATGTCGTTTTGCATCATCGTCAGGGCAAAGCACCTGTCATGCCTGCCGAGCATCGCCATGTTGTGCGGGCAGGCGATACCCTGATTATCTTCGCACAGTTGCATGTGTGCATCGCCATGGCAAAGCGCAATTGAGCCTGATCTAATACAGGGGGAAAGGCATAACCCGTGAAGTATGAAACGTTTTTTCGTCGTACATTGATGCTTTCGCTCGTACTCAGTGCCTTGACATTATTGGGGTATGCCTTGCTCGGTCTACAAACACGCATGATTGCTGACGATTATTGTACTGCCGCTCAGGGGCTGACCTACGGCGTTGTCGAAGGAACAATTCAACAGTACAAAACATGGGGTGGACAATACACTAACTTCTTTCTTAAGTATACCTTAGCCCCCCTACAACCCGCGATTCATAGTGTGTTACCCGCGTTAACAATCGCGCTGTGGATGTTGGCGCTGGCATATCTGCTGAATACGCTCAAACAAGCCTTGCGGTTGCCCATCACACAATGGCATTTGCTCGCTGCGAATATCGTGCTGACGTATACGTTCTATCGTTTGATGCCTTCATACCAGCACGCACTATGGTTTTCTGCCGTCATTCCTTATGTATGGTCATTGATCGCTTTGCTTGTTTTACTCGCTAGCGCCGTACACTATTTTAGCGCACCGCGTCCGGTATCTGTTACCTTAGCTTTTATGTTTGGCTCCGCTGTGCTGACCTTGCTGATCGGCGGATTTGTTGAAGTGCTCAGCACCATGCTGATTGTTGTCTGCGGTTTGTTATTTGTGGTGATACCCGTCATCCCCCGCGAACGGCGCACGACTTTTGGTGCGTATCTGCTGGTGACGTTGAGTGCATCGGGCGTGGCATTGGGGATTGGCTTATCATCACCGGGATCGGCGCTACGACGTGCTGAGATTATTGCGCTGACCGGTGCGGATAATCTCTCCATGCTGGAGGCTATACCTGATGGCATTCTCTATACCCTTGCCTATATTTTTGGGGAACCGCTGGGTATCACCTTCGGTCAGACCTACGCGATTGCTTTTCTGGCGAGTATGTTCTTATTTTTATTCGGCTGGGGCTTGTTCTACCTCGCTGATCATCCAAATATCACACTACCTGCACCGCCGCAGATCGGTTGGACGTTCCTGTTTTCGGTGATTTTAGGTGGTGGTGCAATCTTCGCCGTGATTTATCCAGCTGTATATGCCGCCAGCGGTGTGCTACCCATGCGCCCCTTGATCGTGCCACGCCTCATTCAGTGGATGTTGATAGTCTTCTGGGTATATCTGGCGCTGGTGCTGGCACAACGACACCACCTCTTTCGTGTGTTGCCACGGGCACGGACATGGCCTCTGGTAGTCGGTTTTTGTGCGCTCCTGGTGATCTGGTCACCGATGGTGTCGCTCTATAAAGTGGCACAACTGTACCCTGATTATGCCCGCTATGCACATGATTGGGATGCCCGTCACGCGCTATTATCAGATGCACCTGATGAACAAACGGCGGTTATCTTGCCCTTATCGTATGATATTGAAGACAATTTGGTCTTAGAGAAAGCGGAAGATGATACAAACTTCTGGATTAATCGTTGTATGGCGAACTTTTATGATCTGCCTGCTGTGCGGGTCACCTATGAGTACGATGTATCAGGGTGATCGTCAATGATCACCCTGTTAAGACCTGCTTTAGCGTTTGGGGAAACGTGATAAGATCGTAATTGGTTCTGGCATAGGGGCTTTATCGCCCAATTTTAGCTGACTGAGCGCGGGTGATTTCGCCCGTGCTGATCCGGCAAACACCGCCAACTGCGTGTTGCGCTTGCGGAAATCTTGTTTGAGGTACACGTGTCCTAGCTGATAGCCCTCACGATCAATCGAACAACTGGTCACCACTCCGACGACACGCCCACGACTATCTACCATAGGATCGCCCGCATGAGCCGGACGCGCTCCGCGATTGTCCATACGGAAGCGACTGATCTCGGCATCGCGTTGATGTTCACGGGCGATGAACCCGGTCTTGCCGACAAAGAAAGGTTTATACAACTTGACATAACTGCCCATGCTCGCGTCCGATGGTGTGAAGTCATGGTCACCTGCGAGTTCGTGTCCGTAAAGGGGTAGACCTGCCTCAATGCGCAGGCTATCGCGCGAGGCTAAGCCACAGGGCACAGCGCCCAGTTCCACCAATTGCTTGAACAACGCCGAGGCATCGTCAGGGTGTGGGAACAGTTCGTAAGCGATGCGCTCGCCAGTGTAACCGGTGCGCGATACGATCAGGTCAAATCCGCCAAGTGTAACACGGGTGACCCCTGCCCACTTCAGGCGCTTGATACGGTTGAGATCACGCTCATCACCCCCCAGCGCCAACAGCAATGCCTTGCTATTAGGCCCTTGTAGCGCAATATCCACGCGCTGATCGGCACCGGATGATTCTGCTCGTAAATCGCGTAAGGTCACATCGCCGATTTTGAGTTGCAATTGAGGCAATGCCGGATTGATACGCACTTCACCCCGCATCACCGCGTTGACCCACGCCCAATTTTTATCATTGTTGCTAGCGTTGACGACTACAAAGAAATGCTCGTCGGCTAAGCGGTAGATCAGCAAATCATCGAGAGGTATGCCGTTTTCATCGAGCAAGAACGTATAGTGCGAACTGCCGATTTTCAAGCGTTTGAGATCGTTGGCGGTCAGCACATCGAGGAAGGCTTCTGCATCGCGACCCTGTACATCCCACACGCCCATGTGCGTCACATCGAAGATGCCGACATTTTCGCGCACGGCAAGATGCTCACTCAGCACTTTGTCGTACCATAGAGGCATATCGTAACCGGCAAATTCGCCCATCTTCGCGCCTAATTGTCGATGCACATCCCATAACACACTCTTGAGACCGCTTGCTTCGGCTTGATCCCATGTGAAAGCGGGTAGGGCATCGCCTTCTAGTTGATAATCCTCACCATTGATGCCGATAAAATAGGCTTTGCTGGCATAGGCGGTATCATGATCGAGGGCGCTCAGATTTTTCTCGGTTTCGCCAATGTAACTGACCTCAACTGGCCCTGGCACTTTGGCATAGATATCGTCTAAGTCAATCACCACGAAGCCATCCGATAAGGAGCGCAACCAAGCCAGCAAACGGGCTACCTGTGTTTCAGTATGTAATAAATAATGATCATCGGCGTGCTTCTCTAACCATGCTGACGTGATCACAGCCCCATCCGGTGCGAGGAAGTTCGTCGGTTGCATCTCCCCACTTTGCAACGTCTTCACGTCATTGCTCGACGCCACATCGAGGAAAGCAGTTGCCTGTGCGCCACGAATGGCAATAGTTTGCCAGCCCGCAGGGTAGTGATCATCCAGATAATAGAAATGTGGATACCCATCGGTTTCAGCGTCAGTATCGATCCCTAATTGATCGACGAGATCACGCACGGCTAGACGCGCATTCTGGAAGACGTCGAAATCAATCTTCGTCCGTTTGCCATTGGTGCCGGTATAGCTAAATGGTTGACAAGCTAATAACACATCAGCGATGATGTCCGCCAACTGATCGATGAAATCTACATCAGCGCCCCGTTGTGTCAACCACGGTGTGCCAAGCCGGATGCCGGAAGGACGCAAGGCGCTACGATCTCCCGGAATGGTCTGACGATTGCACACAATCCCCACCAGATCGAGAACCCGCGCCGCCATATCGCCGGAGAGCGATGTACCATCCGCGCCTTTGAGCGTACGTAAATCCACAACCAGCATATGACTGTCTGTGCCACCATGTGGGATGCGTAATCCACGCGATTGCAGGCGCTCGGCTAACCGACGCGCATTGGTGACGGTTTGCTGTTGCAACGTCTTGAATTGTTCAGTTTGTGCGAATTTGAGCGCCACCGCAAGCCCTGCCACGCTGTTCATGTGAGGGCCACCCTGTTCACCGGGGAACACACCGCGATCAATCTTCGCAGATAGGTCTTTGCGATGGGTGATGATACACGCCCCACGAGGCCCATTGAGTGTTTTGTGAGTGGTGAAAGTCACAATATCCGCGATGCCTACAGGCGATGGATAGACCCCCGTTGCCACCATGCCGGCGAAGTGCGCGACATCCGCTAACAGGTAAGCGCCTACCTCATCAGCAATGGCGCGATATTGATGCCAATCGGGTTCAATCGGGTAACTGCTGTAACCGCCGATGAGAATCTTGGGTTTGTGTTCGAGCGCCAGTTCACGGATTTTCTCATAGTCAAGTTGTTCTGTGATTGGATCAACGGCATAACTGACAATATTGAACCATTTACCACTGCGGTTGACCGGTGAGCCATGGCTGAGATGTCCCCCTGCGATCAAATCCATACTCAAGATTGTATCACCAGGGTGAATGAGGGCGGTATAGACGGCATTGTTCGCCGGTGCACCGGAGAGTGGTTGCACGTTGACATAGAGTTGATCGGCAGAGGCGTATTCATTGGCGAAGATCTCCGCCGCCCGTCGTCGTGCCAGTGATTCGATCATGTTGGCGTATTCAGTGCCTTTATAATAGCGATCATCCGCATTGCGTCGATAGTCCGCCAGACGCGCTTCATAGTCGAGGATGTCGCGTTCGCTCATGTGGCGCATCTTCTCGGATGGGTAACCTTCTGCATAGATATTGTGGAAAGCACTGCCGACGGCTTCGCGCACGGCTTCAGGGATTGTACTCTCGGATGGAATCATGATGATGGTGCGGGCTTGACGCGCCGTTTCGTGGCGCACTAGCTCAGCGACGGTGGGATCTAGTTCATCTAATGTCCCACGAAATAAGAAATCCTGTTTTATTTTTTCAGCCATTGATTCCTCAATCACATGTTATCGAGATCATTGTCTGGCGATTCTAACGACAAATTTACAAACTGGAAAGGGCACACATGCAATTACGCCACACCCCGCCACAGCTTGATCGTCACGTCAAGATGAGCAATCTCCCTGAAAAGTGATGACCGATGCCCTGATTATATCCCCATGCGTGTGTGTTCTTTTGACAATTTGATAACGACAGCTTAAAATTTGGCTTATGGTACGCTCATTTTTGTGATCCATGCTGATAAATTTTATTAAAAAATTGGGACTATTTTGACCTATATGGAGGTTCTTTGCTATGAAAGAGTACACAACAGATAAACTGAGGAATGTCGCTCTGGTTGGTCATCAGAGTAGTGGCAAAACCTCACTGATTGAAGCCATGCTCCATAATACAGGGGCCACGAACCGCCTCGGCACCATTCAGGATAAAAACACCGTCTCAGATTGGGATGACGACGAACGCGAACGGGGCATGTCTATCTCGACTTCTCTCGTTCCGCTCGAATTCAACGAGCATAAGATTAACGTGCTAGATACGCCGGGATTCACTGATTTTCAGGGCGAGATGAAGAACGCCATCCGCGTTGCAGATGCGGTGGTGGTGGTGGTGGATGCAGTGAGCGGGGTAGAAGTCGGCACAGAGCTAGCATGGGATTATGCTCGTGCTTATCAACAATCTATGATTGTTGTCATTAACAAGATGGATCGTGAGAACGCTAACTTTGAGCATGTACTCAATCAACTGCGAGAGACCTTCCCCAAGTATAAATTTGTGCCGGTCATGATTCCCATAGGTAAAGAGGCTGATTTCAAAGGGGTGATTAACCTCGTCAGCGAAAAAGCCTATTATGATATCGGTAAAGATCGTGCTGATGTACCGGACGAGTTGCTTGATGAGGTTGAATCTTACCGCTTTGAACTGGTCGAAGCTGCCGCTGAATCCAGCGATGCTCTGATGCAAAAATACTTCGATGAAGAAGCGCTGACACCCGATGAAATCCGTGAGGGGATGCGCGTCGCATCGCGTTCGCATCTCTTACGGACAGTGCCAGTCTTTGTGACGTCAGCAACCGAGAATATCGGCACATACCCCCTGATGGAAGCCCTCATCGCCTATGCCTCTGCGCCATCTGTGCGCCGTGTGCGTATTCAACGTGATGATACCGAAGGCTTCGATTATGTCACCGCCCCCCAGAGTGATGAAAAGCCCTTAGCCGCTTACGTTTGGAAGACCGCTACCGATAAATTCGGCACGCTCAACTACTTACGCATCTTCTCCGGCAAAATCTCCGCCAACAGTCGCAATATCAACGTACGCACCGGCGAAGAAGAGCGCTTCGGCAACCTGATGACCCTGCGTGGGCGCGAACAGCTTGAAGCTAGCGTGTTACACGCCGGTGATATAGGGGTAGTTGGCAAACTCAATGATACTCACACTGGCGATACCATCGTCGATAAAGATACCAGTTTTAAGATCGTGCAACCGGAATTTCCCGCACCGCTCTATATGGTTGCCGTCAACCCCCGCACACAGGGTGATAGCGCTAAACTCGGTACCGTCTTGACCACGCTCTGTGATGCAGACCCAACCTTGCGCTGGCGACAAGACCCTGATACCCGTCAGACTGTGCTAGAGGGTATGGGCGATATACATATTCAGACGGTGTTATCGAAAGCGGAGACGCTCGGCGTGGGGATTGATATCTCTATGCCGAAAATTCCCTACCGCGAGACCATCACCGACGAAGCCGAAGCGGAGTACACGCACCGCAAGCAATCCGGCGGGGCGGGGCAGTATGGGCGCGTCAATTTGCGCGTGATGCCTGCTGACGGTGAATTTGAATACGAAACGAACATTTTTGGCGGGGCGATCAGTCAACAGTTCTTGCCCTCAATCGAGAAGGGTATTCGTCAAGTATTGGAAGAAGGCGTGATCGCAGGTTTCCCGGTGGTGCAAGTCAAAGCGGTGGTCTTCGATGGCAAGATGCATCCGGTGGATTCCAAAGATATTGCCTTCCAAATTGCAGGACGCGAGAGCTTCCGTATGGCATTCAATAATGCTAAGCCTGCCTTGCTTGAACCCATTATGGACGTGCAAGTGACTATTCCCGACAGCATGATGGGTGATATCATGGGCGATCTTAACTCGCGGCGTGGGCGCGTGCAGGGTATGGATAACATCGTTAACAAGAGCATCATCAGTGCACAGGTTCCGCTTGCTGAGATGTTGCGTTATAGTAACGATTTGCGCTCAATGACGGGTGGACGTGGTATCTATACCATGACATTCTCGCACTACGAAAAAGTGCCGGGTCACGTTCAACAAGAGATTATCGATCAGAACAAAGTCTCTGAAGAAGCCTGAGTCAATATTGCATCCCGTTGAGAAACAAACAGGCATGCTAGAAATGGCATGCCTGTTTGTTCATCTGTAGTTTTCCCGCAGAACTTATGCGTTCTGGTCAGGTTGTGTCGGGTTGTCGCCCGTATCGCGTGGTGTGGGCTTGTTCTCTGCTTGTGGATCATCGGCGGGTTCGTCGTCGCCGTTGTCGTTGTCCGTATCAGTGAACAACGCAAAAGGATCATCCGCTTCGTTTAAATCCTCACGGGTGACATCTTCCACTACGTCCTCTAATGCTGCCTGAGGCGTGTCGATGGGTTTATCCGTGCTTATTCCCATGAGATCGAGTAACTCTTCGCGCTCCAACACTTCACGCTCTAAGAGCGCATTTGCAACCAGATCAAGTTTGTCACGGTTTTCGCTGAGTAGCGTGTTGGTGTATTCATATGCACGATCGATCAGCTCACGTACTTCAAGATCAATCTTTGCGGCGGTTTCTTCGCTATATTGCCGCCCCTGTGAGAGCGAATAGCCCAGGAATGGTTGCTCGCCACCGTTGCTGTAATCGACCATACCAAGTGAACTCATGCCCCATTGTGTCACCATACGGCGAGCAATCTGTGTCACCTGACGGATATCACCTGCCGCGCCGGCGGTAATCTCGCCGAATACAACCTGTTCAGCGACACGCCCACCTAGCCCGACTTTGATCTCAGACTCGTAATATTCTTGAGGCTTCAAACTGCGATGCTCGTCCTTGATGAAGGCGGTCACACCACCGGCAAAACCACGCGGGGTGATCGTCACTTTCAACACCTGATCAGCGCCAGGTGTCAGCAGAGCAGTCACCGCATGACCTGCCTCATGATACGCTGTGACACTACGTTCACGCGGATCAGAGAGTGGCGGACGTTCAATACCGAGGATGATACGCTCAAAAGCGTTCGAGAAATCAGGCTGAGTGATCTTCTTACGATTGTGGCGGGCAGCATATAACGCCGCTTCATTCGCGAGGTTCGCTAAATCCGCACCGGAGAAACCAATCGTCGCATTTGCCATCGTCTCCAGATCCACATCTTTATCCAGCGGTTTACCACGTGTATGAATTTTCAAGATGGCTAAGCGCCCTTTGCGATCAGGCAAATCTACCGTCACCTGACGGTCAAAGCGCCCCGGACGCAACAAGGCAGGGTCGAGCACATCAGGACGGTTGGTAGCTGCCATCACAATCACCGTCGAGCTTTGATCGAAACCGTCTAACTCAGACAGCATTTGGTTGAGTGTCTGTTCGCGTTCGTCATTGCCACCGCCTAGCCCCGCACCACGTTGACGACCAACTGCGTCGATCTCATCAATGAAGACGATGCTGGGTGAGTTTTCTTTGGCTTTGTTGAACAGATCGCGTACACGGCTCGCACCTACCCCGACAAACATCTCCACAAACTCTGATGCAGAAATGCTGTAGAAGGCAACATTCGCTTCACCGGCGACAGCGCGTGCCATCAACGTTTTACCCGTCCCCGGAGGACCTATCAATAGCACGCCACGTGGGATGCGTGCGCCCAACGAGATATATTTCTCCGGTTCTTTCAGGAAATCCACCACTTCCACCAGTTCACGCTTTGCCGAATCTTGACCAGCAACATCGTCAAAGGTGATGCGTGGCGTTTGTGCATCATACTCTTTAGCACGGGATTGTCCGAAGTTGAATACTCCGTTGACCTGTCCCTGTGCTCGTCGCATCATCCAGATGAAGAAACCCACAATCAAGATGAAGGGCAGTATGTTAATCAGCGTCAAGAACAGGGGGAATGCCGGCGGATCGGTACGGATCGCAATCGGCGTGCCGGATGTTTCACCTTCTTCAACGCGGGTGTTGTACTCATTGATGAGTAAGCTCAAATCCTCTTGCTGAAAGTCTTTAGCGAAGGTTGAGAAGTCCTCAACTGTAGTGCGCTCACCGTTGATCGTGATTTGTACCGGTTGACGGAAACTACCCGTTACGTCGTCGCTATCAGATTGAAAGGTAATCGTGTCCAGTTGGGTATAGTTGGCACGCACATCAGAGAACGCGATTGCGTTGCCAGTATCGGTTCCCCGTGCAGTGAATACCCACGTCACGAGTATCAGCAGTAAGATGCCCGGAATCGCCAGGCGGCTCCAGTTAGGCCCCGGTGGCGTTTGTTGTTCTTTGTTCTCTTTTTCCGGACGATTGTTATTCTCAGTTGGGTGCATAGATCGAATAGCCCTAAGATTTTATCAGACGTTACAAGCGTGATTATACCGCATGTAACGTTAGAATAGTGCTAGTATTTGTTCAATAACGCATGAGGTACGGCAATCGTCGTTTGTTTTTGCTTGCAAGTGATTGGATGTGCTATCATGTTAATGACTATAACCAGCCTAGGAATTAACGGATGTCAACGCAAAAGCCCGATCCCAACAAACAACATGATCCAGCGCAACACGATGACGCTGAACAATCCGATGCGTTGAAACAAGCTTTACTGAAGCTCAAGAACTCCGGCATGTTGACGCATATCCCTGATGAGCTTGCCAGCTTAGTCGGAGAGGAGCGTAGCGCGTCTGCGTCTGTATCGGATGCAAACACGGCGCCAGCTAACCCTGAACCCCCTGCTCAACCCGATGATCCGACGTTAGTGAGCCGTCCGCGTCCGGAATCCCCGACGGTGGCCTCAGCGGATGATGTTGAACAGCACGCCGATGAACGTGCCAAATGGGCGGCGGTTATGTCTGGTTGGGACGATATGGATTCCGCGCCACCAGCTCAAACCAGCGATGCACCGACCATCTCATCACGCGGGTCAAGTACGCCTGTACAGACAGAAAGCGTTGCATCCGCCGAGCAACAATCGGTTACTTTACGACGCAAAGAGGTGATCAAACCGGATACTCCGCTGACCGCCAGCCGTGAACAAACACCTTGGACGCTTCAGCAATTCTTCGATGGCGAGATTGACTTAGAGCAAGAACTGCTCAAGCGCTTTCCGACTGTGCCAGCGATGAACACCATCAAATTTCGTACGCTTGGCATGAATTCCGGGCGCAAGGTGGCAACACTCAGTGCGCAGGATGGTAGTGCTAGCATGATCGTTGATGCCGATATTGAATCCAAAGTGGTACAAATGTCTTTCACGCTTGGTTCGATGATGACCCTGCGTTATGTGTTGAGTGATATTCCCGCCAACAATCGCGAACGCTGGCTTGATCTCATGCGCCGCGACCAGGGCGGTTTGGCGTTCCTCTGGAATGAAGATCGCTGGCGCGAAGATTACCTGATCTGCGTCTCACGCCAATATGCCACCAATATCTTCGCCTTCTCCCCCCATAATTTCGAGTCCGCAGTGCGCATCACCAACGATGTCACACAACAATTGCTCGATTGGCTCGAAGATATCTGGAACACCGATCCCGAACCAGAAGCCGACGATGACCCGCCTTTGTTGACGTGGTGAACCTTGCTCCGCAACGATCACGCGCTTTAATATCCTGCTGAAACGTGCTACGCTCGTATCACAAATGATTCTGTAGCGAATTCAGGTGAACGATGAACCGTCTGCAACACGAAACAAGCCCCTATCTCTTACAACACGCTGATAATCCCGTTGATTGGTATCCATGGGGTGCAGAAGCCTTCTCTCGTGCCCGTGAAGAAGATAAGCCGATTCTGTTGAGTGTCGGTTATAGCGCCTGTCATTGGTGTCATGTGATGGCGCATGAAAGCTTCGAACACGAACCCACTGCCAAAATCATGAACGAATGGTTCGTCAACATTAAGGTAGACCGCGAAGAACGCCCCGATGTGGATGATATTTACATGCAAGCTGTACAGGCGATGAATAACGGGCAGGGCGGGTGGCCCATGACCGTCTTCATGATGCCCGATGGTAAACCCTTTTTTGGTGGAACGTATTTCCCGCTTGAGGCGCGTCATGGGATGCCATCTTTTCGGCAGGTGTTGCAGGCGGTCTATGATGCCTATGTCAATCGCCGTGAAGAACTCGATACACAGGCAAGCGATCTCACAAAGTCGCTTGATCGCAGTGCCTTGCGTTTGCCACAGGATGATAGCGGCTTAGGCTTATCTTTGCTCGATAGCGCCACACAAAAGCTCTTGCAGAATGTCGATAACCAGCATGGAGGCTTCGGACGTGCGCCTAAGTTCCCTAACCCGATGAACCTCGAATATTTGCTCCGCGATTATGAACGTACTGGCAATCGAGAGAGCTTGCGCACCGTCGCCTTCACCCTGCGCAAGATGGCGCAAGGGGGCATTTACGATCAGATTGGTGGGGGGGTTCATCGCTACAGCGTTGATGCACAGTGGCTTGTACCGCACTTTGAGAAGATGCTCTACGATAACGCGCAACTCTCACGCCTGTACTTGCACACGTATCAAGTGACCGGTGATGATTTCTTCAAACAGATTGCTGTCGATATTTACGATTACATCCTGCGCGAGATGACCGCGCCCGAAGGCGGATTCTACAGCACCACCGATGCCGACAGCGAAGGCGAAGAGGGTAAGTTCTTCGTGTGGACGTTACCAGAACTCGAACAGGCGCTGGAGCCAATCCGCGCTGATGTACCCGATGCCTATGATGTCGCAGTGGCGTATTTTGGTGCAACACAAGCCGGCAATTTTGAGGGAGCGAATATCCTGTATATGCCGGAAGATGCGGATGTCGTTGCCCAACAACTCGGCATCGACGAAGCCACACTTCACAGTAAGTTGAGCGCAATCAAAGACCGCCTCTATGCGGTGCGGACATCTCGCGTCCATCCCGCGCTGGATGATAAAATTCTGACCGCATGGAACGGTATGATGCTCGCTAGCCTTGCTGAAGCCGCCCGTGTGCTGGAACGTGATGATTATCGGGTGGCGGCAGAACGCGCCGGCGAATTCTTGCTCGATCATATGCGCGATGATAATCTGCGCCTCTATCGCACCTACAAAGACGGTACTGCACACCTCAACGGCTATTTAGAAGATTACGCCAACTTGATTGATGGCTTGTTAGAGTTATATCAATCGACCTTTGTCGAACGCTGGTTTGTGGAAGCGCGTCGCCTCGCGGATGCGGTGCTGATACACTTCAACGCTGAAGATGGCGGATTCTTTGATACCAGTGACGATCACGAGCAACTCATCGTGCGCCCGCGCCAATTACAAGATAATGCCACGCCTTCCGGTAATAGCATGATGGCAAAACAATTGTTGCGCTTGATGGCTTACACGGCTGATAACCGCTATGAAGATGCGGCGCGTCAGGTTGTGTTACCGCTGGTTGCTGCGATGGGCACTTATCCTCAAGCCTTCGGTGAGGCGCTCAATGTCGCCGATATGCTCATTCGTGGTCTAGCTGAGGTGGCGCTAGTGGGGAACCCCGTCACTGCTGATACCAGAGCACTGTTAGTCGAATTGCGCACACCATATCACCCGAATATGATTACCGCATTGGCGCGTGAATCAGTCGAGGGTGAGACAACGATCCCGCTGTTGAACTATCGTACTATGCGCGGTGAACAAGCAACCGCGTATGTCTGCCGAAACTTTGCCTGTAAGATGCCTGTCACCACTGCTGAGGCGTTAGTGGATCTGCTCAGTGCAGACTGATTGTTGTGGTATCATACGCCTGATATGACATAACTAGAAAAATACGAGATGGCAATTCGCAAAGATAAAATCATCGTCGCTGATTTTGAGGCCACCTGTTGGGAAGGTTTCGATGCGCCGGAAGGGCAAACCAACGAGATTATCGAAATGGGCGTGTGCTTGCTTGATCCGCACACTGATCCGATCAGCATCAGCCAACCGCACAGCATTTTAATCAAGCCGATGGAATCGGTAGTCAGTCCATTCTGCACTGAACTGACTACGATCACACAAGCTATGGTCGATGAACAGGGCATCGCTTTCGAGCAAGCCTGCACCATTCTTGAAGATGAGTATGACTCGCGTAATCGCTTATGGGTGGCGTGGGGGGGGTGGGATAAACGCTTCTTGCTCAAGCAATGCCGACGGCGCAATGTACGCTATCCCTTCAGCAAGAAGCACAGCAACCTCAAGCGCGTATTTCACGAGCATCATGGGCAACGAATGCATTTTAAAGCTGCCCTGAGTGCCGCGCACATCGACGCGCAGGGCACAGCGCATCGCGGCGGCGATGATGCCTATAATACAGCGCATCTCCTGCGTTATCTGTTCAATGTATACGGTAAACATATCTTGAAACGCTACGGATTCTGATATGAACATCAACCGCGATAGTGTGCTGGTGGTAGATATTGAAGCCACCTGCTGGTACAAAATGCAAACACCGCCTGATCAGCGCAGTGAGATTATCGAGATTGGTATCTGTCGCTATCATCTGACTGATGGTCGCATCACCCAACGACAGGGAATTCTGATCACACCCACAGAATCCGAGTTGAGCGCCTTCTGCATTGAGCTAACTGGCATCACACCCGCGATGCTCGCGCAAGGTATCTCCTTTGAGCAAGCCTGCCAGCACTTGCAGACAGCATATCAATCAGCGCATCACCTCTGGGTGAGTTGGGGCAATTATGATCGGCGCATGTTCATCGAACAATGCCAACGGCGTAACTTGTCATATCCCTTTGCCGATCAACACTGCAATCTCAAAAACTTGTTCGCGAATATCTACGGCAATCGTCTGGGGATCAAGCAGGCGATGGATAAGCTCAGACTCACATGGCAGGGCAGGCAACATCGTGGGGTCGATGATGCGCATAACATCGCCCGTACCCTGCATCATTTGCTTCAAATACATGGTACCGATTTGCTCGATAGTTTCTGGGAGTAACGCTCATGCCGTTCTGGCGCATACGCGAAAACTGGCAGATCACCTTCAAGACCACGCACCACCTGCATTTACTAGTGCGCGAGGGCTTCTTCCGCGATACCATTCTGCTCTATCTGGATGATCAACAGGTGGTGAACGCGCATGCTGGCATCAATGGTTGGCACGGTTACACGCTGTTCGAGATCGACGGGCGCACTGTTGCCCTGCGCTGGGCGTGGAGTTTGTTATCCGGCAACCCGAAATCTATTGTCATCACCCATAAAGGGCGGATTTTAGCGCAGTACGGGTCGGATCAAGCCGCAGACGATGTCATTTTAGAAGATTGAATGAGGACAACCTACCATGAACAATCAATCCCATCCTTTTGAAGAACGCCAATCCTTGCAGGAGTATTTTCGCTTGATCTTGCATACTGTCATGGGGCAAGCCTTCGATGCTGCTGGCTATCACCTCAAGCAAGAACCGATGGGCTGGTTGGGTGGGCGTTTTCGCTATGTTAAAGCGCTTGATGATGGACTTTCGGCGTATGTTGAATTTCAAGTGCTGGTCTATAATGATAATGCGTGGTCAGGCAAGCAACCGTCGCGTTTTCGTGTGAGTTTAGTCCGTAGTGACCGCGCTGGAGGCAAGCCGAGCGATCACCCGCGTTATGTGACGCGCACGCTCAGTCAGCTGGTGGTGGAAGATTTCGGCGTGGGAATTTTACCTTCAGCCGAGTATTGGTGGGATTTTGCCGATACTGATTCGCTTGGTCAGGCACTGGCAGAAGCCGGTCATCTGGTGGTGGGTTATGCGATTCCCTATCTTGATGGCACACTATCCCCTGACGACGTAAACCCGCCTGACGCTTAAACTACGCCTGCACCCTGACCCCTGTGCAAGCATTGACACCATCTGTATCTATCGCTGATAATGCGAGATGCAATGTTCATCAACCAGCGAATAGGTCACTATGAAAAAACGTTTTTCGCTCTTGAGCGTTATCGGTGTACTGATTTTAAGTGCTTGTAATCTACAAACACAATCCCTGCCCACGCCTGATGGGGATAATAATATTTATATCACCGCCACACCGATTTTCCCCACACCCAATGAAGACGGCATCATCATGGTCTCGGCGACTCCCAATCCATCGGCATTAGATAGCAGTGCGGATAACCGCCCGCTTGTTCCTCAATCCGATGCGCAATCTGCACCACCCGAAGCCACACCGATCATTGTGCCCACCAACACCATCGAACCTACTCCCATTACCGATCCACGCACCTTACTTGATGAGGCTGATTTACTCTTACGCAATGGCTATCTCGAAGAAGCTGTTTTCGCTTATCAGGCGATTTTAGAACAGGTGACTGATCCCGCTCTGCGTGGTGAATCGGCGTTCAAGCTCGGTCAATCTGCGGTGCGTGAAGGCTTATTTGAACAGGCATTATCTGCGCTCACTATCCTGATTGATGAACTACCGAACGATCCCAACCGCGCACAGGCGCATTTCTTGCGCGGGGATGCTTATCTGGGCTTGGGTCAATGGGCAAACGCCATCAATGACTTTGAGCAATATATCAGTTTGCGCCCCGGCTTGATTGATAGCTACGCTTACGAACGTATTGGCGATGCACGTCTGGCGCTAGGTCAGGTGGATGAAGCCATTAGCGCCTACATGACCGCAGTTGAAGCCGGGCGTTCATTGGTACCGCAGTTGATTTTAGAGGAACGGCTCGCGCAGATTTATCTCGGCGCAGGACGGGTTGATTCCGCTGTGATGATCTATGATGATATCCTGAATATTGCACAGAATAGCGGCTATCGTGCGTCAATTGAGCTACTCGCCGCCGAAGCCTATGCTGGTAGCGGACGCACAGATGAAGCAATCGCACGCGCCACGCGCATTGTGCAAAATTATACCGAAACGACTGCCGCCTACGAAGCTCTCCAAATCCTCGATAATAACGATGTTGCAGTCGATAGTTATCGGCGTGGTGTGATCAATTATGCTTATGGCGCATATCCGGCGGCGATTGATGCCTTCAACGATTACACCTCGAACTTTGTGCTGGAGGCAATCCCTGCACGCTTGTATCTCTTATTGGGGCGTGCTTATCGCGAGCTCGGTAATTGGGAAGCGGCGCGTGTTGCCTTCCAGACCTTGATTGACCAATATCCAGAGGATGCGCTTTTTGGCACAGCATTGCTCGAACGTGGACGCACGTACTTTTTGCAAGGGGATTATCAGAACGCGATCAGTACCTATGTTGCCGTTGCTGATAATTACGCTATTTTAGGCGAACCCGCCGCAGAGGCGCTATGGCGTGCTGGCTATCTCTATGGCACGCAGTTGGATGATGTTGAATCTGCACGCGAGATTTTCACGCGCTTGTCTAATAATTTTCCTTCATCAGACTGGGCGCTCAGTGGCTTGCAGATCGCCGCATCCAGCGCGATTGCTAACGGGCAACCAGCCGTCGCTGAGAACTTCTACAACCGTATTGCATCCAGCACCATCGGCGAAACTCGCGCTACCGCCCTGTATTGGGTGGGGCGTTTTGCGCTCGAACGCGGCGATCAGGCTGGTGCACAGGATGCCTTTTCGCAGGCGCAGACTGCCGCGCCCGACAGCTTCTTCTCGCAACGGGCAGCTGATATTTTGATCAACCGCGAACCTTTCCTGCCTCCTCCTGAGGTCACGTTCGCCTTCGATGAAACGACGGAGCGCCAGCAAGCAGAAGACTGGTTGCGCCAGACATTTGCCATCGAACAAACTGGCGATCTATCACAACCCTCGGCTGAACTAGCGCAAGATCCGCGTATGGTGCGTGGGCGCGAGTTATGGACAGTCGCCGCTTATGATGAAGCACAGGATGAGTTCGATGCGCTGATGGACGAAGCCCGCAGCAATCGCGATGCTTTGCGCTCGTATCAACTGGCACATGTCCTGCGTGACCTGGGTGATTTCTACTCTTCAATTGTGGCAGCAGCGGATGTGATTGTGGCATCAGGGCAAGCCACGCTTGATGTACCCCCGTATCTGGCACGGATGCGTTACCCGGCATACTATCATGAGCTAGTCACCGAACAGGCGGAGCGTTACGGTTTTGATCCGCTGCTGATGTTAAGCCTGATCCGTCAGGAAAGCCTGTTCAACCCCAACGCGACGAGCGTCGCCAATGCATTAGGGTTAGCACAGGTGATCCCCAGTACAGCCCGTTATATCGCTGGCGAACTCAACTGGGAAGGTTTCACGGAGAGCGATCTGTATCGTCCTTATGTGGGCGTGGCGTTTGGGGCATTTTATCTCGATGAACAACTGCGCATTTTTGGTGGCAATAAAGGGGCAGCGCTGGCAGCCTATAATGCCGGCCCCGGTTATACGCTTGATTGGTTTAACCTCTCCGGTGGGGATATTGATTCACTGGTAGCAACCATCACCTTTGATGAGACGCGCCGTTATGTACAGCGGATTTACAGCCACTATACCATCTACCGTGATCTATATGGGCGTGGCTAGCTGATACACTGAAAGAGGCACAGCAGATGTGCCGTGCCTCAGTAGGTGGTTTCTGTTAGAAGCGCCTTATCTTAAAACTAAGCACCTGCTTGAGTTAAGATCGTGCGGACTTTTGAAACAAGATCATGATGTAAAATCGGCTTAGGCAGATAATCATTTGCACCAGCTTCCATCCCTCGCATGACGCTCTCAGCATCACCACGAGCAGATAAGATCAAGACCGGTGTTGTTGCGGTATCACCGCGGTCTCGAATGATTTTGCATAAGTCGATACCATTGGTGCCGGGCATCATCACATCAAGGATAATTAAATCCGGCGTATTCTGGTCTAATACAGCAAGCGCCGAGTCCGCATCCTTGGCTTTCAGAACGTTGAAACCGCCGCGCTCGAGCATTATGCCAATAAGCGTCAGTGCGCCGATTTCGTCGTCAACAACCAGAACATTTTTTTTCATTAGCCCCAATCCTCCGTTTTGTGCTTGGATGCTGGATTGCGCTGGGTCATGAGCAATCTCTAATAATCGTGTCTATACCTTCTTATCATACCCTCGTAACGACTATGAGAGTATTAAGATTTTCAAGTTCATCCTAAGTTGATTCAGCTGATTTTACCATTGATTGTTGGATTTATGCAAAGTATTCACTAATGATACACGTAATTCCAAGTAGATAAGTTGCCTTACCCTAAACGTCGTTTTGCGATGACGCCTCCAAGACGTTGCTCAAGGTCTTTCATCTGTAAGGGTTTCTTCATGAATTCATCAGCACCCGCATCGAGTGCCTGCTGGATTGTCTCTTCGCTTTGAAAAGCAGATAGCACAATAATGGCTGTTTGATCGAATTCTGGACGAGTACGCAGGATGCGCGTCAATTCAATGCCACTTGTTCCTGGTAGCTGAATGTCAGTGATGATCAAATCGGGTGTGATGGTTGCTAGCTTTTCCAGAGCTTCGTCCGCATCTTCAGCTTGAATGACTTCAAATCCGACACGCTTGAGCATAATCTGAAACAGCACACGCGCACTCTGATCGTCATCGATTGAAAGGACTGTGTAGTCTCCCATAGTTTCTTTCTCAATTCAGATGTTTTGTAAACATGTCAATATTAATGCAGGGCGCTATGTAACCGCACACCTGTATTCTCTTCAGCTTATCCTTCTCTTCCTCATAAATAATGAGTAAATCCCCCTATCAGGGGAGGGACAAACAGACTCATTCACGCTATCATCACGGTACTACCTTGGTGGGCAGTGAAAGATAATAACACATTATTACTTTAGCTTACCATCTCTTCTATTGTACTGATAGATTCGCTTTTTTGCTGAACTCCCCTAGCGATTGGGGGGACAGTTTGTAAAGCGTTTCTTATATGATAGGAACGTTCATTCGTAGCTATGTGCTGTCCATTGGTTGTCGGTCAGGATACACCAGCATCAGCATATATTTAATAGAGATGAATCAATGGTTCATAATACAAAAAGGGGAACATGATGCAAACAACGTCTACTATTCAGGTTGAGAATATCTCAAAATGGTATGGTGATTTTCAAGCAGTGAAAGACCTGTCTTTTGATGTGCAACCGGGGGAAATTTTCGCTGTTTTGGGTCCCAATGGTGCGGGTAAGAGTACCTCTATTCGCATGATTTTAGATATTATCAAACCAGATCAGGGCAAGATTACTGTTTTAGGTACATCAATGGATGATAGCATCAAGAAGCGCATCGGCTATTTGCCGGAAGAGCGCGGGCTGTACAAGAGCGTGAAAGTCATCGAGATGATGGCGTATCTTGGACGCTTGAAGGGCTTATCTGCCCGTGATGCTAAATCCCGTGCGATGGCACTGCTCGAACAGCTCGAACTGGCAGAAAATGCCCATAGCAAAGTCGAAGAACTCAGTAAAGGGATGCAACAAAAAGTACAGTTTGCTGTTACTGTGATCCACCAACCGGAACTGATTATCGTCGATGAACCCTTCTCCGGTTTAGATCCCGTCAACCGATTGGTGATCAAGGGCTTGCTCGAAGATCTGCGCGAACAAGGCACAGCCATTGTGATGAGCACTCACCAGATGAACCAGATCGAGGAGATGGCAGATCGTATGTTGATGATCAGTCGTGGTGAGCGCAAGTTATACGGCGCCGTTGAGGACATCCGTAACCAATACGCCCAACATGCGATCATCGTACAAGGGCAGGGCGATTGGCAGAGTTTGGCCGGCGTTGCCGGGGTCGAGGCGATCAATGGGCGCAGTGGCGCGATGCTCTTGCACCTTGAGCAAGAATCCACCCTCGATATGATCTTAGCCACTATCGCGCAAACGCCGGATGTGGTGATCGAACGCTTTGAACGTGCGATACCCACCCTTGATGAGATCTTCATTCGTGTAGCAGGAGAGAAAGCCAATGCATAACAACATCTGGTTAGTTGCTCAACACGAGTTCATGACCAACATCCGCAAACGCTCGTTTTTGTTTGCGGTATTCGGTGTGCCTCTGCTGATGGCGGCGATTTTTGGTATCACATTCTTCGCACAAATTCAGGCATTTGAAGGCGGTATTGTCGCTGAACGCATCGGCTATGTTGAACAATCCGAACTGATCGAACTCGACTCTGATATGTTCGTATCTTACAATACTGTTGGTGCGGCGACGCAAGCGCTTGAAGCTGGCGAGGTCGATGTGTTCTTCGTGATTCCACCGCTTTATATCTCAACTGGCGAAGTGCGTCTCTACAGTTATGGCAACGTCAGCGAAGATACCCGTGATATGATCGATACCTTCATTGTTGAGAATATCACTGCCTCGGTTGTCTCCGATGTCCCGCCTGAACGCTTGATCGAACCGGTCAATCTTGATATTTTCACTGAAAATACGGGACGTGAACTGACGTTCAACAGTTTAATCGGCTTGATCATTGCGCCGGCGCTTTTCGGCATCGTGATGATGATGGCACTCCAGCTCACCAGTACCTTCTTGATGTCGGGTGTGGTCGAAGAAAAGAGCAATCACATCATGGAGATTCTCATCACCAGCATCACCCCTTATCAATTGCTGACCGGTAAACTGATCGGTCTCGGGGCGCTCGGTTTGTTGCAAGTTCTACTCTGGATCATTGTCGGTGTGGTGGGCTTACAATTCAGTGGTGACGTGGAATTCTTAGTGGGTGTCTCGTTACCGCCGAGTTTCATCTTCGCTGTGTTGGCCTACTTTGTGCTGACTTACTTCCTGTTTTCCAGCTTGTTGGCGGGTATCGGCGCGGTGATTGGTAGTGAACAAGAGAGCCGTACCTATGCCGGTGTGGTCTCGTTATTCGTCGTGTTGCCGTTCTTCTTCGTCTCGCTCTTGATTATCAATCCGGATGCACCACTATTCACCTACATGCTGTTCTTCCCGCTAACATCCGGCATGACCTATATCCTGAAATTCCCGTTTTCACCCATCCCCGTTTGGCAGATGCTCATCAGCTTATCGGGTTTGCTCATCACCACTATTCTGGTGACTTGGGCGTCCGCGCGGGTTTTCCGCTGGGCATTGCTGCTCTACGGTAAAAAGCCGAACTTAAAGACGCTGTGGTCAGTGATCTTTGCCCAGCGTTCGATGGATGTTAGCCCGGCACAATCAACCGAACAGGAGCAAATCGCATGACAAACTTGATGCTGATCTTTCGTTATGAGCTCGTGCGTAACATCACGCGCAAAGGCTATCTTTTCGCTACACTCGGCATACCTTTGTTGGCGATTGTTGCCTTCGTCGGCTACCCAATCTATCAATCCATGCAAACCGAAGACCCTGAGGAAACCTCTGCCGCATTACAGGAACTCGCGTTAGAGAATGTGGAGACAGCCGGCTTAGTCGATTACAGTGGTGTGTTCGCTAACCCCGCCGAACGCTTCACCGAAGTTTTGATCGCCTATCCAGATGAGGAGAGCGCTCGTGAGGCACTCGTCGCTGAGGAGATCGATGTCTTTCTGGTATTCGCGGAAGATTATCTCGAAAGCGGTGATGCCAGCCTGCACATGCCCAATCTCAATCTCGGTTTGCTGAGTGAAGGTGAATCACTGGGACAACAGCTCGCATACAGCACTTTTGCTACGGGTTTAGATGAAATTCGCCTATCGCGCTTGCGTAACCCGACAATCTACACCAACTTTGATCTGTCGATTAACGAAGAAGGCTCAGACTCGAGTACAGCCGATGGTCAATTTATCTTTGTCTATGCTTTCGCGATGATTTTCTTCATCAGTTTGATCCTGACCAACACCTACCTGATGCAGACTGTTATCGAAGAACGTGATAACCGCATGGTGGAAATCCTCATCTCGACGGTGACGCCGGTACAGTTATTGGGTGGTAAAATCTTAGCGATGGCAACGCTCGGTCTAGTGCAAATCGTATGTTGGATTGCAGTGTCTATCGGTTTATTCATGGTTGCCGATAATTTTGAGACTTATGACGTGGTGCTCGAGATGCTCAGTCTCTCGCTTGATCCGCAGTTGTTCGTGTTGATGGCGGTGTACTTTGTCCTGATGTACCTGATTTATGCGGCAATCTTTGGCACGATTGGTGCGCTCTCTGGTTCATCACAAGAAGGCTCGCAATATGCAGGCTTCATCATCTTGCCGACAATTATCCCGTTCTACTTCTTCCCGATCTTGCAGACAGATCCGAACGGGATATTGGGTACCGTCTTTTCGCTTATTCCATTCACCGCACCGGTCACGATCATGGCGCGTATGGTCATTGCAACTGTACCGGTCTGGCAACTGGTGCTGAGTGTCATTCTGCTGATTCTCACTGCGGCAGGCGCGATGTGGATGGCAGGGCGTGTGTTCCGCGTGCAGACTTTGCTTGCTGGCAACACGCTCAAAGTGAGTGATCTACCACGTTTGATCTTCGCCCGCGACTAATACAAGAGACACAACCGAAAGATAGAAACGGGGTATCACGACGACGATACCCCGTTTGTAATTACCCTGTTCAGGATAGTTTATGCCCAGCTAATCAGTTTGGGTTGGAAATTGGTGTGCATGTAAGGATGATCCGGCACTACACGCACCGAAATTCCATGATCACCACTACGCGTATATTTATATGTCGTCTGGAAGGTGTAAGTGCCATCTTCCTGTTCTTCGAGTACGTCCATATTTTGTGCTTGACCGTCCATGATGTCACCGCGTGTGTCGAGTGATCCCACGTATAACTGGACTTTAACATCTTGTGGACTCAATTCGCCCAGATAGACCCGTGCGGTCACTGTAGCTTTTGCGCCGACATTGGCACTCTTACCCTCAAGGTTGACAGTGTTGACAGTCACTTGATGCCATATCCTCTCGATGTTTTGTCGCCAGTCAGCATACGCCAGCCCACTTGCCATATTATCTTCGCGCATCTCTTGTGTACGATTGTAATTGAGCATGTAGAATTGGCGCGTGTATTGCTGTACCATACGGTTGGTATTGAAGAAAGGCGCTAGCTCACGGATCGAGTTTTTGACCATCGCCATCCAATCGCGCGGTAAACCAGTGCGCCCACGATTATAGAATTTCGGCACAATATCATTCTCAATGATGTTGTAGATCGCCAGAGCTTCGATGCGGTCTTGATCTTTCCAATCATCCTCACCATATTCTTCGCCGGCACCGATTGCCCAACCGACATTCGGGTTATAACCTTCTGCCCACCAACCATCGAGGATGCTCAGGTTGAGTCCACCATTATAAATGACTTTCATCCCGCTGGTGCCACTGGCTTCTTTGGGGCGGCGGGGGTTGTTTAGCCAGATATCTGATCCCTGCAACATGTAGCGTGTCACGTTCATGTCGTAGTTCTCAAGGAATACAATCGAGTGACGGAATTCGGGCATTCGTGCCACTTCAACAATACGGCGGATCAATTCTTTACCGCCCATATCATGCGGATGTGCTTTGCCCGCAAAGATGAACTGCACCGGACGATCCGGATCATTGACAATGCGATCCAACCGTTCCAGATCACTGAAGATGATTGTGGCGCGCTTATAGGTGGCAAAACGTCGCGCAAAGCCGATTGTTAGCGCCTCAGGGTTTAGCACTTCGTCGGCGCGGTCGATTTCACTCTTGGGTGCGCCACGATTAATCAACTGCTCTTTGAGCTTTGCCCGACAGAACGCCACCAGACGCTCGCGTCGGCGATCATGCGTGCGCCATAGTTCCGCGTCCGGGATGCTATCAATCGCGTCCCAGATGCCTTCGCTAGCGGGATTAATGCGCCAATTAGGGTCAAGGTAACGGTCATAGAGCGATCCCATTTCACGACTTGTCCATGTTTGTACATGAATGCCGTTGGTGATCGCATCAATGGGTACTTCGCCCGTTGGCAAGTCGGGGAACATCCACTGCCACATCTCGCGGCTGACTTCGCCATGTAATTGTGCCACACCGTTGGCACCATATGAGAACTTGAACGCCATGACGGACATTGAGAACAGCTCGTAATCGCCCATATTTTCGCGTCCGAGATCAATGAATTCTTCACGGGTTAAGCCCAGTTCTCTCATGTAATCGGTGAAATGCTCGTCGATCAGGTCGAAGCCAAAGCGTTCGAGCCCTGCTGGAACAGGCGTGTGAACGGTGAAGACTGTACTCGCCGCGACTAACTCACGTGCCTGACTGAAGGTCAAACCGTTCTCTTGCATCAATTGCTTGGTGCGCTCAAGCGATAAGAAGACGCTGTGTCCTTCGTTCATGTGGCATATGTCAGGACGTAAACCGAGCAAATCCAGCGCACGAATGCCGCCGATGCCCATCAAGATTTCTTGACGGATGCGCGTGCGGCGGTCACCGCCATACAGGCGATCGGTTAAACTGCGGTCTTCTTCTAACTCGTTATCAGGGATGTTGCTATCGAGCAAATATAACGCGACACGCCCAACTTGCACGTGCCAGATCTGCGCCCAGAGCTGACGGCCGGGCAAATCTACGCTGATCTTGAGTGGCTCGCCGTTGGTATCGCGCTCAAGACGCAAGGGCAGGTTAAAGAAATCATTAATCGGGTACATCTCCTGTTGCCAACCATCGGCATTCAGATATTGCTGGAAATAACCTTCCTGATATAAAAGACCCACGCCCACCAACGGGATATTCAGATCGCTGGCACTCTTGAGGTGATCGCCACTGAGGATCCCTAAACCGCCAGAATAATTCTGGAAGCATTCGGTGATGCCGAACTCCATCGAGAAATAAGCGATAGTCGGTTTCTCTTGAACATCGCCATATTGCTCATCAAACCAGGTATTGGTTGGATTCATGTAACTGTCGTACTCATTGAGGACGCGCTCATAATTCGCCATGAAAGCCGGATCAGCTTGTACCGCTTTCAAGCGTTCTTGGTCGACCATGCCCAGCATTTTGACAGGGTTATGATAAGTCTGTTCCCACATGTCAGGGTCGAGACGACGAAAGAGTGCAATCGTCTCGTGATCCCAGGCAAATCGCATGTTATAGGCAAGTTCTTCGAGCCGTGCCAACGCTTTCGGCAACTTTGGCACAACGTTGACTGTCGCCACTGGCTTTACCATATATTTTGCTCCTAAATCTGTCTAAAATCAGATGGTTATTATGGTTAATTGAACCGTGTATCTTGTTCACTAGCATATCGTGATTTTCTAACTTATCAACTCTAGACAGCCTCAAAAATCCAAAAATCACCAATCTTGTATTCTGAAAACAAAATGAGAGCGCTCTCTCATAAATTATGCACAAAGAATTTCCCTAAATTTTGTCTAGACGCTAAAAAGGCTTATGTTAAAATTCGCAATCAGTGACAAAGATAACTAAAAGTCTCACAATTCAGTAATGAGGGGAGATGAATCATGCTGAAAAAACAATATCTCAAAACCAAGCCTGTCTGCAAAGTAACGTTTTACACACCGGAAGAAATCGACGCAGAAGCTGTATATCTCGTCGGTGACTTCAACGATTGGGATGAACAAGCCACCCCGATGGAGAAGCTCAAAGATGGTCGCTTCAAAGCCGTGCTACCACTGGAAGTTGATCAAACTGAATACCAATTCCGTTATCTGGTCAACGGAGCGGAATGGCTTAATGATTGGGAAGCGGATAAATACGTGCCCAATCCTTTCCTCGGTGATAATTCGGTGGTGGTTGTCTCAGAATAGTGGGAAGTCCTTAGTGAATCTAGCACCTAACTATGTTACACTAAACAGTATGGTGTTAGGTTCACTTCTTCAGGACGGAGCGTAAACATGCTAAAAAAGCAGCACTTAAAGACCAAAGATTTATGTAAAGTTACTTTTTACACGCCTGCCGCAATCGAAGCTGAAACAATATTCTTAGTTGGCGATTTTAACAATTGGGACGAACAATTGACCCCGATGGAAAAGCTCAAAGATGGTCGTTTTAAGGTGACACTTGAGCTAGAAACCCAGAAAGAATACCAGTTCCGTTATCTGGTGAATGGTTCCGAATGGCATAACGATTGGGAAGCGGATAAATACGTGCCCAACCCGTTCATCGGCGATAATTCAGTGGTCATCACCTAGTGGTTTCGAGATATACGAATGAGGCTATAATAAAGAGCAACCAACCCTCGGTTGCTCTTCTTCGTTTTGTGTCAGCGTTGATGGCACTAAGTGCGCGACTTGAAACCAATATCAGTGTTCCCCGGTACAATCTTGTTGGTATAACTGGCGAAGTCGGCGGCAGTTAGATCAGTGCCTAAGGTAGGGCCGGCGCCGATGGTAAAACCTTCAGGGATTTGCGTGTTTTTGCCCACACTTGTGATATTCAAATCCCCTACGTCCGAAATACTGCCCACCCGCGCATTGCTTCCGATCACAGCAATCTTATCAATGATACAGCGCTCAACCACTGCGCCCGCTTCGATATAGGCATCGTTCAACACCACTGATTCGCGCACAACAGCTCCCGGACCTACATAAACCCCCGGCGATAGCACCGAGCGTTCGACGGTTGCGCCTTCGGCAATTACTGCGCCATCAGTGATCAGACTGTCGATAATCACCGCTTGTTTCTCAACGCGCACCGGCGGACGTTCTTCACTGCGCGTGTGGATGACCCATGTGCGATCATTGAGGTTCAGTGATGGCGGGGTTTCTAGTAAGTCCATGTGTGCTTCCCAGAATGCGTCGACCGTACCCACGTCAATCCAGTAGCCACCATACGGATAGGCGTAAACGCTATCATTCGCCGCTAGCATACGCGGAATAATATCCTTGCCGAAATCCTTATTAGAGTTGGGGTCGGCTTGATCAATGCGCAAGGCTTCTTCCAGCACATCATAATCGAACAAGTACACGCCCATATTGGCGAGATTGCCGGGCGGATTCTCTGGTTTTTCGAGGAAATCTACCACACGGAAATCGTCATCTACATCCATGATACCAAAACGACTGGCTTCATCGAGTGGCACGCGGATCGTGCAGATCGTCGCCTTTGCACCTTTCTCACGATGGAAGCGCACTAGCATATCATAGTCCATCTCATAGATATGATCGCCGGATAAGATCAGCACATACTCCGGCTGACCACTACGCACGAAGCTGATATTTTGCGCAACTGCATCGGCGGTTCCGGCGTACCAATCCGTATCGAACGAGCCGATATAAGGCTGAAGCAAGCGCACGCCACCGGTGAAGGTGCGGTCAAGATCCCACGGGCGACCCTTGCCGATGTGGTCGTTCAGGCTGTGCGGGCGATATTGTGTCAGCACCAGCACATCGAAAATGTTGGAGTTAACGCAGTTACTCAGCGCAAAGTCAATGATGCGATACTTACCCCCGAAGGGTACAGCAGGCTTGGCACGTTTGATGGTCAGTGATCCCAGACGGGTTCCTTTGCCACCAGCTAAAATAATGGCTTTTACTCTCATTGAGTCATATCCTTTCGTTTTTGTTTCGCTACTTTGAATAAATCTACATATTGTTTGGCACTCTTATCCCAACTGACATCAACTTGCATAGCACGCCTTTGCATCTTGCGCCAGGCTTTGGGGCGATTGTAGTAAGTATTGATCGCCCAGCGCAGTGTGCCCAACAGCGCGTCTGTGGTCTCCCAATGGAAGACAAAACCAGTTCCCTTGTCGCCCTCAGCATCATCATAATTGTGGACAGTATCGGCTAAACCGCCCGTATGACGTACCAGAGGTAACGCGCCATAGCGCATCGCGATCATCTGCCCGATACCACATGGCTCGAAGTGACTTGGCATCAAGAATAAATCACACCCGCCATAGATCTGTTGAGCGAGCGAGTTATCAAACTCGATAAATGCCGATACTTTATCCTTATACACAAGGCTCAATTCTCGGAACCCATCTTCGATCTCCTGTTCACCTGTACCCAATAACACCAGTTGCACATCGGTATCTGCCAGCAGACGATGCAACGCTGGCAATGCCAGATCAAACCCTTTCTGGAAGGTTAAGCGCGATACCACACCGATCAAGGGCACATCTTCGCGCATCGGCAAACGCGCCACCGCTTGAATATGCCGTTTGTTATCAATACGCTGATCAACAAAGGATTGTGCGCTGAAGTTCGAGATCAGGTGTGGGTCCGTTTCGGGATTATATTTTTTGACATCAATCCCATTCAAGATGCCGACAAGATCATCACGCCGTTCGCTGATAACCGGTGCCAGTTCATAGCCTGCATAGGGATACTGGATTTCCTGCGCGTAAGTTGGGCTAACGGTGCAGATAATGTCCGAGTAAGCGAGGGCTGTTGCTAGCAGATTTTCGCTCAAGTTGTATTTGTTCAACAGGCTGTGATTACGTGCTGGTATACCTCGATCCCACAAAAAACCGCCCACACCCGCCCCCTGATAAGCGATATTGTGGATGGTCACTATACTGGCAACCTGTGACCACTCCGGTTTGTGGTGGCTCTCAGCGAGCAAGAAGGGTAGCAGGCTAGTATGCCAATCGCTGACGTTAAACACATCCGGAAACCAGCCAAGACGGTCTTGCAATTGCCATGCTACCGCCATCGTGATCTGGTTGAAGAAAATGAAGCGCGGGACATCCCATTCCCACTCAGTATACACTGTCCGATCATCGCCAAAGTACGGGTAAGCCTGCACAAAGTAGATCGGCACGCCATCATAGACGCAAGTATAAACGTGAACGTCCGCAGTTCCTTTGCGATGATGAAACGGAAAAGAAAAAAGACGGCTGATGTGATATTTATCGTGTTCGATGAAACCATAACCGGGGATGATGACACGCGCATCAATCCCCGTTTCGCGCAGTGCTGCCGGTAATGATCCAACCACATCGGCTAATCCACCGACTTTGGCGAACGGGGCGGCTTCTGCGCTGACAATCATAACTCGCATATGTTGCTCCAATTGGGACACAGATCATTCATCTGTGGTGATGGTTTAAAGTTAGTAGGTCATGATTCATACGCTATAATGATTCCCTACTCTCCATTTATTGTAACAATCCCCGATGAATCTATCAAAGCGAGTTTGTTAAATTTTCGAACTCGTTGAACGCTTACTAGCAAACATGCGGTAATCGAGATCGTCAAAGATGCGATCCAGTACATATAATTCTTGTGCTAATGAGGTGTCCGGTTTGCCTGAATCAAGGCTATCGGCCAGATGATTGAAGCGTTCAATATGTTGTGTAAAACGCTGCACAGCATATTCACGCGCCTGACCGGTTGTGACCAGAAACGCCCAATCAGAACTCTGCATCAGCAGGACTTCACGAGCCGCTTGCACCAGCACTTTTCTTTGTGCCGCATCGGGTTGATCGTATTGATCTGCGAGGGCTTGCATCCGTGCCTCAGCCTGATGAATGGGTTGCCACATCCAATGTGTTTCGCCATTATCCCATGTGAAGTGGGTGCCACCCGCCCCCCACGAACTCTCTGGCAGGTGCAGGACTTCCTGGGGCGGGTGTTGCTCGATATATTCGCTGGCAGTTAGCAGGTCAACAGCTTCATACGCTGCTAGATGACGCAGAACATGCGTTAACCAGCGCACACCCTCGAACCACCAATGCCCGAATAACTCGGTATCATAATTGGAACAGATCACACCATATTCGCCACTGCGATTATTGTAATCTCGCAAGAGATCGCCCACTAAATGTGCAAAATGCTCGGCATGTTGCTCGATCTTCATTGCTGCCCAATCTGGTTGATAATACGCCTTCTGCCCAAGATCGAGATTATCACCGGTCACACTCCAATATTGTAGCCCGCTAGAGCCGGCTTTCTTGTGAAACTCACGGTAGTCAAAATCGCCCGGATACCCCCATTGCTCACTCCACACCTGCTGACCGGTCGTGTTGTTGCGTCCCATCACCGCCACACCGGAGCTGACAGCGTCGCCATTTTGTTGGCTGGTATTGCGGCTGTAATAGGCTTTGAAGGTCGTGGTGTTGCGTTTGGGAATCGTTTCGTGGGTGCTAGTGGGGATCACATACCGCCGTTTGATGTCACCATAGGGGCCTAAAATGTCCCCCGCAGCAATCCCGACGGGTTGTCCGCCGGTGATCGCATGAGTCTCAGTGAAAAAGACCTTGATCCCATGTTCAGCGAGGAAACTCTCGATACCAGCACGAGTGTCGCCCGTACCTGTGATGTATGCTGGACGATAAGCACACTCCGGTAACCAGAAACTGCGTGGCTTTCGCCCGAATAGTCGCTCATAACTCTGAATACCAACCCGAATTTGTGCCTCGATGGACGTATCTTGACTGAGTAGCGGCAAATAGGCATGTGTTGCCGCGCTCGTCATGATGTCAATGTAGCCTTCGTCTTGTAAAACGCGGAAAGCGCCAATGATATCGCGCTGAAATTGCTGATTGAATGCCTGCTTAACGCCTTCATAGAATTCACGATACCAGTTTGCAAGATAATATAGATGCGCATTGCCATCATCTCCCTGTGGGCGGTCAACCTGTATGTCCTCAAAGGGGATCGGTAGCACGTTAGGCGGCGCAAAGAGCGCCATATCACGCTTCGCAGCCGAGATTTTCATATCTAAGTATTGATCGAAGTTATCCAGCACAGTCTCATCCGCTAATTGCTCAGCAAGCACCGGCGTGAGACCTATCGTCACCCGAAAATGCACATCCTCTGCTCTGAGTTGATAAAATGCTGATAATAGCGGGATGTACGTTTCACTAGCCGCTTCATGGATCCATTCTTCTCCATGTGGCCATCGCCCTGCTAAACGAACATAGGGTAAATGACTGTGTAAAACAAACGTGAAAGCTCCATTGGACACCGTTGCATCTCCTTCATCGGGCAAAGCATACATATAGATAGACGAATTGCGCCCATTGTAACCCCTGAATCAACTCTAACGCAAAAAAACGTTACGATGGCAAGGACTTGGGTAAATTGCGCGGTATCACCAGCTTGAAGGTACTACCCTGATAACGTGTCGAATCGACAGTTAAACTTCCCCCATGTGCCCGTGCGATGGTCTTTGCGACGAATAGACCCTGTCCCAATCCGCGTGGATCGAGCTTTTTGCCGTTCTCGGTGCGGGCATCCCCGCGATAGAATAGATCGAAAATATGCGGTAGGTCATCCTCAGCGATACCCACACCAAAATCTTTGATCTCGAAGAAAACTTCGTGCGGGGTGTTGCGCTCTGATCCCACACCCACCCAGATACTCTGATCGGGCAAGGTATATTGGATCGCGTTGCGCAATAAATTACTCAATGCCCAGCGCAGGTGTTTTTGGTCACCAAACAACGCTACATCTTGCGTATGCTTGAACATCAAGAATAGGTCGAGCTTGCCATCGTTTAGATCAGGCAGAAAGTCTTGCACCACCTCTAACACGAGGTCTTCTAGCATCAGCGATTCATGCTTGATGTTGAATTCACCACTGGTCATCGCTGACATATCAAGCATCTCAGTCACCAGACGGTCGAGAATGTCAACGTTCTTGCTGATCATCTCTAACATGCGCGGATTGGGCGCTTGTCCTTCCGGCGTGTTGAGTAGTATTTCGCTGGCAACACGCATCGGGGCAAGTGGGGTGATAAGTTCATGTGAGATGTGCGTCACGAAGCTATTTTTCATGCGTGCCGAAATATCATCTTCAGTGACATCACGCAGAATCATGAGTGTACCGATGCGTTCATCGTTTTGATCGGCAATCGATGCAATTTGTGCGCTCACCATGCGCTGGTTGACCCTGACCCGTCTGGCTTCACCAACCGGCACAATCTCGCTACCCACTGTGATCACGTCACGGCTCTCGCGGAACAAGATGCCTAGTTCCGTTGACCAAAAATTGCGGTTGGATCCCAACAACTCCTGCGCAGCGCTGTTCATCAACACGATGCGCCCGTCTGTATCTTGTAAGATAATCCCTTCGCTGATACTGGCGAGGATCGATGTCAGGCGCTGGTTTTCGATGGTCTTATCTTTGAGCGCCTCACGCAATTGGCGATTGCGCACATCCATATTTTCGAGCTGTTCGAGTGCGTCGGTTAGTTGTCGCCGCCGATTGATCCCGCTATATAAACGATTGAATAAATCTTCGGTGACACTGCCCAGCATGTGGATGCGTTGCAACACGTCACCGGCATCATCTTGTTGCGCAGGCTGAGGTTGGGTCATGGCTTATATCCTGACTTGATTATTTTATGGATCACTTATTACCGATGATCTGATCGAGAATGCCTTTGAACTGGACGAAATCCGGTAAGGGTTTATTGATGACATGATCGACACCTGTTTCAGCTTTCATCGTGCGGATTTCGTCATCGCTGAGCGCGAACGCCGTCATCAGTACAATCGGGATGTGGGCGATGCTCTTTGTCTGTCGGATACGCTGGGCGATCTGATCGCCTCGTTGCCCCGGCATCCGAATGTCCATCAAGGCGAAATCTGGCAATTGACCATCATACGAGCCATCCTCAATACTATCGAGAAATGCCCATGCTTTCGTCCCATTCTCAAAGGTGAGTGTGCTGTGTCCCCACATATTCGCCATAGTGACAACCAGATTGCGAATATCGGTCTCATCTTCTGCTATCATCCAGTGCAAGGGTGCAACCTCCGTGTTATAGGAATTATCTCTTGTCTCGTTTTACTCAGCCACTCACCAGCCATCAACTGGACAGATGATATAAGCCGATGCAAAAAATTAGGAAATCTTATCGTAATTATACAGGATTCAACGGACTTGGTTTAGCATAGATCCCAATCAATCAAGCAATACTCAACATTTATGGTTATATGAACACTCTTCATGGTATCATGGGTTTAAGTTTGCAACAGCCTAACAATTGGTTGAAAAATTGTTTGCGTTGTTCAATAATGACAGTGTAGAATAGCAAAAAATTCTCGCAAGATGACGAAAGGTGTAAAACACATTGTCTACTTGGATGGTTGTAGAAGATGAGCCAGATATCTATGAGGTACTCCTCGCAATGTTTGAGATGTGGGGTATCGAAGGGGTTGCCTTCGTCGATGGCGAAGAAGCGATAGCCTGGATTGATGATGTTGATGCTGAACGCTTTCAAGGTGAATTGCCGGAACTCGCTCTGCTCGATATTCGTCTGCCCGGTGATGTGAATGGCGTGATGGTCGGTGAACGCTTGCGTAAGAGTCCAATTTTGAACAATATTTCGATTGTACTCACGACCGCCTATAAGCTCACACCCGATGAGCAAGCCGAGGCGATGCAAAAAGCAAAGGCGGACTTGTGGTTGCCCAAGCCTTTACCTAAGTTCAGCCAGTTGCAAGGTATTCTTGATGAGGCAATTGCTCATCGCCGTGCTATAAAACAAGAAGCAACTAATCCTAACGGCACGTCGCCTAAGACGAATGCGAATACAACAAGCAAACCTAAATCCGCCGACGAAACCTCCTGAGAGGATTTGACACCATGCGCAATATGGTTCCAGCGCGGTCGCTTGCGCGACGCTCGCGCAATCTGGTCTTGCTGGCAATTTTCGTCCTTGTGTTAGGTGTGGTGGCGCTTGCTGTCAGTTCCTTCATGGCGACTGTGCCTTTAGTTGTCGCTAGTAGCCCTAATTATTCGCTCTATCAAGGGACATCTGAGGTGTTGTCGTGGGTCGGACTCATTGCGATTGTCGTCACAGTAGTGATGATTATCCGTGCGCTGACATGGAAACGCGATAACCCGATTGCTGAGCAGGTAGGCGAGGTGTTGGAACAAGAACTCAACCTCGATGACCGCTACGCCTATATCCGTAACCTCAGCCGTCCGAGCATTGGTTATGTTGATGCGGTACTGGTGGGTCCGCCCGGCGTGCTGGTGATGCGCATCACCAATCGAGGCGGGGTATTCTTCAATCAAGGATCAAAATGGTTACGACAACGCGACAAAGCCGATTGGAAACCTTTACGCTGGAGTCCATCGGAAGAAGTCGCTGATGATGTACACAAGATTCGCGATTTTCTTCAAACACGGGGTTTAGCACAAATTCCTGTCTTCGCAGTGGTGATCTTCACTGAAGATCAACCCATGACCCGCGTCACCACCGAAAATCCAGTTGTGCCTGTGATGCAACCCTTCGAGATGGCATATAGTCTCGAAAATTCGTATTTCTCAAAACGGGATCGCCTCGATCAAATTACCGTCAACAATGTTGTTAAAACCCTTTTCGGCTAGGAAAACCCCATGCCAACAACTTTATTACAGGCGACTGTCGGCGCAGGAAAGACAGAGGCTGCATTAACGTATTTATCTCAACTTGTGACCAACCCTGAAAAGCCCTTTGCGCGGGCCTGGGTATTGCTAGCTACCAAACGACAAGAAGTCATGTTTCGTCAACGCTTGATCGCCCTGCAAGATCAGCGCAGTGTCTACTTCAACGCTGAGATGTTCAACTTCTACGAACTCAATGCACGTATTCTCAACCTGACCGGACAACCACAACGACGCATCAAAGAACCGGCACGTCTGGGCTTGTTACGTAAGATCTTCTATGATTTACGCCGTGAAAAGCAGTTGCCAACCTTCGCGCCAATTGTTCACACCTCTGGTTTTTTGCGTATGGTTGCGGATCTGATCGATGAACTCAAACAAAATCGTGTCTATCCGGAGACCTATCAAAGCGCCTCAGTGACTGCCAAAGATCATGAGCTGTCGCTGATCTATAGCACTTATCAAGACTTATTACAGCGTTATCAATTAGTAGACCGTGAAGGCGAAGGGTGGCTTGCGCTTGAAGAACTCGAATCTCAGCCAATGCTTGCTCACAACATTGATCTCTTGTTGGTGGATGGGTACGATCAGTTCACGCCGGTTCAGGCATCCGTGCTGGCGACCCTCTCGCAACAGGTTACCGAGACTATCATCACCCTCACTGGCACGGGTGCCAACGCTGAGGAACGCTATCTAGGAGGAGATCGCTTCCAACAAGCACAGCAACGCCTCGCAAGCGCCCATCAACAGATTAGCGCACCCTATCGCGTCCAACTGCAACAGGCGACGACAGTCACTCGCCACCCTGATCTTGTGGCACTGGCGCAGAACATCTTCTCCGAACGCCCACCTGTGAGCGCTTCTGGTGCGGTGCGCCTGATCGAAGCGCCCGAACCCCTACAGGAGATCGCCTCAATCATGCGTGAGGTCAAGCAATTACTGCTCGATGGTGTGCGCCCCGATGATATTTTGATCGCCCTGCGCGATTGGGCGCGGTATCACACCTATATCACGATGTATATGCGCCTCTATGAACTGCCCTTGCTCTTGCACTATGGCGAACCCTTGCTCAACAATCCAGCAATCACCGTGCTGATGAATGTGCTATCTCTCGCTTCTGGCACAGAGCGCAACGCGGTGACCGCCTTCCGTCGTCGCGAATTGCTCGACGTGTTGCGTTCGCCCTATGTGCGCGTGCCCGGTTTCACCGGCGAGTTGGTGGATTTGCTCGATACTATCAGTCAGCAGAAGCAGGTGCTGAGCGGTTACGACAATTGGTTGCAAGCCATCGATCAAGCCTCAGAAATGACTTATGATCAAGAAGATAACATGCCTAAACCACCCCTGATTGATCCAGAGCAGGGGCGCGAGTTGTCGATCAGCTTACAAGATTTCTTCGACGCAATTACCCCACAACCACAGGATACCCATCTCGGCTATGTGGCATGGTTGGAGCATCTGATCGGCACGGATGACCCTGCGCCAGATGATAACCCACACGACAGCCCACTTTTTGACCTGCCGACAACCTTACCCGCGGAGGATCAGGGTATCTCGCTCAAAATGCCAGAGTGTATCCGTGCAGTCAGCGGTCAAGTGGATATGGAGCATATCCTACAACGCGATATTAGCGCTCTCAATCAATTCAAAGAGTTATTACAGGGGATGCTTGCCATTCAAGATTTTTTGCGTGCCACGCTTGATGATACGCCGATGCAGATCAGTTGGCAGGATTTCTTCGCCGATATTCAAGTGGGTGTACAACATGCCCGCCCACTCCAGCGCAACCCCATGCGAAGCGGGCGCGTGCTAGTCACCACCGCCACCGAAGCGCGGGGTCTACCGCACGATCATATCTTCATTCCGGGCTTATCCGAGGGCATCTTCCCCGCTGAACTGCCTGAAGATCCGATTTATCTTGATGGTGAACGTCAGCAATTGCGCGAAGCAGGCGTTTACTTGCAAACACAAGCCGAACGCGCTGACGACGATGGCATCTTCTATGAGTTGATCAGTCAGGCACGGCAGACGCTCACACTCTCGCGTCCGCATGTACGCGATGGCAAACACTGGGTGGAGAGTCACTTATGGCGCATGGTGCGTGCTGTATTCACTGATTTGCCAATTACCCATCTAGGGATTGGCGAAGTTGTGCCACCTCAGCAAGTTGCATCTTTAGAAGATGCGGTGATCGCACTTGCGGATGGACTCAATCAGTCTCAAGCCTCTGATGATGTGCTGGCGCTCTACCAGTGGTTGACACAAGCTCATGGAGCGCATTGGACGCATATCACAAAGGGTTATCAAGCCGAGTATCGTCGTCTATCGGATAAACCACATGATGCTGATACCGGCTACCTACAACATCCCGATTTGATCGAGATCATCGCTCATAACTTCGGTGAGGAATATGTCTGGAGTGCTTCGCGCCTTAACGCGTACGGGCATTGTGGCTATCGTTTTTTTGCAGGGCAGATACTCGGCTTGGAAGCACTGACTGAGTTACAAGAGGGCATGGATGTGTTACAGACTGGTTCGGTCAACCATGCTATCTTAGAACTGACCTACCAGCGCATCAAAGAAGAAGGCTTTCCAATTGCAGAAACCTATCAGGATGATGCGCACGAGATTCTGACGGGCAGTGCCCATGATGTCTTTGTCCGCGCTCCCGAACAGTATCAGTTTCGTCCGTCACCAGTGTGGGAACACGAGCAACAGGTGATCTTACGGCGGTTAGAGCGCCTGATTAAACGTGATTTCTCAGCAGACTCGCCCTTTGTCAATTACGAGAACGGCGATACAGCACGTCACCCACTCGCGCTGGAGCTAAAATTCGGTTTTGATGAACCGCTGGCATTGCCCATCGCCGATGGGCGTGTCATCCGCGTGCGCGGGGTGATTGATCGCGTGGATCGTGTTGGTGATCAACTCGTACTCGTCGATTATAAGAGCGGAACCACACCGATCCCATCAAAGGAAATCAACGACGGGCGCAATTTCCAGATGATGATCTACTTGCTCGCCCTTGAACAACAGTATCCACACGAGCAAGTTGCCGGTGGCTTTTTCTGGCATATTCGCAATCAGCAGACCAGTGGCGAGATGTTTCTGTCAGATGCTGTTCAAGCCAAAGCGAAGAATGATGATCCCGCGTTCATCGCACAGGGACAAGCGCATATTGCCAATTATCTTGATCGCATCCAGCGTGGTGATTTTTCCGTACAACCCACAAAACCGAGTAACAATCGTTGCACTAGCTATTGCGAATTTTATCAATTGTGTCGATTGGCAAACACCTATCCATATAAGAGAGAACGCTGATGGCAAACTTCACCCCTCAACAGGAACAGGCGATCACCACCCACAACAAAAACCTGATCGTAGTCGCGGGGGCAGGCTCCGGTAAGACCCGCGTGCTAGTGGAGCGCTATCTCGATCTGCTGGCGACGCATCCTGATTGGCGCTTGAATCAACTGGTGGCGATCACCTTCACCCGCGAAGCAGCTTATGAGATGCGCAATCGTGTTCGTCAGTCGCTGGAGCAACGCGCTCAGACTACAAGCGACGACACACAGCGCCAGCATTGGGTGGGGTTGCTCGGTCAGATTGATAGCGCCCGCATCGATACTATTCATAGCATGTGCGCGACAATTCTACGTGCCAACGCTGCCGAAGCCCACCTTGATTCTGGTTTTAGCGTGCTGGAACCTGTCGAAGCAGGCGCGATGCTCGCCGACATCATCGACGCACAGTTGCAAGTGCTCGGCGACCATGACCCGGACGACATTGTGCCACTTTTCGCCCAATATGATCTCTACATGATCCGCGAGTTACTCGCCAATCAGGCATTGCTAGCGGTGAATTTGAGCGATGCACCCATCGATACCGACGCACTCGTTGCACAATGGCGTGACCAATGGGAAAAACTGTATCGTGAGGATGTGCAACGCCTCATCACTGATATAGACGTCGCGCTCAACTGGGCGCATGAAATCGGTATTCCTGATGGCGATAAGCTCGCTGATATTTATCGTACTGTAGAACAGTTACGAGAAGCTCTCGGTGTCTCTGATTTGTCCCAATCAAAAGGTGCTTATAAGGCGATTATCGAGACGATTAAACTCACCGTAGGCTCTGCGTCTAACTGGGGGGATAAAGAGATCGTCAAAACGGCTAAAGACTATCTGAAAACTGTACGAGAAAACGCGAAAGACTATCTGGATGCGATCGGTGATTTTGAGGAAGCACGCGAGCAAACAGTAGCTCAAACGCTGATACGCTGGTATCGATTGCTCAAGCGCGTGCAAGATGACTATTATGCAGAGAAACTGCGCCTGAGTTACCTCGATTTCAACGATCTTGAAACTTACACCGCTCACTTACTTGCCGAACATCCGTCTGTGCGTCAGCGTTATCAGAATGCTGAGTTCAAACATCTGCTCGTTGATGAATTTCAGGATACCAATGCGCTCCAATGGGAGATTGTGCGCCATTTAGCCGATGGCGATCAGCACGGGGGCGCGTTGTTCGTGGTGGGCGACCCGAAACAGAGCATCTATGCCTTTCGTGGTGCGGATGTCAGCGTCTTTGAACACGTGCGCCAGACTATCGCCCATCATCGCAACGGGCAAGAGCTAGATTTAACGGTCTCGTTCCGTTCCCATCCGGGCTTGATCGATCAATTCAACCAGCTGTTCGCCACCATCTTACAGCGCGATGAGAACAGTCCTGTCGCATCTTATCAGATCACGCTCGGTCAACCGATGAGCGCCTTTCGTCAGCAATTGCCGGATCCAAACGCGCAACACTACGCACCCTTTGAATTTATCTTACAAACGGATAGCACGCAGGAACCAATCGACAGTGATAAACGTCGTTCATGGGAGGCGCATGAGATCGGCAAGCGCTTGCAGCAACTACGTGCTGATGGGGCAATGATCCACGATAAAGATGGCGCAGAAGGGCAGGTGCATCGATCCTTTGACTATGGCGATGTGGCGATCTTATTCCAATCCACCACACATATCACACGATATGAGCAAGTGTTCAAGGCGCTCGGTATCCCTTTTGTCACCATCGCCGGACGTGGATATTACAATCGGCAAGAAGTGTGGGATGTGCTCAACTTGCTGAAAGCCCTGCATCACCCCGCCGATAACCTTGCTCTGGCCTCGGCATTGCGTTCACCGATGTTCGCCTTCAACGATGAGTTATTGCTGGCATTGCGCCTCTTACGCGATGAATCTAATCAGCGCTTACCGCTCTGGCAGGCGTTGAGTGCGGGCGATGTGCCTTATATCAGCGCAGAGCAACAGGCACAACAGGTGCGAGCGCGCGATGTGCTCCATGACTTACGCCGCTTGTCAGGGCGCGTCACGATTGCCGAGTTATTGCGCGTTGCACTGGCGAAAACCGGTTATCTCGCCATGCTCACCGGTTTGCCCGATGGCGCACGTTTACGGCGGAATGTCGAAAAATTGGTAGATATTGCCGAGCAAAGCGGGAAGATCACGCTCGGCGCGTTCGCCCATTATCTTGATGATCTCACCGCCAAAGAGGTGCGCGAAGGCGAAGCTCTGCTCGATACATCCGGCGCGGTGCGCTTGATGACCGTCCATGCTAGTAAAGGGCTTGAATTTCCAGTGGTGGTGCTAGCAGATGCCTCGTGGCAGAATCGTGGTGGTAATCGTGATCCACTCATCTATGATAGCCAAACCGGTGAACTCGCCTGTAAGGTCTATGATGAGGATGAGGGCAAGCATGTACCATCTTTCACCTATAGCCGCGCTGATTATTTACAAGGGCAACGCGAAGAAGCCGAACGCAAACGCCTATTATATGTTGCCTGCACCCGCGCCCGCGACTGCCTGATCATTAGCGGGCACATCCGCCAGAAGAAAGACGGCGATTGGTCAGTGTCCGGGTGGTTATCTGAGTTGCTCAAGGCGCTCGAAATTGATGATTTCGATAACATTGGCGACGGCGAAACCTTGCACAACTACGCCACACCGATTCGCTTTCACCGGCCAGCATATAACGAAGAACTAATGCGTGGGGTATTGAGCAACACAGGTCAGCGCCCGTGGCGGGAACTCGCTGTCACGGAACCCGCATTAGCCTCCCCGCTCACTCAAACCGTGCAAATCGCGCCGGAGCAATGGCTGGGGCATATTGCCGCCACACAATTGGCTGATCTCGGTAGTTATCGCTATGCTGACTTGCACGAGCGCCCCTATTATCGCGATGCGGTACGCCGTGCTGTACTTGATGACAGTGCACCGCAAATCCGCGAAGCCCTGCGCACACAAGACCCACGGGTGCGCCCCCGTCAGTTGGGTGAAGTGGTCCACGAAGCCCTGCGCTATTGGCGCTTTCCCGATCAAGATGAACAGATTGACGAGATATTGCGCAGTTATGCCTGGCAACAGAACATCACCGATGCTGATCAGTTGCAGGATGTCGTACGCCGTGCGCGTCGGATGCTCGCTACGTTCCAGACCAGCACGCTCTATCAGGCGATGGCACAGGCTCGTGCTGGGGGTGCGCATTATTATACCGAGCTACCCTTCATCTACCGCACCGATAAACGCATCATTCACGGCGTAATTGACGCACTCTTTCAGCATGAGGGCGCATGGTGGTTAGTCGATTACAAGACCGGCACAGTGCGTGGAGGCGCATCCGCAATCGAACAGCACGCCCACCGTTATTACTTACAAGTTGGGACGTATGCCTCTGCCATCCGTCAGGAATTACAGGGCAAGACACCGCGAGTCTTCGTGCATTACATCCAGTATAATCACACTGTGGAAGTGCCAACATCCGCATGGGAAGCTGAACTGCAACAGCTCGATGCCTACATCGGCGATTTGATAGGGCAGGTGTGATGTTGAGGCGCTTATGGGGTGATATACCCGCATGGGCAGACCCCCAGCATAACCCGCTCTTGCGTTATGAGTATGTGCGTCAACAGACCGGCACATCCTCAGCAGTGTGGCGTGTGTTGGGGGCAGTGCTTAGTTTATCTCTGCTGATCTTAATCGGATATGCCTACTCAGTTTTAGGCTTTCCGAATACCTCGCAAGCCCCATATCCACTCATGCTCTGGCGCGCGCTGATTGTGCCACTCATCATCGTTCAGGTGTTTACGCGGGCATTAGCGACAGCCTTCGCCTTTTACATCGTGCCTGCCGAACGTCAGCGCCAAACATGGGATGATCGACGCGCTACCCTGAACGGGGCAAGCCTCAGCATCTATAGCTGGTGGTTGGCGCTGCTCTGGCGCGTGCGAAATCTGTTTATTGTGGGGTTAGTTGGGCGTGGACTGTTGCTACTCGGCATATGTTACGAAGTGACGCGCTTGCATGGCGCATACCTCGATCTGCTCACCGCCCGCGCTATACCTGCTGTGCCGTTCCTCGGTGGGATACTGCTACTGAGCGCCTTTCTCACTGGCTTGATTGTCTTACCGCTTCTATTGACAGGTGTTGACGTGGCGCTGGCACTGTGGCTCTCTTTGTGGGTACGTAATCGGACGCTGTTGAGTATCTTACAGACGCTGATCGTATCCGGGCAAATCCTGTTGACGTTGGGTTTATCGGCACTCTCTTTGCAGGTCATCACGCAGGATATGCCCTCTGGTATCTATGGCACGCTGATCATAGGCACCAGCACCCTCTTTGCTGATGGCGGACTGATGCTGGCACAACTCACACAAGCCGGTGAACTGTGGGCACGTTTGCCGTATGGCATCTTGATTGGTGGGGTGATGATCGTGTGGGCCTTGATGCAAATTGCGCTCATCCGCACCATCTTACGCAGCGCGGTACAAATCGCTGAGACGGGCGAATAGTAATCACACGCCTGTGCTCACAGTGCCTGTTGCGAGATGATGTATTCGGCAGTAGCGGCGTTGGTGGCCAAGGGTACGTTATGCACATTGCAGATGCGTAATAAGCCCTGAATATCAGGGTCGTGGGGATGTTTGCCGAGTGGATCCACGAAGAAGAACACGGCTTCGATTTTACCTTCGGCAATTTGCGCGGCAATTTGTGCGTCGCCCCCTACTGGCCCTGATAACATCCGTCGCACAGCTAAGCTGGTTTTATCGACGATTAACCCGCCGGTAGTGTTTGTCGCGACCAGATTATACCGCTCCAGCACCTCTTTATTCGCCATCACAAAAGCTAACATATCGGCTTTTTTGCCATCGTGCGAGATCAGTGCCAACGTCTTACGCGGTTTTTCCTCAGACATATTTCATCCCTTTTGCGGTGTTGCGTTTTGAATAATTAGTTCTTCTAGCGCTGTGATTTGTTGCTGCAAGCGCGCCCCTAATGCCAATGGTCGATGATAGAACGTCTGCCCGTGCATCCGCTTGAAGCGCTCGTTGATGATGACCGCCTCATGATAATAGTGTTCCAATTGTGCCATAATCGCTGACCAAGGGCGCGTTTCTGCCACAGCACGCGCATTGCGCGACATCTCCGCTAGCAAAGCGCGGTTTTCCTGTAAGATGCGAGCGGCGTTAGCGAATGCCTCATGCTCATGACGTACCACGAAGCCCGTGCGCCCTTCATCAACCAATTCGCCCACTGCGCCTTGATCAGTGACAATTGTCGGTAAACCGGAAGCCATCGCTTCCTGCACCACTTGTCCGAACGTTTCGTTAGGGCCAGGGAAGAAGAACGCATCGGCGCTCGCAAACGCCGTAGCGAGTTCATCTTTATACATATAGCCCATGAAATGCGTGCCTGTACCGGCAAATAGCATTTCCCATTCTTCACGCATGTGCCCATCACCGATGATCGTCAGTGCTACGCCCGGCACATCAGCAACATCGCGCAAGAGGTCAACGCGCTTTTCGTTCGCTAAGCGCCCGACGAAGATCACCAGTACTGAATCCGGATCACGCCCGTTCAACATGCGTTCGCGCATTGTCTGCGAGAAGTGCGACGGGTTGAAGCGCTCAATGTTCACACCGCGCCCCCATACGCGACGGCGACGGAACCCGTGTTGCTTGAGTTCATCGCCCACCATGCGTGATGGTACAAGGTTGATATGACAGCCATTGTGCAGATAACGTAACCACCCGCGCACGGGATGTTGTAGCATCGGAATCCCGTAATGCGCGGCGTAACCGGGCAAATCTGTTTGATAATTGGCAACCACTGGCACGTTCATCTCGCGCCCCAGCACCATCCCACTGATGGTCATTAATGCCGGGCTGGCGAGGTGAATTAAATCCGGTTGAAATTCTTGTAACCGTTTGGCGATGTAGGGGATCGGGAGTGCCATGCGCGTTTCTGTCGCAGTAGGTATAGAAACAGAAGGCAGAGGTACAACCTCGCTGTTGCCAACATTCGGTATAGCGGTATCCGGCCCAAAGATCAGCACCTCGCGCCCTGTCTCTTGTAAGTAGCGCACGGTCAAATACGATGTCTTGCTGACCCCATCGACCTTAGGCAAAAAAGATTCGGTCAGCACCGCAACGCGCTTGATCGGCGCTAAATTTAGGGGTTGATTACGGTCGATGAGTTCGTAATCCCCGAAGAGATCATCGCCTTGCGTTTGCGTTCGTGCTTCAAGTAGCCGACGTAATCGGTTATCGACCATGGTGTCCCTTTGGCTAGTGTTGTCTTGTTGATGATGGCATGTCGCAAATCGTTGGCATTAATGCCGTCGAACCACGTTTCGCCTGTGCCGATTGCACCTAATGTGTGGGCATCACTTCCGCCTGTGATCGCCATCCCTATTTTACGTGCAATTTGCTGTGCAATCCAGTTACATCCTGTACCCGCGATACCTGCATTATGGCTCTCGAGTCCATCGAAGCCCATATCTAATAACCCATTCGGGTGCGATAAGATACGCATCGCCTGCCCGAACTGGCATCCCATGAATGGATGTACCGGATGCGCTAAGATGGCTAATCCGCCAGCTTCGTGAATGGCGATCACAGTCTCATGTAAGCTCATATCCCGCGCAATGGGCGTTGTCACCCACAATGCCAACACATGCCCGCCCCGCGCACTGACCTCAACGCCCGGTATCACATCAAACGGGAAGAAATGACGGCGTTCATATGCCCATAAACTCGCATCCAATGTATCATGATCGGTGATGGCGATGGCGCTCAGGTGTGGACGATGTTTGCTGACGTGCTGTAGCAACTCTTTGACGCTCGGTTTGCCGTCACTGGCTGTGGTGTGCATGTGTAGGTCTGCACGTCCTATTGAACGGTCTATCATTCACATTAGTCCCCATGTTTGATCGAATACCTGGATTGATCATACCGTCTTAATGATAACCGTATGTTACTATCACACCGTAAAGATTTTAGCATTCCTTGGTTGATTCTTAATTAGATTTTCCGAAGATTAACATAAGCAAGTTTGCCAAAGCTCGTTATACTAAATGTCATGCGACCTTTTCGAGAATCTATCCGCATCTGGTTGATCTTTTTTGCGGTGCTGTTGGTGATCGTGCTGACAGTGCTGGTTTTGACGTACTTATCCGGCACATTCGCCATTTTGCCCGCACCCCGTGCCACATTGACTGCTCCTCTGAGCGTGTCACCCGTGTCCACGCTGGATGATCCACCGATCATGCGTTACGCTCAGCTTGATCCTGCGATTATCGATGCCATCGATCAAGCTCCATCGCTGTATGGAAATCGTCAGCTAGATACTCTATCCGGTATCCTCTCAATCGGTGTTTATTTGCCTCGTACCGGCGATACGCAATTTGAGTTCACACAACCGACACCGCTTCCGACCCCCTTACCCTTCCCGACATCGCCGCCATTGCCTGTACCCCCGCTTGCCGACCTGCCAACTGTTGCGCCGGCATTGCGTCAAACGGGTGAGGGCGATAGTGCTAATTTACGCATTGTGCCCTATAGCGCCGGCAATTGTGCGCCCGCAGGTTTGCCCGTGGATGGTATCCTCACGCAACGCTTTCACCGTTATCACAGTGGTATTGATCTCGGTATTCCGCTCAACACGCCGGTGATTGCCACCCATAGCGGGCAAGTGATCTATGCCGATTGGAGCGATGTGGGCTATGGTTATCTGGTCATCATCCAGAATGCCGACTTCATCACTTACTACGCGCATAACACATCGTTCAATGTCAATTCCAGCGATTATGTCGGCAAGGGGAGTATCATCGCCTGGAGCGGGAGCACTGGCAACAGCACTGGCCCCCATGTACATTATGAGACGCGCATCAATGATTTGCCTGTTGATCCGCTCAGTTTCTCATCGCGTGGGTATCAATCCTGTTGAGATCAAAAATGGGCTACAATAAGCTATGTGATATTCGCTGTCCTAATTTGAATGATGACGCTATGACTCAATCGCAAGCACACAAAAAACACTTATTCATCTCGATGCGCTGGCGCTTTATCTTGCCGCTCGTCATTGTCGTCACTGTGGGCGCGATGATCAGTGCCTACTGGCTCGCTTCACAGATGACACAGGGTTTCCAGATGTCTGAAAATACTGTTCTGATCCAGAGCAGTCAGGCAGTTGCTAACCGTGCTGGTACGCTTTACACGCGCCAACGTGCCGAAGCACAGCGCGTTGCCTTCACACAGGGCATTGCGGAAGATATCCTGTTCAATAACGTCACTGCTCTGCATGATACGCTCGAAGCCCTCGCCCGTACGGCGGATCTCGATAGCATCATCGTCACCGATACAGCTGGTTTAGAGGTGGCAGGTGTTCTGCGTGTGCGCAATAGCGATCCGGTTGATTACAGCGTCAGCACACAATCTGATCTGCGCGGAGAAACTGTGGTGCGTGCCGTGATCGAAGACGAGACAGTCGGTGCGCCGGGCTTCATCCAAACGCCTCAGGGCTTACTGACCTATGTCGCTGTGCCGATTCAGAATGATGGCAGTTTTATGGGCGTGGCACTTGTGGGACAACGCTTGCCTGTCCTTATTGCGAGCCTGCGTGCGAGTGCTATCGCGCATCTGGCACTTTATGGGCAAGATGGTGTGCCCTATTACACCAGTCTTGATCTGGATACCGCAACCTTACAAGCCTTGCGCGTACCGGCCAGCACCATCACTCAAGCCTTGAACGCCAGTGCCCCGATTGCTGATACCATCACCTTGAGCACGACGCGCTACCGTACACTCTACACCCCGTTTAGTTATGGCGGTCAGGTGCTAGGGGTGATTGCGACACTCGCGCCTGATAACATACCTTTCACCACCGCTTTAGGACGACAGCTATCCGCGCTCTTTGCGGCAGGTTTGGCGGGTGTAGTGGTCGTCATGACCTTTATAGTGGTGGATCGGTACGCGGTTCGCCTGCGTCGTGTGCAACGCACCGCACAGGCACTCACGGCAGGTCAGCGTGATGCCCGCACCGGTATGCGCCCCTCTGACGAAATCGGCGCGGTGGGTGTGGCGCTTGATCAATACGCGACGGTCACCCAACAGCGTGAAGATCAGTTCCGCAAACAACTGTGGCGACAACGGCGCGAACGTAATTATATGATCGCTGTCTTTGAAGCGATTCCTGAAGCGCTCATGGTGCATGATCGCGAAGGGCAAATGGTCATGATGAATGATGCGGCGCGTCAATTGTTGGGGGCGCACCCCGGCATTCATGCTGAAATTGCTGCTTTGCAGGCACACGTGCCAACGACCATCGGCTCAAAGATCGCGCCGGGCGTGTATGCCCTCGGTGAACCACATAAGCTCGAAAATGCCGGTCAGATGGTGACCGCACAGGTCGCCGCTATCATGACACATCATAAAAACCGCATCGGAACCGTGATGGTCTTGCGTGACATCACCGCTGAAGTACAAACTGAACAAGCCCGCGAAGCGTTGCTCGCGCAACTATCCGCCGATATTCAGCAACCACTGGTTGATCTGGCACAAGCCGAAGCCCGTAAAACTCATAGTGAACGGCGCGAATTTGCCCGCGAAATCTCGCGCCATGCTGCCGCCTTGCAGAAGATGATCGTCGATATGCGTGAACTAACACGCTACAGTCCACAACATTCGCGGGCGATGCAACGCCCACTACTCGCACAAACTCTGCTCTACGCTGTTGCCAATGATTGGCGGCAGATCGCACAGGCAGCACGTTTGGAGTTACGTGTCATCATCAATCAACCGCAAACCTATGTGCTGGGCGACGAGAGCCGTTTGCGCTGGGCAATGGGTAATCTAGTTGATAATGCGATCAAATACACACCTGCAGGAGGCACGGTCGCCCTCGAAATTCAGACTATTGCTGATAACATGTTGCATTTGCGCGTGCGCGATAATGGTGTAGGTATTTCTGAAGTGGATCTGAAGCTGGTATTTATGCCCTTTTATCGGGGTACGCCCATGCAAGTGGATGGCACAGTGATTCATGTGCCGGGGATGGGGCAGGGCTTGCCTCTGGCGAAGCAAGTGATTCAGGCGCATGGTGGCGCGATCAAAGTCAAGAGTCGCGCAGGTGTAGGATCGGCAGTCTACTTCTCATTGCCCATCACCGCCGATACCAGTTATGCCTTACCTTTGCGTCATGCTGATATGGATGGCGAAACGGTCAAACTTGCCGAAGATGCTGACTGGGAAACATTCTGGCAACGTTGATTACTCATTCGTCAGTTAGCGTCCAGATATAGGCGATCAAGTCATATACTTCCTGATCCGTCAGGATGCCGTCATAGGTGCGCATTACATCAGCTTCATAGCCCTCGACGATATGCCGATTGGCGTAGCGGATTGCGTTGTACGTATAGGTATATGCATCTTCACCTTCGACACGTGCGCCAGCAATCTCACGAAAGTTAATGAGATTAGGCCCTCGCAGGCGGGCACTGCCTTGTTCGATATGACATTCGACGCACGCAGGCACTAGCGTTTGATTGAACAGCGTATCGCCGGATGCTACATCTGCCGCTTCGACATTAGCGACGATCACAACGTCTTGCGGGGTTTCACCACTGGCAACAACCGTCGGGTTTGGAGCGATCAAGGTTGTGATGATTTCCTCAGTGGCTTCTGCTGTCGCCTCTTCTTGCATGGCTTCAGCCGTTGATTCGGCTTCTGAGCTTTCGGTTGCCTCGCTGACAGCAGTCGGCTCCTCAACGTTGATTGTCTCAGTTGGATCAGCATCTGTATTGCCACAGGCAACCAAAATCAGCGCCAGCATCCCGATTAGGGTTATCGTATAATATTTGTTGGTCATCGCAACCTTATCCCCTTAACTCATCCCATTGCCATCGGTACGGATGGCGAGCGTTTCCTGTCAAAACACAATGAGCAGTGTCTTGTGCCTACACTGCTCAATTGTGTTGAATGGTCTTAAAGCTCAAAGTAGCACGTTTTGCTAATTTTGCAAACGACTTACTCGCCTAATGTGACGAGATACGCAACCAGATCATACAATTCTTGCTCGCTGAGTGCGTCACCATAGCCCTGAATCATCACCCCTGCTACGTAACCCTCAACGATGTAATCATTGGGGTTGATGATGGACTCATAGATGTAGGTATACGGGCCGGGGGCATCAATTGTACCCTCAGCGATACGTTCCACTGTGTGTGAGAACAACTGCCATTGATTGGGTCCAGCGAGTTGTGTCTCTGGATTTTCGATCACGTGATGGCAGGTCGAGCAGGGAACCAGCGCATTAGCCGCAAAGAGCGCCTCACCATTCGCCGCATCTGCATTGGCAATCGCCTCAAATAGTGGATCATCGGCACCGATTTCGGTTGGCATTGCGTCGATGGTTGCCTGTGCATTTGCAGTGGCTTGTGCTTGTTCGGCGGCTACTGTGGCTTCAAATTCAGCAGTTGCTGTCGCGTTAGCATCTTGTATAGCTTGTTCCGCGGCAGCAGTAGCTTCAAAATCGACAGTCGGTGAGGGAGTGATTGTCGGTGTATCGGTGGGGATGATCGCGCCCTGCGTCAACAGTGCGTCACGGGTAGCAGTACGGGCGACTGCCACAGAGGTAGAATCAGCATCATAAGAGGGTAGGGCTTGCGTGCCACAGGCGCTAATCACGATGGCTAGCGCTGAGATCAACCCTACCAGCATAACTTGACGTGTCATAGGCTCATCTTCTCGTTTCTTGTGAATGAATCATAACTTGTACGTTTCTTCACAAAGTATAACGGTGCATCGCTGATGTGACAACGGTGCTTGATCGACTTTCACTCAAAATCCAGTTGTTTCGGGGCGACGATAATGAATCAAACGTTGTAAGAGTTTCAGCTCATACGGGGCGCTGTAAAATTCTAACTGATAGCGCCAGCCACTGACTGTTTTCAACAGTGTTCGCATGGCACCATGCAGGCGCTGGTCGGTGACGGTTGGATAAAAGGCATTGATCACTGTCTCAAAATCACGGATTTTGCGCCGTATCGGGTCATCTGACCAGGGTGTACCAGGGCTACGTCGTAAGGCTTTCTCCGCCCATTCATCGGATGCCCATTCTTCGAGCGTTTGCGGAAATTGAAATCCCTGTGCAATCGCTTCTTGCATCAGTGTACTCTCGAAATTCGCAACCGGCGTGTACATGTAGAGGATGATCTCCGTTGCTGGATTGATCGCTTTCACATGGCGAATGAATTGTATCGTACTTTCGATACTCGCGACGGGATCGGGGGGTGTGCCCAACACGAACGATAATTCAGGCACAATATCGAAGCGTGCCATGCGCTCGACAATCGCCAGCGTCTGATCCACACCACTTCGCCCACCTTTGTTCATCAACTTCAGCGTTTCGTCGTCACCGGCTTCTGCCCCCATGAACACCATCTTCAATCCGCTATCCGCCAGCGCCTGATAACTGCTGTCATCGTAGCCCATCAGCGTATCGACACGTCCCAGTCCCCACCAATTAAGCTGAAGATCCATCATTTGCTCAGCAATCATCACGCTCCGATCTTCCTTGACGAAGAAATCCATATCGTGAAATTCCATGCCATCAATCTGATACTGTCCCTTCAGATAGCGCATGGTCTCGCCGACGCGCTCGGCGCTTTCAGCTGACCAGCGTTGTCGGGCAAGCGGAACCACTGCACAAAAGTTGCAGGCAAATGGGCATCCCCAACTGCTATGATGCGACAACACGCGCTCACCCAGATAACTCTTGCCAACGTAAGGTTCCATCTCAATTTTATGATAAGGGTATCGGGGCAAGTTCTCTAACGGGGCAATTGGCGCTTTGGGGGTGATAACCAGCTCGTCGCCCTCATAATAGGCGAGAGATGGCACATCGCGCATAGTCCCGCTTTCGTAGAAACAATCGACGAAGCGCCGAAATGCCACTTCACCCTGCCCCACAATGACATAATCTACATAGCCACTCTTCAAACACAGTTCATAATGGTGGCTTGGGAAGTACCCGCCCCAGATGATTGTCAGATCGGGTAGCGCGTACTTGATAGCACGCACGACGGACACCGCTTGTTGAAGTTGAGGTCCCGGCATCACGCTCATCGCTAGCAGACGCGCATCTGTCGCCTGTGCGCGTGCAATCAGGTGTGTGGCAGGATCGGCAATCAAGTTACCATCGCACAGTTCAAAGTCATAGTCATCACGAAGCATCGAAGCGATGGCTAATAAAGACATCGGCAAGCGTTGTTTGCCCGGTGATGTGCTGATCGGGTTATACATGAGGATGGTCTGATGCATGAATATTATCCTGTATCTGCAATGGTCACTTGCATTATGGCAATAAACGCCCGAATGCGCCATCAATCTCTATAATCAATTGACCAGCATCCCCCCATCTTATACAATAAGTGACATCCCGTAATCATGTAAGGTTAGTGCCATTATGCAATATCACATTTGGACACTCGGTTGCCAGATGAACGTAGCCGATTCACAATTGTTAGCAAGCGAACTTGAGAAGATGGGGCATCATGCCACCGATAACCCCGAAGACGCGGATATTTGCGTCATCAATACTTGCGTGGTGCGCCAGGCCGCCGAAGATAAAGCTTATGGGCGCTTGACACACCTACACGGTCAAAAGCGTAAAAATCCGGATAAGATCATCGGCTTGATGGGCTGTTTAGTGGGTGTTAAAGATCCAGTAGCTCTGCGCAAGAAGTTGCCTTATGTGGACGTGTTCATGGCACCTTCCACGCCGGATCTAATGATTGATTTCCTCAAAGATCGCGCTGGCGAACGTGAGATCATCGAGATCGAAACTCAACAGCGCCAGATGCGTGATCAAATTCAAGATGGTGAACTTGTGTTACCAGAAGCTGAACGTGGTCATCTGGTGAGTGCCCATGTGCCAGTGGTTTATGGCTGTTCTCATGCTTGTAGCTTCTGCATCATTCCGTTCCGGCGGGGTGCTGAACGAAGCCGTAGTGTGGGCGAGATTGTCAATCATGTACGGAGCTTAGCACAACAGGGCGTGAAAGAGATTACCTTGTTGGGTCAGATCGTTGACCGCTATGGCAAAGATATTCCTGATGGCCCCGATCTCGCGGATTTATTGCGTCAGGTGCATCGTGTCGCTGAAGAAGTCGATGTCAAGCGCATTCGCTTCCTGACCAGCCATCCCAATTGGATGAACGATCGCATCCTCGATACGGTCGCTGAATTACCGCGCCTGATGCCAGTCATTGAAGTCCCAGTTCAGGCGGGTAACGATGATGTACTCAGCCGTATGCGTCGCGGCTATACCAACGCGCAATACCGCCGATTGATCGATAAAATTCGTAACCGTATCCCTGATGTAGCGATCCACACGGATATTATTGTTGGTTTCTGTGGTGAGACAGAAGAACAGTTTATGGATACCTATAACCTACTCGCTGATCTCAAGCTGGATAAAACGCATCTCGCACGATACAGCCCACGCCCACAGACGATCTCGGATCGTAAAATGGAAGATGATGTGCCTGAAGACGAGAAAATCCGTCGCCATAAGATGATCGAAGACCTGCACATGCAAGTCAGTGCTGAGATCAACACCCGTTGGTTGGGCGAAACTGTTGAAGTGCTGGTTGAAGATATGCACAAAGGCAAATGGCGCGGTCGCACTCCTCAGAACAAGCTGGTATTCTTCGATGCTGAGGGTGATTTCAAAGGTCAATTGCTCGATTTAGAGATCACGTGGACGGGCCCATGGAGTATGCAAGGGCGCATCCCACAAACCGTGCAACACGATCTCTCGATACCTGTCATTTCCGGATGAGGCAGTCTACAACAGGTGTGCTAACGTGGCTGTGAAAGTGTTGACAAATCGACACGCTGACGGCATAGTACCTGCACGATATAGGGCAGTGATCGCTTTACCTCACAAAATCGTGACAAAAATTAAGGATTAATTTGCCTTGAATCGATAGTAAGGCTACAATATCGAATGTGATGTGATACGATGCTTGCTGATAGTTCCGAATCAAGCATCATGACCTGCTACCCAGCCGGTCACAAGATATTTTTACTGACGTTTGCTAAATACGAACCAATCAGCTTGAGCGGCGAAATGCTGATTGACCGATTGGAGGCTCTGCTATATGCCACCTGAGAGAAAAGCTGCTGGCTATTATTACCCAAACAAATTTGCTCGTATCACCATCGAAGCGATGGAAGAAGTTATGGGCGAAAATGGCTTGAAAGCGATCCTGAATCTGGCGGGATTGTCCCACTTAATCGGGAACTACCCACCGGATAACCTTGAGAAAGAATTCGACTTTGCCGATTTCACCGCGCTCAATATTGCACTGGAAGAGATGTACGGGCCTCGTGGTGGGCGAGGTCTTGCCTTGCGTGCTGGGCGTGCAACCTTCGCACAGGGCTTACGTGCCTTCGGCGCGTTAGCCGGTGTGGGTGATCTCGCGTTTAAAGTGTTGCCCCTCAACGCTAAACTGAAGATCGGTGTGCCAGCAATGGCGAATATCTTCTCCCAATTCTCTGACCAGGTCTCGAACGTCTTTGATGAAGGCAACGATAAGATCATCTACACGCTGGAGCGATGCCCGATGTGCTGGGATCGCAAAGCGGATCGGGCGGTGTGCTTTGTCGGTCAAGGCTTATTGCAGGAAGGCTTGCGCTGGGTTTCTGGCGGTAGCGAATTCAAGGTTGACCTTGATACCTGCATTGCCAAAGGCGATGAGATGGGGCGTTATATCATTTACAAAGAGCCAATCAGTAGTTAAGGTTCTTCATCACCTGCGATTTTTGATAAGCCTCATTCATCTGTGAGGCTTGTTTGCTTTGAGTACCACAGGTCAAACGCACAGTAGTCGCCTTTTCCCTCAATATCACTTTAGTGCTAAAATGCAAGTATATCGTTTATCTACAGCAACTAAAGGATCTACTCATGCGCCTGCGTCTCATATTTGCTCTGTTGCTCCCATTTTTTGTAGCCACCGCTTGTAATTTAGGCGGTAGCCCCAACCCGCCTGAAGAAGATATTACCGATGGAGATCAGCAAGCTGTCGGGCAACCTCAAGTGTCGATCTTATCCCCAACGTCCGGTGAAACCGTAACAGTCAATGAACAGGTGCAAGTTAGTGTCAGCGCCACCGATGCGATTGGCATTACCCGGGTACAGTTATTTGCTAATGGTAGCCTGGTCAAGACTGTACCCTCTGAATTAGCCGATGGCGAGGTGAGCTTCGAAGGTATACTCGACTTTACGCCACGTACCGAGGGTGAATATCTCTTGCGCGTGATTGCTTTCCGCAATGCAATTTCCAGCCCGCCACAGGAAATCACCATCAACGTTAGCGACGAACAGATAACACTGACTGAACGTCCGGGCACGACAACTGGCTCATCGACAGGCTCCGGTAACCCCAACGTCAACTTACCACCTGCTATACCCAATGATGGCTTATGCCGTGTGCTGACGCTCGTGGGTTTGAATGTCCGCACCCAGCCCACGACCACTCGCAATAACGTCATCACCACTTTTCCAGCGAATACGCTCTTGCTGGTCACAGCACGTCTAGGGGATAACTCCTGGTGGAAAGTAACTACCGGTAGTACTGTCGGTTGGGTGAGTGGAAATCCGCAGTTTGTATCCTTATCTGGCAATTGTGGCTCGATACCAATTGAGACCGTCATCTTGAACACACCCACCCCGAGCCCAACGCCGCTCCCGACGAACACGCCACAACCGACCAATACCCCGCTCCCGACGAACACGCCTGAGCCGGGTGTGCCGGATCTCGTCATTCCCAGCATTGCCATCGATGATCCCGTTGTGATCCCGACGGGTGAGACCAGTGTCACGATCGAGATCACCATCACCGTCAAGAACGAGGGGAACGGCGAAAGCGGGCAGTTTGATGTAGTGCTCACCATTGAGCGTGATGGTTTCGAGGATGTCCTGGTTGATATTGGTACAGTCGGCAATCTCGATCCAGACGCGATTCTCACACTGACGCAAGACCTGACCTTCGATGCACCTGATGAGTACGATTTACGAATTGACGTTGATCCTGATGATGACGTTGAAGAGAGCCGTGAATTCAACAACCGCGCTGATACCACGATAGAAGTTGTTAACGAATCGTGATCCTATGTCCCCCCATCTTGCTCGTTGCAGGGTGGGGGATGGTGTGTTTGAGACTCGCCTCATCGTGATAATTCGTTACAATAAGGTAAGAAATTGATCAGGATTTGGAGTGAAATCAGTGTTTACCCCCAAACGAATTTTAATCATCACCAACGCCATGAAATTTGCGCTGAATGTCAAGAAAGCGCTCGAGAACAACGGATACTACGAAGTTGCCGTTTTTTCGAGTGGCAAAGCGGGGGTGGACCATGTGCGCAAGTATTCACAAAATGTAGATATTGCCGTCATTGACTTCCGCATGAAAGATATGCCCGGCACCGATATGGTCGATCATGTGCGGGCCATGCATCCGGATATTATCGTGATTGCTGCACCGGATCACCCAGCGATCCATGATCTCAAAGAGCGTCATAACATTCAAGAGATCATCAACTTACCGGTTTCGATTCGGCGCTTCGCCAATGTGTTACAATCTGTCACGACGGATATACCGACTCAGCGTCAATCGCGATCGTCGGACAAAGCAAACCAGTTTTCAGTCAGTGGCACATCGCAAATGCTAGAGTTCTGGGTATCAAACCGTATTGACGGTAGCTTGTTGATTCAGGCAGATGCCGCTGCTGATGAACCTGCGCTCAGCCCGGAATCATCAGCAACGTTTAAGCGCCTTGCTGCCGAAGAACCGCCTATGCCAGCTTTTGCTGATGGCAGTACCATCAAAGATTTACGCGCTAAATTGACTAATATTGAGGAAATTCAGCGCACACTCGCCGCCACTGTCGAAGAAGATACGGAAACGAGCGAGCCTTTCCTGATCGACGATGCCGATCAGATCCCTGCCGCTCGTATCCTGGATGCAACTGTTGGCGAATCAACCCCGTTGCCGATTTTCTCCAATGATGAATTTGAACAACGGGTGAAAGAGAGTGGTATTTCGGGCATTCAAGCCTTGTTCACGTGGAAGCGCGAAGGCGAACGCTACGTGGCAGAGCCTGGATTTCTGGGTGAGTTGCCATCGTTACAAGAAGCTATCGAATACACGGGAACGGTCACGATCTTCAGTGCACCACACCTCGAAGGTCAAGAACCGAGCGAATGGACAACTGACCGCATCGAACCTCAACAACGCTCACATCCCGTTGAAGGGGATCGCCCACCCGTTCAACCCGCTCGCCCGAACACATTGCCAGAAGAAGCTCGTCGGCTCGATGATGAGGAAGCACAAGAGCACATCACCGATCTCGGACGACCCACGCCACCGCGCCCACCAGAATTACCGGATCTCACTGTCGTATCACAAGCGGATACGGATACTATCCCCTTTGTCGAATTCGATGAAGATGATAGCGAAGTGGTGCAGATGGCCACCACACTGATTCAAGTTTCCCTCGAACTCACTGCCGAGGCAACGGTGATCGCTCGTGATGGTATGATCGTCGGCTATGCAGGCAAGTTACCAATGTCCGATTTGCAAGATTTGTTCGATCAACTCACTGTAGAATGGGATAAAGCCAACGGCCACGATAAATCGCGCATTCTGTTTGCCACTTTGCCGGAAACGGGCGCAGAGTTCATGGTTTCAACCCGTGCTACGCAATCGGGATTCACGCTTTCGCTGATTTTCTCCGGCACGCGCCCTCTGCACGATATTCGTCGTCAAAGCAAGCGCTTGCTGGATGCCCTCGCTACACTGCCTGAACCGGATCTTCTCGAAGAACCACCTGTGCCGACTCTTTCCACCGCTGAAGTCGGAGGGCGTACACCTATCGCTTATTTGTGGCTCCCGCGTGATCCACAACATGATTTCGACGCATCCACCCAGAAAAAATTGCGTCAAGCATTGGATACAGAGCTTAAAATTAGCGGTTGGAAAGTTGGCGAAATTCAGTCGCCGGATTATGTGTACATCTATGGTGAGATGCCAGTCAACCTTAACCCGCGTGAGACACTGCGCGAACTGATGACCAAGACCGCCTCGCTCATACAGTCCGATTCAGCAACCTTGTGGGATGATAGCTACTTGATCTTACAACCTGGACGTGAGATACAAGCTGAGGAAATTCAAACCTTCATTCACTTCGCCAGACGTTGATCTTTGTGCTATAATTAGCCCAAATGTTCGTCACCTAACAACAGAAAAGGTTTCTTCATGGCTGATCGTCCCATTTTGTATTTAATCGATGGTCACGCAGTCGCGTATCGTCAATTTTATGCCCTGCCCGAATCCGCATTCAGTACTAAATCCGGCGAAGTGACCAACGCGGTCTATGGCTTCACGCGCATTTTAATTGACATTCTACAAGAGAAACGCCCTAAATATCTCGCCGTGACTTTTGATGCCGGACTCAGTGGGCGCGATGCTTACTTCGATCAATACAAAGCCACCCGAGAGAAGATGCCTGATTCGCTCGATCAGCAGATTAAGCGTATCAAAGAGGTGATTGCCGCCTTCAACATCCCTATCCTGATCTATGAGGGTTACGAAGCCGATGATGTGCTAGGCACGATTGCCTATCAAGCAGAAGAACAGGATGTCGACGTGCTTATCATCACCGGTGATCGCGATATCTTGCAATTGTTATCGGATCATGTTCAGGTGCAATTGCCGGCTTTTAAGAGTCGTCCTGATGTGGTCTATGATATTCCTAAATTCATTGAGAAATACGAGATTGCACCGCATCAGCTCGTTGATCTCAAGGCGATGATGGGCGATAGCAGTGATAATATCCCCGGCATCAAAGGTATTGGTGAAAAGACAGGTACGAAGTTGTTGCTAGATTATGGTTCGCTCGATGGCATCTATGAACACGTTGACGAGATCAAAGGCTCTGTGCATAAGAAACTAGTTGGTGGCAAAGAGATTGCCTACATCAGCCAGAAGCTAGCACGTATCATGCGTGATCTACCGCTTGAACTCAACTTGGAACAATGTGTTGCACAGGATTTTGACTTCAACGAAGTTGCCCCGCTATTCCGTGAACTAGAGTTCCGTTCACTCTTCGATAAGCTGGAGAGCTACAACATGAATCAACTGCCTCTTTTCAGCATGAACGCCGAAGATGATGGTTCGTTCGGCCCTGATGCTGTTGCCGATGAGGTGGTGATTGTCAATGATAAAGAATCTCTTGATGCGCTGGTGACAACACTCAATGACGCGCAGTGCATCGTGTGGGATGTTGAGACGACGAGTATCGATCAAATGTCTGCTGAGCTGGTTGGCATTGCCCTGGCTGTCGATGAAAAGACAGGGTACTATGTGCCAATTAGTCATCAAGATGCACTGGGTGAGCAGATCCACATTGATTTTGTGCTGGATGCACTCAAAGATCCGCTGACTAACCCCAATATTCCCAAATATGCTCACAATGCTGTCTATGATCTGGTGGTGATGCAACGTTACGGCATTGATGTTCAGCCGATCACTTTCGATTCCATGTTGGCCGAATGGGTGCGTGATCCGATTAGCAAATTCTTAGGCTTGAAGAACTTTGCCCGTCAGGAACTCAACATCCACATGACTGACATCGAAGAGTTAATCGGCAAGGGCAAAAACCAGAAGACGATGGCGCAAGTCAGCATCGAACACGCCGCCCAATATGCCGCTGCCGATGCTGTCGTCACACTGAAGGCGGTCAAATTCTTGCAAGAACAACTGCAAGAAATCGATGCAACTGAACTGTTCGAGACGATTGATATGCCGATGGTTCCAATCATCGCCGCCATGCAACGTGCGGGCGTGGCACTCGACGTCGCGTATTTAGCCGGGATCAGCACCCGTCTCGACAATCTGATCACAGCCTTAGAGCGTGAGATTTACCAGCTCAGCGGACAACCTGAGTTCAACATCAACAGCCCCAAGCAACTGAGTGAGATACTGTTCGATGAGGATAAACTGGATCTGCCGAAAGAAGGAATCAATAAGTCGTCACATGGGTTCAGCACCGCGCAAGATACGCTCGATAAATTGCGCCATGCACACCCGATCATCGAAAAAATCTCCGAGTATCGTGAATTAACTAAACTCAAGAGTACTTATGTTGATGCGCTGCCGGAATTGGTCAACGAACACACCGGACGTGTACATACCAACTACAACCAGACTGGCACATCCACAGGACGCTTCAGCAGTAGCAACCCGAACTTGCAGAATATTCCTATTCGTACCGAATTAGGGCGCGAGGTGCGACGTGCCTTCATTGCGCCGGATGGCTATCAACTGCTGGCAGTCGATTATAGCCAGATCGAACTGCGCGTAATGGCACACATCAGCGCAGATCAAACCCTGATGCAAGCCTTCGCCGAAGGGCAGGACATCCACCGCGCCACCGCCGCTACTGTGTTCGATATTGAGCCTGATGCGGTTACCTATGAACAGCGTAGTTTTGCCAAGCGCGTTAACTTCGGCTTGATGTATGGTATGGGCGCATTTCGTCTGGCACGTGAGAGTGACCTCACCTTAGCTGAGGCCGAGCATTTCATCAAAATCTACTTTGAACGCATCCCCGGCGTGAAACATTATATCGATAGCACCGAAAAACAGGCGCTTGAAAATGGTTACGTCGAGACCTTGCTGGGACGCAAACGCTATTTCCGGCATTTGCAAGATGGCAAAACTTCCGGTAACCGTGTGCGCGGGGAATTACGTGCTGCGATCAACATGCCAATTCAAGGCACAGCTGCCGATATCCTCAAACTGGCGATGATTCAACTCTATCAGCAGTTAAATCAGGTGCAATCAGGCGCAAAGATGATCTTACAGGTACATGATGAGTTGGTGCTGGAAGTGCCCGATAATGAGGTGCAAGTGACAACCGAACTGGTTGTCGATACCATGCAGAATGCCTATGCGTTGCGGGTGCCCCTCGTGGCGAATGCCGAAGTCGGGCGCAACTGGCGTGATATGGAACCCATCACTTGATGAGCGTATGTATTGTGGTCAAACGTGGTAAACTCGGTACTTTGGGCTTGTTTGCCGCTTGCCGGCTTTGTGCTACAATTCGTGTAGTTGTTAAAATAATCATACAATCTGGAAAGACATTGATAGACTAATGAAGCATTTTCTTGATCTTGCCAGCTGGGATACCGACGAAATCAGGCACATTCTTGATCTAGCAGTGCATCTCAAACGTGAATGGCAAACCGGTGGTAATCGTCCCGTATTACAGAACAAAATCTTGGGGATGATCTTTCAAAAACCATCACTGCGCACACGTGTTTCGTTTGAAGTAGCGATGAAGCATCTGGGGGGTAGTGCCATCATGCTCGGCCCACAGGAGATTGGTCTCGGTAAGCGTGAAGCCGTCGCTGATGTGGCCCGTGTGTTGTCCGGTTATGTTGATATCATCATGGCGCGAGTTTTTGCTCATGCTCATGTCACTGAATTGGCGGAATGGTCGCGTGTGCCCGTAATTAACGGTCTCAGCGACGATTTCCATCCCTGTCAGGCAATGGCAGATATGCTGACCATCTACGAGCGTTTTGGGCATTTGGATGGCTTGAAAATTGCTTATATTGGTGATGGGAACAATGTCGCGGCATCCTTGCTCTATGCTTGCGCTCACTTCGGATGTGAATTTGCAATTGCCACGCCGGAAGGTTACGAGCTGCCGCAGTCCGTCCGTGATACAGCTGAGCCTTTAGTGGCGCGTTCCGGTATTCCGGTCACCGAGGCGGTGCATATCGGGCAAGTGGTTGAAGGCGCGGATGTACTCTATACGGATACGTGGATTAGCATGGGGCAGGAATCTGAAGCTGAGGCACGCCGCGCTACCTTCTCCGCTTATCAGATCAACCAGGACTTACTCGCGCAGACGGGCAAACCGAGCATAGTCTTGCACTGTTTGCCGGCGCACCGGGGCGAAGAGATCACCGATGCGGTGATGGATGGTTCACAATCTGCCGTATTCCAACAGGCAGAGAATCGCCTACATGCACAAAAAGCGATACTCCTTCATTTGTTAACACATAAATAGATTGCGGTGGTTGCCATGTCCGATTTTGCAGAGTTTCAACAATTTATGGAAGAGGGTCATAGTGCTGCCTGGGAAGGCAACTGGGGCGCAGCGATTGAATCATACTCCAAAGCAGTACAAGCATCTTCTGATAACGCCGATGCTCATATCAATCTGGGAATTGCCTTAAGGCGTGATGGACAGCTCGACCGATCTCTTAAAGTGTTTCGCCGTGCTCAACAGCTCGCCCCTGATGATCCTGTGCCGATAGAAGGTTTAGCGGATGTACTCGAAAGTATGGGGCAACTGAAAGAAGCTGCCCAACAGTATGTCAAAGTGTCCGATATTTATCTGGCACAACGCGATATTAAGAAAGCAATCTCCAATTGGGAGCATGCAACCCAATTGACACCGGGATTGGTCAGCGTCCATGCACGTCTGGCGCAAGCCTATGAGCGTGTTGGGCGTAAAGAAGAATCCATCCGCGAATATCTAACACTCGCCTATAACTTCCAACACATGGATGATGACCGTAAAGCTTTACGCGCCGTCGAGCGAGCACTCAGCATTGATAAGAGCCATGCAGAAGCGCTCAATGCTCTGCGTGCTGTTAAATCAGGTGGCGAAATCGTCCTACCAAAAGCCTACTTAGAGCGCAAAGTCACGCCTGTACTCGATGATGAAGTGCATTTCGATGATTCGCGTGCCGATGTCGGTGAAGCGCATCCCATGGGCCCCATGGGCGAAGCATTAGAGAACTCACTGGTGATGCTGGCTGAATTCGTGGTTGAAGGTGAACTCAGTGAATTCGTGATGTACGCTATGCAGGGGATGGAGCTTCAACGGCAGGATGACCTCGAATCGGCTGTTAACGCTTATATCGAAGCGAGCCAAAGTGGCTTGCAACACCCGGCGCTTAAGATGAACATCGGCGGTTTACTGGTCATGGTCGAACGCTCACAGGATGCGATTCCCTATCTCGAATCCGCAGTCAACGATCCGCTCCTAACGGCGGGTGCATTGCACGCTCTGGGTAAAGCCTATTATCAAATAGATAAGCAAAAAGAAGCCTCAGCATACTTGATCCAGAGCCTGCGAGCCGTTGACACCGGCTTAGCCAGTACCCCGCGTGAAGAGCAAGAGTTGATCCGCGTCTATACCTCCTTGATGAACGCTCTCGATGGGCGTGATGCTGAGAGCTTGAAAATTATCAACGAGCGTTTCATCGGCTTGCTCAGTGGCAGTAATTGGAAACAACGCATCTCACAGACGCGTATCCATCTGGATGAGACACTCAAAGATGAGGGTGATCAGGGCATGGTTGATTACCTCAAAGATGGAGGCGATGGGCTGACTGATCTTGTGACAATTGTTGATCGCTATAAGCAACTGGGCTTGTATACCTTGGCTATGGATCAAGCCCATTATGCGGTAGAAATTTCGCCATGGTATTTGCCAGTACATGTCCGCATGGCAGAACTCATGATGAAAGAAGGGCGCATACGGCAGGCAATTAATAAATATAATATGGTCGCTCGTTCTTATCTCGTTCGTGAAGAAAATGAACGTGCTGCGGTCATCTTACAAGAAGTGTTAGAGATGGCACCACTTGATGTGGATGTACGTGTTAACCTGATTCAACTTCTGGAAGATGAAGACCGTTGGGATGAAGCACTTGATAATTACATCAACCTTGCCGAGACCTATCAGCAATTGGGTGATTTTGAACGCGCCAGCGAAACATTTCAGGCTTCGGAGCGTCTAGCACGGCGTATCAACGCCGATCCGGCTGTCATCGTCAAAGTTAAACATTTTATCGCTGATATTCACCAGATGCGTCTGAATACCAGTGGGGCACAAGTCATCTATGAAGAGATTCTGGAAGTCGAACCGACCAACGAAAAAGCCCTGAATGAGTTGATTGATATCTACTACAATAAAGGTAATCAAGTCGAAGCAATCAAGCGCCTCGATACCCTGCTTGGGTATTACGCGCAAAATGCTCAGGTCGATAAGATCGTCAAGATGTTAGAGAAACTGGTCAATATCAATCCTGATGATGCTGCCTTGCGTCAGCGTCTCGCATCAATTTATCGTCGGCGCGGGCAGAAGAAAGAAGCGATTGAACAACTCGATGCACTCGGCGAATTACAGCTCGATGCCGGTTTGACCAGCGAAGCAGCCAAAACCATCAAACAGATCATCTCCATGAACCCGGATCGCCTTGATGATTATAAAAAATTGCTGGCGCAACTCGGCGGGTAAACTTGCAATCCTTCTGGTGTTTTGTTGTACAATAACAACTACAATCTCAGGAGTCATGCCACCGATACAAAGCAGGCTACTGCATTGCATAGCTTGCTTTGTGTCTATCAGTTGTGTTTACTTCTGCGCTGAATCCATGCCAAACGTGTTTGTCCGGAACAATCTGCGCGTTGTTCCTCAGGTGGAGGAGCTGTGGCAACTGCCTATGAACAACCAATTTACGGATAGATACCTAATCTGACCATCGAGCAAAACTGACAACTCAGGTGAAAATGTCGTGCAAGAACTGATATGGGTGCTAACCAACCTACAACCGACTGATGTCATTGATATCATTATTGTTGCATTGTTATTTTTCTTGGCGAGTTTTCTCTTTCGTGGCACACAGGCTGTTGCGCTCTTGCGTGGCATGCTCATCTTGTTGGTGGTGCTGTTTCTTATCGCTGGCGTGTTACAATTACAGGCACTTAGCTGGTTGTTGGCCAATGCACTGACAGTCTTCGCGGTAGCTTTGCCGGTAATTTTTCAGCCAGAATTGCGACGCGCTCTTGAGCAGATCGGTCGGGGTGGGCAATTGATTAACCGGCAAGCACCACAGGATCAGCGCACACAAATCATTAACGAGATCGTGCGTGCCGCCGAAAAGCTCGCTGAACGCCGACATGGTGCGTTGATCGTCCTCCAGCGTAACAGCAGCCTCGATGATTTCATTCGTACCGGCGTGCCGATTGATAGCGCTGTCAATGCTGAACTCCTGCTCACGATCTTCTGGCCCAAAACCGAATTACACGATGGGGCGGTGATCATCAACAATGAAGGACGTGTTGCCTCGGCTGCCTCGGTATTACCATTAACGGCTAGCCGTAATTTGCCGGATCCCAAAATGGGCACGCGCCACCGCGCTTCACTCGGCATCAGCGAAGCCGGTGACTCGATATGTGTGGTGGTCAGTGAAGAGAGTGGTAAAATTGCCATTACCAACGGTGGGCGTATGGTCTCGCGTCTGGATACCGAACGCCTACGCACTATCCTCAACGCTTTCTACGGCTCAGAGAGTTCCAACAATCAAACGATCTGGTCGAGATTGCGCGATATGCTCAGCTCAACCTTTAATCGAACGTAACAGGATGGGAAAGTCAATCAGAGATGAATACCGATATACGCGCGGCAATCATCAATAATATATTCTGGTTTGTTGCTTCTCTGACTGTTGCACTGATGGTCTGGTTCATCGCTAAGATCGAAGCCAACCCCATTGATCAACGTGTATTCAACCGTGCGATCAGCATTGTGGTGGATGATAGCATGATTATCACCGAGACCTCATCAACGACAGCGCGGGTGGTGGTCAATGCTCAACAATCAACCCTCGCTATCTTACAACCGGATGACATCACAGTGACAGCTGATTTGCGTGATCGACCTGCGGGAACCTATACCATTCCGCTTGAAGTAGATATTTCACGCCCGGCAAGCTCGGACACACAACCGACACAAATCACCGTTGTGATTGAACCTCTTATATCGCAACAGGTTCCTGTTGAATTGACGGTGATACCGCCACCGATCAATTATGCCGCCGGCTTACCAGAGCGCGATGTCTTCCAAGCAGTTGTTACTGGATCATCCGCTGATGTGAGCGCAGTAGCGCAGGTTATCGGCGAGTTTAATCTCGCTAATCAACAGACTGCGGCGGTTGTCGAACGCACTATCACCCTGATTGCTGAAGATAGCGAAGGACGACGTGTTGATGATGTCGTGATCGAACCGGAAACCATGCTCGTTACAATCCCTGTCACCCAGCGTGAAGATGTACGCACCTTCACCGTGCGTCCTAATATCGACTTCAATACGCTACCGGAGAATTTTGAATTCCGTGATGTGGATTACGAACCCAATGTGGTTATTATCAACGGTAACCCGGACGTACTCAATACAATGGGTGACACCATCAATACAACGCCCATTAGTCTCGAAAATCGACAAGGAGACTTCTCAGTAGATGTTGGGCTTGATTTACCCGATGATTCGAGCCTCATCATCCTTAATGAATCCAGCACCATCAGCGTGGATATATTCATTAGCGAAGAGGATACCACACTGCCCTTAGAAAATGTGTCGATTCGTCTTATTGGGATAGCAGATGATGATCGCATCAGCGCATCAGTCAATCCGCTCAATATCTCGGTAGTCCTCAATGGCCCGCTCTCGGTAATTGATGCGATTGAAGCTGATAGTGTACGCGCTATCATTGATATTAGTGGACTGGAACCGGGCACTTATACACTACCCCCTCAGATCGAAGTGTCACAGGGATCGCTCAACCTAAGTTCATCGAATATCACACTCATTCCGGCAGAAGTCACGGTCACAATCGCCGAAATGACAGATGCCACGCCCGAAGCCACCGAATCCGTAGATGACTAACTCTCTTAACTTGAGCAGTCATCTGCTATAATAATCTGCTACATCAAATGAATTGTCTGCATCCGTGCAGGCATTATTGAGAAGGATACACAAATAACATGCCACGTAAACCAATTGTCGCACTCGTCGGGAGACCGAATGTTGGCAAGAGTACGCTCTTTAACCGTCTAGTCGGTGAGCGTAGGGCTGTCACACACGATATTCCCGGAACAACCCGTGATCGTCTACAAGGAGAAACATTCTGGAATGGGATCGATTTTCACATCATTGATACCGGTGGTATCGAAATCTATCAACCAAAGGGCGTGCGTGATGAATCCCCACTCGCTGAAGGCAGTAAAGATTTCATCGAAGAGATTAAAACGCAGGCGCTATTAGCTATCGAAGAAGCTGATGCAATCATCATGCTTGTGGATAACAAACATGGTATGACCGCTGCCGATGAGACTATCGCTGAAATTTTGCGCCGTAGCAATAAACCCGTTGTCGTTGCGGCTAACAAAGCCGATAACCGCAATAGCTATGAAGATTCACTCGATTTTTACGGCTTAGGGGTGGGTCAGGTTGTACCAGTCAGCGCCATTCATGGTGTAGGTGTGGGCGATATGCTTGATGTCTTGATTGAGCATCTGCGCGAAGTGATCGATCAATTCCCTGATGATGATGAGGACGATGATCATCTCAAGATTGCTATTGTGGGTCGTCCGAATGCCGGTAAGAGTACGTTACTCAACAAGCTAATCGGCAAAGATCGCGCAATTGTCAGCCCTGTAGCCGGCACAACCCGTGATGCGATTGATACCACGATCAATTGGCATGATCAACCTGTGACCATTATCGATACGGCTGGCATTCGTCGGCGTGGGCGTATCGAGCCGGGCGTAGAGCAATTCAGCGTGATCCGTGCCATGGGTGCAATCGAACGCTGTGATGTGGCGATTTTGCTGATTGATGGAGAACTCGGTGTGACCGAACAGGATGAGCATATTGCCGGCTACGTGCTTGAGCAATATAAGAGCATCGTGATTGCGGTCAACAAGTGGGATGCGGTCACCAAAGATGCCTTTACCATGAACGAGTTCACTAAAGAGGTTCGAGATCGCCTGCATTTCATTCCCTGGGCGCCGATCATCTTCATCAGCGCACTGTCCGGTCAGCGTATTCATGTTGTGCTAGAGACCGTTTACGCGGTCTGGCAGAGTCGTTTCGCACGTCTGCCCACATCAGATTTTAACCAGATTATCCGCGATGCGCTGGAACGTCATGCGCCACCCACCAAAGGGCAACGCCGTCTCAAAATTTTCTATGGTACACAGGTGCGTACCGATCCACCGATTTTTCTGCTTCACATCAATGATCGTAAGTTGATGCACTTCACTTATGAGCGTTATCTGGAGAACCGCATCCGCGAAGAATACCCGTTTGAGGGTACACCCATTCGCATCAGCTTCCGCGAACGGCGCAATAAAGATCAATAAATCAGGTTGAGCGTGGGCGAATGCGTGTGTTCGCCCACTGTCTATATCAATTCGAGCAACTCATAGGCGCGGGCCGGGATTTTGCGCCCTTTGACCAATATCTCACCCAATGGACGCACCTTCACGCGATCACCGAGGCGCTTCACCACAGCTTCTTCCACTAAAATTTGGCCGGGCGCGGCGTTCTCCTGTAGCCGTTTGGCAAGATTCACCGTGTCACCAATTGCCGTATAGTTTACAGCGTAGTTCGTTCCGATATAGCCAACAACAGCTTCGCCCACATGCACGCCCACGCTATAAGCGAGATCATAACCGAAGGCGATGTTGATCTCCTTCGCCGCTTGTATCAGTGCGAGTGCGGTCTCGGCGGCGCGGTGCACGTGGTCCTCTTGCTTTTGGGGTGCGTTGAAAATTGCCATTAAGCCGTCACCGAAGAACTTATCTAATGTGCCTTCCCAACCAATGACTGTATTACCCGCAACGCTCAGGTAGTGGTTCAAGACTTCGACAACTTTCTCAGGCGAAGCACTCTCGCTGAAAGCAGTATAACCGCGAATATCGGCGAAGACGACGCTGATTTCTTGCCGTTCACCACCGAGTTTAACATCATCATCTAATGCTTTCTGCACCACTGAAGGTGATACAAATCGTTCAAAGGTGTCTTTCACCTTGCGGCGGGATTCCTGCACAGCACTATAATTGCGCGAGTTCTCAATGGCAATCGCGGCATAATCGCTCAGGGCTTGTAGCATCGTGCTATCGTTCTTGCCGAAGGCTGATAATTGTGGATTGTACTTGATGACCTGCAACGCGCCCAACACACGCTCACCCAGCACCAGTGGGGCACTAGCCACTGATAGGGGAGCCTGTGCATTCTTTTGCTTGAGCCGTTCAGGGCCTAGTGTAATCGCTTCTTTGTTATTGATCACATGTTCGGCGATGCGATCACGCAGAACGTCCTGTGTGGCTTGTGCTTGCGTTTGCTTGGGGGATTTGTGCGCACGACGCATGAGCTTGTTGTTTTCAATCAAGATGATATACCCCTCTTCAGCATGAGTGATGCGCACCGCCGCGTTGACGATCTGTGGTAATAACTGATTGAGATCGATAGTAGAGGTCACTATCTTGCCGATATTGTAGAGAATCTCAAACTCGGTCAGGCGACGTTGTAACTCCTGATTAGCTTGTAGAATGCGGTTAGTCAGGTTCTCTTTCTCGCGTCGCAGACGGTTCTCGGTCAGCGCATGTTCGATAGCTTCTAGCATCTCCTCTGGATAATAGGGCTTCTTGATATAATCTTTCACACCCATACGGTAGACTTCAATGGCGATATCTTCCGAACCGTGAAACGTCATCAAGATGACTGGAATTTCCAGATTACGGGCGTGCAATTGCTCTAACACCTGTATCCCATTCAGGCGCGGCATTTGCAAGTCCAGCAAAATGAGATCGGGCTTGTGTTGAATTGCTGTAAGTAAGCCTTCTTCGCCATCTTTGGCAGTCAGATATTTAAAGCCTTCTGGCTCTAACACATACTCAATGATAAATTCACGGTTATCTTGTCCATCGTCAACGATGAGAATAGTTTCATCCGGCACAATGACCCCTAACCTTTTGTCTGATTATTCAGATATATCACCATCTTACTCTAAAACGGTCTTTTTGTTGCATAACTTTCTGTCATGTTCCTGACCATTCGGTGATTGCACATTGCGTTGATTGCTGTCATGCTTATAATGAGTGTCAATCTGTCGTCAGAAAACACCACGCCATTGGATCATAATATTCCACATAAAACGTCTCTTAATGCGTATTTCGTAATCAGTGATCATCATCGATGGCTTTCGCTGATCTTAGCGATTTTGATTGCGCTGGGGGTATATGTGTTGCTTCATATCACGTTGATGTACTATGTAGTCGGTGGCTCTAGCATGATGCCCACATTGACATCCGGTGAGCAATTATTGGTTAATCGCTGGAGTTATGTTTGGTCAGCGCCTCAACGTGGGGACTTGGTGGTATTCAATCTGCAATCTGATCACGGTCTGGTTAAACGTGTGGTTGGCTTGCCCGGCGAAACAGTCGAGTTTCGTGGTGGTGTTGTCTATATCAATGGCGAACACTTGCCCGAACCTTATCTGTTGAGTGCCTGTGATCACGTTGCTTGTGCGGATGGAATCTGGCAATTAGGCGCAGATGCCTATTTTGTGCTGGGGGATAACCGCCATCATAGCAGTGATTCGCGTGTGTTCGGGGCAATAGCCCACCATCATATCGTTGGTGCGGTGGTCTGGCACGCTGTTTTGCCACTCAAATTGAACAGCTTACATCAAGATTGGACGCAAGAATGATTAATAAACCTAGGCCACAGGTCAAGCCACGTTTGCGCTTACCGGGCTTCTTCAGTGAAGTTATCCGCACGGTACTGTTCATCGTCGTTGTGACGGTCTTATTTGATATGGCAGTTCCGCGCTCATTGGTCGATGGCAGCAGTATGCAACCGACGTTTGAAGATACGGAACGCTTGATTGTCAGCCGTGTGCATTATCTGGCCATGCGCCCTGATCGCGGTGATATTGTGGTATTTAACTCGGTCAACCCTAACGAACCGGACGTGATGCTCATCAAACGGGTGCTGGGGATGCCAGGGGAAACTGTCGAGTTTCGCGATCAGCGCCTGTATATTAATGGGGTGCTGTTTGATGAACCCTATACGGCAGAAACCTGTACTGAGTTCCGGTGCCCGGATAGCATCACTGAACTAGGCTCTGATGAATATTATGTGCTGGGGGATAATCGCAATGTTAGCCAAGATTCACGGCGTTTTGGTGCGATTCCGATTGATAATGTCGTCGGGCGCGTGGTCTTTCGCTATTGGCCCTTACAACGTATTGGTATCATCGCCCATCAAGATTACTAACTTTTGGTGCTAGTTCAATGTGCTGCCAAGAGTCCAGAAAGGTTCAAGGCAGTATTGTTGGCAGAAATCACGCTGAATTTCGTGCTAAAACTGATGCAATTGCCTTTCTTGGACTACAAAGAACCTTTACTAACTAGCACTAGCACACTAAAAATCACACTCTGAGAAGGATAGACCGTGAACGATTACGACGAAACCATGCAAAATACGTGCCCACAATGTGGCATCGGGCGGGTACAGGCGATCAGCAAACCCTATGTGAAATTATTTCTGGGACAATTGTTCACTGTACCAGATGCACTCTGCTATCAGTGCGATGTCTGCCACTTTTCAGAATTTGATGGGATGACTTTCGAGATCATCAGCGATATGATGCTCGGTGCATCTTTATCGAGTGACGATGACCCCGCTCCTTCACGCCCACTGAATTTTAGTGATAAGATGCCTCGTCGCCCTAAACCCACGCAATTTTAGCAATTCGTGTAAGATTGCGTTATGATCTGTCAAAATAGACGGTTTAATAGACGTGATGATAATCGACTTTACTCTGACTGAATATTTGCGTTTGCTTACCTCTGTGCTGATGCTCTCAACGGGTATAGGTCTCACATTCATTGCCCTCTCCACACCCCGACCTACGGCGACTAATTATTACTTTGCAATCTTTGCACTTGTGCTCTCAACCTTTGCACTGACCAACTTCTTACGAGCTTTGCTCGGCGGTGTACCACATTTATCTACATTATCGGTGCTACACCTGCTAGCTTTTCTGATGCTCTTGCTGATTAGTGCGTTCTTCAGCTTTGTGGTGTATTTTGTCGGCAATCAACAAATGATGGTCAAAGTATTGATGTGGGGTGGTTGGGTGGTTGCGCTAACAGGGGCCGGATTCTTGTCGTTAAGTACGGTATTTGTCGGCGTTAGTGTCGATGGACAACAATTCAGCCTTAACAGTGCGGGTATTGTCCTGGTCACGATTGCTATCATCTATAGTTTGTTTGCCGTCTGGTTGGTGATGCGTTCAGCACGGGCGGATGCACGCTGGTTGCGCTTGCCGGGGATTGCCATCGCCAGCGCCTATCTGATGACGGGTATCGCGCCGAATCAGCCCTTTGATCTCGTACTAATCACTGTTGGTGCATGGCTGGCGGCAGTGGCGCTTGTACGTCAACAAATATTCATGCCGTTGCAGTCTCTCAATCAAGAGTTGACGGCTAAAAATCAAGATCTAGAGCAATTGGTGGAGCAATTACAGCAAGAAAAGGCTCACGTCGGTCAGCTTAACCGTGATCTGATCGCCTCAAATCAGTATAAATCCGAATTTCTCGATAATATGAGCCACGAATTGCGCACACCACTCAATGCTATTATCGGCTATAGTGAATTACTCATCAGCCGCATCTACGGATCGATTAACTCCCAACAACATGATCGCATTGACCGCATTCATCAGAATGGCAAACACTTATCTGATTTGATTAATATGGTGTTGGATCTGCGCTATATTGAGACAGGTACAATACAATTTGAGCCTTGTATGTTCGATGTCTTACCTGTAGTCGAGAATGTGATTGAACGGACACGAGCCGAGCGTGTTGCCAAATCACTGAGCTTTGATCGGCATCTCTTGCCGGATTTACCAGCTCTTTATGCAGATCCGCGTCAACTTGAGCAAATTCTCTATAATTTACTCACGAATGCCACCAAATTCACATCTGCGGGGGGATCTATTTCGGTGTCTGTCTTCCATGTGGAAATGGCACACGGGCACGCATCTCTGCCGGAATGGCATCCTGATAAGTCTTTACCTGATGGACGTTGGATGATCTTTCAGGTCAAAGATACCGGTATGGGTATCGCCGCCAATAATTTTGAACGTATCTTCGATCCGTTTGTGCAGTTAGATGGCACACGTGACCGTGAATTTGGTGGCTTAGGTTTAGGGTTGGCGTTGGTCAAACAACTGGTGATATTGCAAGACGGTCATGTCTGGGTGAACAGTGATCGTCATATTGGTACAACATTCTCTGTTGCATTGCCCTTAACGGCACATCCCTATTCAGACGAGCATGCGTAATTTAGAAAGATTGTGATAGAATAATCCTATCATTTACAAATAAACAAGGAGTGCGCTTCGTGTCAGGAAGCCGCATATTGGTTGTAGAAGATAATCAAGATAACATGACGTTAATCGTTGATGTTTTGCTCTCATTGGAATATGAAGTTTTTCAGGCAATGGATGGGGTCAGTGGGGTCGAGATGACCGAAACATTGCGCCCGGATCTTATCTTGATGGACTTGTCGTTGCCCAAAAAAGATGGTTGGACAGCGACCCGCGAAATCAAGGCACAACAAGACTTAAAACAAATACCGATCATTGCCCTGACTGCACACGCGATGAAAGGTGATAAAGAACGTGCGCTCGCCGCAGGTTGTGATGATTACATCACCAAGCCCATCAACCTGCAAGAACTCGCTAGCAAATTAGATAATTACCTCGGATAACAATGTGAAAATTTTAGTTGTAGACGATAACTCGGAAAATGTGATGCTCGTGCGTGATGTGCTTGAAGTAGCCGATTATAATGTGGTCGAGGCACTCAACGGCCCGCAGGCAATCAAAATAGCGGGTCAAGAAAATCCTGATTTAATCTTGCTCGATGTTAACATGCCCGGTATGGATGGCTTTGAGGTATGTAAAATCCTCAAAGAGGATCAGCGCACGAACCATATTCCAGTTATTATGTTGACCGCCCAATCTGATGTGGATAGTCGGGTGCAAGGCATCGAATCCGGTGCCGATGATTATATGGGTAAACCGTATAGCCCGCGTGAATTGCTGGCCCGTGTTGAGCGTAGTTTACGCTCCAAAGCCGCTACCGACGACATGCGTGCCACGCAAGAGCATTTGCTTGCTCAACAAGCACTGGTCAAACAAACCTTTTCACGCTTTGTTGCGAGTTCTGTTGTGGAAGAATTACTCAAAGATCCCTCACGCATCAAGCTCGGTGGGCAATTACAAGCGGTGACAGTTCTTTTTGCAGATTTGCAGGGCTTCACCACACTCTCTGAACATACTGAACCTGAAAGTTTGCTCCAACTGCTCAATTCCTATCACACGTTCATGGTTAAGATTGTGCTCAAGTATGGTGGTACCATTGATAAATTCCTCGGTGATGGATTGATGGCGATCTACAATACCCCGATAGAACAGGAAGATCACATCGCCCGTGCCGTCAAGACGGCACTTCACATCCAGGATGATCTCTACTGGTTCATGCAAGACATGCCAGAAAACCTGCGCACCAAAGTGAACTTTGGCATTCATACGGGCAATGCGATTGTCGGTAATGTCGGCTCGGAAAATTTGATGGATTTCACCGCAGTGGGGGACACGGTCAATGTGGCGGCTCGCTTGCAGGGCATCGCAGATAATGGCGAAATTCTAGTGACTGCGCCAGTCTTTGAAGCCACGAAAGATTTCGTTTTCGGGCGAACACGCGGGCGGATCGGCGTTAAAGGGCGTACAGAACCCATTGAATCTTACCAGATTTCTAATACCTACTTTGAATGATGCATCTTCAGGTTCTAAGTGCTCTTAGGATGCCCTTGACTTTCATCAGGGCTATTTGTATACTGCTTTCCGTTAGCAAATTAGGTCCGTTCGTCTAGGGGACTAGGATGCCACCCTTTCAAGGTGGAGACAGGGGTTCGAATCCCCTACGGACTGCACTGTTAACGTCACACCATCGTAATACACAGGGTCCGTTCGTCTAGGGGACTAGGATGCCACCCTTTCAAGGTGGAGACAGGGGTTCGAATCCCCTACGGACTGCACAAAAAGCACCTGCTCAGCGGGTGCTTTTGCGTTACATGGAATTCTTAACCCTGTGGTGCAAATTCTGTTTGTCCCTGTTCCATCGTTTCCAGACGGGGCACAATCCACATCCAGATTAACATCGGGATCACACTCACAACCATCGTCCCATAGATGATCCAACTCAGATGATCCGTACCGAGCATATCAATCAACCAACCATGAGCCAGTGTGCTGACCAGTGTCGCAAAGTAGAACCCTGCTGTATCAATTGAGAACATCCGTCCTAATTTAGCATCGGGTGCGCTCTTCTGGATGATGACGTTGCTATATGTCCAGTTGATACTACCACCCATCGCCCGTACTAAGACCGCAAAGGCAATCAGTATCAGTGAGTTTGCCACGCCCAGCAACAACCAGCTCCCTGCCAGCATCACAAAGCCAATCGTGATAAGACGACGCATCTTCTCCACAGATCCATCGTTAAACAGGTTTGTGATCATTGGGCCAATCAACGCGCCGAAACCCAACGCACTCCACAATAGCGCCTGTGATAACTCACCGTTTGTGCCGATCACGAATAATTGTGTTGCGAATACACTCAGCAAGGTATCAATATTGCCGAAGCTCTGCCCGAATTTGACGAACAGCGCCGCCGCCATCTGGGGTGTTTTACGCACATAGCGCAAGCCTTCCCTGAATGACGTATCTTCTTTGATACCTGTTTCTAGCTCGACAGCTTTTGCCAGCTTACGTCCTTCTTCTGGATCATAGTTGATCGACATCACCAGCATACCGGCAATCGCAAAGGTGATCGCATCAGCAATCAGCGCCGCCTCTGCGCCGAAGACGAAGGCAAAAACCCCGCCTAAAATCGCACCCAGCGCCAGCATCACTGACCATGTCACACTGAACAGCGTGTTACCTTCAACAATATCGGATGGCTTCACCAGCGCCGGCAAGATTGCACCCTGTCCCGGTTCAAATACCGTTGATAACGTGAATTGCGCAATCGTAACCACATACAGTACCCACAGCGTTTCCGGGCCACTTGCCAGCAAATAAAGTGGTACGATCAACGCACGCAGATAATTACTCCACATCAGGATATGTTTGCGGTTGAATCGATCTAATAAGACCCCAGCGAAAGGGCCAAAGAGCAATGGTGGTAAGACGCGCAACGTCAGGAACAGGCTGATTGCCAGTGCCGAATTGTCGCTATATAGCGTGACCAACCCGATCAGGACGATGGTGTTGAACCAGTCACCTGTCAGGCTAATAACCTGTGCAAACCACAATTTCGCATACTCCGGATTATCCTGAAGTAAGCGCAGATACCGTTGCATAATCTTTCCCTAATCACGAATCATCAATGTCCTTTATCATAGCCGACAATGTCAAATTCTCAATATCCGAAGATGACTAGGTTTGCGTTGACAATCGCTGATGATCCCGATAGCATGTTCGGGTGGTTAAGCGCTTGAAAGGTCAGTTATGCAATTACAAAATTTACTCTGGGTTGGGGTTGGAGGCTTCTTCGGTGCGAATGCTCGCTATCTAGTCTCATATATCAGCGATCAGCACCTACCGCATAGCTTCTCATTTGGCACATTGCTCGTTAACCTGAGTGGATCGTTCTTGCTGGCATTATTTTTATCCTATGTCGTGCGTCGCGCAGATGTGCCACAAACAGTGACTTTGCTGGTGGGTACAGGATTCTTTGGCGCGTATACTACATTTTCCACCTATGCTAACGAGAGTATCTCCCTGTTTAATCAAGGGCAATGGGGCACTGGCATCGCTTATCTTGTAGTTACTAATGTCTTATGTTTAATCGGGGTGGTGGCTGGCTTGATGCTGGCGCATCGTATTTTTTGAGGGGGTATGCTCTATGTTTGATTTACCAGAATGGCTGATTGCGGTCATCGCCGGCATTGTGGAAGGCGTGACCGAATTTTTACCGATCTCATCCACCGGACATCTGATTATCACATCAGATATTTTGCCGTTTGCGTCTGAATCATTAGCCGGCACGTTTGAGATCTTCATTCAGATTGGTGCTGTGATTGCTGTCATTTTTTACTATCGTACACAATTACTCACACAGGCACAAAACGTCATTGCTAGTGATGCCCAGACCAATCAGAGTGCGCGCCAGTTGTGGTTGGGGATTGCGATAGCCTTCATTCCAGCAGCGGTTATCGGTCTTCTACTCGGTGATCTGATCGATGAACTACTCTTCAACCCGGTTACAGTGGCGGTTGCCTTGATTGTGGGGGGGATTGCCTTCATCATCATCGAAAATATCCTCAAAGATAAGCAAACCGAAGAACAATCTATCGAAACTACCCCGCTGACCTTCAAACAAGCTTTGTTGGTGGGCTTGTGGCAGGTGCTTGCGCTCATCCCTGGCATGTCCCGTTCAGGCATGTCCATCATTGGTGGGATGATTTCCGGCTTAGATCGTCAACGTGCGACTCAATTCTCATTTTATCTGGCGATGCCTACACTGGGCGCCGCAACTATCTACACCTTGCTCAAAGATCTGGATACGATCTCGACCAACGACTTGTTCTTGCTGGGATTGGGGGCACTTGTTTCTGGTATAGTGGCCTGGTTCTCGATAGGGTGGCTCTTGCGTTATGTGGCGACGAATAGTTTTATTCCGTTCGGATATTATCGCATCGTAGTAGGTTTGATCATTCTCGCACTCAATTATCTGTGATGTACAAGTGCAAATTATCAACTATGTTATAATGAGCTTGTTGTATCGCAGATCAAGCCATATCAACCGGATCGGGTGACGGGGTAGTTTGCTGTGGGTCACCCAACGGTTATGCTTAATGGAGTAGCATGTCATTCCATATTATACTATTGTTACAACACCTAATTAACAGATGTGTGAGATAAAAACCCATGACAACTGCTCAACAAAATGTCTCATCTAAAAGCAAAACAATCTTGATTATCGAAGACTCTGAAGATCTGCGTTACGATGTGATTGAGATGCTCAACATGGAAGGCTATAACACATCCGGCGCTGAAAACGGCGCGGTTGGCGTTGAGATGGCGCGTAAAATTATGCCAGATCTCATCGTTTGCGATATCATGATGCCTGTGATGGACGGCTTCGGTGTGTTGGAAGCCTTACGTTCTGATCTTGATACAGCTTCAATTCCGTTTATCTTCCTGACTGCAAAGACCGAACATATTGATCAACGGCAAGGTATGGTATTGGGCGCGGATGATTTCCTGACAAAACCTTTTATGGTGGAAGAATTGCTGGAAAGTATCCGCTCACAACTTAAAAAACGCGATGATCAACTTGCCAGCGTTAAAAAGCGCATCGATGAACTGACCGCCAGCATCGCTCTTGCCTTACCGCATGAACTCCGCACCCCGCTCAATACCGTCATCGGCTTTTCGGAGATGTTGCAGTCCGAAGCGCAGAACCTCAAGCCCGATCAAGTCGCCGGTTGGGCAGGCTATATTCATAATGCGGGCTATCGCTTGTACCGCGTGGTTGAGAACTATTTGCTCTTTGTGCGTCTACAACTGTTGATGGAGAATAGCTATCAACCGGACCCCTCGGACATGATGATCGACATGCACACCATAATCGAAGAACACGCGATGGCACTCGCCAATAAACTCAAACGCGCAGATGACTTAATCCTTGAGCTACAGCCTGCGCCACCGGTTTGGATTGACAACGAGCACGGTGTCAAGATTATCGAAGAACTGCTCGATAACGCCTTCAAGTTCTCAACACAAGGACAGAAGGTTACTGTCAAGACATTCAACGAAGGCGACACTTACACGCTAGTTATCTCGGATAAAGGGCGGGGCATGTCACCCGAACAAATCAAAGATATCAACGCCTTCATGCAGTTTGAACGTAGCCATTACGAACAACAGGGGATGGGTTTGGGCTTAGCGTTGGTCAAGCAACTGAGTGCGATCTATGACATCGAATTTGAACCAATCGGCGAGAAAGACAAAGGGATTACCGTCACTGTGCGCTTTAAGAAAAAATAGTTTTGGCGGAATTGGTCAATCTTCCGTATAATAAGGCATATAATCGTGATTAATCGGGTAGAATTCACCTAGAGGACACATCTCATATGGGGATCATAAACAATCGCTGGCTCACCGCACTCATTATCTTGCTGATTCCACTCATCGTCACGGCTTGTTTTCAGCAAGTTGGCGACGAGGATCAAGGGTTACAAGTCTCGTTACTTGTCTCAGAGACCAGCACTGCAACACCAACCGAAACACCACAACCAACCGAGGAAGTGACTGAAGAAGCCACCGCCGCTGATTTGCCGATCTCAAATAATCCCACTGCGACAGAGACTGAAACGGCAACCCCCACCGAGACCGAAGAACCCTTAATCGTCGCACAAGCCGATGAAGCCACAACCACACCAGATGCTTTTGAATTACGAGCCACACAATTGATCGAAGATGCCACCAATACCGCCGTCGCGCCATTGACACAAGAGGCAGCAACGCTCATCGGTGCAACAGCAACACCGACCGCAACCGATCTTGCTGATGGGGGGCTTGTTGAAAATACACCTTCTTTTAGTGGTGGCGATTGTGTCCACGAAGTGCGTGCTGGTGAGACCATGTACAGCCTCTCGCGTTATTACGGCATTGCAGTCATGGATATCGCTAACCGTAACGGCGTGGTCAATCCTAATATTATCAGCATCGCACAACGTCTTGTGATCCCTAACTGTGGCACAACCGGCGCATTGCCACCACCAACCTCAGTACCGACACCGACGCTCACGCCGTTCCAATTGCCAGGTACCGGTGGTACTGATCTTGGTGATCCGGGGCAGGGTGGAGGTGTACCACCGGTCACAAGCGTGAACTGTGCCTCACAATACAACGTACAACAGTACGATTCGCTCTTCCAGATTTCGATTCGTTTTGGCGTGCCGGTCCAGTCTATTGCGAATGCTAACGGTATCGTCAACATCAACCGCATTGATATGGGCGATGTACTCTGTATTCCATCGCAATGAGATATCGCTAAAATCTTTGCATATGTCTGATCGTAGAAGGTGACCGTGTGTCGCCTTCTTTAGTTTTTGTTTAGGAGTGCCCCTAATGCGCGAAGAAATCATCGCGACACGTTCTATATTCTCAGGGCGAATAGTTAATCTCAAACTGCATACTGTGCAATTGCCTGATGGCAATCACGGCCAGCGCGAGATCATCTATCATCAGGGTGCTGTTGCCATTGTTGCGCTAGATGCCTCTCAGCATGTGTTGCTGGTCAAACAATATCGCCTCGCTATAGATCAAATCACCTATGAGATCCCTGCTGGCTTGCTCGAACCTGACGAAGCGCCGGATGAAGCGATCAGTCGTGAATTGCGCGAGGAAACCGGTTATCGTCCGCTTGGGGTGCAAGCTTTGGGCGGGGTATACGTGGCCCCCGGCTACACCACCGAATATATTCATCTCTATACCACCAGAGGCTATGAATATGCACCGCTCTCACCGGATGCTGATGAATTTGTGGAAGCATTGCGTATCCCATTCACGAAGGCACTGGCGATGATCGAACAGGGCGAGATTGTCGAAGCAAAATCTGTGGTGGGATTGCTCAGGGTGGCGCGTCATTTGGGGATATAATATGCGAACGCGCCCTTGTTGTTACCCTGCGCTTCATGATATACTTCCCGTTCGTTAATTCCGTGAAAAATGACGCACCCTCCGGTGCTTTGACAGAGAGGTAAACACTGTGAACGAGCTTATTCAATCGTTACAAGCCCCTACACCTGATCGCACAATGGTTGAAGTTGGCGATACTGTGCGCGTATACGTGCGCATCGTTGAAGGCAACCGTGAGCGTGTTCAGCCCTTTCAAGGCGTAGTCATCCGTGCACGTAAAGGTGGCAATAATGCCAACTACACCGTGCGTCGTATCGCGTCAAATGGTATTGGGGTTGAGCGTACTTTCCTTGTGAATAGCCCGCGTATTGAGAAGATCGATATTCTGCGCCGCGCTAAAGTCCGTCGCGCTCAGTTGTACTATTTGCGTGACCGTCGTGGTAAAGCAGCCCGTTTGAAAGAACGTCGTCGCTAAGCGCCCCGATCCATGATCCGTCGTCCGCTGATTGGGATCACTGCGTACAATTACATCAAGCCCTCCAATGGTTGGCGCTATGATGTATCATACGGGAAAAATGCCGTCGCCATCGAAGATGCCGGCGGCTTGCCTGTTTTAATCCCTTCGATGGTAGCCCCTGATACCCTGCGTGGCATCTACGAGCGCCTTGATGGTGTGTTGTTACCAGGTGGCGGGGATGTTAATCCGTCACAATATCGCGCCCAGCGCGAAGATGGTATCACGCTCTATGACATCAGCGATGAGCGCGATACCATGGAAATTGCAATGGCGCGTTGGGCAATTGACGATGATCTGCCTGTATTCGGCATTTGTCGGGGCATTCAAGTTTTCAACGTTGCTCTCGGTGGCACTCTGGTGCAAGATATTTCGGCACAACGTCCGAGTGATCTGCGCCACAATATCACATCACCGCAGGAAGAACCGCGCAATACTATCTTGCATGATGTTCTCGTTGAATCGGGCACACTCCTCGCCTCTATCCTCACTGATGAACGTGTACCGGTCAACAGTTTGCATCATCAAGCCCTGCGCGATGTCGCGCCGGGTGTGACCATTAATGCCTTATCACCCGACGGTCTTATTGAAGGGTTGGAATTGCCTGATAAGCATTTTGCGCTAGCAGTACAATGGCATCCGGAAGATCTCATCGAAGATGATGCGCGGATGCGTAACCTGTTCACCGCTTTCGTCGCATCTGCCCGCGAACGCCTGCTCACTCGATAAAAGACACTCATTGTGTCCGCTTGAGCGGTGCTTGTGTGCGATTCATGTCATCTGCGAAAGGTTGCACGCGCCGTGTGCCTGATGGTGGTTGAATCGGCAGGCGTACATAGAAGATACTGCCTTGCGGGTTGTCCATATCATGCCCTGAACTCTCTACCCAGATATGACCGCCGTGCCCCTCAACAATCCCCTTAGCAATTGTCAAACCTAAGCCGGGGCCCGCTCCCATGAACTTATAAATGCCAGTAGAGTGCAACTGGGTATCGAAAGCGCGATAGAACTTGTTGAAGATGAACGGAATATCTTTCTGATCAATTCCCACACCGGTATCGGCAATCTTGAATAAAATATTATCAATGTCGTATTGAGCTTGCGCGGTTTCTAGCGTCGCGCTGATCTCAATTTTGCCTCCGTCTGGTGTGAACTTGATCGCGTTCAAGACAATATTGCGCAGGGCTTGTACCATACGTTGTAGATCGGCTTCGACGTTGGGCAGGTCTTTTGCGTTATGCCGTATGATTTCAATGTGACGCTCATCAGCGGGGTCACGCAAAGGGTCTAGTGCCATCTTGATGATGGTTTCTGGTGATGTCTGGATGAAACGTAAATCCATCGAATTCACGTCAATCTGGCTCACATCAAGCATTGCCGAGATCAACTCCTCCATGCGCTCGGTTGAACGGCGTAAATTGCCGACGATCTGTTCGGCTTGTCCCTCTTTAAGCGCATTGGATTGGTTCAAGCTATCGAGTATATCCGTGTACCCGCGAATTTGTGCGAGGGGTGTGCGTAACTCATGGCTAGCAATGGTGATGAAATCAGTCTTGATATTATCGAGCTTTTCTAACTCGATCTTGGCATTCTCTAAACGCTTATTGAGGACGCGCATACTGTCGTTCAGGTGTTGCAAATCGTCGATTAGACGCGCACTACGTAAAGCTGTGCCAACCTGCTGACCAATTACATATAGTGTTTCAATATCATCGCGTGAATAGGGCGTGTCATCGCGTTTTGAGCCACTGGCTAACAGACCAATCAAGCGATTATCCGCCGAAACGGGCACATAGGCGCTCATCTGTATATCACGAAAGAATTGTCGTTCTTGTGGGGCAAGTTGTGAGAAAGTTGGGCTATAGTCAATGTCATATTGCCCGATAGGGGAATTGTACTTCGCTAGAGCGTAATACAGTGGGCTTTGCTCGTGCAGATACCCGATACTACTCGGTTGGTTGAGGCTTGCGCCTTTTTCCAGCACGATCAATTCAACTGAATCTTTGACGCGCACTGTATTGTTAATCAAAATCAATGCCGAACGGTCAACACCCATTACGCGGTTGAGTGTCTCAGTGGTCGCCTCTACCACTTCTTCGAGAGTCGCAGCACGCGCTACACGTTGACTATAAGTTGCTGTTGCCTGTGCGAGATTGGTGCGAGTGCGCCCATTGATTTGTAAGAAGCTGAATTGAATCACCTGCCGAATGAGCACAATGATCACTGCAATCATCAGTGAGATGATTGCCAACCCCATTATGCTGGTTAATTCATCGGCAATCTGTAACGAATCGCTCACGCGGGCGATTGTCAAAAAATACAGTGTGGCGAAGATCAGTGCCCACGACATCAGCACGATACTGCTCGTCTGTGCCAGTTGGAGCAGTGCGCTACGCATATCAACCAGTCGATAATGTTGGATGCCGTATTGCGTCAACATTAAACTGAGCATCAGCGCTAATGTGCCCGGCAACATGAATAAGACGGAACCGCCAGCGATCAGCGTGACGCCGGCTAACAGCGTCCCCAGCACCACAATCCAGAATGACATACGGTTAGCGACTTCGGGCATCGGAGCGCGGTAAAAACGATAAAACAACCTGCCGAGCAGGTATACCGCACACACCACAAATCCGATTGAGCCGATCAGTGCTGGAATCAGAGGTAATTGTGTTGACCATACCGACCAACCTGCGAAAATAGGCGTACTGATTGCGGCACTGATGGTAAAACTGGCAAGCCACAATGCACTGATTGCTAACCAACCCCGCGCCAGCGTGTTAGGGTCTTCTGTTGCCAATGTATCGCGTAAGACTATATGACCAAGACTGCTCATCATGGCAATCAACACCAACCACAGCAGATAATCCCGCGTGATGCGCTCTGCGAGTGTCCAATCTGACGCGAGCAATTGTACCGCCACTACACCGAGCGCCAGTATCAGCGTGATGCTGAATCGCAATCGATTGGCTTGTTCTTTACGAAGAAGTGTCATTGCCAGCATTACAAGCACCAGCAGAATGAAAAAACTATAAAGCGTGATGATAAATAGCTCTATTTGCATTGAATAATCAATCCATCGTTACTTCAGGATATAATGTGTGCCTTTTTTCGAGCCGACCTTAATGAGAATACCTTTCTCAACCATATCGACCATATCAAGGCGCAAAGTCTCAGCAGATACATCATCGATCAACGAGCGATATTCACGATTAGTGATTGATCCGTTATCGCGGATGTATTGCAAGGCTTTCGCCTGTCTGTGATTGGTATCGCGCATCCAATCCGGTTGTTTTGGTTTTTCGCGCTCGTTCTGTAATGTAACTGCGAAGCTATACGGACGTGCATCAAAATGCGGTGGACGATGTCCTGCTTGCTCCATCACTTCAATCATGCGGTCAATCCCTAGCCCCAATTCCTCGATATAACCCCATTGGAACAAGCCGTTGACGATGCGTGGATTACGGCTAAAATGCTCATCTTTAATATTTTCAACCGTGATGAAACCCGGCAAGCCCCCCGGTGAGATCACTTCCAATCGATCCGAATACATGCGTAACTCGATGCGCCGCCCGCGTAAGCGATAATCACGGTGGCAGATGGCGTTCACAATCGCCTCACGTACCGCAAACTGCGGATACTCGGTGCGTTCCTCGCGCTCTAGCCCTTTGACGACGGCGCTCACCGCCATCTCACCCCAGATCAAATTCCATGAAGCTTCGATCAGGCGGGGCAGAGGGCCAGTCAATTCTTCACGCCGTGTATACCCCGCCAGCCCGCTCTCACCGCGTGGCGTTTTGCCGACGAATTTGGCGAAGACCACCCCGCTTTGAGGCAACCACTGTTGCGGGTACTCGCTGAACATCAGGATGCCGGCGACAGTGGGTTTACCATCACCGTTGACCGCACCAATCTCTTTCAGCAGATCTTCAACTTTGCCATTATAGGGGCGTTTGGTGCGTTCAGCACGCTTCGCTAGATATTCTTCAATCATCTCGCGGCTAAAGTCGTCACGGGTGGCGCTCGGTACGACTTCTGCTTCAAAATCGCCGGTGCTTTTGGCGCTCGCCAGTCTCAAAATCTCCTGACCACCTAACGGACGATTGGTATCGCCACTGCGAATCAATACACGCCCATCTGCGAGTGCGTGTAGTTCAATGCTACGGGGCACGCGCAAGGCATAGACGGTTGTCAGCGCTCGGGTATCGGTCACTAGCGTGACTGTTTCCGCGTTATTATCGGTTTGTGTTAGGTCATCAGATGTGTTTTCATCGGTGTCGTTCACATCGTTGCTTGATGAGTCGTCATCTGCTTGCTGGGTGCTGGCTTTAGCATCCCCGGTAGGGGTATCTGCCTCAGCTACCTCATCAGCTTTGATGTCATCCGTGTCTGCTTCAGCTGAATCCTTTAACTTGTCCTCAAATGTTGTTTGGACTGTGGCTTTTGCTTGAGGTTTGTTATCATCAGGTTGTTCTGCTGAAAGGTTTGTGTCCTCGGCAAGATGGTTGCTCAGATTAATTTGTAGCTCTTCCCACTTATCGACGACGACTGCTGGATTGTATAGACTGTCCGCTGCTTGCATTGCAGTTTGCATCGCATCGTTGGTGGGTTGTTCAGCACTGGCATGACCATCGGCCGTCAAACCAATGACAATGATACCCCCTTCGGTGTTAGCGAAAGCGACGAGTGTCTCAGCAATAACTTGTGCGTCAGGCGTTTCCAGGAACGCAATACGCGGCCCTTGTCCGTCTTTAATCAGGTCACGGTTAATCATAATTTTTCACAAAATTGAGTTATTCTTATGTTGAAGATGAATTGTAACACATTCGCACTTATAATGGATCATCTTCATTCGATAATTTGCCGTTAATCGATAAAATTGTAGTGTCCAATTTGAGTTCGTCATGATGACACCATTGTAACGGGAAAATGCTAATGTTGCGCGTGAATACGTTGTTGAATCTGACAGGTGATCGATTAAGAACATTACCGCTACTCGTCTTATACATTACTGACGGGTGTAATAGTCGCTGCATATCCTGTGATATTTGGCAGAACCCGCGCCGTAACATGCCGATGGCGCTGGTGGATAGCATCGCTGATACCTGTGCCGAGCTTGGCGTGCGTTATGTCTTGCTCAGTGGGGGCGAAGCGATGCAACATCCCCAATGGGATGCAATTGCTGAGCGCTTCGCCTCTCAGGGCATTCATGTGATGCTCTTGACCAACGGTTTGCTTCTGCGTAAGCAATCCGAACGTGTGGCGCAATCTGTCGCTGAGGTGATCGTCAGCCTCGATGGGGGTAACGCCCACACCTATGAGGCGATCCGTGGTGTGGATGCTTTTGATCTGATTTTAGAGGGCATTGACGAGATCAAACGGGCTAATGTGCCGGTTACTATCCGCACCACAGTACAGCAGGCGAACTTCCGCGAGTTGTCACAGATTGTTCGGGTAGCACGTCAACATCAGGTCGATACAGTCAGCTTTTTGGCGATTGATGTCAGCAATCCCTTCGCTTTTGGGGATCGTACACCGGAAGCTACCGACGACGCACTATCCCCTGATGAAGCCGATGAACTTGAGCAGGTCATTGCACAGATGGCAATCGATCACGCTTCTGATTTCGCTAATGGTCATATTGCTGAATCACCTGAAAAGCTCCAACGCATCCTGACACACTATTTTCGTGCGCTCAATGGGGATGCTGAGTTCATCCGTCCCGCGTGTAACGCGCCCCATTTTAGCACGGTGATTGAAGTGGATGGGCGCTTGCGTCCCTGTTATTTTTTGCCTACATATGGGCGTTTACAACCGCAAGGAGATCGTTTACCGCAGGCGATCAACTGGCAGGTTGCCCGTGATCTGCGCCGTGCCTATCGCGTTGGTGAACGTCCTGAATGCCAGCGCTGTGTATGTCCGCTTTATAAAAGTCCGCTTAACCTGTTGAGGATGTGACCGATGTTCTTGCTGATTATCCTGACCATCATCACTTTTATCATGTCAGCGCGTGCATTCCTGGTAGTGATCGGTGCCTACAAAGACCCCCTGCTTGCTAGTTTCGAGCATTATGGCGAAGAACAAGTATTCAGCCCCTTGTTGGCCCTCATCATCTGGACGACTGCTTTCATATATATGAGCTTGTACTGGTACATTGATCCGGTTGTGGTCTTTTTGCTCGGTATTTTCGTGATTTTACCTATCGCATTCGTCTATCAATTTTCGAATCGCTGGTTGTATGATCGTCGGGAGTGGTTACTACAATATCCGCGCTGGTATCACCAGCTGATTGAAAACACCGATCGTGAAGAACGTAGACGCATCGCCTATTTGTGGCTATTCTTGCCCCCTTCAACGCGCATGGTCTACAACGCTAATACGGCACTTTTCTGGCAATGGGTGGAGCAAGTGCTGTTGACGGTAGCGCAATGATGCGTTGGTGGCGATCCCGTCTGCGTATCTTATCTAGTCAACAAGCCTATGCACAGTGGGCGCAATCTTATCCTGCTGAGGCGCACAATCGCTTGATGCAACTCGAACAAGAGGCGATGCAAGCCTTGATGCCACCCTTGCGCGGATCTACCGTGCTTGATCTAGCATGTGGTACAGGGCGCTATGGTCAGTTAGCTTTGCAAGCTGGCGCACAGCAGGTGATCGGGTGTGATAACAGCTTGCCGATGCTTCAGCATGGTGTGTTGACATCGTCCGCGTGTGCCACCACCGAAGCGATTCCACTACGGCGTGCATCAGTTGATGTGGTCTTGTGTGGTCTTGCTCTGGGGCATGTACCACAACTTGTGCCGAGCTTACGCGAGATCAGTCGGGTACTCAAGCCTTCGGGTGTGGCACTCATCAGCGATTTTCACCCATATCAGGCATTGAAAGGCTCTCAGCGAACCTTTCGTGTTGGGGACACCACCTATGCTGTTGAACATTATGTACACCATCTCAGTGATTATGTTACAGGCGGGCAGGCGCATCACCTGCAGCTGATCGCTTTACGCGAGCCGATGTATCAAGAACAACCTGTGGTACTCGTGCTAGCCTATCGCAAAGTGAGTGCTTGAGCGTCTCACGACTTCTCGTCTTGTGTCAAAACATAGTAAATCCCCAGGAGTACCAGCATCACAATCGGTGGTGCAACCAGCGATACTAACAAACGCAGTAAGTCAGCCATATTCGCCAGCACCACAAAGTACAGCAATAAGAACAAACCCACCGCACCTAAAGCCATCACCAGACCCATTACAAGCGCACGCGAAAGCCAATTTCCCATAGTCAAATATCCCTGTTCACTGTTTAAACCTATCGCGCTCGTATTCTACTCTAATTACGACGGCTTGAGGATAGCTGGTTGGTTATACGCACTGTTACGACCCCGACGGTTGTTCAAACCCGACCGACCCACTCGAAAGTTGATCGTGGTGAAGTCCAATGTTCTCAGGGCTTGCTTAGATACCTCTATACCTCAAAGACCTTTTTCCTCACAATATTATAAAGTTATCTAAGAAACATATCACTTTCTTGATGTATAAAATCATTGACTTAATGTAAAAAATATTTTACTCTATGTACGGTAAAGTTTACTAAGAGTGTAATTTGATTTACATCGCCGTAAATAGATGATAGAGGCAGGTATGTCGTATAAAGAAAAAAATATTGTTGTCACGCTCGTCAACTTCTCGTTGATTTTGACATTTTATGTCATCAGCATCTTGCGGATGATACAGCGTGAAACATTCATTGCAGAAAATGTATTTCGTGTATTTGGGTGGGTCGTATTCTTCGCCGTAATTGTGACCATTATTGCGCTTATCCTCGCACAATTTGGGGTCACTATTTTTGAAGCAATTCGCACAGGGGATAAAGACCCTGAAATAGAATACTTTGAAGATGAACGCGATAAGCTCATTGATTTAAAAGGCACGCAAGCCACCTATACTGTGTCGTCTGTAGGGTCTTTCATTGCAATGCTCACCTTTGTCTTTGGGCAACCTCCATTGGTGATGTTCACACTGCTCATCTTCTTTGGCGTACTCGCACAGATTGTGGGTGACATCACACGCTTAATGTTCTATCGGGAAGGGGTCTAAGATGGCGGAGAGCAATATTCGCAACAATATCCGCACTTTGCGCTTCTTGCACGATGAGATGACCCAAAAAGAATTGGCAAAGCGTGTCGGTGTAACACGGCAAACCATTATAGCAATCGAAAATGAAAAATATTCGCCATCATTAGAAGTTGCATTCAAGATTGCGCTGGTGTTTGGCAAACCTTTAGAGGAAATCTTTACCTACGAGCCTGATACGGACTAACTAATCCTTTTTTACAAGGGCAATGCGCGTTGCTTTTTATACCTTTTTTGGGGCAATTGATGACCCCTTCTTAAAGCTACCCTAGTGAGGAGTACTAAACCATGAATACGACAATCAATGAACAAATGACAGAACCACGTAAACAGACAAAGCGTGCTATACCCCGTTTAGAGTGGTTGATTATTTTAGGGCTTATTCTGCTGAGCCTTGTGCCTGCACTGGCTGGTAGTGTGCGGGTTGTGGAACTAAGCACCAGTACAGAAATCACAGAAGCCAATGCACGGTTCTTTAATTCGCCTCTGCCTGTCCTTCTGCACATCTTTAGCGTCATTCCGTACACAATTTTAGGCGCATTCCAGTTTTCGCGGGGCTTCCGCCGCTGGAAACGCTGGCACAAAATGGTGGGGCGCGTCTTGGTTGTCTGTGGTCTGGTGGCAGCCCTATCGGGTTTATGGATGAGCCAATTTTATACTTTGCCACCGGGCGATGGGCAATTCCTGTATTGGCAACGGGTGCTGTTTGGCTGGGGTATGGTGGCATCAATTTTGCTTGCGGTCAATGCACTGCGCCGCCGCGAGTATGTCACACACGGTATCTGGATGATGCGTGCCTATGCGATTGGGGTGGGGGCAGGGACACAAGTATTCACTCACATTCCTTGGATGTTATTCTTTGGCACACCGGATCCATTCACACGCGGTATGTTGATGGGCGCAGGATGGGTTATCAATCTCTTCGTTGCTGAGTGGATTATTCGTACCCGATTAATGCCACGCCAACGCAAAATAGCACTCGCGACGGCACAGAGATAATCGCTCAACACACCAATCTATACCCATAAAAAGGAAATTTATAGGGAAGCGATATAGGATAGCCTGTGGAATGAATGGCACGATGAGCAAAATCAAATATCTAATTCGATGTGACGAAGAAACAGGTGATTTCTCTAAAACCAAAACGACCAACTCGAAAGTTGATCGTAGTAAAATCGAATGTTAGACTCAGGTCTTGCTTAGCTGGGAGACCTGGACTCGAACCAGGAACGATGGAACCAGAATCCACTGTTTTGCCAATTAAACTATCTCCCATTGATGATCCAAATCATACCGCAAAGTAATATGAGGGTCAAGGCTGATGCTCAGCGTTTTTTAGGTTGTTGCCGAACAATCACGCTCTCTGCTAGCCCAATACCAATCATCGTGAACAACAACGATGTCCCGCCAGAACTGACGAAAGGAAGTGTTAAACCTGTCACTGGCATCAAGTTGAGATTCATACCAATTGAGACCACTGTCTGGAAGAAAATCATGCCTGCCACACCATAACAGATCATCGCTCCCAACTCGTCTGATGCATATGCCGCACCATCGAGAATGCGAAAAATTATAATTCCCAGCAAGACCATAGTTCCTACACCGCCGATGAAACCAAACTCATGTGCGATGACGCTGAAGATAAAATCGGTGTGGCGCACACGTAAGAAACGTCCCTCATTCTGAGAGCCAGTGGTGTATCCTTTGCCCGTCAATCCACCCGAACCAATGCTGATGAGTGCCTGCTCAATATTATAAAATGAGCCGAATTGCGCTTCGAGATCATCTTCTTCGGCCGGAAAGACGAAGTTTGTGATGCGCTCTAACTGATACGGTTGTAATTGTGTCAAGATGACGGGCAATGCGATCAAACCCGCTAAACCCAGCGCCACAATGTGTTTGATGCGCAAACCTGCCGCCCACGTAATCACCCCCCAGATTACAATGAAGACGATGGTTGTCCCTAAGTCCGGCTGAATGAACACCAAACCCGCGATGAAAATCAGATGAATCATCGACTTGAAGACAGTCTGGATTTTGTCCATTTCGTTGTAATTTTTGACGAAGAAGTTAGAGAGCGTCACGATAAATAAGATCTTACAAATCTCGGAAGGTTGAATCAAAATCCCGACGTTCACCCAACGTCGGGCACCACCATCACCCTCAGTGCCAAAGAACACCACTGCTAACAATAAAACGATCATCAAGCCATACAACCAGTTGGAGATACTCGCTAACAGACGGTAATCGAGCAGCGTCATCACGAAGATTGCGACCACACCAAAAATCGCAAACCGGATTTGGTCAGGTACACGGTTTGCCAGTGTAGGATCTACTGCGTCTTGTGTAGCACTAGCAATCACCATCACCCCAAAGACCACTAAGATCATCGAGCTGATGAATAACGTCCAGTCGAAGCGTTCCCAAAAATTTAGCTCATTGTTCATGGATGCGTGTTTTTCCTGATTACTGACTAACGATGGTGACGCATCATTATAAAATCAATTGAGGCAAGATAATAGGTAGATACGCACCTGACGCTTCACCCACGCGCAAGCGAAGACTACAGTGATAAAGCGTGCTCATTCATCGTGTGGGCGGCTTTGTAGAGTTTCGTCCTCGTCTTCTATGACTTCCGGCACAATAGCTGTATCTTGTTCATCTGCCAACACCAACAACGCTTCATCCTTATCCTCATCGGTTGGTATGAGATCGTCATTGCCGTCATTATCATCATCCAGCGCGGCGCCACGTTCTTTGGTGAAGGGTATTTCAGCAACTAACTTATTCTGGTAACGATCGGATTGCTCAATGGCAATGTCGACGCTATTCGCGTCGATTTCCGGGATATAACGTGCGATTACCGCAATAATTTCTGCTTGCATCTCACGCATCTTCTCGGGTGAAACTTTGATACGATCATGCGTTAGCACCATCTTGAGGCGGTCTTTTGCGGTTGCGCCACTACCCTTATTAGGATTATTGTTCTTTCCCAGCATCCGATCGAAGAAACTCATCCTGTTTACCCTTAATCCTTGCTTTACGCTTTGTGTAAGGTGTATCTCATTTGCTGCCAAATAATTTCATCAACCGCTTGATAAAACTGTCATCACGTGGGGTTAAGTCCATCAACGGCACATCCTCACCGATCAACCGCCGCGCAATATTACGAAAAGCGACCCCCGCTTGCGAATTTTCGTTGAGCGTGACCGGAACCCCACTGTTTGAGGCAGGTATGACATGTTCATCTTCCGGTACAATCCCGATGACCTTTAAGCCGAGAATGTCGGTCACATCATCCGCAGAGAGCATCTCGCCATTTTTGACCATGGTCATATTCAAGCGATTGAGGATTAAATGCGCTGGCTTATTATCCACCTCGATCAAGCCAATGATGCGATCGGCATCGCGCACCGCTGAAACTTCTGGATTAGTCACGATTAAGATTTCATCCGCAGGTGCGACGGCATTCCGAAACCCTCGCTCAATGCCTGCTGGCGAATCAATCAGGATAAAATCAAAATCATTGCGTAACTTATCGGAGATGTGGATCATATCTGCCGGACTGATCGCGGTCTTATCGCGGGTTTGTGCTGCCGGTATCAAGTAGAGATCAGGGAATTGTTTATGTTTAATCATGGCTTGTCGTAGACGGCAGCGCCCTTCAATGACATCTACTAAATCATAAACGATGCGATTTTCTAAGCCCATCACCACATCAAGATTACGCAAGCCAATATCGGCGTCAATCACGACTGTTTTTTGGTTGAGGCGTGCCAACGCTACGCCGACATTTGCTGTTGTTGTTGTCTTACCAACGCCACCCTTGCCAGATGTGATGGTCACGACTTTTGCTGCCATATACGTCTGGTCCTTTCTAGGAACCCCATGTCTCCACAATGATCTGATCACCCCGTACTGAGGCAACCTCTGGTTTAACTGTATGCCGGTTATCGCTAGGGGAGGTGGCGATTAAATCGCCAATACGTAACTGATTCGGGCTCATATCCAGCGCACAGATCACTGCATTGAGGTCGCCCTCTGCACCCGCATGTACCGTTCCCCGTAATTTTCCCCAAATAATGATGTCGCCGGTGGCGATAATCTGTGCGCCGGGATTCACATCGCCATAAATCACCACATGACCACGGCTATGTACTGTGCGCCCACTGCGTAAGGTACGCCGAATCATCACACCAGGCGTACCGTGTTCTTCAGGATCAATCGGCAAGATGTCCAGTTCATCATCCTGGCGAATATCATCTTCTGGTATGTTTGTGCGCAAATCTAACGCTTGCGCGGATTCGAATGTGGTCTTACTGCTCGTTTGTACCACAACGAGCGTCATCCCGCGCCGTTCTAAAAGGGCTTTCAAAGATGTGAGTTCGTATCTAGGTACAGGACGTTCGCTCACATCAACGGTCACGCGTGATCCTGCGTAAAAGTCTACTCTTTTATCGATCATCGTCGCCAATTCGCGCATGATGACCTGCCACTCTTCCGTCGGGCTTAAAATGATGAGTAGCCCGTCTTTTATCCCTTTAAATGTGACAATATCACTGACATTCATCGAATAACCTAATCCGTACACATGCCCCCATGATCACTGTATGTGCACCATAGGTCACTGTCTCTACTATACATAATTCTCATTAATGTGCCACTGCATGACCATACTACACCCGCTATCAGATGGTGAACAGGCTAGTGAGAAAGCATGATCACGCATCTGTCCTGTCGAGGTTTTAGCCTTGCGTTGTGCGTTGTGGCTTGATGAGCCTATACCCTAACTGAATAAGCCCTACGATCACCACAAGTATACCCGTTTTGGTTTGAATTTGCTGGTTGAGTGTGGGCGATTACGCGCTAGGCTAGCTCGTTAACGATACGCCATAACATGCTTAAGGGCAAGAGGGCATAGGTAGCTATCATGAAATGGCGCCCGAAGGGTGTTTTACCACTGAGGGTTTTTGCGGCCCATTCGCTGAGTGCAAGCGCCGCGTAGCTCATCCATAGCACGAAGATGATATACATCGGTAAGAGTAAAACGGTCTCATTGTTGCCAGTATAGATGGTGCCGAATAACCAGTATGCGGCGAATCCAGTCATAGATACTGTACCCAATGGAGGATACCAGCGTGCTAAACGCGCTAAACCCAATAAGCTCAGTCCAGCGCCAAGGATTGTAAATTGTTCGATGAGTAGCGCGATCATATCAACCCAGTTTAAGCCTTGTTGCCAGCTCATCAAGTCCAACAAGTGCCCCTGACCAACCAGATAATCGAGCCATAGCCCGCGTATGCCAAGCCCGCCGACCAACCCGATTAGCAACCAGTACCACCACTCCAATCGGGTCTTCGTCAGTAATAGACTGATAGTGACTGCGGGTAATAACAAAGTCAAGAGAGGGTCGTTGAGGATTCCCAGTCCGATTAACAGTAAAATACCATAAATATGATATGACCGTGCCTTAATCGCACCGTTGACTGCTTTTAAGCCACCATCGCGCAAGATCATCGGCGCTTCTTCCGGGCGGGGGTTGGTCACGAGCAACATATCAATCATCAGGTACATCAGCCACCCGACGATGAAGCCAGTCAAGCGTATACTACGCGGTGTGCCGATCTGGCTCCAGAACAAGAGGGCAAATACGATGATGCCCAGTCCGAAGCCTAACGAGGGTTGCTTACTGACAAAAACCGTCATTGCAACAGTCAAGATAGCCACCGCAACAGCGATTACAATTGTTGCAGGATCGCCCGGACTACCGCCTGTCTGTGACCAGAACGCCGGACTCAGCGCCAGTGATAAAGCCCCGATGATCGCAATAGCTGATCCCATTCGGCGCAGTGCCAGCGTCACTCCGACGATCACCAGCGCCAATCCTGAAGCGCGTAGTAGCGGTGTTTGCCCGAGAAATAGCAAAAGCCACCATACCACGCCACCCGTTATCAGAGCCGGTAACCAGAACTTGATGAGTAAGACCTGTTCTTCGGACAAACGCTTAAGGACAGTCATTAGCACTCCTTAGGGCTGGTCGAATGCCGGTACAGCAGTTGGTTCGACATCGAGATTGAGTTCATCAGGGTCAATTAAACTGGGGTCAACTTCGCCCCCGTCGGCGCGTTGATCTTGCAGTTCAAAGTAAGCACGCATTGTCTCGCGCACCAGCGGCAATGCCATGAATGATCCTTCACCGCCGTTGTAAACAAAGGCAATCACCGCAATCTCAGGGTCTTCATAAGGGCCATAACCTGCATACCACGCATGTGCAGGCCACTGCCCCGGCACACAATAACCGAGTGGCTGCGCAATGTCGTCACAATATTCTGCTGTACCGGTCTTGCCCGCGACTGCTACACCAATATCATCGAGGTTTGCCGTTGCGCCGGTGCCTCCTTCCGCAATGATGACTTCCCGCATCCCGATGCGGGTTAACTCGAGCGCTTCATTGTTGACAAACGCGGGTTGATAAGGATTATCTGCCGAAGTGAAGCGAATCGGCTGGCATACTTGCCCGTTGAATGTGTAGTTGATCGGTGTCTGGATGCGATATTCGCGCTCGTCAGGTTCGAGTTCTGTGCCGAGATTAACGATGTTGCGATAACCTTCTGGATCGCACCGAAACGGATCATACCAGGGGCTGGTTGATTCGCAGGTACAGGCGAGGCTGGTGGGCCCGTACATCAACATATCTTCTAAAAGTAAGAGGGTTAAAGGTTCGCCGGCCGGCACTTCAGTCGGATTCACTGTGCGCAGAATTTGTGGTTCAAAGGGGATGACGATGTTGCCCTCTTCGTCGAAGAACTCGCGCACTAGCGTGGGTTGGTATAAGGTGCCGTTATTGATCACAGCGATGGTCTGATTGAGCAACTGTAGCGGTGTTGTCGTTACATAACCTTGTCCAAATGCTGCGTTATACGTATCGCCGGTTGACCAGTTCTCACCGAAGTTGCGACGCTTCCAGTCGGGGTCGGGCATCCGTCCAGCAGATTCAAATGGCAATTCTACACCGAGTTCAGAGCCAATGCCGGTTGCCGTCGCGTAGCGGAATAGATCGATGATACCCAAGCCTCCCTGACGCAGAACTTGCGTGCTGAGGTTGTTGTTACCGCCCCCCACTTGATAATAGTACACGTCACAACTGAAGGCTATGCTCTGAATGAGGTTCACGCGCCCATGCCCGTTATCCAACCAGCACACAAAACGTTGTGAGGCGGCGGGATCATTGGGTGCATAACGATTCTCTAGGATCAATTCGCCCGGATCATCCAATTGTTGCTCTGGTGCGATCACGTTCTCTTCGACCACCCCCACAGCCGTAATCACCTTCCAGACCGATCCGGGTGGGTACAAGCCTTTGATGGCATTGTTCAGTAGGGGACGTGCTGGGTCTTCGATGATGTCCAAATAATAGTCAACATCGATACCCCGTGCGAAACGGCTATTGTCATAGGTTGGCCAGCTGACCATCGCTAGAATCTCGCCTGTATTAGGATTCATCGCGATGATGACACCTTGTGTGCTGATACCGCGGGGCATCGTTTGCCCGCGTTCTGCGTAAAAATCAGGGTTATTACGATTGGCGAGTTGTTGTACCAACAATTCTTCAGCGATTGCTTGTAATTCATAATCAAGCGTTAAGCTCACGCTTTGCCCTGCAATAGCCGGTGTCTCACTGATGACAGACAGCGCCTCGCCTGCTACATCGACTTCAACCACCTGTGAGCCGCGCTGACCGGATAACTGTTCTTCGAGAAAGCGTTCAATGCCTTCGTATCCTGTGCGTACAAATTGCGGGTCAATACCCTGATCGCGTAGTTCTTCGGCTTCTTCCGCCGAAACCGGCCCTAAATAGCCAATGATATGTGAGGTGGTGGGCGTGGTTTCGCCATAAGGATATTCGCGAACGCCTACGACCTCGATATCTACCCCAGGTAGGAAGATTAATTCTTCCAATATTTGCAATGTGACTTCCTGTTCAATATCGACGGCAATTGTCACCGGACGAAACGGAGCGATACCTTCACCCTCGGCAACCAGTTCTTCGATACTGCGCAAATTGCTGTTCGATTGTTGTGCCTGTGCGATAGTCGGGGGCACGCTCACCAGTGATGATAAGCGATTGAAAACGCGCAATTCATCGGCTTCATCGGCGGGCAACTCTGCTGGAACAATAACCACATTATAGGCAGGCACATTATAGGCCAGACGCACGCCGTAGCGGTCGCGGATTGCTCCTCGACTGGCGGGTAACAGCACGTTAGTCAGGCGATTCTCGTTTGCTTCTGCATTGAATTCTTCATATTGTATGATTTGCAGTTCGTACATCCGCACACCGAATAACAAAAACATCGCAAACACAACTGCTCTGAAGAAGGTTAGTCGCCATCCTTGAAAGGGTAGAATACGTTTTCTCATTGCAGATTACCTTTTCTCACACGTCATACGATAGCGGATATAGGCTGATCAACCAAGGTTGACTGCCCAGGGTGATTGGCGATGTGCTAGGCGCTTTTGAAAACGACGCAACAGCCAGTACATCGGTAGAATCAAGACGAGATTGAACGCCAGTGTAGGTGCCATATAATTCTGGAAATAGTCAATAGGCATAATTGCCACACCCTGTAGCGCGAATATCGTGAATATGATGATCTGGTGTAAAACAGTGCCAATGCTGATGAAGGCAAGTAGTGCGAAGATGCTCATCTGATAGAACAGACGCACAACCGCCTTCACTGCAAAAATTGTCACCAAGATAGCAATCACCGATGTCCCGGTCGGCACGATAGGGTTCAACACGTCCAACGCGATGCCACCTACAAAAGCCCAGAATAGCGCTTCGTTCAGTTCGGCGTGCCAGGACCATGCTACCACTGCGATCAGTACCAAAGATGGTTGTCCGTAGAAATTGGGGGCTTCCAACCAGAGTGCAATTAACTCGCGCATTTCGATCAGCGCACTATTTTCTAAGATCGCGAATACGCTCAGTAAGATCATGCCCAAATAATAGCCCATCGTTCACTGCCCTTCAGGCGCATCGAATACCGATATATTGACCGGGCGGAAGTTGATCACCACCAGCACTTGCTCCAGCGTGGTGAAATCCACCAGACTGCTGATCTGTGCCGATTGCGTTAATTCGGATTCGACATTGGAAATACTCACTACTTGTCCTATCGGTAGATCAGCAGGGAAGTTACCCCCCAGACCAGATGTGTATACAAGCTCACCCGGCGAAATTTCAACATCCAATGAAATGAACAACATCTCAACTGTACCCGTTGCCAGTCCGCGTCCTTGTACCGTCCCTTCCGCACGACTATCTTGCAGGCGTGAGCTGACGTAGCTGTTACGATCTGTAATCAACTGAACCTGTGCCGTGTTTGAGGTGACACGCCACACTCGCCCGATCAAACCCAAATCCGTCACGATTGGCATACCAACGGTCAAGCCATCCCGCGTGCCTTTGTTGATGATGATGCTATTGACAAAACCGTATTGACCGCGCCCGATCACATCAGCCGTCACAAATTCCATGTTATCGATACTGCTGACGTAACCGAGTAACTCCGTTAATCGGTCATAATCCGCATCAATCTCGCGCAGGGTGACTAACTCGCCCTGCAATTGTGCGAGTTGGCGCTCTAACTCCGCCGTGCGTTCAGCGAGTTGTTCATAACTTTGTTCGTCAGAGCGCTCACGGGTGATTGTATCGGTGCTGATCTCTGTAACAAGGGCTGTGATCCAGTTGAGCGGACTAGCGAGTAAATCTTCGATAGGGCGCAACACGCCTAGGGCACTCATACCAATGAGCCCCATGCTAATGAGGATGAGTAAGCCTAGTAAGGCTAGCCGGTTTGCGAACCAATTTCTTCGCACAATGCGCTCCATCACAACGATTATTCACATAGATTATAGCAGGTTGATTGTATATAACAGCGCCTGACTATCGCGTAGGGTTTGCGTCAGGTCAAGGGTACACGCCGATGTTGTGTTACGGAGAAACGGCTAAAAGGGGCGCACGTTACTGCCTGATGTACTGCCACGCTCCGGTCCTACTAATAAGCGACGCAGGTTATTGTAATCTTCTAAGATGCGCCCTGCACCACGCGCAACACACGTCATCGGGTCATCAGCGACATAGGCGCGGATGTTGACTTCTTCTTGCATACGTTCAGCGATGCCTTTGAGCAAGCCACCACCACCCGCAATCGTGATCCCGCTCTCCATTAAATCAGCGACGAGTTCCGGCGGAGTATCATCCAGCGCATCTTTCACGGTGTCAACAATGATATTCACTGAACCACTGATCGCATCGCGGATTTCAATCGAGCTGACTTCGACAGCATCCGGTAAACCAGTGGTCAGGTTGCGCCCTTTGATGCTATAAGTGCGTTCCTGTGGTAGGGGATACGCAGAGCCGATTTCCATCTTTACTTTCTCGGCAGTTGGTTCACCGATCAGCAAGTTATGCTTAGTTCGCATATATTGTACAATATCCTCGTCCATCTCATCGCCAGCCACACGAATTGACCGACTGATGACAATCCCACCTAGAGAAAATAAGGCGACTTCTGTCGTGCCACCGCCAATATCGACGATCATGCTACCGCGTGTTTCTAGCACCGGTAAGCCAGCACCAATCGCCGCCGCTACGGGTTCTTCCACTAGATGTGCTTCGCGTGCACCAGCGTCCAGCGTCGCTTCGATCACAGCTCGTTTTTCAACTTCCGTTACGCCCGATGGAATACCAACCACCACACGCGGGCGCGGTATCGGCACCCAGGTTTGCTCATGTGCTTTACGAATGAGATAATCGAGCATACGCGCTGTGATATCATACTCACTGATGACCCCATCGCGCAGGGGGCGCACAATCAAAATGTCTTTGGGGTTTTTGCTCCACATTTCTTTGGCACGTGCCCCCACTTCGCGCACGATGCGCGTGCGTTTTTCGAGCGCGACGAACGAGGGTTCATTGATCACAATGCCTTTACCACGTACATAGACGAGTGTATATGCTGTACCGAGGTCGATCCCAATATCCAGCGAAAATAAACCGAAAAAGTAATCCAATGGACTTAGCACAAAAACAAACTCCTGTACGTGAGTAAAACGCGACAAATTATAACATAGTTTGTACACGCTCAAATAGCTTGGGTCTTAGGTCAACCGCATGCGACAGAATTTCAACACATTACTACAGACTATCGAGCATTACAAGTTCATTCTATCGGATCGTATCGTATTGCTTGCCGTTTCTGGTGGTGCGGATTCACTTGCACTTTTGCACTGGTTTTCACACCACCGAGATACACTTAATATGCGCTTGCATGTAGCAACGCTCAATCATGGTTTGCGTCCTGAAGCGCACGATGATGTTGTCTTTGTGCAAGTCTGTGCGGATCGCTGGCAAGTGCCCTGTACTATCGGGCAGGTGAATGTGCCCCAGATCGCCCGAAAACAGGGCATCGGCATCGAAGCTGCCGCACGACGGGCCCGTTATGATTTCCTCGCACAGACCGCACACACAATTGGCGCATCAGTGATCCTCACCGCTCACCACGCTGATGATCAATCCGAGACGATATTAATGCACATCTTGCGCGGAGCCGGTTCTCAAGGTTTACAGGGTATGTCGATGTTGGGTACGGTGCCTAATCACCCTGATCTCACGCTCATGCGCCCGTTTTTGCATATTTCCCGCACTGAGATTGAGCGTTATTGTACCCAATACAATCTACAAGCACGCATTGATCCCACCAATTTTGACACAGATTATCTGCGTAATGAAATCCGTCATGAGATTTTACCCCGTTTGCGTCAGATTAACCCACAATTGGATCAAGCACTGGCACGACTCGCAGAGATCACCCGTACCGAACAAGATTTGATCGAGACAGTCTATCAACAAGATGTACGCGCCTACGCCACATTCACCGAGCGGGTTGCGGTGGCGTTGGTACATTTCCAACAGGCACATCCTGCGCTACAACGGCGCTTCTTGCTGGATGCCATCATATATTTTGACGGTGAACCGCGTTTTGAGCATATTCAGCACGCGCTAGAGTTAGTATCACGGGCACAGGTAGGCGCAATTGCCGAATTTACAGGTGGTTTGCGCCTGCGCATTGGCTATGAGATGCTTTATCTTGAACCGATTGATTTACCACTACCCACCGGTGAGTATCTCCAACTAACGGCGCCCTGTCCGGTTCGCATCCCCGGCATCACGTCGCTCAATTCGCGCTTTAATTTGGTTGCTACCTATCACCAACCCGCTACCTATGACGCTTATCTTGCAGTGCCAGAAGGCGCATCTGTGGCATTGCGTACACGCCAATCAGGTGATCGCTTTCAACCACAGGGCATGGGGGGCAGACACCGAAAACTCAAGTCTTGGCTTATTGATCACAAGGTGCCTGCTTTTGTGCGTGATGCTATACCCATCCTAACCGTGAACGGTACCATAGCCGCCATTATACTACCAGAAAACTGGCGCATTGCTGAACCATTTATCGTGAATGAAAATGCTCAACAGATCATTTATTTTCAAGTTAGTATTTCGTGATAATTTAGCCTCTAGATCACTTGCATACCTTTATTAATTATTGTATGCTTGAGATACAGTAAGGGAAAAGTAAATCTTAGTTGATATTTTAAATGGATGTGATTATGAACGGTGCAGAGACCGCACAAATATTAGTAGTAGACGATGAGGGGGCAAATCGTTACTCTGTCAGTAAAACACTCCAACGTGTCGGCTATATTGTTAAAGAGGCGGCGAGTGGTGAGCAAGCCCTAGAATACGTCGACGGGCAAGAATACGATGTGGTGCTGACAGACATCCGTATGCAGGGTATCGATGGTGTGGAATTACTGCGGCGGATTAAGGAACAATCGCCCGATGCCATCGTCATCCTGATGACCGGTTATGCGAGTTTAGGCACTGCCGTAGAAGCACTCCGTTTGGGTGCGCATGATTATCTCATAAAGCCCAGTTCCAGTCAGGATATTCGTCAGAGCGTCTCACGCGGGATTGAACGAGCGCGCAATCTGCGTCGCCGTCGCCGTTTGTTAGATACCATCAAGAACGATGTGTTTGAACTTACCCGTGCTGACCGCGAAGCGGCTACTGCCGCACTCGATACGTCACCGCCGGATGATCTTAACCGTCAAGTGTACGATGATGTGATGCCGGATTCCAATAATGGCAGTATGCAACTCGGCCCCTTGACCGTCCATACGGGACGTTATCAAATCGCAGTCGATGATAAACCCATTGATCTCACCCCGACTGAATTTGATCTGTTGCTCTATCTGGCGGCGCATCGTGGGCGTGTGGTTCCTTGCCATGAGCTGGTACGCGAAGTGCGCGGTTACACGGTCGATGAAGCCGAAGCGCGTGAGGTGATTCGCCCTCATGTCAGCAACTTGCGCCGTAAGCTCAAAGAAGCCGGTCAAGATGCTGATCTCATTGTCAACGTGCGTGGGATTGGATATCGACTCAACGATCAGTTAGCACCCGTAGAATAATCATCCGTTCTCAAGTAATATAAGACCTCAATTGTGAGGTCTTTTTTTCTAGGATACCCACTTGAGACGATTGCTACTGTGGATTGCCTTCTTATTACCTGTGTTTGCTGTACAGGCACAATCTAACACCTGCGACGCAATAGGTGTAGTCACCCGCCATAGTTATTTTAGCCGTACCGTTGAGCAGGGTATGTTTTACTCGGTATACACACCTCCTTGCTATGACGACACCGCTGAACCGTATCCGGTCATTTACCTGATGCATGGCTCCAACGAAGATGACGGGCATTGGACACGCTTAGGTTTACCACAAACGCTTGATGAACGCATTCGTATCGGTGAGATACCGCCCGTCGTAGTTGTGATGCCCTTCGGCAACGTCATCGCCAACCGCAACCGCTTCGATACGTTCTCATGGGCGCACATCTTTCGCAATGAGCTCATGCCTGATGTGTCGAGTCAATATCACATCAGCGAGGAACGTGCCCGTCGTGCTATCGGTGGTATTTCACGGGGTGGCTTCTGGGCATATCAGATTGCCTTCACGTACCCTGAATTGTTCGCTGTCGTCGGCGGGCACAGCGCCTTCTTTGATCTCTACCATGCTGAACCAGCTGATAATCCGCTTGATCTGGCACTGAATGCGCCGGAAGTCGATACGATGCGCCTGTGGTTGGATCGCGGGATTGACGATTTCGCTGATGAAGGGTTGGATATCATGTATGAGCGCCTCACTCAGCGTGATCTGGATGTGACTTATGTCATCAACCCGCAAGGTGAACATAATAATCTCTACTGGTCAGCGCATATCGATGCTTATATTGACTTTTATGTGGCAGATTGGCTCATGTCATCAGAGCCAACACGCACACCCATGCCTGCGCTATCGGCATTCGCTACAAATACGCCTATCGCGCCTATACCAACACTCCCACCACCTAGCTCACAGGCGAACACACCTCTGCTTGTGCCGGCTGTCGCCTTTGCTAGCACACAGACCGACATCAGCCTTGAGCAAGTGCAAGCCATCGCAGAGGGTGTGTGGGATGATCGCTTGATCCTAACACCCGATGTCGCACAACAGATCACACCACATCCGGACACGCTGATCGTCGAACTATCCGCATTGCTCAATCGCCTGTCACAAGATCGCACGCGCTATACACTCTTGCCACTTGAGGGGCTCACCTTATCTTATCGCGTGTTGCTGGTTGATGGACAATCGGCACTCACGCATGGAGATTGGTACCCATTCACCGGTGATGATAGCACCCTGACGCGCTTCACGTTTTCCGGTGTGACAGCCCTCGCACGCAACACGCGCATCGCCCTCGATCAGAACGGCGTGACGTGGGCAACGGAAGTCATTCAACCATATGTGACCGCTAGCGATTATTTCCACATGAGCAGTGAAGTCTCCTTTGTGCCGACTTGTCCCCAATCCAATCAGCCCCTGCTGGGGGGTAATAGCAGTTTTTGCGCCAATCCCGATCATTTTGAGCTATTTAATCAGTTGGCGGTGGATGTCGTTGAACTGACCGGCAACCATAATAATGATTATGGCTATCAAGCCTATCGGGATACCTTCGCATGGTTTACCGCAAATGATATCGGCACTGTCGGCGGTGGTGAGACTGTTCAGCAAGCCCGCCAGCCCTATCAGATCACGCATAATGGCAACCGTATCGCGCTCGTTGCCTGTAATCTCGCTGGCCCTTATTATGCGCTTGTCAGTGAAGATGAGACCTCGCTCGGTGGGGTGCGTCCGGGAGCAACCGCCTGTGATTGGGATTGGTTGGAGCAAACCTTGCCCGCACTGGCTTCAGAGCATGATGTGCTGATAGTTTCAGTACAATATGTTGAGGTAGAAGATTATTTACCGCTTGAATCACAGCAGATTGATTTTCGGCGTATTGCCAATCTCGGTGCTGATGTGATATTCGGCTCTCAGGCGCACAAACCACAAACCTTCGAGTTCTACCCGACGCGCAGGGGCGAGACCGCCTTCATCCATTATGGCTTGGGGAATTTCTATTTCGATCAACCGTTCTGGGGGAATCAACGTTTCTTCCTCGATACACTCTATATCGCTGATGGACAATTACGCGCTATCGAACTATTCCCCGGTATCATCGATGATCTTGCCCGTCCGCGCTTGATGACTGCCGATGAGCGTTTGAATTTCATGTTTTTCATGCTAGTTGAAAAGAATGGATTATAATGACAGACGAACAACAACCTTCCGGCTTTTTGAACCGTGCGGTTGTGGTGCTGTTGCTGGTATTTTCGATTCCGGCCGGCTTGACCGCACTCGGCACGTATTACGTCGCGGTACAGGGGCGTGTACCCGGTGGAGCAGAACGTCAATGCGAGCGTGTCATCACGTCGGATAGTACATTGCGCGTCGATATTTATGCGTATGTGGCGGGGCTTGTTGAATTTGAAACACAAACAGTCTCTATCCGTGTTGGGAACAATGATTGGCAAGAGCTATTCTCGGATACAATCCCTGTACCTCAGCCTTTAGATTGTGACAATGTCCTGACGGAATTGAACGATCAGCATCACCTGTTACACAACCAGAAGTCGGTGGCATGGTCATCTGATGGCGGGGTGACGTGGCAAGTTCAGCGCGTGTGTGATGATCCTCGCCCTTCAAGTGGGCGTTGCGATGCCGAGACTTTACAGTATGCTCAGGTAGAAGCTTCGCCAGATGGGCAGGGCAGTTTGTTAGTTGTTCAAAGCGATGTGGATGATTTCGGTGAGCCACAACGTGCTGACGATGGGCAATCGATTATCGTCAATCAGTGGCGGTTGCTGACCGACGATGCTGGACAATCCTGGACACTCGACACGCTCGAATGATGACGCTAGACGGCACGTGTGATGAGTGAACACTCTTTTCTCTCAGTTATGACAGGAGTCAATGATGTCTTATCGTGAAAAATCAAAACGGCAAGCCCCTTCACAGAATGAATATTACCTCATCCTACGCCACTTTTATCTGCGTTTGTTCATGTACCTGATGATCCCACCCTTATTTCTAGGCGCGATCTTCGGCTTGTCAGCATGGGCACTCTCGAACTTGCCGGATCGTCTCAACGCGCAGTGTACGGTGTTGGATCAGGCGCTCGGTGTGCGTATTATCAGCCAGACCACCCGCACCAACATCACCCGTTACTACTATACTGATGATGCTGGTGTCAATTGGCATCTTGCGCACACGGCAGAATACGGTTATCAATCTGCCAGGGCAAACTGTGATAGCGTTACTTTTGATGATAACGGGGTGATTCATGTGATATTAGCTGATGGGTTGCTGCTCACCATTAGCGAGCAGCAACTCCCGAACGCCCGTGCATCCAGTGAGACTATATTCAGGGATCGATGATGGAATTACGCGATTTTTGGGGCGATATGCGTACGCTCTTTGAAGGACAGCCCACACAAATCAATGAGATTGATCTCAAACATCTGACCATGGGAAGCATGGCGGACTGTATTACTTATTTGCTACACACCGCGAAGGATTGTAACTGTCGTTTCACCGTGCCCGATACCAAGGCTGAGTTGCTATTACCCTCACCCCATAGCGTAGTCAACTACATCCTACAAGAGCAGATCACAGCGGTGATGTGGTTGACCTTTCCGGCGATCCCGATGCTGAGTGTGTATGTCGATTACGCCGATACGCTCTCTTTTGGCTACGTGCGCGGGGCATGGGATGCGATGGCGGTACTGGCGTTCTTTGATCTCGCGTATGAACTCAGTCAGCGTGCGCCCGGCTCGCAACTATCGCCTAGCCCGCACACTTTCAACGCGGATGAACAACAACAATTGCTCGCTTTCTGGCAGGATTATCGCCATGCGTCGTAAGGGGTGGTTAATTATTATCATCGCCTGCGTGTTGTTGGGTATGCCGGCCCGCGCCCAAACCACTGTGGAGCGTCTATTGGATGAGATGACACTCGAACAGAAAGTCGCGCAGATGTTCGTGATGAGTTTCTATGGCTCACAATTGAACGAACCCGCCGGCGATCTGCTCACGGCTTGGCAACCGGGTGCGGTGGTGCTTTTGCCATCCAACTTGCAAGATCCATCACAGATCACGCGCCTGACCAATGACATTCAGCAATCGCTGATCGATGCAGGAGGCGTGCCGGCGTTCATTGCTGTCGATCAAGAAGGTGGGATCATCGCACACTTAGAAGATGGCTTTACAGTCTGGCCGGTGCCTAGTTTGTTGACCGCTACCCAAAATCTGGAACTCGCGCAACAGGTCGGTCAGGCATTCGCTAGTGAGATGCTCGCAGTCGGCATCAATATGAACCTTGCTCCTGTCGCGGATCTCCAGACCAACCCTGATAACCCGATCATCGGCCGGCGGGCTTTTGGCAATGATCCGCAGATGGTTGCGCCGATGGTGGCGGGTTTCGTGCAGGGGATGCAAGCGCACGGCGTACTCGCGACGCTCAAACACTTTCCGGGTCATGGCGATACAGACGCGGACTCACACCTTGAATTGCCGATCATTACAGCAGACCTTGATCAATTGTGGGCGCGTGAATTGCAACCGTTTCGAGCCGGTATCGAAGCCGGAGCCGGCGCAATCATGACGGCACATATTCATTTCTCTCAGATTGATATGGATGCCATTCGTCCTGCTTCGCTCTCATCGAACGTGATACAGGGCTTACTCCGTGATGAACTCGGGCATCAGGGCTTGGTTATCACCGATGCGCTTGATATGGATGCCATCGATACCATTTACTCACCGGCACAAGCGGCACTGAATGCCATCATTGCGGGCAACGATCTGATCTTGTTAGGCGCACATATTAGTCCCGATAATCAGGCGCAAGCCATGCAAGCGGTAGTGGATTCAGTGCGAACGGGTACACTCAACGAATCGCGCATTAATCAATCGGTGAGGCGCATTTTACAAGCTAAGGCACAATATAACGTCTTGGACTGGCACGCCCTCGACGCGCTCTCCGCATCGGATCGTATTGATTCGGGTACACATGCGATCCTGATCGACAGACTCTTTCAGCAAGGGATCACACAGGTACATGATGAGGGTGATTTGTTTCCGTTGACAGGACGCACGCTGATGATTTATCCAGCATATCGTGGTACTTTAGGGTTAGCCTGCAGTCAGGGTGATTGGCAATTTGCAGCGATATCCCTCAACCCTGATGCAGATACGATCCGTGCCGTAGCTGATAGCGCCCTTTATGCGGATAACGTGCTCGTTTTTACCGAGAACATGGTCGCGCATCCGGCACAGGCGGAATTAGTGCGTGCGTTGCCGGCTGAACGTACCGCAGTCATTGCACTGTGGTCACCGTTTGATGCCTTGCATATGCCAGCAATTGCTAGCTATTGGGTGACGTATAGCCCTCTGCCACAAGCCTATGAACCGCTCTGCGATATGTTACACGGGGAGATACCGACACAGGGACAATTATCAGTTAATCTGAGCAGGCGGTGATTTTATCGAACATTGGTGCATCACTCCGATGAAAAACTGATACAATCATGATACGATTAAGTGTGATCTGTTACCAAATCATCAAATAATCGTATAAGCCTGTAAGGTATTTAATTTCAATTAGCCTTAACTATGTACTCGACCAATAAGCACGATAGGACGTGGAACAGTGGGGACACTAAACCCGGACTTATTATCCAAAGATATGGACGCTGTGTTGAATGATGCAGTGCAGTTACGCAGTGAATTTCGCCATTCGTCGATTCAGCCAGAGTTGCTCTTACTGGCGTTGATGCGTCGCCCGAATACAGCCGCTGAACGCTTGTTCAGGGTGTTCACGGATCAACGTGGGCTCGATATGGAAAAATTCGAGCGGCAGGTGCGGCTTGCCGCTCAAAACCGACGCGACCAGAACGGTAATCTCGATTTTATCGCCCGTGATAACAAGAAAGTGCCGATGAGCCGTCAGGTAATTATTCTGCTAGATGAGGCGCTGAGCGTGGCAAATGCCGCCCATGAGGTGCGCATCGATACTGATCACGCGCTCAAAGTTCTCTCCGAGAGTTCGATGAGTACCAGTGGCTTGCTACGGCAAGAGGGCATCACACCTAAAGCCATTGAGGACATTTATACTGATAGCAGTCAGGCGATCTCAATTCGCGATCGTGGTACAACCGAAGGCTTAGTCCGCAAGATGCAAGGTGGCAAAGTAGAAGCGGTTTACTTCCGTGAAGAATTGCTGCAAGAGATGATCAGCATACTCTCGCAATCTCATAGTCGGCATATTGTGTTGGTAGGGCAGGATGGTGTCGGCAAGCGTTCACTCGCCTATAGCCTCGCTCAACTGATGGCAGAGGGCAAAGGCCCCAAAGGGCTGAATGAGTTCGTACGTATCAATGAGAAAGATCTGATCGACAACGAACTGCAAACTATCCGTGCCGGCTTGAGCCGCGCCCGCAATGGTATCTTGTTCATTCCACACATACATAAATTCTTTGGTGGGCCGATCAAAGCCGAATTCTCGAAGGCAACCGCCGCTGTGCAAAAAGCCTTTCTCGATGATGACCCGATCATCATCGCCACCACCAACGAGGTAGAATATAACACGCGCATTGCCAATGTGAGTTCCATCGTTGAACATAGCCAGATGATCCGCGTTGAGGAGACCACGCCAGAAGAAACGGTTGAAATCCTCAAGGTGATGAAACCGCACATCGAGCGCGAATATGAATTAGAAGTTGATGAGGACGCGCTCAAGTTGATCGCGAATCTCTCGCGCCGTTATCTCTCGGCAACGCCACAACCACTCGCTGCCAAACGCCTGATCCATCGCACCGCCGCTATGCTCAATAATGCCGGGTTGGAGGATCTTGGCTTCCGTCCGGATATGGTCATTGATGGCGTGCTGGATCCTGCAGATGTGACGATTGCGCTCAGCCAGATGACGGGTGTACCGGTCAGTAAATTGGGTGAAGATGAACGTGAACGTTATGCCAAGATGGAGGATATTCTCAGGCAGAATATCATCGGTCAGGATACCGCTGTCGATGTGGTCAGCCGTGCCATCAAAACGGCCCGTGTTGGTCTTAAAGACCCCAAACGCCCGATTGGTGCATTCCTGTTCTTAGGCCCGACCGGTGTTGGTAAGACCGAGCTTGCCAAGCAACTGGCTGATTTTATGTTCGGTAGCGAAGATGCCGTCTTCCCACTTGATATGTCCGAGTTCAAAGAAGAGAGCAGTGTAAACCGTATTCTTGGCTCACCGACGGGTTACGTTGGTAGTGAGGATGGCGGTCAGCTTACGGAGAAGGTACGCCAGCAACCGTACATTATCGTCCTCTTTGATGAGATCGAAAAAGCGCATCAGCGCGTGATGGATATTCTCTTGCAGGTGTTCGAAGAAGGGCGCTTAACCGATGGACGTGGTGTGACCACCCGCTTCAGCGAGGCAGTCATCATTCTTACCAGTAATATCGGTTCTGAATACCTCTCTGTACCTAATCTCACTGAGGAAATCAAAGAATCCGTGTTGGAAGAACTCGATCAACACCTGCGCCCGGAATTCATCAACCGGCTAGACGAAGTGGTGATGTTCAATGCGTTAGCAGACGATGATCTGGAAAAGATCATGTGGCTCTTGCTCAAGAAAGAGCAGAAGTTGGCGGTTGAGCGCGGGCTCACACTGAGTTTCAGCGAAGGCGCAGTCAAATATCTGCTCTCACTCAACGATGAGCCAGAATACGGGGCGCGTCCTTTACGCCGTATCATCCGCCGTAGCCTGCGTGAGCCACTGGCTGATTTTTTACTCAAAGCTAATCCACCTGCCGGAACTGAAGTCAGTATCACGAATAGCCGTAAAAAAGGTGTAGGGTTGAAATTCTCGGCAGATATTGATGGCGAAGAATACACATTAGAAGTCTAATAATCGGTCTTAGCCTGATGAACAGATGTCCATCAGGCTTTTATATCTGCGGGAGAATGCAATCTGTTATGTCTGATGAAAAAACTCATGCTCAACGCCCGACCCCGCGCCGTCCCAAACATCTGTGGTATGCGTGGGAAGCCACCGTCGGGCATATTCATAGTAACCATAGCGCTGATGCCACCCTGCGCTTAACCATACACCCGTTGGAGCATTATATTGGCTGGGGTGCATCATTGACATGGGGCACACAGCGCGAAGCTGTCGATGAAAAAGTTGATTTTGCTATTGCACTCAATGATTTATGGGCAGTGATTGAACAAAACCACCAGGTGATCAAGACGCTCGAAGCGGCCGCCCGTCGTCCAGTCAATTACGCGGATGATCAAGTATTGGACGCACCCACTTATCAGGTCTTTAGCAGTCTCATCAACACGACAGACACACTTTTCCGGGGTGATTGGCAAATCTTGATTATTTACCGCCCGATCGAGACGGCTGATAAGCGCGTACAAGCCCGCTTGACGGCTGACCGTCATAAGGTCAATCGCGCTGGCAATGGGCCAACCTTGCGCGAAGCCTGTCGCAGTCTGCTCCGTAATACCGCCTCTGTCTTTAACCAATACCGCAATCAACTGTCAGGATAGGCGATGTCTGACCATTTCAAACGCATTTATGCCCATCATGCTGATCAGTATGAGCGCCTGATTGCCCGCGAAGATCAACGGGGCAATTTATTCCAGACATTGATGGATATTCAGCCTTTCAGCGGCACACGAGTTGTCGAATTCGGCGCAGGAACCGGACGACTAACGCGCATCATGTCGGTACTGGTCAAAGAGATTCACGCTTTTGATAGTGCAGCGGCGATGTTGCGCGAGGGAAAACGGGTGCTACAAGAGACCGGTATGGAGAACTGGTCAGTCACTCAGGCGGATAACCGTCAGATGCCTGTCGCCAGTCAGAGCGCGGATATGGTGGTTGAAGGGTGGAGTTTCGGACATGTGATGAGCTGGTTCCCGTATGATTGGCAAGCTCAAACCGATGCCATGCTTGCCGAGATGCAACGCATTCTCAAACCCGATGGTACGATGGTATTGATTGAAACCATGGGAACCGGTCAGCGTAAGCCTCAGCCCCCCTCCGAGGCACTGGCGCAGTTGTACGAATATTGGGAACAACAACATGGTTTGCAGTATCAGTGGATTCGTACAGACTATCAGTTTGAATCCGTCGCTGAAGCTGATGAGCTGATTCGCTTCTTCTTTGGCGATGAGATGGCAGATACCCTCGTCGCTGGACGACATGTCATCGTGCCAGAGTGTACCGGTGTGTGGTGGAAGCGCGCTTAGATCGCATCAGGGACGGCGCATAAACAGCAGGAGTGTTGCAAAGATCTCACTGATCACGACGACGACCGCTGCCCCCATTACCCCATAACGCGGAATAAATACGATACCGAGTGCGATTTGTATCACCAATACCAGTGCTGTTATGCGATTCACAAAACTTTCTGCTCCCTGTGCATACCAGTACAGCGTGCGCCCGCTTTTGAGTAATAACGGCAACAAACCCCACGCCAGCACAATCAGCACCGGCATAGATGGCGCGAACGTTTCACCGTAACTGAGCGTAATCAAAGGCATCGCGCTCAGGGTAATGCCTATTCCAAACAATACCCCGAACAGCGTCAAGCCAGCAATCATCCGCCGAAAGACACGTTCTAATTGTAGTGGTGTGCTAGCCAAACCAGCCAACAACGGGAATAAGGCATCGAAGAAAGCATGGGGCAACATGCGCCCCGCTTCCACGAAACGGCTCGCCGCCGCATAATACCCGACTGCGCTGGTTGTGCTGAACTGTTCCAGCAAGATGATGACCGCCCGTGACTGCACTGCCGCCAGCACCGCCGCAACTGCGAAGGGCATCGCTGCGCGTAATATGGGTTTTAGGCTGATGCGTGCCGTTGTCGCCTGATAGAAACCACGCCGATATACAACCCATGCCAGCGCCAATTGCCCCGCCGAAGTCAACACGTTGACTGCTAGCACGCTCATGATATCTCCCCCGCGCACCAATACCAGCGCCGTCAGTGTGACCTGTCCCACCAGCATACTCAGGTTCAAGTAGGCGATTGGTTGCATGATCTGCCGTACCCGAAAGATCGCCGTAAAACTGCTGTAGAAGGGCAAGATCACAATCAGCGGGCTTGATAGGCGTAAACCCTGTACAATCGAGGCATTATCGCTCAGTAGAGGGGCAGACCACCACACTAGCGCTAGCAATCCACCACCTATCAGCAGGCGTGCGCTGACCGATGCGCGTAAATAGGCATGCGCCTGTTGAGGCTCGCTGGCAACGTCACGAGTGATGAGCGTGCCCAGACCGAACTCGGTGATTAAGCTCAACGGAAACACCCATGCCAGCACACTAGCATAAATGCCAAGCCCGCTTTCACCGAGCCAGCGCCCGATCAGCACCGATAAGCCGAAGGATAACAGGGCACTCCCGCCATTGCTGACTAGAAGTGCCATTGTATTACGCCCTAAACGCCCCCGAATACGCGCTAACATCGTGTGTGATCATTGTGTGGCAATGTCGATCATCCAGAGGTTACGATCAACGGCGTTGCGGAACAAGATCATCGTCCCATCTGCATTGACTGACCAGCGTCCATCCATCATGGTGAATGGTTGTCTGGTCAGGTCTGTCAGGGCGCGTGAACTGGCGCTGTTAATGTCGTAGTACATCAACTGATGGGTATTCGTCGTGGCATCAAACGGCACATAGAACACGCTGTCGGCATCCCGCCACTGATACGCCCCGAACCACGCGACGCGGTTGGCTTGTGCGTCAGGAGTGATGTCCATCCAATACACGCCATTCTGCTCAGGATCAGGTTGGTAGGCGAGATAGAACATCAAGCGCTCGCTATTGGGCGCGATGCTGAACCCACGCGGACGATACCAGCGCCCTAACGTATAGCGACTGTTATCCCGCACATCAATGATGTCAATGCGCGTGTAGGGGCGCTCGCTGATAGTCAACATCAGGCGGTGAGCATCCAACCACATCGCATTCACGCCGGCTTCGCTTACCAATAGTTGTAAGTTTTCACCGCGCATATCGCTGACGAGAATGTTGTTAGTTGGTGCAGATTGTCCGGGCACACTTGTACCACCCTGTGCCACCCATAGCAGGCGTGTGTTATCGGTGTTGATCGACGGAATTGCCATGCCGGTTTCAATTGACCAGCTCTCGCCACTGCTCAAATTCTGAATCTCTATCGTATTGCCGAACGGGCGGATCGCATGTGTGAAATCCGGTGAATAATAGGGTGGTGGTGCGAGTCCCAAACTTTCGATTAGCGTGTTGTTGCGCGCATCGTAGCCATATATGCCCGCCCGCTGATTCTGAAAACCATCAAGCGTGTACAGGCGATTGGCATCAGTCGGATGCCACCAGTTTTCCCAACAGCACCCCGTCGGATCGAAGATGCGTAAAGTCGCCGGATTATCGGTGGCAATCGGTGCAGTGTTGCGCACCAGTGGTGGATTGCTCGGCGGGTTGATTTCAGCCGGATAAGGGGCGCTGTAGTTGTTGAGAATACGCCCGCCGAACGCTACATCCGGTTGATCATCTAAGGTTTGCCACTGACGCGCATTATCGAGATCAATTTGATAATTGCGACTGCTAAAACTGCCAATCAGCGCCAGTGAGTTCCAATTAGCATCGATATAGTCCACTGGGTTGAGCGCAGTACGATAATCCAGCGTGCGGATTTCCAGATGCAGATGTGGGCGTGATTCACACGTACTATCAGGATCGCCTGTGTACCCCACTAAGTCGCCCTGCTGGATTTGCATCCCTTCGGTCAATGGCGCACGTTCTAATAGATGCCCGTAGAGCGAGGTCAGGTTGAGCGCATCATGGCGCAAGATCACATTATGCGGAGCTGAACCAAAATTGAGATTATCGACAAATGCTACGGTGCCATCGGCAACAGCAACCAGAGGTGTGCCACATGGTGCGGAAAAATCTAAGCCGAAATGCAAGCCTTGTCCGGCACTATACCACTGATCGCCGAAACGATACGCGCCGGTGGTATTACCATAGGCTTGCCCGAGCAACCATGTATCAATACCCGGCGGGTCTAAGAAGGGCAAGATCAAGGGGCGTTCAGCTGTTTGCCCCTGACTAATGCCTCCGCCTGCAATACTGAACAATAACAAGATAGTCAAGAAGGTGAGTTGTCTCATCATCAAGCATTTCATCCTCATTACAATACATCTAGCGATTACTATATTGCTCAGGGCATCTTACGTCCAGCTTACGCTTGCAAGCGTCATACACTCATAGGGGAACTTCATCAGCAATGATGACCAGACGCTCATAATAGAAGTTTTGCTCGGCAATGTAACTGGGAATATCACAGGTGACCAGCGTCAAGCGGTTGAAAGCTGTCGGATAGACCACGCTAATATCACGGTAATCGACGGAGAGAATGTTGACCACCACATAGCGCCGTGTGATGCCCGCATCTTGCACGAAGATCTCATCACCAATCCCCACGTTATACAAATTGCCGAAAATTCCCCGACTGCCATCCGGCATTTCCGAATGACCGCCTAGCACCATATTGCCGGTCTGATTCAACCACGCAGTACCCTGAAAATGCCCAACAATCGGTTCCCAGGGGTCAATCGCCCAGCTGACACCATCGAGCGGAAAAGTGGTCACCCCTACGCTAACCCCTGCGGATGGGATCGTCAGCAAACGCCCTGAGGCGGGTTCTGGTACAGGCAGTTGATAGGTACGAGCCTCGTTTGGCGGTGCGATAGCCCTTTGGATGCTATTCGTCGGGTTATTAGCAACGTTCAACGGGCGCTGACTATCCACGATGCGGGTCAGGGCGTCGGTGCTGGTATCCCACAGGTGCAGTGCGCCATCCGTGCCTGTCGATGCAATCTGTGCCTGATCGGCGCTGATCCCCAATGCCGTTAGCGGCGCACCACTGACAGTGATCCGCGCCAATTCATAACCGCTCTCGATGATGCCGGCTAAGTCCCACAGGCGCAGTGTGCCATCGAGGCTCGCCGATAGCCCCACTTGCCCATCTTGACTGATGCCCACGCCCATCACTGGCGCAAGATGCCCATTAATGATCAGGTCAGCTTGTAGAGTGGCTTCACTCAGATCGCGTAAGTCCCACAGACGCACTGTGCCATCCAACCCGCCGGATAATAGTATGCTACCATCAGGGGCGAAGGCAAGTGACGCTGTAGGTGTATCGTGTCCACTCAGACGCTTCAACCAGCTTGTGTGATACGGATCCCACAAACCCCATAACCAGATCGTGCCATCTTCGCTAGCCGATGCTAGAAATATCCCGCTTGGATCAAATGCTAGATGCCACACCGCCTGATCAAAATGATCTAACGTTTCTACCAGTGCCCCTGTTCGCGTATCCCACACTTTGATATAGCCGTCACGCCCACCAGAGACGATATACACCCCATCCGGCGACATGGTGACCGCAGTCACATCATCATCATGCCCACCGATCACACCGATTAACGCGCCACTATCCGCATTGAAAGCGCGTATCGTATTATCACGACTGCCAGAGATAATCTGAACGCCATTGGGGGAGAAGGTCAGCGCGGTGATCCAATCACTATGACCTTCTGTCTGCATCAATAGCTCACCGCTTGCGGTATCCCATACACGGATCACATGATCGCGCCCGCCAGATGCCATGCGTGTGCCATCCGGACTGAAGGCGACAGCATCCAAGGCACTTGTGGTGTCGTTCAATGTGTGTAGACGTACTAATGAAACATCTGCCTGTGCGTGATGGTGCGTTGGCCAGATGAAATAGGCAAGCAATAACAAACTGTAGATCAGATAGGGAGGAAATAATCGGCGCATACGGGAACTGACTCACTCAACCAACAGTGTGGTTAGTGTATCGCCTGTCGCGCTCGACTGCAATTGTTCAGTTACGCTTGATGCGCTTCAACCAGCTTTCACCCGCATCCACCATATCGCGGTTGTTGGCGGTGACTGCACGACGCGCCAATTTTTCGGTTAGATCGGTGTTGATTTCCGAATAGAGCGCCAGTAAGCCCCAGATGCGCTCATCTGCGTCAGGGTGGTTTTCGTCTAAGTAGGGCAGCGTGTGTTCCCAGATCTGTTCGACAAGCCACGGTTCAGGGATACGTCGGATCACGTTGGTAACGTGATCGGCGAATCCCCAACTAGGATGTGCGCCATACTTCACCAGAATATCCAATAATTGGAGCAGTTCTTCTGAAGGCAGGATCATCATCAAATCCCATAAGATCGCGTGATGAGCGTTTTCCTCAAACTGCTCGCGCATGAATTCCACTCGATCCGACAAACCGTTATACAGGCGCATCAGAGCTTGTTGGGAATCACTCCAGCTTAGTAGATAATCGTGCCATAGCTTGGCATCTCTGTTGAAATCATCTTTGGCGATCATCGCATCCTCAGTGACTCTATGTCTTATCTGCCTTTATGGTATCATAGTCCGCGTGAACCGAACAACTATAGTTAGAAATGTAACCACGACCTCATGACAAAAATCGGTATTTTTGGGGGCGGGCAACTTGCCAAGATGACCGCGCAAGCCGCCAGTACACTCCATGTAGAGACGGTCATCTTTGCCAATCATGCTAACGAACCCGCATTGAGCGTCACGCCACATCATATTATCGGCGCGTGGGACGACGACGACTTACTCCAACAGTTTGCACAAGCGGTCGATGTCGTCACGCTCGAGAGCGAATTTGTGCCCGTTGACCTGCTTCAGCGCGTGGAGCGCTACGGCACACCCGTCTTTGCATCGTCGATCAGTGTCGATCAAGTCCGAGATAAGTTGATACAGAAGCGTCGGATGCAACAAGCCGGCATTGATGTGCCCCGTTTCAAGAAGGTGATGGTGGGCAGTGATGTCCTCGAAGCATCAGTGGAGTTTGGCTTCCCATTGATGATGAAAGCCCGTACCCTTGGCTATGATGGCTACGGTAACCAGCTTATTCTTCGCGCTCATGACATTGAACCCGCGCTACAAAAATTTGAAGGGCGCGAACTGATGGTGGAAGAAGTGGTCAACTTCGTGCGCGAACTCGCCGTCATTGTGGCGCGTGCGCGTGATGGTAGCGTGCGCGTCTATCCGATTGTCGAGACCGTTCAGAAGAATAACGTCTGTCATATCGTGCGTTGTCCGGCAGCCATCGAAGAAGATGTGGCTCGCCTCGCCCATGATATGGCGATTCAGGCGGTTGAAGCGATTGATGGTGTCGGCGTTTTCGGCGTGGAGATGTTTGAAGTGGCGAACAATCAGGTACTGTTCAATGAGATCGCGCCGCGCCCGCACAATTCAGGGCATTATACCATTGAAGGCACGATCACCTCACAATTTGAGAACCATGTGCGGGCAATACTCGGATGGCCACTCGGCGATGTCGCACAAATTGCACCTGCTACCGCGATGATTAATATCCTCGGTGAGCGTGAAGGCACACCTAAATCTGATGCGCTGATCGAAGCCTTGAGAGTCGGGGGCACACATATTCATCTCTATGGCAAAGATACCATCCGTCCAGGGCGTAAGATGGGGCATATCACCGTGTTGGGCTATAACACCGATGGCGCAGAAAAAGTCGCGCGTCTCGCACTCAGTAAACTGGATTTATGATTGCAAGCCGTTAAATCAAAAGGATAAAATACCATGACCGCATCGGCACTTGTTGGCGTGATTATGGGTAGTGACAGCGATCTGCCTACGATGCGCGACGCACTCACTATTTTGCAACACTTCACCGTCCCGCACGAAGTGCGCGTGGTGTCAGCACATCGTACCCCTGCTGATATGGCAGAGTATGCCACCACCGCCCACGAACGTGGTATCAAGGTTATCATTGCCGGCGCAGGTGGGGCGGCGCATCTGCCCGGCATGGTGGCGGCTTATACCCCGTTGCCCGTGATTGGTGTGCCGGTTAAGAGCAGTACGCTCAATGGCTTGGATTCGCTCTTGTCCATCGTACAGATGCCGGACGGCGTGCCCGTCGCCACGGTTGCTATCGGCAAATCACAAAATGCCGGTTTGCTGGCAGTCAAGATGTTGGCGCTCTCTGATGAACGACTCTTTGGGCAATTACAAGCCTATCAAGACGAACTCGCGCAGATGTCCCGCCGCAAAAATGATACATTGGATGTATGATGCCAACGCTTAAATTCTGGAAACCCTATCAGGTGATGACGCAATTCACGAGCGATGATCAGAACCGCGAGACACTCGCCGATTATATCGACGTGCCCGACGTGTACCCTGCCGGACGGCTGGACTATGACAGCGAAGGCTTGATGATCCTCACTGATGATGGCAAGCTCAACCACATGCTGACGCATCCCAAATACGGGCATCCGCGCACGTACTGGTCGCAGGTTGAAAACATCCCCGACGAAGATGCGCTCAACCAACTGCGTCGCGGGAGTATCGCCATCAAAAACTATAAGACTCGCCCCGCACAAGCCGAGCTGATTGATCCGCCCGATTTGCCTGAACGCCATCCACCCATTCGTTACCGTGCTAATATACCTGATTGCTGGCTAGAACTCACCCTCACCGAAGGCAAGAAGCGTCAGGTGCGCCGCATGACCGCCGCTGTTGGTCACCCGACTCTGCGCCTCGTGCGTGCCGTGATCGGGCCGATCACACTCGATGGTTTGCAAGTCGGTCAATGGCAAGAACTCACCCCCACTGAGGTGAAAGCCCTGTGGGCGAGCATCCGCGCTAGCCGTTCATGATCGGATAGACTCCCCAAGTCCTTAATGTTAAGAGTTGATTAAATAAAAAGGCTTATATACAATAAATGTTAAATTTACTTAATATTTGTTGGGGGCTATCCGATGTATCCGTTAGACCCGATTTTATTGACAATCGAAGATCAACTTATTGGGGGTAGCTATATCATCTTAGCAGCATTCATGAGCACGCTCATTGGATTAGATCGTGAGCGTAACCAAAAATCAGCTGGTTTACGCACCCATATGCTGACCGGTGTCGCCGCCTGCTTGTTCACTTTATTATCATTACATGCGTTCCCTTACGCAGATACCTCGCGCGTTGCCTCCAATGTGGTGACTGGTATCGGATTTCTTGGGGCGGGGATTATTATCCAGCGTAAACGCCTCGCACATGATCTGACTACCGCAGTCAGCATCTGGGTGACTGCGGCCATTGGTATGGCTATTGGTGCTGGTTTGTGGTTGATTGCAACAATTGCGACTTTAGTCGTGTGGTTCATCCTCGCTGTGATCCGCAAGATGAAATCTGACGATGATTTTGATGATCAACTCATCAGTGAAGAGACAGCCGTCACCTCATCGTGACCCCTAATAACGCTCAAACTCAATCCAGTAATGATCGGCGAAGGATGCCAACCACGCTTGATCCTGCACGCGCTCTTCCAGTTGGGTGAGACGGTGCATCAGGCGCGGACGCTTTTGTACCACGTCGAACAGTGCAGTTGTCGGCAAGAACACACCCAACGGACTGACATGAACGCGCTGGAAGTGCGGTGCGAAATCAGCTGTTAGGCGTTTAATCGTCGGATAAGTGATTGTCAGTGTGCCGAACTGATCACCTCGCACGCGCCGCAACGCAATATCCCAGCGCCAATGCCCGATATGCCACAATAATTCCCACAGGCAATAAGGCGCCATCACACCAAAGCCCACGATGCCACCGCTCCTAATCCGTTGACTGAGCCACTGTGCGAGCGGTTGCCAATCCGTAATGCAATTGAGCACGCCAAAGTTGGAGAATGCGCCATCCAGAATGCCCGTCTCAAATGCGGCTTTTAAGTGGTTGAGATCAAGCAGATGCACACTCACGAGCGGATTATGCTGCGTTTTGCGTGTGGTCACCTCGATCATGCCTGCGCTGGCATCCGTTGCAATGACCTGTACGCCCCGCTCCGCCAAAAAGAGCGCATCTTCGCCTGTGCCACACCCGATCTCTAACACACGCATCCCTGCTCGAAAGTGTGTCGTCAGGCGCGAGTGAATGCGCTGGCGTAAGATGCGCCCGATGGGTTGTGTAGTGAAGTCCGCATCGTAGCCCTCCGCAAGCGCATCGAACACACTCATTTACATCGAACTCTCTATCGTGAAACCAATTTTGACAGTTACTTGATAATGCATTACTTTTTCATCTTCGATATGTCCGCGTGTTTCGACGACTTCAAACCAGCGCATATTTTTGACGCTCTCGCTGGCAATTGCGACAGCACGTTCAATGGCTTTTTCGATGCTTTCGGTCGATGATCCGGTCACTTCGATCTTCTTATAAACATGATTGCTCATCATCTATTTCCCTTGATACTATATTGAACAGTATACTCAGCATAAAGGATCACTGTTAGTATCATATAAATTATGCCTGCGCGTTGGCTGCCTGTATCCGTTGACCGTCTTGCTCGCGTTCGCCTTGCGTCCAAGCCATGCCCGCCCGCCCGATCTTGGTGTTCAACCACATCTTTGCCATACGGGGCAACGATACCCCGCCATTTTTACGCGCCTGATTGAGCGCGACTTCATTTACCATCCAACGCGTAGCAAAACGATAAAATCGCTTGCTATAGCGTCCAGCCACAGTCAAATCACGGTCAGCGTTGCTTGCCCAATCGCCCTCACGCAAAATATCACTCTCAACTTCAGCATAATATGCTGTGCCTTTGATCGGGTAAGCGAGGGTGGTCAGGAACACATCCGGGTTACAGCGTTTGAGATGCGCTACCGTCTCTTCGATATCAGCGATGGTCTCGCCATGATAGCCTAGCATGATGAACATCCCCGTTTCGATGCCGTAACGCTGAAGCAGATGTGTTTTTGCCTCTACATCCGCTTTTTCGACTTTGCGCTTCATCGCATCCAACACTGCCTGACTGCCACTCTCACTTCCATTCCATAGGCGATAACAGCCCATCTCCGCCAGACGCGCCACAATCGGCTCATCCAATCGATCTGCACGTGAGATACCCTCAAACGGAATGCGTACCCCGCGCTGATCGAGTTCGTCAGCGTAAGCATACCACCAGCGATGGTTGATCGTCAGCACATCATCCGCGTACCAGATCAGATCAGGGTTATAACGTTCCTTGATCCATAACAATTCATCAGCCGCATCTTGCGGGGTACGCCGGCGATGTGTATTACCGAACACGCTATGACTGCACCATGTGCAGGTATACGGGCACCCCCGCGCATGGATCACGCTGATGCTGCTTTTGCCGTGATGCGTCTTCCACACGTTCATGTAGGCTTCGATGTCGATGGCTTCACGGTCTGCCCATGGATGGGCGCTGAGGTCAGCGATCATCGGGCGTGGATCATTATTCACAACCTGTCCGCGGTCATCCAACCACATAAGGCCCTGAATTCCCGCTAGATGTGTTGTGCCATGTTGTGCGAGATGGGGCAGAAGTTCTTCCAGCGTATGCTCGCCTTCGCCCTGTACCACAATATCTGCGCCGTAGTTTAGATAGTCCTGCGCGTAATACGCCGGATCAGGTCCTCCTAATACAATGGTGATGTCCTGTTGTTTCAGGAAGTCGATCATGCTCAGCACATTACGCTTGGTCATCATGTTGGTATAAATGCCCACGACGGGCGGTTGCTCGCGTTGTACATAATCTTGAAACTGCGCCAGATCGCTGAAGGTGGTATCGAACACTTCAACGGCAAAACCTTTTGATTTGAGATAAGAAGAAATATAGAGTATCCCTAATGGTGGGTAGGGCTTCATGACTTGCATTTCGTGCGGGTCTTGATACAAAAAATAACCGTGCGTGAGCAAAATATCCATATGCTAAGTCGTCTCGGCTAGAATAACGGTCATGATGAGGTCATGCGGGTAGGTACTATCAGGTGGGTGAGGGATAATACTCGTGATCTGTAAACCGCGCTGTGCAAAAGCATTCAACTCTTTTTCGAGTGCAGTACCGGCTAACTCGGTGCGTTTCATAGCGCTAACAAGCGCATCCATCGCGCCATCACTACGGCGCAATTCTGCCACTTCTGCTGATGGTGCAAAGTAATTCTGTAAAATAATGGTGCGGACTAAATATTGCTCAACCATGCCTAATTCCTATGATAGGTGTGGATCAATCACAATAGACTGTAACGCAGGCGCAATCTTTCAGCTACTGCCAAGATCGTTCATAAATTCGTCCAGTGATTTTCGGCGTACATTAATCTTCTCGACAGGTTCGGGTGCATTGTCCGCGCTTTCTGGCGAGGTGGATGGCGCTTGTACCAGCAGGTCCAGCATCAACTGTTTGAACTCACCAACAGTCAACTCAGACAAGCGCAAATCATCGGTGATTTCGCGGGGTTCATCGCTCATGGGTCTTTATCCTCATTGTGCATCCTTATGCCTGCCTTAGTATACTCGATTTGATGTAACCATCACTTTAACCCATGATCTCCACGTTGGCATGTGGTGCCGATTCATGAGGTAAGTGTGCCAATTGGTTGAGCGTGTGCTGTGCTAGTGGCAAGGTCAAGCGGTGATAGATCATCGCGAGTGTTTGTTTGATATGATGCCCGCGCAATTGATGCGGATGGGCAAACCAGCGTGGTAACTGTCGCCACGTTTTCCGACTGCGATAATCCTTGTGGACTACTTTATGCAGTTGCCGATAGAACTCGGTGCGGAATGTCCCTTGATAGAGCATCGCCATATCTTGACTGTCGTACCAGTTCTCGCGGTCTAGCTCGCGCCGAACGCGCTCATAGAAAGGCGTGCCGGGTAACGGATAACTGACACTGATCCCGATGTCATCCGGCATCAGATCGCGCACCATTTGTAAGGTATGTTGGATGTCCTCGTGGGTTTCGCCACTGTAACCGAACTGCAAAAAAAATGCGACTTTGATACCGTGCGCGTGTGCCTGTCGTGTAGCGTCATAAATTTGTTCGACTTGTGTGCCTTTGTCCATCGCATCGAGAATTTTCTGACTGCCACTCTCGGCACCAATCCACACGATTTCTGCGCCGGCGCGGGCCAGTGCCGGAATGGTATTACCGCGCAGGAGCAAATCCGCACGATTCAAGCTCTTGAAGGGGATATGCGCGTCATGTTGATCGAGCAAATCAGCAAACTCTTCAATCCACCGATCACGAATACCCATGATGTCATCCATGAACCAGATGTGATCGGGTTGGTACTGTTCCTTGAGCCATTTCATCTCTTGCACCACATTTTCAGGGCTACGACTGCTGTACTTCTGCCCCCAGATTGGCTTTGCACACCAATTGCAATGGAATGGGCAACCGCGTGTGGTCACCATATTCATGCTGAAATACCCGTGATGCGTCTGCCAGATCGCACGATAACGGGCTACATCGATGAGTTCCCACGCAGGGAAGGGTAGCTCATCCAGATTGCGCATGACAGGACGTGCCGGCGTTTTAACCACCGCATCTGCGTGTTTGTATGCCAATGAGCGAATCTGATACAGATCGCTCTCCTGTAGCGGATTGCCAACAGTGGCGATAGCTTCCAGATAGTTGATCAGTTCGGCAAGTGTGGCTTCACCTTCGCCTAATAGCACATAATCTGCTCCTTGCGCCAGATAGCGTTCGCTGTGATCCGTCATATCGGCACCGGCGACAATCACCACGCACCCTAGCTCTTTCGCATAGGCGATCATCTCAAAGGCGGCATCACGCATCCGTAATAAGGACATCTTGCTCAAATAGTTGAAATTATCTTCAAAGATCACGGCGTAGCGTGGGCGCTCTGCTTGTAAGCGCTCGTGCCACTCGGCGGGGGATTGCGCTAGCATGGCATCAAACACGCTGACCCGATACCCCTGTTCGCGCATGATGGCCGCCGCATACAACGTGCCCAGTGGCGGATAGGGTTGCATCGCATCCCATAGTTTTTCGTCAAAGCGTAAGAAGTAGGATTGCCCAAAGAGAATATCGGTCATGGTGATTGCCCCAATCACAAGCTGGCGGTCTGTAGTATTGGTAGTTGTGCGCTTGCTCAAAAGAAGAAAAAGCGTTTGCCGGATGGCAACTCAGCCACTTCTAAACCCTGTTCTTTGAGTGTACTGCGATGTATGCGTCTTGCCAACCGACTGTTCAACCGTTTTTCTACACCATCTAACTGACAGGCAACGGTTTGCACATCGGGGAAGTGTGCCATCAGTGCCGGATCGCCAATTTGCGGGATGCCTCCGCGCACAATCAAGGCAATCCGACTGCGTTGCGGGTGCCAGTTAACCACAAAATCAGCATGTGCCCCCGCCCGCAAATGACCGACATCCGATAAGCCGAGCAAGCGGGCGCTCTGCACGCCGACCATCACCATAACTTGCTCTCGTGTAATTCCCTGTGTTCGCCCCTGTGTGATACCTGCGCTAATCTCATCGCCGAGATCGCCATCGGCAGTCAAGCGCGAATCACTGCCCAGTGCTACAGTGCCCCCGCACTCGTGCCACTGTGCGATGTGAGCACTCGCTCCCAGCAAATACTGGTTCGTACTCGGACACCATACCAACCCGCGCACACTGCGCGAAGCATCGTCAATGTCTGCCTCGGACAAGCCCACACCATGCACAATCACAGTATTCGCGCCGATGCACCCCAGCGCTTTCAGGCGTTGATACTCACCGTCGGCAAGGGCATCAGTGCCTTCTGCTAGATGGATAAACCAGGGGGCCGTTGGCGGTGTTCGGCGATAGCTCGTAACGATCTCCTCCTCTGTGCTGAAGTGCAGGGAGTGTGCCCACCCATAGCGTCGGAGTACCGTCACCGGAAAATCTCGGCTGAATAGCATACGGTGCGGGGCGCCATGTTGCGCGACAGTCGTCGCCCCGCACAGCAGGTTCTTCAAGCCGCCGATGAATAAGCGATCTGCCAATCGATATTGGCGTAAATCAAAATAAGGCGACTGATTGAGCTGTGCATCGACATCGTCTCCCCACTGATGCGCGTTGTCGTATACCTCACGGAATTTGGTGCGCGGAAAATGATTGAGTTCCAGGTGATCGTGTGCGTTGACCATGCCCGCGCTGAGACGGTACCCGCTCAAGTCGATGGTACGGGCACGTGTCGGACGGTTTACAGTGAAGCATCCGCGGGCTATGAATTGATCATGCGGGCTATCGGGGGTGGTATCAGCCCGGATATGATACCTGTCGCTCATGCAGACGGGCTTAGTATTTGTAATGTGAAATCAGATTGACGCGCCATCTGTGCTTGAAAATCCCCGTTGTAGTAGGTTTCAACCGCTTGCGTGATCGCATCCAGCACCGGCACGATCTCGGCATCGGGCACATTCCACATGGATGACCACACTTTATTTTTGACTGCGTCGAATAGCTTTTGCGGTGTGTCCGTGTAGCGATAGGTGAAAGTAGTCTCCTGTTCGAGCTTCCATCCCGATGTGTCGAGTGCATGGGCTGTCTGTTGCCATTGATACCCTGTCCGGCGTTTCGGACGATTCTCATTCCATGCCCGCACGACAACGTTATCCTCATCGCGGTTGGTTTTGCCGAAGCAGTGCAATAAGCGTCCGTTTGTTTTCAAGACGCGCTGGACATCGCTCAGGATTTTCACAGGATCAGGTACGAGATGTAACACATGTACGATCATCACCGCATTGAATGAGGCATCCACGTAGGGCAAATGATGCCCATCCGCTTGTATCGGGAACACCGGCTCAGTCCGGCGTTTGTTCATCAAAGTTTGTAACATGCGGTGCGAAATATCAACGCCAGTGATCCATCTGACGTGTGATGCAAGCGGTAAGGCAATGCGTCCGGTTCCAATCCCAATTTCTAAGACATGATCTGTCTCTTGCAGTGAGGCAGATTCTGCGATGAATTGCCCGATTTGCTCTGGAATGCCATCGGGGAAGCCCCGTGTTGCATCATAAAAATCTGCGGCACGATCAAAATTAACCGATTGCATCAGGTAAAACCCTTCTAAAAATAAGGACAGACTCATACGAAAGCCTGCCCTGATTGATTAATCGTCGTCGTTGATTGTCGGCAAACCTTCTACCGCTTGATCGCCGAACTTATCGCGCAATTGCTTGTGGAGTTTGGGTGTTTCTTCGCGCCATTTTGCCTGTAATTCTTCTTTCGAGGCTTTGCGCCCGTCGCCGGCGTGCGTGAGCATCCCACGGGCAAAAGTCGGCGCATCTTTGATCAGACGCTCTAAACTTTCGGACTCACACGCCGGACAATCGAAAGGGCGTTCATCGAAGCCGTGCGTCTCAGTGAATTCGTGACCGCAATCTTTACAGCGATAGTCATACATAGGCATAGTGTGATCTCTCCGAGTGTACTATTTATCGTTTAGCATAACACTTGATGTATAAATACAGCATATGTGCCTTAAGCGTCACTGTCACCATGGGCGGTGATGGTCAACAGCTCATCATCCTGTTGCACGCTATCGTCTAAATTATAAACGATGTGCGTGACAGTCCCCGCATACGGCGCTTGGATGCGGTGTTCCATCTTCATCGCTTCCATAATCATCAGGGTAGCGCCTGCGCTGACCTCTTGCCCCACGCTGACCAATACGCTGATGATCTTACCCGGCATCGGGGCGCGTAATGATCCCTGACTGCGTACCTGCCGCGTAGCGGGGTTAGGCAAAGGGGATTGCCAATCAAGGCGGTAGCTCTTGCCTGCAAATTGTATCCACCACTGATCATTTATCCCGCTGACAGTATGAACTTTTTGCCGATGACCGTCAATTTCCAGCGTCCAGAATGTGTTTTCGTTGGCAATCACTCGCACCTGATAGACTGTATCGCCCACCTGTGCTTGATAAGTCTTGTCTTTGTTTGCGGTCAATTGCACGCTGAGCACTGCTTCGCGATATTGATACCGCCGTTCAATCGGGCGATAGGGATTGTTACGCCAGTAACTCATATTATTGTGGCTTCTGCTCAATGCTAGCGCGATCAGTACCGGTGCGGGTAAATCTGTATTCGACTCGAGCAATTCAGGATGATTGTCGATGAACTCGGTGCTGAGTGTTCCCTGTAAGTGATCGTTATGCATCAAGACCGCCCGCAGGAAACTGATATTGTGTGTGAGTCCGCTCAATACTGCCTGTGACAGCGCATAAGCTAGTTTACGGATCGCTGTTCTGCGGTCGTGCCCATGCGCGATAATCTTGGCAACCATCGGATCATAATAGGGCGTGATCGTATCGCCATCGCGGATACCTGCATCCACGCGCACGCCCTGCGGAACCTGCCATCTCAGCACCTTGCCAGTTGTTGGTAAAAACTGATTGTAAGGGTCTTCTGCATAGACGCGCACTTCAATCGCATGTCCATCCGGTTCATAGGCAAAGTCATCGAGATCAGCGAAGGGTGGCAACAGATCTTGCAAGCTTGCACCTTGTGCGATTTCTAACTGCCAGCGTACTAAATCAATTGCATAAACAGCCTCGGTCACTGGATGCTCAACCTGCAAGCGTGTGTTCATCTCCATGAAGTAGAACTGTCCATCGCTATCCAGTAGAAACTCAACAGTGCCGGCGTTCTGATACAGAAGTTGTTCGCCGATATTGACAGCGGTTTGATGCAAGGCATGGCGCAGGTCATCGCTCAACCCATACGCCGGACTCTCTTCGATGATCTTCTGATGACGGCGTTGGATGCTACACTCACGCTCACCGAGTGCTATCACCTGACCGTATTGGTCACCGATGATTTGTACTTCGATATGACGTGGTTGAATCAGCAACTTTTCAAGCATCAGCGTGTCATCACTGAAGGCTTGTAAGGCTTCTCGACGGGCGGCGGCGAGTGCATCCAGTAAATCATCAGGATGATTAACACGGCGCATCCCTTTACCACCCCCACCTGCCGCCGCCTTGACCATAATTGGATAACCAATCTCACCGGCGGCTTGTAACAATACCTGATCGCTCTGATCGTCATCTGTGTAGCCCGGCACATAAGGCACATCCGATAATAGGCGTTTAGCGGCGCGCTTATCGCCCATCTTCTCGATGACATCTGCCTGGGGGCCTACCCATGTTAAGCCAGCTTCGTTCACTGCATGCGCGAAGCTGGCATTCTCGGCTAAGAAACCATAACCCGGATGCACGGTATCAGCTTCAGTGCGCTGTGCCGCATCTAGGAGCGCGTCGATATTCAGATAACTCTCCTTAGCGGGGCTACCACCTAAATGAATTGCCTCATCAGCGAGTGCCACATGCAAGGCATCGGCATCCGCATCACTATAGACAGCAACAGTTCGTATGCCCATCTCCTGACAGGTGCGGATGATTCGGCAAGCGATCTCACCACGATTGGCAATCAGTAAGGTCTTAATCATCGTTGGCTCCTATCATCCATTGTGCTGGACGTTTTTCCATGAACGCCAGCAAACCCTCTTGTGCTTCTTCGCCACGTCGTAGCGCGTCTAGTAAATCTGCGCGTAGGGCAACAGTCGCTTCCAATGGCATACCATCGACTGCAAAGATCAAGTTCTTGATGGCAGCAATTGCGCCGGGCGCACAGGCGCTGATCTCCTCTATTTGTGCTGTGAGTGCGTTATCCAAAGTGGATGCCGCATGTACTTCATGCACAATGCCATATTCTTTCGCCACATGCCCGCCGAAGCGCCTGCCCGTGAGCATCAGCTCACGGGCGCGTGTTAAACCGATACGCTTGATGACATACGGTGAGATGAACGAAGGCGCAACCCCCAGACGCACTTCCGGCAAGCCAAAGATTGCCTCGGCATCTGCTAGCGCAATGTCACTGACACACACCAACCCGAACCCGCCGCCGAGGGCAGAACCTTCCACCCGCGCAATCACAATCTGTGGCGCTTGATTGACACTGCTCAACATACGATCCAGATTGTTGGCGCTGTCAGTCAGGGTGATGTCGCTATTACGCATCTCTTTAATATCACCACCGGAACAAAATGTGCCATCGCTCCCCTGTAGGACTATTGCACGAATCGTGCGGTCACCGTGAATACGAGCGAATATGTCGGTCAGTTCCGCAACCATTTGATTGTTCATCGCGTTACGTGTGCGGGGGCGATTGAGTGTGATGTATAGCGTGAATTGTCGTTGTTCCAGCAAGAGTGTTTCAGGTGTGCCGAGGTCTGTCACGGGTTGTCCTTTATGTTGTATCATTATAATTAATCAGCGAGCAAAGAGGGTATAGCGCAACCAGTCATGGCGCGAAATTGTGCAAAGGTATGTCTCACCGTCAAGATAAACCTTGACCAGTACCTGCGTTCCGCCGGTATCCTTATCCTGTAAGGTCATGTTGAACCCTTGCCCTATATCGATGATCAAACGGTGCGCTCCTTTGAGCAAAATAACGGCGCCATGCAGGCGTAGCCACACGATGATTGTTTGTGCGCCATCATGCAGAGCGATCAACTGATTGCTCTTGTTGGGTTGTGCGTAATACAAGGCGCTGTACAGGGTCTGATAGAGCGTTTGCTGTGCGTGCATCTGGGCTGATGATGGCTGATTGGCTTCTCGGATATAATACAACGCTAGGAGTAGTTGCACACTGCCTATCAGCAAGCGTGTGACTAGCACCACCTCCGCCAGACTGCTCACGAAGAGCAAGTTGAGTACACTGTGCAAGATGGTCACCAGCGCTAAACCTAGCAAACCAGCGCGATTGCCACTCAGCGCCCCAATCATTATCAGCAAAGTAGGGGGGACGAGGGCAAGTACAACGTACCCGTCGAACATACCCTGTACTGCCCACATACTTGCGCCTATCGTCAGTAATCCCCCCAGCACGATCACGGCGCGTTGGCGGGTACGGGTACGTTGCTGATATTGGCGCAGTTGATCGTACTGGTTGAGTGCCTGTAGATCAGTCGGGGGCAGTTCTTGTAAATGTTGATCGAGTTGCGTCAGGTTGGCATGATGCATTGCACACAAACTCCTGCTCACTCCCACGGCATGTATAATAGCGCACCGGCTAAGGACTTGCCCAGCGGATCAATCCGCAAAGAGCGTGTCCCGCCACCGTCTAGGGCATCATAGCACACGAAGTTCAGCGCTTCGATGTTATCGAGTTCATAGCGCACCACCGCGCCCTGTACCAGTGTGCCCAGATGCGTTTTGACACGTTCGGCAGTTAATGTCGCTTTGATCTCTTGATAGGCTTCTGGTGAGCGGGCAATGACGCTAATATTAGCGATGTTGCCTTTGTCGCCACTGCGCCCGAAAGCGAGATCATACAGACGTTTACTCATACTCGGACTCTTTCTGGTTGGTGGGTAACCTACAACAATTTGTAGTTGGATTTGTTCACGTACAAAATCGCAACTGATGTGCCAGCTTCCGGATATTTACGTTCATCGGGCATACGGTAGATGTTATGACTAATATCAACGCAATCTACCACACGCTCATCATCAGGTGTCAAGAAATAATAGAAGATGCGGGTATTAATGTGCCGTCCGATATAGGCGTAACCCGGCAAGATGTCCTGTCGCAACACTTCACCATAGAGGATGACCCCATGATGGCGTAGAGTGCGATCGCGCAAATAGCGCCTCAGCACGATGACCGCACAGGTCACCAATGCGGTCGTTAATGTCATCAGCAAAACCCATTCAATCACCATCTTCAGCAGATAGACCGCTATCAGAATACCAATGATTATCGGCGCACAAACCACGAACATCAGATATATATATTGACGTATTGCAATCTTACGGGTGACTGCGGTGGGTAGGGTGGCTGTATCACCCTGCACGAAATCATAATGACGCAGATTGAACAGATAAACAGATGATGCGGATGTACTTGTCATAGCCCTCACTCCACAACGAAATAGCTGAGCTCTGGTGCGATATGTTCGCGCTTGATACGTGTTGGGAACAAGCCTAACACCATGCGCGTTTTGCCACTGATACTTGTGCCGGAGACGCTCATACCGGCTGGCCCACTCAATCCGTTACTCAGCAGGGTACGTACGGCATCTTTGAGCGTTCGTTCATCTTCTGCGGTGAACATCACGCGCACGATCAGTTCTAGCGGATCATCCGGTAAATCAGCGAGATCACCGTATAAACTGTTGATGCCCAGAAAATCATAGTTAATGCGCTGAATCGGCAGGGGATCACAGGTACGCTCAATCATCGTTTGCAGTTGCTCAAACTTTTGGCGTGTTTGTGGGTATCCAAGCGTGAAGATCAGCTCGCGCATGTAACCTTCCATTTGCCCCAAGTTCAGTTTGAGTTCTTCAGGGCGAGGTTTGCCCTCTACGCCTGCCACCCGCACCCGATTCTGCCCGACTTGTGTTAGATGTAACGTGGTGAAATCGGCGATCACATCCGGCGTGATGTAATTGGCAGGATCATGCACTTCATAAAGCAACTGCTCTTTGACTGTGTCTGTAGTGACGATTCCCGCCATTCCCGGCGTGTTCGTCAGTACGAACGATCCATCCGCTTCTACTTCTGCAATCGGGTAGCCGAGGCGGTTGAGATCACCAGCGTCAATCTGGTCTATCACTGCTAGGCTATTCCCGCCGACAACCTGCGCGGTGCATTCCAGCAGATGTCCGGCGATAATTCCTGATGCCAGCTTATCCCAATCATCCCACGCCCAATTATAGTGCGCTGCTGCCGCGGCTAGATACAAACAGGGGTCTGCCACCCGTCCGGTGATGACAATATCCGTGCCGGCTTGAAGCGCTTCGGCAATAGGTTGTGCGCCCATGTAAACATTGGCATTAGCAACTCGATACGCTGTCGGGTCGAATGGTTCACCGGTATCGAGATTCTCCAGTGTCTCGCCCGCGTCAAGTAAATCTTCCAAACGAGCGCTGAGGTCATCTCCCGTCACATAGGCGATCTTCAAACCGTGTAAGCCGAGTTTCTGCGCGGTCTCATAGACCAACTGTGCTGCGCCGGCGGGGTTCAAGCCCCCACCATTGCTGATGAGAGGAATCTTACGCGCATAGGCAGCGGGTAAGATTTTGCTGGCAATGATGCCGATGTCGAAGGTATAGCCTCGCGTCGGATCGTTGAGCTTATCTTTTTGTAAGATGGCTAAGGTTAACTCTGCCAGCGCCTCGAAGCACACCACATCCACATGCCCGCCCTCGATCATCGGCAAAGCGCGTAATACATCATCGCCATAGTACCCCTGTCCTGAGCCGATACGATAAGTCATAGGCGCATCACCCACTGTGATCCATGCCTTCGATCTTGGCGATGATCTGGAGCATGATCTCATCGGCACCCCCGCCGATGCTCAACAAGCGCACATCGCGATAATAGCGTGAAATCGGCGTTTCTTCCATGTAGCCCATCCCGCCGAAGAATTGCAGGCAGGTATCCGCCACTTGTCGCCCTAAACGCCCCGCTTTGAGCTTACACATCGACGCAATGCGCGTGATCTCGGTCTGGTTTGCATCGGCTTCGATCAAGCTCGCACAGTAGTAATTGAGCTGACGTGCCGCTTCAATCTCGGTTAACAACTCGCCCAATTTAAACTGAATCCACTGATTGTTCAGCAGAGGTTTGCCGAAAGCATGACGTTCTTGTGTATAGCGCATGGTATCGCGTACCACTTGCTCAGCAGCAGCAATCGCCCCGATCGCCCCGATAAGGCGCTCGATCTGGAATTGCCCCATCTGGTAGTAGAAGCCCTTGCCTTCTTCGCCGATCAGATTCTTGACAGGTACGCGCATATCTTCGAAACTCAACACGGCGGTATCACTGCTGTGTTGCCCCAATTTTTTGAGCTTACGGCTGACATTGAAGCCCGGCGTATCTGTCGGAACCATAATCAGTGACATTCCGCGATAGTCGTCGCCTTCATTGGTGCGTGCCAGCAAACAAACCCAATCAGCCTGTGTGCCGTTGGTGATGTACATTTTACTGCCGTTAATCACGTAATGATCGCCATCACGCTCAGCACGGGTGCGGATACGTGCCACATCCGATCCAGCATCCGGTTCAGTGACTGCAATCGCACCGACCATCTTACCCCGCAGTGCCGGCGCAAGATACGTCTGCTTAAGATAATCCGAGCCATACTCAGCAAGTGCAGGTGTACACATATCGGTGTGGACTGCAATGGCCATCGGTACCCCGCCGATCGGCGCTTTGCTAATTTCTTCGTGCAAGACCACCGTGAACCAGATGTCTGCTTCTGCACCGCCATATTGTTCTTCGTAGTTTAAGCCGAGAAAGCCTAGATCGCCCATTTTCTTGAGCAGATCATGCAAAGGTGCAATTTCATCTGCTTCCCACTGTTCTGCATAAGGTGTGATCTCGCGTGCGACAAATGCCCGCACCGACTTACGAAACATCTGATGCTCTTCAGTGAAGGGTTGATAGGGGTTCACCTGTGGTGTGACTGTCGATACCATAATCAATAAGTCCTCTCGTAAAAAATCAATCTTCTAACAATAGATCCACGTGTTCAATCAACGCCTGCGCCACCCGCTCGTTGCCGATTTCTGTGATGTGTACCAGATCATGAAAAATCGGTGTAGATTCTTCGGTGAATAGATCGCTCAAGATCACGATAGGTACATCCGTTTGTTGGTTGGCGATGCGCTCGCGCACGATGGCATCCACTTCACCATACAGTGCGAATAATCCAGGGCGTTCGTTTTCAGTGCGTTGATAGATTGCCTGTTCACTTTCAGACAAAGTGTCTTTAAAAATTATAGCAGGTTGCCACACAAAAACCACATCCACACCATAGGCCTCAGCGAGGGCGTGCGTGGCTTCTACAGGCGTGAGCCAAAAATCAGCGATAGCGTGCGGGGTGGCATCGCGCACGGTGGCGCGTCCCACTCCTCCGAATCAATGCCGGAATCAGCGCGAAGAAGGCAAAGCCGAACGCACTATGGGCGAGCGTTTCGGCGGTGGTTTCAGGAGATGCATGGGATATCATAGGTCACTCTGTTCGGGATGCAACCACGCTGTACATCATCGCTAACGTAGGTTGCTCGGCGGGTGGATAATAACGGTTGCCTTCGGCAGAACGCATATCGGGGAAGGCTTGCCAACCGTTGATGAAGGGATATTCTTGCAAATGATCGAGGCGCAATCCAGCCTCAAGTAAGGCGCTGACGACCTCACCAATCCCCCATGCGAACTCATGCGAATCGTGCGGGTTGACGAACTGCCCTTCGTGATTGTTGCCGACATAATCCCCAACACCGCCTAAACTATAGTGCCGTCCGCCTAGATAATCATATTTGAGTGTCCAATCAATTTCTAGCATCCCAACCAAGGGATGAAACTCGATCAACACCAACCGCCCACCTACCGCCAACGTACGAGCGACACTCTGTGCCCAGCGCGTGATGCTTGATAACCAGTTCAACGCGCCGTAACCGGTGTATACCACATCGTAGCGCGTGCTGTTCGTCTCGCACCAGTCGAAAATATCCGCCCGCACAAACTGTGCTGGAATTCCGGCTTCGTCCGAGAGCCTCTGCGCGAAAGCAATCGCTTCATCGCTGATGTCAACGCCGGTCACGTTTGCACCCAGATGACGCGCAATGCTCACCGTATCCTGCCCATCATTGCATTGCAGATGCACCAGCGATTGCCCGCGTATATCGCCAAGCAGGGCGGTTTCTTCGGGATACAGGTTGTTATAGCCGTTCTTATACCGCGCAATCAGATCCGGTTTGTGTGTGTGATGTTGGCGCGTGGCCACATTCCACGATTGCCGATTATCTTCGTGATAGTCGTTCATTATCTCACATCCTAAAGTTGCCATAGCGGGGTGCGCCTCTCGTCACCCAATCACGATTATATGACATGCTGATGCCAATTGTCAGTGCCTGACGGGTATCGCGTGGGTCAAGCAAACCATCATCCCACAGACGCGCTGTGCCGTAGTATGGGTCACTCTGTTCTTCAAACATCAGACGCACGCCGGTTTTCATCATCTCTATCTGCTCCTTATCGGGTGTAATGCCTTTGCGTGCCATACTCGCTTCCTGAATGATGCCCAGTACACCCGCCGCTTGCTCCGCACCCATGACTGCCGTGCGGCTGGTGGGCCATGCGAAGATCAAGCGTGGATCATAAGGGCGACCACACATCGCATAATAACCGGCTCCATACGCGCCCCCGATCAACACGGTGAACTGAGGCACGTTGCTATTCGCCACCGCGTTAATCATCTTACTACCATGCTTGATGATTCCCTCTTGCTCTGCCTTAGCACCCACCATGAAGCCGGTGATATTCTGCAAGTAGATGATCGGTATGCGACGATGATTGCACAATTGAATGAACTGAGTGGCTTTGTTGGCGCTCTCGCTGAATAGCACGCCGTTGTTGGCGATAATCCCCACCGGATATCCATTCAGATAGGCATCGACACAGACCAGCGTACTGCCATAATCAGGCTTGAAAGGCATCATGCGGCTACCGTCAACCAGCCGGGCAATGATCTCATGCATATCAAGCGGTTTACGGATGGTATCAATCGGCACAATCCCCAGCAATTCATCGGGATCATAATACGGTTCTTCTGGTGTTTGTCGGGGTGGCTCGATGGTTTTCTGCCAGTTGAGCTTGCCTATAATCTCGCGCCCGATGCGCAATGCATCGCCATCATCCAGCGCGACATAGTCAGCCAAGCCGGAGATACGGGCGTGCATCTCCGTTCCGCCCAGCGTCTCCTCGTCGATCTCCTCGCCAGTTGCCATCTTCACCAGTGGTGGTCCTCCGAGGAACGCCAGCGCCTGATCTTTGACGAACACTGTATAATCGCTCAAGCCGGGGATGTACGCCCCGCCCGCTGTGCTATTGCCAAAGACCAGCGCAATCTGTGGTAAACCTAACGCGCTCATCCGTGCCTGATTAGCAAAGCCCCGCCCACCTTTGACGAATAACTCGGCTTGATGGGGCAAGTTTGCCCCGCCGGATTCCACTAAATAGATAGTAGGCAAGCCGTTGATCTCAGCGATTTCTTGTGCACGTAATGATTTATCAACGCTGATCGGATAACTGGTTCCGCCTTTGATAGCAGGGTTGTTAGCACTAATCATGCATTCCACCTCGTTGACAATGCCGATACCAGCAATCGCGCCTGCGCCGGGTGTCTCATCATCGTACATCCCATAAGCTGCCAGTGTAGATAGCTCTAAAAATGGCGTGTTAGGATCTAATAAGAGTTCGACGCGCTCGCGGGCAGGGAGTTTCCCCTGTGAGATCATGCGCTGGTTGCCACGCTGACCAGCATCACGCACAGCTTGTTGACGCTCGGCGAGGGTTTCCATCAGGGCTTGATTGTGTGCATATTGCTCACTGTAATCCGTGCTGTGAGTGTTGATTTTACTTTCGAAATGTTGCATAAAAATCCATTTCAAGAACTGAATATCAATTTGATTAATGCTCTCCATCTTACCGCCAGAGCCTGATGGACGCAATCAAAAAGAGATGACCCGTCGGCCATCTCGCTATATGTCTTTAATGAAACAGGGTGTTGTTGTATGCGATCAGCTGATGGGCAAAGTCACGCGGAAGGTAGAGCCACTGCCCAGAACACTCTTGAGATCAATCTTGCCATCATGCGCTTCAACCAGTGATTTCACAATTGCTAGTCCTAAGCCAGTACCCTCAATGCTGTCTGTCTCTGGACGGCGCACCCGATAAAAACGTTCGAAAATTTGCGCTTGATCTTCTGCACCGATACCCATGCCATTATCCTTGACTGACACGCGCAGAGTATTCTGGCGTACCTCAGCAGAGATTGTCACATCGCCTTCGGGTTGTGTGTACTTGACTGCATTGCTGACCAAGTTGTTGAAAACTTGTTCCAACCGCTTGGGATCGCCCTGAATGACGGGTAGATTCTCCGGTAAATCGAGCGTAAGTTTGATTGATTTCATATCCGATTGCTGGGTATTGCTACGCACTGAACGCGCTAATACATCGAGCAAGTTGACCTCTTCCATTTCTAGCTTGATCCCCGCTTCAATACGGGCAATATCCAGTAGATCATCGATTAACTGTTGCATACTGGCGAAAGCAAAGTTGAGATTATCAACGTAGCGCATTGATTTTTCGTCAAATTCGTTGACCATTTTCAACAGATCGAGATAGCCACGCATCACTGATAGCGGTTGTTTGAGATCGTGCGAGACGGTGGCGACTAATTCTGTCTTGAGACGGTCTGTCTCTTTGAAATGTGTAATGTCCTGCATAACGATAATGTGCCCGATACCCGCATGAAACTCGATGCTGGTGTGATAGGTGCGTCCGTTGGGCAAATTTAGCTCTGTTGTGACCGTATCGTTGTTCTCAACTGCATCTTGATAGGCGATCTGGAGCTTGGCATGGGTAATTATATCGGTCAGTGTTCGACCTTCGTAATGCTCATCTGCCGAAAGATGAAACGCAAGTATCGTGGATGAGTTAATCAACTCAATCTTATGGTCGAGATTGACGACAATCACGTTATCAGCAATGTTTCGCAGGATGTTCGAGAGTTTTTCGCGCTCGCGTTTGGTCACCATAAACAGACGCGCATTGTCCACCGCCACACCCGCACGATTCGACAGACGTTTGCTGAATTCAAGATGCTCATCGGTGAAACTGTTGATCTCGCGCCCTAATAAGGTCAACACGCCGATTACTTTATCTTCGCGTTTGATCGGTACGCTCATCTGTGTCAACATACCATCTGCGAGCGCATAATAATCAGGGTCTGTAGTTACATTTGGCACAACTTCCGGGCTACCTCGACGCGCTACTCGAAGCATGATCCCACTGTGTTCCTGTGGTAACTCCTCATCAATCGTGATGCTGTTCGGCTTGAAGCCGTACTGCGACATGATGCGGACTGCGTCGGTGTTGGCGTCGTATAATGCGAGAGCAGCAGCATCTGCATTGGTGAAGCGCAACGCCCAATCCTTCATCATCGTGAACACATAATTGATCTCAATTGTGTCGTTTAGTTCTTCATCAATCCGGCTGAAGATCTCAGATTCGCGCTCAATCTCCTCAATGCGGGTTTTCAGGATTGTTTGCTCGCGTATCCACTCCAGCAAACTGCTGAGGATCGGTTGGAGCGCCAGCAGGGTCGTCTGTTGTGCCTTTGTCAGTGGTTTATCCGGTTCGTTATAAAGCGCCAACACACCGATGGGGCGTGTATCAGCGTGTAAGGCAAGTAGGCTCATATGCTGGGCTGGTACAGCTGCGCTCAGGCTAGCGAGCCGTGTTTCGTCGGACTGAGTGTTATAGGTCACGAGATCACCACTCATGATGCGTGGAATCAATGATTCCTCATCGGTGTTGAAGGTGTTGATATCAATCTCAGTGGTTTTGGGTGGGATCGGGTAGGCGCTATGATAGTATAACGTGGCCTCGTCAGGATCATAAGCAAGTATCATAATATGACTACACCCGACTGCTTCAGCAAGCAAGCGCGCGAATGCTTCGCCGGTGCGCTCTTTGGCACTCAGGCGCTGGAACTGCATTAAGAACCCTGTGATCGGATTATCGCCACCTTCAGATGCTCGGGTTGGCGTAGTGTCTTCATTGAGTGTTTCAGTGTCAGTCATAGCTTAATTCTTATCCATTATTATTTGGTATATTATAAGATGAATGCAACAATATGGGAAATGCACACGCTGAATTGAAACCTGATTCAAACTATTGCGTGTCAAGAACAATCCCATACCGGTGGCAATCGCATGGCACGTAGAGTTGCCGACTCACGCTCAAGCGTCTATAATGACGAATAGTAGACACCATAACGGAGCGATTACTGATGGATTTTAAAGATATTTCCTCACGCATGAAGAAAGCGCGTCAGAACGATCAAGGTGACGAACAAAAAGACTATGATTTTGAGGAATCCTATCGGATCCGCAGTAAAATGCTCGGCGTGCTCATCCGTGACGCACGCCTGAACGCTGCCCGTACTATCGAAGATTGTGCGCGTTTGCTGGGTGTTGAGAATAGTGTGATCGAAACGTGGGAATATGGTGATGCTGCGCCGACCCTGCCTCAATTAGAGTTGCTCGCCTATTATCTGGATGTACCCGTCAGCCACTTCTGGTCAATGAAGACGATGGATGCTGATAAGAGCGAGAAATTAGCCGCGCAGAGTGAGTACATGGCACTGCGTGACCGGATGGTTGGCGCGTTGGTTTCACAAGCGCGTCAGGCTGAAGAACTCACACAAGAGGCGGTCGCTGAACGCGCTCATATCCCGCTTGAGCTTATGCAAGACTACGAAAACGGGGTGACATCCATCCCTATGCACCATCTGTCGGTGATTGCCAGTATCGTTAACAAGAATATGGATTATTTTCTTGAGACCGGTAGTTATGTCGGTGAGTTGTTACGTATCCGCGAAGAGTGGAAGCACTTCAGCGATCTCGATCCTGAAATCCGCGAGTTCGCTGCGAATCCGCTTAATATCGGTTTCATCAAAATTGCGATCACATTCAGTCAGATGTCTGCGGATCAACTGCGTCAGGCTGCTGAAGGAATGCTAGAGATCGCCATGTGAGCAGAAACCTCGGTAAGAAAGGAGTTCTAGCGTTAGTGACTTTAGCGCGATCATTATGACAGCAGAAACTTTGAAAGAGCAGGGGATTAACCTGTTCACACAACACGACTATGAAGAGGCGAATCGGGCTTTTCAACAAGCTAAAGATGCCTACGAAGCATCCGGCGATTATGATATGGTTGCCGAGATGAAGGTCAATATCGGTCTGGTGCATCGTTCACTGGGCGAGACACAACAATCGCTTGAGCTGATGCAAGAAGCCCTCAAGCATTTCCAGGTTAAGGACGATAAGATGCGTATGGCACAGGTACTCGGTAATCTGGGCGGGGTTTATCAAGCACTCAACGATAAGGAACAAGCGGAACTGTCTTACCGTCAGGCAGCCAATCTGTTCAAAGAATTGGGTGAGGAACGTATGTATTCGGATACCTTGCTGGCACTTGGGGCATTTCAGGTGCGTGATGGTAAATTCATGGCCGGGGCGGCGACTTATCAAGTAGCACTCGAAAACCGTGATCAACTCACTGGTACACAGAAGATCATCAAGTCCTTAACTGGCGTTATCCATCGGCTCAATGGCGGTACCGCCTAGGCAATCTCTTTCATGTCACACGATCAAACGACACCAAACCGGGGTATACCCGGTTTATTTATTGCCATTGTGTTCTGCTTGCTCAGTCTCTATCTGGCTACCTACAGTGGACGGATTGTGAGCAGTGATTCTTTATTAGTGGTGGATGCGGCTAGCAGCATTGTTCACTTTGGTGATACCCTGCGCGATGAATCACTCTGGCAGAATGCCCCGCGTAATATTGATCTCACCGATCCCCTGCCACTCGGTGCTTATGATCCTGCCGAACCCTTGATTGCTTATGCCGCCGCACTCACTTATTCGTTGGGACGTTGGGTGCCATCTCTGGGTTTCATCCATGCGACATGGTTGCTTAACTTGCTAACCGTCAGCCTGAGCGCGGGTGTGCTGTTCGCGTTGGTGTGTCGGCTGGGTTATCATCGCACGGTTGCCATCACCAGTGCGCTCTTATTCGGCAGTGGCACGCTCGTCTGGGCGTATAGCAAAACCCTCTTTCGTGATCCGTTGGTGATGCTCTTGCTCTTGCTGGCGATCCTCTTCCTCGATCATTGGCGAAGCGCCTATCGTCAGGTCGGATGGTTCGGTATGGCAGTGCTGATGCTAGTCGCTGCCTTCTACACGAAGAATTCTGCTTTAGCAGTCTTGCCCGCACTGATACTGTGGTCATTGCCCGATGTGGTATGGCGCTATTTACCTGCCCGCTTGCTCGATCTGGTGCTAGCAATTGTTTTAGGTTCGTTGATTATCTTTGCATTCCTTCCGGCAGGCTTTGACTGGCTCGGCGCTGTGACAGGCTTCTACACCAGGAACGCACAGAGCGCACTGCATACCTATCTATTTAGTATCGGCGGGAGTGTGTGGGGCACATCACCGATTCTGCTGGCGGGCTGGGTTGGCGCCTGGCAATTGCGCTGTCAGCGCAACTATCGCCTGTTATTCATGACCCTCATCTTACTTACAGGCTATGCTGTGGGGCACGCGCTCTTCACGGGTGTGCATTGGTTTGGTGGATTGTCCTTGCCTCCGCGTTTTCTAATACCGGTTTTGCCTGTTCTGATGTTACTCGTTCTACCTGTGATTGATGCCGTGCGCAAGAAACCCTTCACAACAGGCGGATTGTTGCTGGCTATGCTCACGCTGTTCAGCGTTGCTATGCAGAGCGTGTTTGCGCTTTCCTTTATTGAAAGTTACAACACCTATCTGCCAGCTGAAGCAGGTGGATTAGTTGAGTGGTTACCAGCACTTAACCATCCACAATATTTGCGTTGGTGGGTGTTACCACAGAGTTGGTCATCGTTGGGCTGGGATGTCGCATGGGTGCGCATCCAATCAGAGTATCTGATTTTGGGCTTTCTCTTGCTGAGTGCACTCGCTATAACAGCGCTCATCGTGCGTGATAATCGGCGCGTGTGGCTCAATGGATTGGTCAGCATAGCGTTGATGTTTGGAGGCTGGCTGGCATTCCGTCAGTTATATCGGCAAGATCGCCTGTACTGGGCTGATAAACCAGTGCTGTTTGAGGTGCTTGATATACTCGAGCGCGAAGCACAACCTATTGAACCGTTGTTCCTAGCCGGTTCTGCTGATGTGACTTATGAGCGTTTCATACTCAATTATAACGATCTTGTCAGCGTGCGCCCGATTGTTATTGGTTTTCAGCCGGGCGAGCGTACTAGCTCTGCTGATACACCCACTGTTCAGTCAGCTTTTAACCCTGATCGCATCTCAGTGACTATGTTGCGTTATGTCGATCAGATCATCGCAGGGCATGATCGCTTCTGGTGGCTGGCACACAATAGCTCTTTCACCGAATGGGCAAACCGTCCTGAAGAACGCTTCTTCACCAGCAATTATTACTTGCTCAATGCCTACAACACCGATGATCCTACTGTGCGCCTGCTCGAATTCAGCGCCATCGGTGCGCCGGGCCGTGACAGCTTCCGTCTGCCGGATCAGCTGACTGATTTGCGCTTTGGCGATCACATCACCCTCAATGGTTATACCTTACCCATGGATACAGATTATCGTGCTGGCGATGTCGTGCCGATTACCTTCTACTGGCAGACCGACACGATAATAGCTGAAGATTATACCGTCTCATGGTTCCTCGTGCATGAGCAGGGCCAATACCCGCCAATTCAGGGTGTTGATAGCCCCCCTGATGCGGGCTTCGCACCAACATTCAATTGGCAAGCAGGATCACTGATCCCTGATAATCGTGCGATAGCCTTACCGGCTGATGCGCCTGCTGGAACCTATCAAGTGTGGGTGCGCCTTTATCAGACCGGCAGTGGCGGCGCACAACAGTTAGCGGTCAGTGGTGGTGCATCAGTTGATGCAAGTACCGCGCTTCTGCCGATCTCCATTGAAGTCTTACCGGGTAATTAATGTGATCTTCATCAAGTTGTCTTAGACTATCCATTCGTTTAACCCGTTAATTTGCATAAAATGGTCATAGATGGACAGTCTGATCTGTTGTACTATGCTCAGTGCTCAAAGCATCTAACTTTCAGGATATTCTATGTCATCAGAGTTTATAGCAGGTAATACCTATAATAGTGATCACACTGGCCCTGTGCGCTTTATTTGGTCACATGTGCGCCGTCATTGGATTTTTATCGTCACGTTGCTGGTCGGTGCGTTCAGCAATGCCACGCTGGCATCAATCGTGCCGATCTTTACCGGAGAGGCGTTCAATGCGCTCAATGACTTTCAGCAGGATGTGATCTCCGGTGAGGAGGCTTTAAGCTTCACATTCTTGATGGTACTGGCAGTCGTCGGGTCGCAATTTTTGCGGGCGCTCTTACAGTTCACTCGCAACTTCTCAGCGGAGATTTTCTCGCAACGCATTGAGCGCGATGTGCGCGATGAGTTGTATGGTAGTCTGCTCGGTAAAGGCATGGACTTTCATGACATGCAACCGGTCGGTGATATTATGGCACGTGTTACCAACGATGTGCGCGAATTGAACTTCATGTTTAATCCGGGCTTTAACCTCGTCGTTGGGTCGAGTTTTTTCATTCTGTTACCCTTGATTGTCTCGCCGTTCATTCATCCACAGCTGATCCTCGTACCGCTCTTGTTCACGATTGCACACCTCTTCGTACAAGTGCAATTAGTTAGAGATGTCTATCCCATTGCGCAAGAAGTGCGCATCAGCTTTGGCAAGATGAACAGCCGTCTGGCGGAAGCGCTGGAAGGTTTGCAGGTTGTTAAAGGCACGGCGCAAGAGAATAACGAAGCCAGTTACTTCCAGAAATTGGTCAACACAGTGCGCGATTACTATATCGAGCAAGGTGAGATTGAAGCGCGTTATCTTTCGACCTTGTTATGGGGGCTGGCTTTTGTGGGAGCGTTGTTACATGCGATGATCCTTTACAATGCGGGTGCCATCGAGATCGGTGATGTGGTGGCTTTCGTCGGGCAAATTTATATGTTTGGCTTTCCGGTATTCACTTCGTTGTTCTCGCTATCACGCATTGCATCCGGTTATGCTGGTGCAAAGCGTATTCTAGAGATCATCGTCTCTGAAACCAATATGGATCAGAATGACACCGGCTATGCCGAAGCGGTGCAGGGTGAGATCGTATTTGACAATGTCAGTTTCGGCTATAAGCCGGATCGTATTGTGTTGTCGGATATTTCCTTCACGGTCAAGCATGGGCAGACCGTTGCCATCGTTGGTCAAACGGGGGCGGGCAAGAGTACCATCACCAAGCTGATCAACCGCACTTATGATGTCTTGCAAGGGCGCATCTTGATCGATGGTGTGGATGTGCGCGAGTGGGATCTGGCTGCGTTGCGCTCACAAATTGGCAATATCGAACAGGATATTTTCTTGTTCAGCCGTTCAATTGCTGATAACATCTCATTTGCACATGATAACGCCAGCCGCGAAGCGGTGATTGCCTCCGCTAAAAAAGCACAGGCCCATGATTTTATCATGTCTTTCCCGGAAGGTTACGATACGGTCATCGGGCAACGAGGTGTTACACTCTCCGGTGGGCAACGTCAGCGCCTAGCTCTGGCACGCGCTTTTGAGAGTAATCCGCCTATCTTGATCTTAGATGACAGTACCAGTGCCATCGATAGCGCCACTGAAGACGAAATCCAGAAAGCGATCTGGACAGCTGCTGAAGGCCGAACCACTATCCTGATTACGCATCGCCTATCACAAATTCGTTGGGCGGATCATATAGTGGTGATCAAGAATGGGCGAGTGGTGGCGCAGGGTAGTCACGAAGAATTGCTCAAATCATCACAGGCGTATCGGCGCATCTTCGCACGCTACGACGAACCCGCTGATACCAAACAGTCAATAGAAACGGAGTAAGCGCCAATGGGTTTCTTTGGAGGACTTGAGGGCGATAAGTACGATCGTAAGTATAGCGATGTCTATCTCGCACAACGTATCTGGGATTATGCCAAGACATTCGGACGTAATCTGGTAGCAATTGTGGTCGCGGTGGCGATTCTGTCTATTGTGACATCTCTGCGCCCCATCTTGATCTCAGCTGGCATTGATATGCTTGAATCCAGCCAGAACCTGCTCATTTTGATTATGCTCGGTTTGCTCGCATCGGCAATCTTCGAGTATATCGCAAACTGGGTGCGTCGTCGTTTGCTCAGTAAAGTGATTGGTCACATGGTTGCACAAATGCGCGACGATTCATTCCGCGCCGCAGTCGGGCGAGATCTCGCTTTCTATGACCGCAACAAGACCGGTAAGATCGTCAGCCGTATCACTAGCGACACGCAAGAATTCGGTGATGTGTTGCTGTTCACCAGCGATGTCGTCTCACAGATCATCTCGATTGTGTTCTTGTTGTTGATTCTGGTGGAACGTTCGTTATTCCTGACGTTCTTGCTGATTATCAGCATTCCAGTTTATGCGTTGGCTGCATATGGCTTCCGCAGTCTGGCGCGTCGTGTTACCCGTCAGGGGTCACGGGCGATGGCTGTCGTCAATGACCAGATTCAAGAGAGCGTGACGGGTATTTCAGTCGCCAAGAACTTCCGCCGTGAAGCGATGATTTACGATGAGTTTGTTGAGGTCAACATGCTCTCGTATAACACGAACATCAAACGTAGTTTAGTGATCGCTAGTATCATTCCAACGATGAACGTGCTTGCTGGCTTTTCGATTGCCATCATCCTGTACTTCGGCGCATCATCCGTAGTGGAAGGCGTGATTACTGCCGGTACATGGTACTTGTTCATTCAGGGTGTGGATCGTTTCTTGTTCCCGGTCATCAATCTGGTATCGTTCTGGAGTCAGTTCCAGCAAGGTTTGGCTTCAGCCGAGCGTGTGTTTGCCTTGATTGATGCCGATAACACCTTACAACAGATCGATAACCAACCGGTGAGCGATCTCAAAGGTCATATCGAATTCAAAAATGTCTCTTTTGCTTACGATGAAGACCAATGGGTGATGCAAGATTTTGATCTGGACATCAAAGAAGGTGAGAGCGTAGCGTTCGTCGGGCACACAGGCGCAGGCAAGAGCACCGTCGCTAAATTGGTGACTCGTTTCTATGAGTTCCAGAAGGGCGCGATTGAGATCGACGGACGCGATATTCGCACTTTTGACCTTGCGTCGTATCGGTCACGTCTGGGTATTGTTCCGCAAGCACCGTTCTTGTTCAGTAGCACCATCCGTGAGAACATCCGCTATGCACGCCCTAATGCCACGGATGCCGAAATCGAAGAACTGGCGAACAGCATCGGTGAAGGTGAATGGCTGGAGACACTACCAGATGGACTCGATAGCGATGTCGGCGAGCGTGGCGCACGTCTCAGCATGGGGCAACGGCAACTGGTCAGCCTCTTGCGCGTGATGATCCAGAATCCCGCAATCTTCATCCTCGATGAAGCTACCGCCAGCATTGATCCCTTCACTGAAATGCAAATTCAGGAAGCGATTGATCTGATCTTAGCAAAATCTACGTCAATCTTGATCGCCCATCGCTTGAGCACCGTCCGCAGTGCGGATCGCATTATCGTGCTCAAAGATGGGGCAATCATTGAGCAGGGCAGTCACGAAAGTTTGATGGAGGCCGGTGGCCACTATGCCGAACTCTACAACACCTATTTCCGTCATCAATCGCTGAGTTACGTTGAAAATGCCCGTGATATCCTAAAAGATGATAAACCGCAAGGCGTTCCTGGCGACTAATCGCTATCCCTCTAATTCGCTGTCACAGTGGGATACTTATCACAAGTATTCCACTAGCGCTTTCTGCAACCTCCACATCGCATCTACGTAAAGTAAAGCAAGGCGTGTATCTGCCTGTTAATTTTGGTATTGTCTACTATACTTAGGGCTATATCCGTACAATTGCGGATGCTCTTTTTAAGCTGACGTTCTACGATAGAATGGGATTATGGAAGAACAAAACAGCGCATTCCGACAAAAAATGAACGAGTGGTTGATTCGAGCAAGCCGTGCGTCATTGCTGATGGGGCAACGGATTTTGACGGTGTTACAGAAGGTATGGGCATGGTATCGCTCAATCAATTGGCCTGAGATTCCTTTATCGGCATTTCAGGTTGTCATCTTGGCTTATCTGATATTCGGTGTGGTCTTCATGACAGCTACACCTATTTTAGAGGCGAGTGACGAGCTGTGGCATTTTGGCATGATGGAATATATTCGCGAGAATGACGGTGCTCTGCCAGAATATGACGTGAGCGATCCCGATGCAATTTATGCCAATAATCTGGATACATCATATCGACAGGAAGCCAGCCAACCTCCACTTTATTATTACACGATGGCGTTGTTGACCTTGCCCATTGATCTATCCGATGCGGATGAGTACCGCATCCCGAATCCGCACGTTCGTGCTGGTGAGCCGGGCAGTTTCGGTAATAAGAACATGGTCTTACACGCCACAGAGGGGGTACCTCTGGAGGGTACACCGCTCGCGATCTATATCGTGCGTCTGTTGGGTCTGGCAATGGGTGTTGTGACGATCTGGGCGGTGTGGCAATGCGGTGAGTTGATTGCCCCGCATCGTCCGGTAGTGGGCTTACTCGCTGGCGCGTTGACGGCTTTCAACCCCATGTTCATCTTCATCTCAGCGTCGGTCAACAATGATACCATGGTGATTATGCTTAACAGCGTGGTGATCTTGCTTGCCCTGAGAACGCTACGCGACGGCTTCGATTTACGTCGTAGTCTGTTATTAGCTGTCCTGCTCGGTCTAGCCACACTCACCAAACTGAGTGCGCTGGTACTGGTTCCGCCTATTGCATTGGCAGGCTTGTGGATAGCCCGCCGTGATAAAGACTGGCTAGGCGTGCTTGTCCTCGGTACAGCCATGTTAGTGGCGTGGATGAGCATCAGTGGATGGTGGTACTGGCGCAACCTTCAACTATACGGTGAACTGTTCGGCACACAAACGATGGCGATGGTTGCTGGTGTACGTGTAGAACCTTACACTCTGCTGACCTTCCTCTCAGAGTTTGAGGGGTTCCGTCAGGGCTATTGGGGTGTGTTCGGTGCATTCAACATCATCACCAATCCGGTATTATATGTGCTCGCAGATTTTGTGGTGTTCATTGGTATCTTTGGTGTGATCTTCCTCGTGGCGCAATTGGTCAGCATACAAGATTTTAGCTTCGCCCGCCGCGAGATTTCGTTAGTGCTGTTCTTGCTCGGTGTGATACTGATAGGCATCATCGCCTACTTGAGCTGGACATCCATGACCTATGCCTCACAAGGACGCTTGCTGTTTCCCTATTTTGCCGCGATTAGCCCACTCTTAGCTGTGGGCTTGATTGAAGTTTTATGGTGGTTGATCTTCTTGCTCAGTCCGCCGGATCGTTCCTTCGTGCGTGCAGGCGATGCTGTGCCGGAGCCTATCCTGCGCGAGAGCTTACAATGGCCCCTGCGTTTAGTTGGTTTTCTCGTCTTGCTGATACCGTTCCTCAGTATTATGCCACAATATCGTCCGCCGCAACCTCTCACCGAGGCAGATCTGCCTGCTGAGATGCGCGAGATTTACGCCCGCTTTGATCAGATCGAACTGATCGGCTATGAGCATGTGGATCGGCGCTATTTCCCCGGTGAGAATGTGCGTGTCACGCTCTATTGGCGCGTGCTTGAACCCACCGAAGATGATCTCACGTTGGCGATTGCGCTCATCAACCCGTTCCAGGATGTCATCAGTGAACGCACCATCTCCAGTTATCCGGGCGGGGGCACTCTACGCACCAGCACATGGCAAGCCGGGCGCATCTATGCGGATACCTATGAACTACCATTGGTGCGCAACATTAACTCACGATATCCTTTCTCGTTGACTGTTAACTGGTACGACGAAACGCCTGAAGAGCGCATCATTGCGAGTAACGATGCCGATAACCCGATTGATGTTTTGCTGAATATGGGTGCGGCGATTCAACCTAACTTGCGCGTATCACTCACCGGATTGCAATTGCCTGATGATAATCAGCAACTCTTGCGTACTTTCGGCGGTGAAGTCACGCTGGAAGGTTTCGGCTACAATACTTTCAGCGATGAAGATAGCTTCAGTGTAGATGTCTTGTGGGAAGCGCAGAAGAATATCGAAATAGATTATGTCGCTTTCTTGCATGTTTACGATGAACAGGGCGCATTGATCACGCAGTATGATTTCCAGTATCAACTGCCCACGCGCTATTGGAGCTATAGAGAAGATTTCCGTTTGACGTATTTTGTTGATCCACCAGAAGCGGGTTTCGCCCCCGGCACCTATGATTTGCATGTCGGATGGTACGAACGCGATAATCCAGCGAACCGTCTGCTGATTCAACCAGCAACGGATGAAGAATCGGAGGTCAGCACCTATCAGTTGTTCAGTTTCTCGGTGACGGATGACGGTACGCTCCAATTGCCGGAGCTAGAGATTGATCAGCCTATTGAGGAATTACAGGGTGCGCCGCAACCTCCCGCTGAAGAGACAGACGCGCCCTCATCGGGCGAAACAACTGAAGAAGCGCCTGCTAACCCCTGAGGCGCTGACTAACGTTCGATCGCAAAGCTGGCGTGATTGCTGATGGGGTTGCCCTGTGGGTCTAAAATGTTGGCGTTGATGTACGCAGGCCCCTGTGCATCCCCTAGTTGATAGAGCGCGACGTGTAAACGTTGTGTATCGGCGGGTAGCTCATACCATTGCCACGTCAGCAGGCGATCCCTCGCGCACCAATGCCGTCCATGCCAGAAAACCGTGTCTGATTGTCCGAGCTTGTTGCCATCACTGTCATGCGGTTGCACGCTCCACTGATAATCTAGTCCGCGCTCGCCATCAGGTAATTGCCACTCCAACACAATCACACCATCGCTGATACCATAGCCGGTCAGTAGGACATCGCCCTCAAACCAGAAGGGATCAATCGTTGTGATCGGTGTGCCTTCCCACACCGGCGCTTCATCCCAATGGTGAATGGCATATCCTGTACTGCCTTCACGTTCGGGCACGGTGATCGGATCATCGGTCAAATACAAACCATCGATGGCGTTCTCTGGCATGTTCGGCGCTTGTAACACGGCAAATTCGCTCTCAGGGAACACCGCATAGCCATCACCAACCAGTGTTCGCACGCATTGCGCGTCATCCGCTAGCATCACTGACCACACCACTGATTCATGATGTAAATCCCACGCCATCCCATCGCTGAGTACCAGCACATCATCATAGCCTGCCAATTCGCGCTCGACATCATGCAGATAGTGAATCGGGATGGTGAACGCCGGATACTGCAAATCGACACGATCCACGAAGCGCATCGCCCCACGAAAGTATAAACCCTGCGTGAGTAAGACGAAGGCAAACGCCACCAGCACAATCGTGCGTCCTAATGATTCGAGTGGAACGAGTTCGGTGATTTCTGCCACACCTACCCCGGCGAGCAACATCAGCGCTGGAATGCTAGCGATAAAGTAATGTGGATACACTCCCGCCCATTGTGGAATCAAGCTCAGCGCAGGTAGATACGCCCACACGATTATCAACGGGGCGATTGTGCGCCAGCGTTTACGCGCTAACAAGCCGGTTCCGAGCAATACCATCCCCCCGATCAACAACCAGATACCTGACGGATTCACCGCTTGATTCATCACATCTGGCATCGACGGCGCCAACCATGTCTCTAAGCCGTAGCCTGTCGCCAGAAAGCTCAGATAGCGCAATGATAAGCCAGAAAATGCGCTCTCATTGTTAGCAAGCATCCCGACTGCCTCTAGATTGGCTTGATCGGGATTCGCCATGCCGGTCTGATAAAAGCCGATCAGATACGGAGTCATCACCAGCAGAGATAAGCCCGCGCTCACCGTCAATGCCCGCCATGAGATTCGTTTCCACGCCATCATCAACAGCACCGCGTACAGTGGCAAAAGCGCCCATGATGCAAAGTGGATCTGGAAACCGAACAGCAAAATCGGCAATGTCCATGCTTGCGCCCATTCATGACGGCTCAACCAGCGCGGACGAGTTGCAATCGCTTGTCGCTGTTTTGCCTCGCAGAAGCTATATAAGCCCAACAAAATCCCCAGCAGAATGAACGGCGTGTGAAAATCCTGCGCCCAGATTTTTCGACTGTATAAGATTGCCCATGGACTGAGTGCATAAGCTAGCCCTGCCACCAGTCCGGCTGTCCGCCCGAAGTACCGATGCGTGATCAACCACAGTAAGCCCACACCAATCACGTTCAATGCCATGATGAAGTAAATGGCAGTCATCGGGTTGCTATCAAATAGGAACGGTATCGCCATTACATAGACGCTTGTCGGTGGGTTAGGGATGCCCACTGAGGAATTGATGCCCGTCAACGGAATGCGTTCGCCTGCCACCATCTCTTGTGCCAGTGTCGCCAGCATTGCATCATCGTGAAAGAACTCGACAACGCTAGGGTTGCCGAAGCGCATCACACCGGCGATGAAGACAATCAGCATCAGCAAGATCACATCACGTCGTTTGATCGGGGTTATTGTGAACATGTGCGTTCCTCTAAACTCAATATGATCTGACCATTCGCCTGCGGTACACCATCACGGATCACAGGCAGGCGCGTCAATGTTTCGCGTTCATATAAGCCGATTGCAATCTGTGAGACTTCAGCGTCATAGGGCAAGTAGTGTGCATCACTTAGCCGTTGACCATCCTGCCAATATAGAGATGGGTAATCCCCGCCGAAGGGTGGGGCATCGCCGGATGTGATCAGCTCGCCGTTTGTATCTAAACCCTGTACCATCACCACTAGCTCGGCTGCGCTGGCACTGTTAAGCGCCCAACCTAAGCCAATGTTGAATAGATCACCCTCACGCATCACATCGGCACAAATCAGCTCTGCGATGTCACCCACTTGATAGCCGGTGGCGTCTTTTGGCAGTGTGGCACCATCATCTTCATGCAGAACGCGGATGATCGGCTCGAGGATCAGGCGGTCACTGCCATCTGCCAGAGTCAGGGCCCCATCCCGCCCGATCAACTGGACTTGAATCTGCCCGACATAGGGCGGTATGCCTGTCTCGAACAGACGCAAACGATACGGATCACGGGCGAAGCGATCAGCGGGCAAAGTGGAAAATTCACCTGCGCTTGGTTGCAACCGGCTACTCGTTGCCCACGCACTATCCCGACTAAGATTGACCAATTGCACTACTGGACGATAATCGGTATCGAGCGTTTCCGGAACATGCCAATACAGATCAAGCGCCAGTGCGCCACCGGGGCTGATCTGTGTATCGTGCAAGCTGTAGCCCAACAAGGTAATCTGCTCTTCGAAGACTGCATCAACCCGCGTTTGCATGTAATGTGGATCCGTTGGCGGTGAATGATACTTGAACCATCCTCGCACTTGAATCACCTGTGCGTTGCCCACTGCCAGCACAATCACCAGACCGACGAGGGTGACACCGCTCAGGCTCGATAACGGTTGTTGCGGTATCGGATCATACACGCGCTCATCCCGACCGAAGTAATACAAACCAAAGCTGACGACCACACTCAACAACGTGATGACCGTCGCGATTAGTTGCAGGGGTGTGCCCACATAACGCAAGCTGACGACGTGTTCGCCTGCAGGTAGATCAAGGGTGATTAAGCCCAGTTGCTCATCAGGGTACATCTCGGCGCGTTCTCCGTTGACAGTTGCTTGCCAGCCGGGGAAATAATACTGCCGGAAGCGCACCGCTCGATCTTGATCGGTGGTCACGCGCAGGGTGTTATCGTTGATATTTTCTTCAGCGAAGCCCTGCCAATTTGCCGAGGCGAGATCACGCCCGTATACCCGCAGGTGAAACGGGTTGTCGATATAACGTTCGGCTTCCGGTGGCATGTCGAGGAAGATTTCTTCCCCCCAGATCGGATTGAACTCGTTATAAGAGACTGTACCCCATGTACGGGCATCGTGCTCATGCAGGATTTCATCATAAGCGGAGATGTCATCCCAATTGAGCCAGACTGCATACGGTTGACTGATCGGGAGGATTTGCGCAATCACCAGCGCCAACCCCACGATCATGCCACGTACCTGCCAGCGTGCCGGCAACGCCAGCACGCTCGCCCCGCCCAGGAGCGCAATCAACACCGCGCCGATACGCAAGAGTCGCGCCGGAAAGCGCAAATTCGCAAAAGCCGGAATCGTCATCCACAGGTCAAACGAGATCTCCAGCAACATGAACAGCGTGAACGCCATGCCCGCCAGTGCCAGCACTACCAGACCATAGCGTCTGCGTTGGAGCAGTGCGCCCGTGCCAATCAGCGCCAGCACGCCACCCACTAAACCCAGCGTGCGCGGGAAATCCAGATAGCGATCTGTGCTATCGATCAAACGGGGTAGGGTGAAGATTTCTGTGATGGGTAAGTATTGTTCAAGCAAATAATTGACCGTCTCATCAATCCCCTGCGAAATTTGCACATAAGGTAATTCGAGCAAGGTCGGCATGAGGAAAATGGCTGACAAACACACCCCCAGCACGAAGCCTCCGCCAATGTACACCCAGCGCCTCACAATCTCACGGGGAGTGAACTGTGTGTAAAACATCGGCGCTAAGAACGCCAGCGGCGCGGCATATAGTGTGCTGATATACAACATTGGCGTATGAGTCATGATCAATCCCACATAGGGCAGGGCAATCGCCAGCACGCGCCGTAACGAGGGTGTATCACTATTTTTGATCACCCCTAGAAGCAGATAGGGGATAAAAGATGCGGCCATAATTTGGGCGATGCTACCCTGCCACCAGACTTCATACAGGCGCGAGGGTGCCAGTGCCCACAGCCCCGCCGCTAGCACTGCGGCCGGTACCGGCAAGAAGCGCCGCGCCAATAGATACATGCCCGCACTGCCGAATGACCATGCCAGCGTTTGTGCCAGATTGTATGCGATGGTAATCGGCAAACCAGCGAGTTCGAACAAGGCAGTGAAATACGCGTAGCCCGGCGCATAATAGTTGAAGATCGGGTAGCCATAACCCAGATGGAAATAACTGATCCAGCGTGGGTATAGATCGCCATTTTGCACCGCCAGCGTGATCGCATGAATGCGGTGAACATGTACTTCAACATCTGCCGCCGCCGCGATACCTTCGCCCCATGTTGGTAACGCACCGATTAAGGGCAGTAAGATCGCCAGCACCAGACCCCAATCGAGTGTATTGAATCGCTTGAGCATCATGTGTGTGAGTTTACCTTTAAAATTGAGAGGGTACTATAGCAATCGTGGTTAGGCGTGGCAATCCTTGATTGGGTGCCGTCAGTTGAACGATAGGAGCGTGAAACATGACCGTCACGCCCCATTATGATGTGGATTAATCTTCTAGTTCAATCGCCATCGCTACGGCTTCCCCACCGCCAAGGCACAGTGCTGCCACACCTTTCTTCAATCCGCGATCTTGTAGCGCATGGATCAGCGTCACTAGCACACGAGACCCGCTTGAACCCAACGGATGACCGAGCGCAATTGCACCACCATGCACGTTGATCTTCTCTAGTGGGATGTCATAACCATCCCGTGCTAAGCCGCGTATGTCCGCGAGTACCTGTGCGGCGAAGGCTTCGTTGAACTCGTACAGGTCAACATCATCATGCGTCCAACCGGCTTTTTCCAGTGCGACAGGAACCGCTTTCACCGGCGCATAGAAAATCCACTTAGGATCAATCGCCGCTTGCCCATAGCCGACAATCCGTGCTATCACATTATGCCCCTTTTGCTCGGCATACTGACGGCTCGCTACCACTATCGCCGATGCGCCATCGTTCAAGCCCGGCGCATTGCCCGCCGTCACCTGACCATCCGCTTCAAATGCCGGGCGCAATTGTGCGAGGGCTTCCAGTGTGGTAGTTGGGCGGATGGGTTCATCGCGGTCAATCACGATGTCCCCTTTACGTGCCTTGATCGTCACCGGTGCGATCTCTGCCTTGAACTTGCCGGATTCGGTGGCTTCGTGTGCCAGTTTGTGGCTACGATAGGCGAATTCGTCCATCTCCTCGCGGGTGACTTCTAACTGCTTGCCGATGAACTCGGCGGCATTGCCCATCAACCACTGGTTAAATGTATCGGTTAACCCGTCAATTTCGAGCGCATCCTCAAACTCTACTGCGCCATATTTCGCCCCACTGCGTAATCGCGAAAAATGCGGCGCGTTACTCATACTCTCTACGCCACCGGCCAGGAATAAATCGCCATCATCGGCTTTGATTGCTGACGATGCCAGCATCACGCTTTTGAGACCGCTACCACATACTTTATTGATCGATACGCCGCCGACGTGATCCGGCACACCCGCATTGATGCTGATCTGACGGGGCAGGGCTTGTCCGACACCCGCACTGATAACATTACCGACAATCACTTCATCGACATCTGCCGGATTGATACCACTGCGCTCTACTGCCGCTTTGAAGGCAACTTGTCCTAATTCTGCGACGTTCAATGGCGCGAGCGCCCCCATCAGCTTACCCTGAGGTGTGCGCGCACTGCCTAAGATCACCGGCTCTCTCGGATGTTTATCTGTCATTGATCTGTGTCCTTTATGTGTGTGTCAATAAATCTAATTGGTATTTAATTATCTACTCACGATTATAAGCCCCTAACAGAAGCCATTCAAGATGATACAATATGCATCATACATACTGTGGAGAAAAGCACCATGAAACGTATGCTCATCATTTGGAGTGGATTGATTGTGTTGGTGATTCTTGCCAGTCTGTTCCATCCGCCTCTATCACTCGTAACGAATACGTGGACAATTAACGTGCTCATCTTGCTAACCCTGCTATGGTTGATTGAGTTAGGCTTGGTACACTACCGTAGTCATTCTCATGATATTGATGCACTCTTGCGTGATAACCGTAGACGGTCACGCTCCCGCGAACGAGATGATCGCTATATCGCACAACACACGAAGGATACCTAATGCGCGTTCGAATTTTTATCTTATGCTTGATGGCATTGCTGACTATTACTGCACTGGCTCAGGAAACCGAAACACCCACTGTTGCCGAGCTACAATTGACCGCTACTCGTCTCTTTGCTGATGCGAGTGCTACTGCGCAAGCAGATGTCGATCCAATACCGATCGCAGATACTCCCGATCCTTTTGCTGAAACAGCTACCGCGCTTGTGATCAGCGCCACACAAACCGGTGAAGCGAGCGGAGCATCACCTGTGCCCATCACGCCTTCAGTAGTGAATGATGTAGGTGCGCAGGCAACACAACTCATCGCCGATGCGACTGCGACCAGACTAGCGCAAGTTGATACCACCCCTGATGCAGATTCAGCAGCCACACCAGAGGATACCAACGGCGTGCAATCTCCACTGATTGTCACAGTGCTCATTGTAGTAGTCGCATTGGTGATCCTGTTTGCGATTGGGATTGTGTTTGCGCGTCTCAACGCCGATGCATCCAACAAAAAATCTTAGAGGGGTAATTGTGTTATCACAGGAAGCACTCACTATTCATGTTCGTTATCCGTTCAAATATCTTCAATCTGTCAAGAGTACCAATGACATCGCGCGCGAATGGCTGGAGCAAGGTGCAGAGACACTTAGCACGGTTATCAGCGACGAACAGCGTGCAGGGCGCGGACGACGTGGGCGTGTTTGGTATACCCCTCCGGAGGTGGCACTCGCGCTCTCAGTTGTGCTCAAACCCACGCTCAATGTTGCGCCCCGTGTGACGATGCTAGGTGCTTTGGCTGTTTATGATCTGTGTCAAAGTTTACAAATCGATGGTGTCGGTATTAAGTGGCCGAATGATGTTCAGATTCATGGTAAGAAGGTCAGTGGTGTATTGGCAGAAGCCGCCTGGCGTGATGGACAGTTACTCGGTGTGATCCTCGGTGTGGGAGTGAACGTGCGCAACCAACTGAGTGAGGAACTCGCACCGATTGCTACCACGCTCGCCAATGAGACCACACAACAGCTTGACCGCGCTCAACTCGTTGGGCTTCTGGTTGATCGTATCGCGCACTGGCACACACAGATTGCCACTAATGCTTTACTCACCACATGGCGCACCCGCCTGACAACGCTGGGGCTATCGGTAGTGGTTGAAGGCGTGAACCGACGTATCGTAGGGCAAGCAGTGGCGACAGATCAAGATGGCGCATTGCTCATCAAAACAACCGATGGTAGCATTCAGCGCATACTAGCCGGTGATGTTAGTCTGCGTACACAGCATAAGGATTAGTCAGCGATGGGTGTCAAACTTGATTGGGATATTGAAGCCGAGAAGGGCAAACAGAAAGAACATCGCGAAGATAAAATCGAGCGTAAGTCGCGCTATCTGGGCGTGTTGCGCTTGTTGCTGGTGGTCGCAGTCTTTGCTGGCTTGATCGGTGCAGTTATCTATTTGATACAACAACGGCTTGAACAGGTCAATCAAGAACTTGAACAGTTGTTGATTGATACCGTACAAGCTGAAGTCACCGCACTACGCCTCGGCGATCTCACTGCATTTGAAGCTTTACAACGTAGTGCGAGCGAGGACTGGCTCATCACCCAGCGCCAGACCTATGATGCCTATCAGTCGCTCAAAATGACCTCATCCTTGACGCTTAGTGGGCGTGTTATTGATGTGGAGACGGATGACCAACGTGGGCGTGTACAGGTCGAAGAAATTATCGATGGTGCGCCTTATGTCCAAACATGGTTTTACTGGCGTTATGAAGAGGGTTGGTTCCATGTTCCGCCCGATTATACCTTCTGGGGCGAACCCGCCGAAATAACCCGGGAGACGCATACTATCCGTTATCGTGGTCTAGATGAGTCACTTGCTCAAGCGCTCGATCAAACACTGGTACGCTGGCGTGAAGAGTCCTGTACTTATCTGGATTGTGCCAGTGTCCCCCGCATCACTGTGGACTTGATCCCTGAGCCACAGGCACCGGTTCGCTGGCAAGATACTGCGCCGGATGTCTGGCAATTGATCGTTCCGTCACCCTATACTGCTCGTGCTCGCGCTGATCAACCTTTCATGGTTTCACTACAGGTTGATGTGGCGGCTCAACTTGCTGAACGGCTGGTGAGTCAGGTAACCGGTAATCTTGATCCACTCACCGGCTCCGATGCCGACTTCTTGCAAGAATCGGTGACTGCCTGGTTTGTCGGACGCTTTGTGCAGATCAATCCTGAAACGCACTTGCTCCAGAGCTTGATCGATCAACACGGGGCAGATAGCCTCACGCGCCTCTTGCAAAACTTACAATCAGTTTCTGACATGAGTTTGCTGGCAACCATCACCGACAGTGCATCACTGGCAGATCTTGACCTTGATTGGCGCGATTTTGTGCTGTGGCGTTTACAATTGGAGGATGATCTGATCGTGCGGGGGGATCAAGCCGGTTGGGAAGCACTGTATGATTTTAGTCGCACCGATGTGCGCGACATTGCCTATCAACGTTATCTCAACAGCTTCATCGCTAACGAACGCACAGTGCTGAGTACCTCACTGGCTACATCAGATAGCGGTGTGCCTCAGCTAGTGGCACGTGTTAACGTCACGCGGGGCTTCGAGAGTGGGGAAGAGGTGGTTGTGTTTAATTTAATTAACGGCAATTGGCTCCGTGCTAATTGAAGCTGTGCTACAATCAAAAATAGCTTAACTACAGAATCTTTTTAGGAGATAGACCGATGACCGATTTTGACGATTTTCGTAATTTGACTCAAGATGAAGATGAGAATGACTTTTCTTTTGAGGATTTTGTTGAAGATGATGAGTTCGGTTACGGGCAAGAGATTGAATTAGAGGGTGCACAGTCGACAACAACCACTCAACCGGGCCCTATTAACCAGTTGCTAGGGAGCATGACTGCCCAACAGCGACTAATTCTCTCGATGATGCTGTTCGGTAATGTTCTGCTGTTGTCTGTAGGGATGTTGCTGGCGACAGGACGCATCGGTTGAAGTACGGGGCATCACCTATGATGCCCCGCTCATTACGGTTAATCCGCAGGGGCTAACACCAGCGTTGATTGTGCGTTTGCCTCGACATCCGATTCAAACAGTAACATTGGGTTGTAGTTGATGGTGCGCCACGTCTCCACCATATCATCGAAAGCAGGGCTCATCGGATGCCCGCTTTGTCCGGTGGTGTGAATAGAGCGATTGTTGCTGAAATCGCTGAAATCTAAGATCATCCGCATCGATGGCACAGACGATACACGCAACCCATTCTCGGTACTAAAATTCCAGCCTGTCGCGTTGACAATCGCTCTACCGCCTCCGGTCTCTACATCTGATGTGTTGACCATATCTTCGATCAAAGCAATACCGCTCGCCCCTAATGGGTTGCTGATGAAATCCGCTTGATGGAACGCGCCCCAGCGCCATCCATCCCGATCATCACCTTGTGCGTCACGGGTAGCATCTACTGCTTCAGCAAAGGCGCTTTGTACGATGAGATCACGACTCTCTGTGATCTCATCAGTGCTGATATCATCCCACCAGCTATGATCGGATTGTGCCATCAAACGCTGTGTGACCAGCATGTTCTGATCGTTACCATCGGCACTGCTATCAATCACAGCTAGCTCATCATTGAAGATACCTGCAACCAGCGCCTGCCAGAAGCGTCCGAACAGTGCTCCCTGTGCGCTATCGACATGCATTTGATAATCCCAATCCAGCATCCAATCGCGCATCTCATTGAGTTCATCACTGTCCATATCAATCGTCATTAAATCTGATGCAATCGCTTCAGCAAACAAGAACTTGTTATCGCCGTGAATGGCGCTAAAACTCTCGAAATCATGGGCGTCCGTTGCCTCAAGCAGTTCGTTGATGCGCGTACCACGATAGCCCGCATCCCAATCATAGTCGAATACATAATGTGCGTCCTCACCGAATTCCTCACCCAGTTCTTGCGCTAAATACGCATAGTAGGCTTGCGGTAGCAAGGCTTGATTGGCAGTCGATATATAACCGCGCTCAGGATTCAGCACACTTGGGATGTACTCATAAGGTACATAACCGAGCCACTCGTATTGATCAGTTGTGCCATCAACCGGCATCAGACCCGTATGCCCTTCAGCGCGAATCGGGAAGCGCCCCTGTGTTTGATAGCCAATATTACCTTCCATATCCGCATACACGATATTTTGTGCAGGAACATCCCAGTAACGGATCGCCTCGCGGAATTCCTCCCAGTTATTAGCGCGGTTCAAGCGAAAGATCGATTCGATAATTGTGCCTTGTTCGTCGCCTGTCCAGCGCAATGCCAGCGGATTGTCTTGATTGTAGCCCAGTATATTGCCGTCATCGTCTAACTGATTGTCGTTGATAATCGCGCCTAGATGCGTCACACGCACGTTGATTGTCATACTGCCACCGTTGCCAAAGTGGATCACTTCTTCGCGCAATTCAGCATCGCGCCATTCGCCATTCCAGCGATATTGCAAGGGATTATCCGGGTTAAATTCCATGCGATACAGATCCAATATATCGGAGCCAACGTTGGTCACACCCCAACCGATTGAAGCATTGTTGCCAATAATCACCCCCGGCGATGCCGAGAACGCAAACCCACGATTGTAATAAGGGCAATCGGCGCTGATCGGCTGGCAATATAGCCCAACTTCGTACCAGATTGACGGGTTCTGTATGCCGAGATGCGGATCATTTGCCAGCAAGGGCATTCCGCTTGCAGTTAAATCACCACTGACGACCCAGTTATTACTGCCAACTTCATCACCTTGCCCGAAAACAAGATAGCTTCTGGGATCATAATTACCGGCTAACTGCGTTTGAATGCCCCGTATGCCGGCGGTATCTTGCATGAAGGGTGTTTCAAAGGTATCGCCACTTGCCGGTAAATCTTCCGTTTGAATGATTGTCGGAAAATTCTCATAGTCAAAATCAGGCTGATAGAACGCGGCCATTGACTCGCCGAACTCATCCGCTAATGCCGAATAGGTCAGCTCGTTACCCCGATTGCTCCCGCTCAAGTCCCACGCCATCACCTTCGTCCACACGACGGTATCCAGTGGTGTCCAGGGTTCAATCTCGAATTCTACGCCAGTCAGACCCAGCACGTTATACTCAAATGCCAGTTCACCGATGGGGCGACTGTTGATATACGCATTGACCCCATCTGCGAAGGCTTGTAGTTCGGCAATAACGTCTGCCGGCATGGCATCTAAATCGCGCTGACTGGCTTCTTCCCAACCAATCGTCCGAATAAAGATGTCAGTGCCCGTCAGTGCTGAACTTTGCCCCGTTAGTTCTTGAATGCGCCCGCGTCCGGTGTGTCTCCAGAATTCCATTTGCCACCAGCGATCTTGTGCCTGCACGTATCCCTGTGCGAAGCGCAAGTCTGCTACATTACTGGCATAAATGTGTGGCACGCTATATGTATCACGGATCACGGTCACGGTATCGTTTAACCCGTCGAGCGTGACCGTGCCATCTTGATCAGGCAAGGGGCCTCGCGTCCACTGATTGACCATCAGCGATACCCCAATACCAACCCCGATCACTAGCATCAGGACAACAATTAATATTAATCGTATGCGTTTCATCGTAAATAACCTTCTTGATAAGAATTCTATAGTTAAGGCGGGTAATCAAACCCATGTAGAAAAAACAATCTGCGCCCGTTGAACACGCCTCGAGCATGTAAAACGCACTACAGATCATGGTTAATTGGCATTGTTATACACGATGTCGAAATATTAAGCGAGTGTTAAATTACAGACTTATACGTCTTTGTAAGCGGTTTACGACCCGCCGAGTGCTTCTAATTCTATCTGTAAGCTGTCGATATATTGCTGTGCTGATTGCGCCTCTGTGCCGGTTGGCGCGATGTGCAAGTATGTCTCAAAATCTGCTAATGCGTCGTCACGGCGTGCCATTGTATAGAATAGAATCCCCCGCTGAAAATAGGCCGGTGCATAGGTCGGGTCAAGTTCGATTGCCGTATTGAAATCCGCTTCTACACGATCCCATTCATAGATCAAGAAGATGATTTGTCCGCGCACTGTATAAAGTTCGGCTAGTGTCGTGTTGTCGTATTCGAATTCTTCAGCTGCTTCAATTCCTTCGTTGATAACCATAATGGCGTTATCATAGTCAAAGCCTAATGCGTAGAGTTGAGCAATTCTACTATTCACTCTAGGACTGGTTGGCATTTCACCAATATATGCCAGATATTCGAATGCTTGCTGGCTGTCACCAGTTTGAATGTATGCCCAACTTAGATTATACAGAACTCGTAGTCGCGAGTTTTCCTCACGTTCAAGAATTGCTAAGTAGTGCTCGATTGCTATGTCGTAATTGCCTAGAGCAAGATGAGAATTCGCAAGGTAAAACTCGATACCCCAGCTACGAGGTTCCTCAATGCCATTAAGATAATTAATTGTTTCTTCATAGTTACCTAGAACGTAATGTACATATGCACTGAATGTATCTACTGCACTGTCTGTTGGATAGTTATTTATTGCAAAGTGAACGTCATAATGGGTTACGAGTAAAGTGGAATCGTGTATAGTTCTTGGCTCAGTTGAGCCAATATGAATGATGTCAGCATATTGGGCAGTAATGACGATGCGATGCTGACTCGTATCCGTCAGGCTCAGTACAACATTGTCCTCCGCGAGACGACGTGCGACACTCTCAATAAAACTGTCTATCGAATCTGATTCGATCTGGAATTCTTCTAAATCAACGTAGATTGTTTGTGATTGTTCCTCATTCTGTGCCGTCCCTATCCCAAAACTGAAAATAAGCAAAATTGTAGTCGTGACGACGATTTTTCTTGTGAAGTGATACATAGGTCTCCAGAAAGGGCTAAATTGCAAATTGCCGTAAAATTGTGCGATTCTGACCAAGCGCACGTTCGCATTGTGCATGAAATCTGCTATAATATTAACATTGAATCCAGAACAGAACGTGACGATTTCCCTGCGCTTTATGAACACTGACATAGTACAGTTGCATCATTCAATTATTATTCATTGATGCCTGTTTGATAATCGGTCAGTGATCTGTACGCCCTGCGTGATAGGGAACTCTATGGTGGGTCATGGTAGCGTCCATTTGATTGGAAAGGAGACGTACAGCGAACGCTGTATCAGTCTATGACAGATAACGATAATTTCAGCAATGCGGGTACCATCCGCACCATCAATATCAACGAGGAGATGCGCGGATCATATCTCGATTACGCCATGAGTGTGATCGTCAGCCGTGCCTTGCCTGATGCGCGCGATGGCTTGAAACCCGTGCATCGGCGCATCTTGTATGCCATGTATGATATGGGCTTGCGTGCAAACACATCACACAAAAAGAGCGCTCGTATTGTGGGTGAGGTACTTGGTAAATACCATCCACATGGCGATAGTGCTGTCTATGATGCTATGGTGCGCATGGCGCAAAATTTCAGCCTGCGTTACCCGCTAGTCAACGGGCAGGGCAACTTCGGTAGCCAAGATGGGGATGGCGCGGCGGCTATGCGTTATACCGAAGCCAAGATGGCGAACATCAGCGAAGAGTTACTCGCTGATATTAACATGAATACAGTCGATTTTGTCGATAATTATGATGGATCAACGCAAGAACCATCCGTGTTGCCGGCACGCTTGCCGAACTTGTTGCTCAATGGCGCGAGTGGTATCGCCGTCGGTATGGCGACCAATATCCCACCACATAACTTGCGTGAGTTGGTTGAAGCCATCATCTTCCTGATTGATAATTACGAACGCATCGATGAGATCACCGTGGATGATATGATGGGCTTCGTCAAAGGGCCTGATTTCCCGACAGGCGCGACCATCATCGTCAGTGATGATCTCAAAGAAGCCTATGCTACGGGTAAAGGTCGTGTAGCGGTACGTGCCACAGCCGATATCGAAGAAAGCCGCGACGATTCATTCCGTATCGTCATCACCTCGATTCCCTATCAAGTCAGTAAATCCGGTATCATCGAGCGTATCGTTGGCCTTGTACGTGATGGACGCATTGATGCCATCCGTGATTTGCGCGATGAGAGTGACCGTGAGGGCTTGCGTCTGGTCGTTGATCTCAAGAAATACGCACAACCGTCAACTGTGCTCAATCAGTTATACAAATACACATCCTTGCAAACGTTCTATAGTATGCAGATGTTGGCGCTGGTCAATAACGAACCGCGTAACCTCAGCCTCAAGCGTGCATTGCAGATTTACATCGAACACCGCTATGATGTCATCGTGCGCCGTAGTAATTATGAGCTGGATCGCTTGCGCGAACGGGCGCACCTGCTCGCCGGTTTGATCAAAGCCGTGCAAAATATTGATCTCGTGATCTCAACCATTCGCAGTGCATCAGATGTCGAAACGGCGCGTGCTAACCTTGAAGTGCGCTTTGAACTGACCGAAGTACAAGCTCGCGCTATTCTCGATATGCAATTGCGTCGCCTCGCTGCCCTCGAACGTCAGAAGTTGCAAGATGAATATGATGAAGTACAAACGCGTATCACTTATCTGGAAGACTTGCTCTCTGATCCTGCGAAGATACTGCAACTGATCCGCGATGATGTCGAACAGATTGGTGAAGATTACGGTGATGAGCGGCGCACACAGGTTGAGTATGGCAACGCCTACTTCGATGAAGCCGATCTCGTGCGCGAAGAACAGGTAGTGATCTCTCTCACTCAGCGTGGATACATCAAGCGCGTACCGGCACGCCTCTACAAAGCACAACGACGCGGAGGCAAAGGCGTGATCGGGATGCAAACCAAAGAAGAAGATGCGCTCTTTGATCTATTTGCATCTAGCAGTCTCGATACGCTGTTGTTTTTCAGCAATAAGGGTAAAGTGTATTCTGAAAAAGCCTACGCGATCCCGGAAACCGGACGCGCTAATCGGGGCACACTGATTCATGCCGTACTCAATCTCGAACACGATGAGTACATCACAGCAATTCAACCTGTGTTCAATTTCGATATGCCCGATCATTACTTCATATTGGCAACCCGTCAAGGTAAAGTGAAGCGTGTCGATCTTGAACAGTTCGAAGCCGTGCGCCCCAGTGGGTTGATCGCCATGTCACTTAATGATGGCGATTCTGTAGGATGGGTCAAATATACGGATGGCTCGCAAGATGTCATCATGGTGACACAGTTAGGTCAGAGCATCCGTTTTTCTGAAGACGATGTGCGCGTGATGGGGCGTCCGGCAGGGGGAGTGAACGGTATCAAGCTCGCTGAAGGAGATGTCGTGATGGGTATGGATGTTATTGATCCAGAGAACCACACACATATTCTGGTGGTGTCGCGCAATGGCTATGGCAAGCGCACGCCTATTGAGCTATACAATCGGCAATCGCGATATGGCTATGGCTCACAGACCCTCAAACGTACCGAAAAGACTGGCGATCTAGTGGCAATGCGCGCCATCAAAGCAACAGATGGCATCATGTTGATATCGCGTAAAGGTATCGTGATTCGTACCGATATTCAATCTATCCGTGAGAGCCAGCGTGGCACACAAGGGGTGAGTGTGATGAATCTCACCGGTGGCGATGAGGTAGTGGGTATTGCTATCATTGAAGAAGATACTGACGAGGACGAGCTTGAACTTCTCGACGATGCCAACGGCACAGGCGACGCACACGACACAAGTGAAAATTAACCTATAGAGTGATGCTGATAGCATCTGATATAAAAAAGAGCAGACCGGCACAGGTCTGCTCTTTTTATGTACGTGCTTATTTCCGACGAAGTACTACGTATTATTCGTCATCTTCTTCTTCAATGTCTTCGCCTTCAACATCTTCATCTTCGCCTTCAGCGACGGCTTCACCTGCATCAGTAGCCAGCATCTCTTCCATCTCAGCAGCGCGGGCAGCTGATGGTTGCACGATCTTGGCAATCATCTCTTCAGGATCATTGATGACGATGATACCTTCACTCAATGGCAAGTCTTTGACGAAGATGGTATCGCCAATTTCGTCCAGAGATGTGACATCAACTGTGATCTTATTGAGCATGTTGCTCGGTAACATTTCCAGCTGAATACTGTTCGGGCCTGTTAACATGATACCCTTACGAGATACCACCAACGGACTTTGACCAACCAACTCAATACGTACTTCGGCGCGGATCTTACGCTCCATATCGGGTGCGAGGAAATCCACATGCAGAATATTCCGTTTGATCACCGAGCGTTGCACATCACGCGCCAACACTGGGATCGGATCTTGACCATCAATTTCGATGTCGATCACGTTGGTACCGCCTGCATCGCGTAAGGTGCTCTCTAGTTCGCGATAGTCAAAGGCGACCTTTTGGGGTTCGACATTCGGGCCATAGACCGAACCAGGAACCTTACCTTCATTGCGTAGTTGCTTGACTTTTTTACCCTTGATGGTGCGTGCTTCTGCTTTAATACTGAACTCAGCCACGATTAAACTCCTTCTTTATCCCGACTACTCTTAAATAATGATGCGGGATAGATAGTCTCTTTGTCGATCAGAACTCAACCATTCTATCGGGATGGTGGAAATGCGTCAATGCCGTGCCTCTCAACAAAAATGCCCACTCAATGCCGAGTGAGCAAACTTGCTGAGCGAGTAACGGGACTCGAACCCGTGACATTTAGCTTGGGAAGCTAACGTTCTACCACTGAACTATACTCGCATCGTGTTGCGGATTATAAATTTTTTGAAGGAGACTGTCAACCCTATGGCTGGCTGATTCTTGACTGTAAACACTGGTTTGACAGGCTTTTCAGGCACTAAATGATCGCTACCATATGTGTCAATTCTGTGTACAAAAACTGAGGGTATATCGTTGCGCATTCGTCAGGTATTCTGCATAACATCTCATCTAAATCATGCTATAATACCCAACTTGAAATAATCAAGGAATTGAACTGTTGTCTGTATCCAACCGTCTAAAAATTGGTTTACTCGGTACCGTGGTGACAGCGCTCGCGCTGTACTTCATTGCCACACAACTGAATCTTGCGCTGTTCTGGCAAGCATGGACAAGTGCCCGTTATGTGTATGTGGTGCCCTGTCTGATCTTACTCCTGATCGGATTGATTACCCGTGCCTTTCGCTGGCAGGTCTTGCTCAATGGCGATTTACCCTTCAACCGTACTTTCAGTATCATGAACGTGGCGTATCTGGTGAATGGCCTCTTACCCCTGCGTATCGGTGAACTGGCGCGGGTCTATCTGGTATCACGCACACGCGAATCAATCCCGATCCCGACTACCACCAGCACCATCATTGTTGAGCGCTTGTTGGATTTGCTCGCTGTGGGCATGATGGTCTTGCTGGCGCTGATGCTCGGCACCGTGCCCGATCAAATCCGTATAGCGAGTGGGGCGGCCGCGCTGGTGGCGCTCATCGGTTTCGGTGTGCTAATTGTGTTGGCGAGCCATCGTGATTGGGCACTACAAATGAGCCGTAGGATACTTCAATATGTGCCCTTGCTAAACCGCTATGCCGATACGCTGGAACGCTGGTTCGGGCAATTCCTCACCGGTTTAATCCCGTTGACCCAATCGCGTGCGCTGGTGCTGGCATTCTTCTGGACGGCACTCAGTTGGATGATTTCCGTGATGGCGGGTTACGTGTTGATGTTCGCTTTCTTTCCGCAAGCTAGCGTTGCCGCGACCATGCTCTATATTGCCGCCGCCGCCTTTGCAATTGCTCTGCCAGCCGTGCCTGGCAATATCGGCACATACGAAGCCTCGATTTTGCTGGCTTTGCTGGCGATGGGTTATGAACAATCGAACAGTGCTGTTGCCTTTGCCGTGATGGTTCATGCTGTTAATGTATTTGTCCACGCTGTAACGGGTCTGGTAGGCTTCATCCAGGAAGGCATCTCATTGACGCAACTCTCACAGGGCGTTCAGCAGATACAACAGACGAAGACAGAAATAGGATAAGGCTATGACTGCACAGATTACGCGCGACACAGAACGTAAGTTGCGTATTCTGATATTTCTCCATTATTATTTTCCACATCGTACCGGCTTGACCATTCACGTGCAGCAGGTGGCGGAAGAACTCGTGCGGCGTGGGCACGAAGTCACCGTCATCACCACGCGCTACAGCAATGACTTACCCCGCGATGAAGACATGCACAATGGCGTGCGCGTCATACGCCTCTGGGCACCGATTAAAGTCTCACGTGGGATGCTCACGCCAGCCTTGCCGTGGGCGGCTTACTTTGCCATGCGTCAAGCAGATATTGTCAGCATTCACACGCCCACGCCGGAAGTCGGTCTGGTGGCATTGATGGCACGTCTTGCGGGTGTGAATATCGTTGCCACACATCATGGCGATTTGATCTTGCCACAGGGCATATTCAACCGCATCATTCAGAACACCATGTTCATGATGTATCAGTATATGGCACGCAATGCCGCACAACTCATCGCGTACAGTCAAGATTATGCCAATCACTCTTATTATCTCAAGCCTTTTGCCTACAAAACTGTGGTCAATTACCCGCCGGTCACTATGCCCGAACCAGATCCTGAAGCCGTTGCTGTCTTACGCGCTCAATGGCAACACGCCGACGGGCCAATTATCGGTTATAGTGGGCGCTTCGTGCAGGAAAAACGTCCCGAATTAGCCATTCAGGCGCTAGCGGTCATCAACCAGCGTTATCCCGATGCGCGTCTGGTCTTCGCCGGTGAGTATGAAATCCCCTATGAAGATACGTGGGAGCAACAACAGCACGTCGTTCAGCACTATCAAGAGCAATTGATCTTTCTCGGCTTGCTCAAGGATCGGCAAGCGCTGGCGAATTTCTACGCTGCCTGTGATGTGATTATCCTGCCTTCGGATACAGAGTGTTTTGCACTGGTTCAGGTTGAGGCTATGCTGAGCGGTACGCCCATGGTCATGACCGATATTCCGGGCGGGCGCGTGCCCGTTCAAGTGACAGGCATGGGCAAACTCGCCTATCAGGGGGATGCACAGTCTATCGGGCAAGCCGTGCTGGATATCCTCGATGATCCTGAACGCTATCATAGAACCCGCGCTGAAATCGAAGCCTGCTTCTCCTTTGAGGAGACCATCAACCGTTATGAGGCGCTCTTCCTTGAACATGCCAGAGGGACACACTGATGACCGTTCCACAAGAGATGATTGAACGCATGACCCGCAACGAAGCTGATATGGCATTCAAGAAGCGGGTACAGACGATCTTCGACTGGGTACAACCCACCGCCGATAAGGTGATTCTTGATATGCCGTGTGGGCGCGGGTTCTATCTCAACATGTTCAATTACGCCACCGATGCCACGATCATCGGTGCAGAGCTAGAGTGGGATGTCATCCGCAAGGCACAAACCAACGTCGGACATCTCGATATTCCATTGCACAACGCCAATCTCTATCACTTACCCTATGCTGATGACACCTTTGATGCGGTCATTCTCTCGGAAATCCTCGAACACGTGGATGATGACGTAGCCGGTTTGCGCGAAGCCTACCGCGTGCTGAAGCCGGGTGGGGTAGTGGCGATCACCGTACCGCACGCCAATTATCCTTTCTGGTGGGATCCCATCAACAAGACGCTAGAGACGCTGTTCAACACGCACATTCAACATGGCATGTTCGCTGGTATCTGGGCAAATCACGTTCGGCTGTATACGCGCATCGAACTCCATAACAGCGTGCAGATGGCAGGCTTTAAAGTTGAAGAAGAACGCTCGTTCACACATCACAGTTTTCCTTTTATCCATAATCTGGTTTATGGGATTGGCAAACCTCTGCTCGAAGCAGGCGCACTGCCCGATAATATGGCAAAAGCCGCCAACCGCATCACCTTCGAAGACAATGGAGGCAGTTTACTCAACCCGGTTAACCTCGGCTTGAAGGTCTTCAACTACTTTGATCGCCCGAATCAAATCAACGAACCGGACGATCGTTCGACTGTCAACCTTGCGATCAAGGGGCGTAAGCCGAATGCTTGAACACGACGAGACACAAGCGACGCATACTCCGTCGCCTGATGCCACGTTACAATCCATTGAAGACCTGACGCTCGCCCAAGCTCTGCGCGTGTTTCTACGCCAGCCAAGAGCAACAGCCCGCGCTGTGATTGATGTCTTACGTCCTCGTTCGGATCAACAAGCACGTCTCCTAACGGTCAATCTCGCTGACTTTGAAGATCGTGCCAGTTACGGCGTACAAGCCCGTCAGCAACGCTTCAGCACGATAGTGTTAAAGGGTGTGCGGGCTAGCTTGCTCACGATGACGCGCACGCCCTTAGTCGGTTATACGATAGCGTTTCTGTTCGTCTTGCTCGGTAACATCATCTTGTCGGCAGATGTCACAACACGCCGAACGCTGGACGTGCAATTCGCGCAAGGATTGCCTTTCATCCTCATCGGTGTGCTGATCTGGGCGTTGACCGAATGCTTGTTTAACCTGTCGGATTTGCGCGAGTGGTGGCATACACGGCGTACTGCGACCACTCCGGAATCCATCGTGCCTCCCTCGGAAGCGCTCGAGCTACCTGATCTGCCGTGGTACGAGCGCATCCCGATCTGGCGTTTTTTACTCGCGCTGATCGCCACCGTACTGAGCGCAATTGTCTGGTTTGGCACAGCCAATAATACCTTCGACACACCTATTTTTTATATCTGGTTGCTGAGTGTGCTGGCGTGGGCGGTGGTCTTCGCCCCGCTTGATTTCAACTTGTTTGAGTGGGGGACGCGCCTCATTGATCGGTGGCGCGGATTTCGCTGGCATCGCCATGTCGGCGTGTTGCTGGCGCTGCTGGTGATTGTATCCGTAGCCGGTTATTTTCGCTTTCATCAACTCGCCATTCACCCGCTGGAGATGACGGACGATCACGTTGAGAAAATCCTCGATGCGGGGCGTGTACGTGATGGAGCACGCAATATCTTCTTTGCTAACAATGGTGGGCGCGAACCTGTGCAGATGTACCTGATCGCACTTGCATCCTATTTACCCGGACTGGGCATCAACCACGATACGATTAAATTTGTCTCAGCAGTCGAGAGCCTGCTAACGATCCCGATCCTGTTCTGGATGGCTTATACGGTCTTTGAAGGTGAACCCCGTCGCCGACGCTTGCTAATCGCCCTGATTGCGTCGGCGTTATTGGCGGTCAGTTATTGGCATGTGGCCATCACACGGCAGGGCTTGCGCATACCCTTAACGCCACTCTTTGTCGCGCTCAATCTGATCTATCTCTTGCGGGGTATCCGTCATAATCGGCGTAGTGATTTTATCATCGCGGGCTTGATTCTTGGTTTCGGCTTATACACTTATCAGGCGGTGCGCATGTTGCCGGTGGTGATTGTCGTCGCGGTGGCGGTGGCAATCTTATTCAAAGCACGAGATTGGCATCAGCGCCTGCAATACACGCTGAATTTATCGGTGTTAGTGGCGATTTCTTTCTCGATCTTCATACCCATGTTCCGCTATTCCGTCGATTATCCGGAGTTGTTCTGGCGACGTACCACTGGACGTTTATTAGGCGATGACGTGATCCAAGAAGAGCGTCCCGACGGCACAATTATCTACCGTGATGCCACCGCACAGGAACGCTTAGAAGCCTTCCTCGGTAACGTGCCGACCATCGCCAGCAATATCCGCAACGTGTTGTTGATGTTCAACTGGGAAGGTGATGTCGCCACGATTAGCGGGGTATCCAACCGCCCCTCGATGGATGTCTGGAGTGCCAGCCTGTTGTTGGTGGGTGGGGTAGCTTGGGTGAGCTTCGCCCTGCGTCGGCGTGATGTGGTCTACTGGTTGATTCCCGGCATCGCCTTCATCATGCTCTTGCCGTCCGCTTTGTCGATTGCCTTCCCGCACGAAAACCCCAGCCATACCCGTACTAGTGGCGCAATCCCAACGATTTATCTGCTGGCATCATTGCCCCTCGCTTTCTTCGTGGAGCAGGTGCTAAGCTATCTCCAACAACGACGCGCTCAGGTGATCGCCTTCGGAGTGTCCCTGCTGGTGATTGGCAATTCATTCAATGCCAATCGCTATCTCTACTTTGACGTTTACCCTGAACGCTATCAAGAGTCGTTCAATCCGTATTCGGATGCAGGACGTTATTTGTACGGCTATGTGTTGACCGGTGGCGCATATGGCAACGCCTTCTTGATTGGCTATCAGCACTGGTGGAGCCATCGTGCGTTGGGTTTAGAAGGTGGCTTAGAGGAATTCTGGCCCGGTGGGATTTTCCCCTATGTGGATGGGGACTATTCAACTTTGCCTATCATACAGGCAATTCATACCAACGTCGGTGCGACAGGCACCTTCCAATTTCAGCCACAATCGGATTTGCTGTTTTTCTTCTCCCCGGAGGATGAAGCCACTGCCGAAGCGTTACAGTCACTTTTCCCGAATGGTACAGCATCCGAACGCACCACCTATAATCCGAACGAACCCTTCATGGTCTATCAAGTGCCTGCGCTGAGTGAAGATGGCTTACAAAACTGGTTGCGCGAGCATCCCACACAATGAGGCGATAACAATCGGTGAGGAAAATACCCCTGACCGGTGTATATAAAGATGGCATATGCGCTAAACGGGCAACTTGTCCTTGCAGATCTATACGGATGATGACACGCAGATGTACATGATGAAAGTTAGAGGCTCCGGCATGAGTGAACAACAGCCTAATCAACAATCGGCATCACCCACCAAACGGCGCACATCAATCACGCTGCTTTTGCTGGCGCTGATCGTTCTGCTCGGTGGCTATTTCCGCTTTGTGGGCTTGAACTGGGATGATTACTCGGCACTACATCCCGACGAACGTTATCTCACGCTCAATCTCTTACCACAAATCGGTGGGGCGTTGCAATTCACGCCGGATAACGAGCGTTTCCCGGGACAGTCGATCCTCATTGCCAATGTGAATCAGCTCATCACCACTGAATTTGATCTGCAACTCAATCCAGCATTGTCCATTGGTGCAGTTCGTGGTGCGATGAGCGCGGATGTCGCGCAGTGGTGGATTGATGATGATCGTCGCGTGGTGCTGTATGACACTGCTGATACGGTGCATCAAGCCCTGATGCGTGATGAAGTCGATGCTATCGTATTATCGGAGACTGTCGCACCCCGTTATCTTTCATCGACCACACTCCAACTGGCTAATTTCGATTCAATCCGCGTGCAACGCATCCGCTGTGATGCGCTCAACCCCAATACGGATGGGATAGGCGGATATTTCGATACCTATTGTTCACCGCTCAATCCGCATAACGCATATTCGGGCAGTTACGCCTACGGTACCTTGCCCCTGTTCATGACGCACTTCGGGCAGAACGTATTAGAGGCACTCTCAACGACTGTTGATAGTTTCAGTTATCAGCAAGGTGTGTTGCTCTGGCGCTTCTTCTCGGCATTTTTTGATGTGGGTTCGATTATCGTGCTATTCCTGATCGGCTCGCGCTTGCACAATCGTCGTGTCGGCTTGATCGCCGCAATCCTTTATGCCTGTGCCCCACTTGCCATCCAGAAGGCGCATTTTGGTACGGCCAATTCAATCACCGCCTTCTTTGTCACGCTGGCGCTCTGGGCGTCAATACATGTGCAGGATCGTGGTAAGCTCTATCATTATGTCGCGTTTGGTATTGCCTTCGGTGCGGCGCTCGCCGGACGCATCAACGTCATCCCCTTAGCTGGCGTGGTAGTGTTGGCGGGGATGGTCAATGCTGCACCGGTGCTGGATCGCCGTCTGGCGTGGGCGGAGCGTGAGCGCCTGCTATGGCGCAACGTAGTTGGCGTGTTCGTCGCTGGTCTCAGCACGGTGATCGCCTTCCGCTTGTTCAATCCGTATGCCTTCACTGGCCCTACCTTCTTCCATATGATCCCCAACATGCGCTGGATTGCCGATGCACAGGGCAGTAGCTTTGCCGTCAGTGGTGCATCCGATGCCCCGCCCAACTTGCAATGGTTAGCACGGAGTTCCTACCTGTACCCGCTGCGCGATATGCTCCTCTGGGGTATGGGTCTTGGCATGGGCGTGATGGCGTGGTTCGGCTTTGCATGGGCAGGTGTGCGCCTCGTGCGCCGTGATGCGTTCAGTATGCGCCATATTTTGCCCTTCGCATGGGTACTCGTCTACTTTGCATGGATCGGTGACTTATGGGTGATGACCATGCGCTATTATTTGCCCCTATATAGCTCGCTGGCATTGTTTGCGGCGTGGGCGCTCTATGCCCTCTATCAGCAGGTGCGGGCGGGCAATCACACTCTGACGCGCTCACTTTTATTGGGTTTCTCGCTGATATTCGGCGCAGTGCCCGTCGTACAATCGGCGCTGAGTGGCTTGACAGTCACCAGCATCGCTGCCGGTGTGCTGGCATTGGCCTTACTGATATTTGCCCTGATACCTCGCTTGCCGCTACGCGCTCATGTGCTGGGGGCCTTCGTCATCGGCTTCACCGTGCTATGGGGTACGATGTTCACCAACATCTATCAGGGACAACTGACGCGGGTGCAGGCAGCACGCTGGGCGAGTGAGTTCATCTCTGCTGATTTTTCGATGGCGATTGAGGGTGCGCCCGAAGGCACGCCTCTGATTAATATTGGCATCTTCAACCGCTCCGGTGATAGCGCACAAACCCCCGACGATTTGCCCGGCACAGCCAGTCGTCTGGAGCCGAACCTGCCGTTCCTGTATGAGTTCGTTGCGCCAGCGAGTGGGACAGTGACTACCGTTCACGCACCACATCTATCAGATCCGCTTGGCTCACCCGAACCTGAACAGCTCTATCTATCGCTGGCAAATGCTGAAACGGGCGAATTGCTGGCGGAGATTACGCTTGAAGATAATTTCACTCGCGCACAACACCCGCTCGGTGATCCCTATGATCTCACGTTCGATGCGCCAGTAGAACTCGTCGCTGGTCAACGCTATATCTTCAAAGCCGAGGCGTTAACAGGCTCCATTAGCACTGCCGGCGCAGTCATCCTGACCGAAGGCACATGGGATGATCGCATCACCACAGCGACGTATTGCCAATTGCCCGATGGCTTGACGTGGGCAGACCAACCGCGTCCGGGCTTAGTTGCCCCCTCGGAGTGTAATGCGTCGACGCTGGCACGCGCCCTGCATCAGTCTTATGATCTGCTGATGTCCTATCCGGTGGATGAACCACTCAAATACAACAGTCTGGTGGATGCGCTCGAAGTGGGTGATTACATCGCTATCACCAGCAACCGTTTCTACGATACCCAGCCGCGCAACCCGATGCGCTTTCCGATGACTACCGCTTACTATGACGCGCTTTTCAGCGGGGAACTGGGATTTGAACTGGTGACAACCTTCACTGCCAGTTATCAGCTTGGCCCGCTAGAGGTTAGCGATCAAAATTTGCCGATTTATGACACACCTGCATGGCTCAATGAACTGGAAGCCGACGAAGCCTTCCACGTCTACGATCACCCTGCTGTGTTCATCTTCCGCAAAACAGCCGATTACGATCATGCTCGCACCGCCTATTTGCTGGATGTGCCTCTCTTACGCATTGATCAAATTGGCATCGGCTCAGCGCAAGCTGGCGCACAAATCCCCGGCGTGATCTACTGGTCATCGTTGGAAGCGGACGAAGCGCCGACAGCCCTGCATCAACCTGCACAACGCTTTGAGGTCAATACGAGCGGAGGCACATGGTCAGATCGTTTTGACAGTGCCAACTTGCTCAATAGTAATCAACCGCTCGGGGTGCTGGCATGGTGGGCGCTGGTGATGCTGATCGGATTCGTGACCTTTCCGGTGTTGTTCACTGCTTTCCCACAATTGGCAGATCGTGGTTATGGTTTTGCCAAGATCATCGGCATGTTACTCCTAGGATGGGTGGCGTGGTTCGGCGCGAACTTTTACTTGCCCCTGTGGTCACAGACTGGTTTGCTCATGCTCATGCTGATTGCCTTCAGCCTATACCTGAGCTATCGTCGACGCGCTGATCTACTGACCTATCTGCGCCAGCATTGGGCGCGTTTACTGACGATTGAACTTGTGTCAGGGGTGCTGTTCGGGGCGTTTGTGCTGGTGCGCCTTAGCAATCCGGATCTGTGGCATCACCCCATGGGTGGTGAGAAGCCGATGGATTTCGCCTATTTCAACGCGGTTTTGCGCACGACTGTTTTCCCCGCCTATGATCCATGGTATGCCGGAGGCAATATCAACTACTATTACTTCGGTTATGTGATCGTTGGCGTGCCCACGCTCCTACTGAAGATCGTGCCAGCATTCGCCTATAACCTGATCGTGCCGACTTTGTTCGCGCTGACCGGTATCGGTGCTTTCTCAGTGGCGTTTAACATCGTGGCAAGCTGGACAAACCGCACAGTCACGGCAGACGACGAAAAGGCGACAGTCACGCAACGCATGGGTAATCCCTATGTCGCTGGTTTCGCCGCGTTGTTGCTGACGGTTGTCCTCGGCAATTTGGACACGCCCCGTGTGCTGGTTGAAGAAGGTATAGCGCGTCTGGGGGGCTACGAGCGCCCGACAGGTCTCGCGGACTATCTTCTCGATCAATATATCGAACGCAACGACTTAGCGCCTGTAGATGGCGCGTTGCTCGACTTACAAGAGCGTGCATCAAACGGTTACCTGACTGACGAAATCGCCTACGAGTTCGATATCCGCTTTGACCTGTTCAATAGTTTTGTGCGCGGTATGGGGCGCGTGCTAGCCGGTGATCCCTTACCGATGGGGTCGAATCGCTGGTATTGGGCACCCACGCGCATCATCGATGAAACCCCCGGCGTAGGCGGGAACGCCATCACCGAGATGCCCTATTTCACTTTTGTCTATGGGGATTTACACGCCCACATGATTAACATGCCCCTGATGCTGTTCGCGCTGGTTTTCATCTTCGCTGAAGTCATCGCCCCGCGCACCCGTCGCAGTGGCTTTGCCCAGGCTCTGGCGATCTTCCTCGGTGCTCTGACTATCGGCATGATGCAAGCAGTTAATACTTGGGATTGGCCTTCCTTCATGTTACTGGCGGTGGTGGGACTGGGCTATGCGTGGTGGCGACGCTGGCGCGAGACCTTCGACACGGATGTGATCGCGCATTCATTGACCTTTGTCCTGCCGGCGACGATTATCATCGCTTTGCTGGCATGGTGGTTCAGCTTAGGCTTGGGCGCACAAGCACTTACACCCTCATTATTGGCGAGCCTCGCCAGTAACCTGCTGATACAAATTGTGCTAGTGATTCTGATCGTGATCGCTCTCGGTATCGCCCTTTGGTTCCTCGCGCCATTGGTCTCTGATGGGTTTAATCGGCGGGCATTGGCGCACATGCTGGTTTATATCGGTGGCTTTCTGGTACTGGCGCGTTTTGTAGTCGCCCCTTACGATCATTGGTATGCTTCATCCTATAACAGCGTGCAATTGTGGCAGGGCAATCAAACCCCACTCTGGGCTTACCTGCACATTCACGGATTGTTCATATTCTTGATTGTCTCCTTACTCATCTGGGAGACAGCGCGTTGGATGCGTGCGGCACATGTGCGCGATTTGCGCGGGCACAGTATCCCTGTTTTGCTGGGTGCGGTCTTGCTCGGTGGGGCGGTGCTGACGGGCTTGGGTATGGGTTTCGCGGGCAATCAAGTCGCACTGATCGCTTTACCCCTCATCGCGTGGATTGCGGTGCTATTCTTCCGCCCGCAACAATCCCCCGCCTTACAATTTGTGCTGGTGCTGGCGGGCTTCGCGTTGGCGCTGACGCTCGGTGTGGAGATTATCGTCATCGCTGGCGACATTGGACGACAAAATACTGTATTCAAATTCTACGTTCAGGTATGGTTGCTGTTCGGTGTGGCAGGCGGGACGGCGTTTGCGTGGTTAATTCAACGTGCTGATCTCTGGCGCTATCGCTTACAATTGTTGTGGATGATTCCCCTGATGCTCATGGTGGCGTCGGCGGCGATGTTCCCCTTCGCTTCGACGCGGGCGCGGATGGTAGATCGCTTTGTGCCAGATTTACCCGCCACGCTCAACGGCTTGGATTATATGCAAGAAGCCAGCTACTATCTGCCCTATGCTGGCTTCGTCATCCCACTGGAGAACGATTATCACATCATTCGCTGGCTACAGGAAGAAGTTGCGGGAACACCGGTCATCATCGAAGGGCGCGGTGCCGCCAGCGAATATCACTATAACGGACGCATCGCCATCAACACCGGTTTGCCTACTGTGCTGGGTTGGAACTGGCATCAGCGCCAGCAACGCACGCTTGATCCCTTACCTAATCTGGTGCAACAGCGTGAAGCTAACGTCAAATACTTCTACGAAACGCAGGATATTCCATCGGCGCTCAACCTGCTCCGCTATTATGACGTGCGTTATATCATCGTCAGCGATATGGAAATTGCGCTTTATCCCAATGGTATCCAGAAATTCAACCGTATGGTTGAGATGGGTATCCTCAGTATCGTCTATCAGCATGGTGTGGGCTTGGTCTATGAAGTCGATCACGAGGCGCTCAATACCTTTATGGTGCATCAAGGCGTGTTCAACGACGCCATCGGCTTAGATGAGATGCTCTTGCCCTCGTTCGTTTCGGCGGATGTGGTGCAGGGGCATGTGCCTGATGAGACAGTCAACGTGCAGGATGCGCTCACTGTTTTGCTTGATTATCCGGCGGATTATCTGGTGATGACCAATCCACCCCGCTTGATCCAATTTCAACCGGAAGTTTATGATCGCTTCTTGCGCTTAGAAGCGATGGACATCCTCCAACGCATCGACGATAGCGAAGCACGGCGCACCTATCGCGTCAATCAAGACAATCTACAGTCAATCATGAACGATGAGGCAAATTGATGTTCTGGGAATGGGTATCACGCGAAGCATGGATGTTGCCAGCATGGTGGGTGCTGGTCAGTCTGGCAGGGGTGTCGGCGTTTCCGCTGGCGGTGCGCTTGTTGGGTGGATTGCCGGATAAAGGCTATACACTCGCTCGTGCGCTGGGGATGTTATTGGTTGCCTTTGTCTACTGGTTACTCGGCAGTTATGGTTTTATTGGCAATAGTACCAGTGGCATGATCCTCGCGTGGGTGATTGTGCTGGGCGTGGCCTTGAGTGCCTATTGGGGCATGGGCGAACGCCTCGATTGGCGGACATACTGGCGCGAGAATCGCACGGTGATTATCGTCGCGGAGGTGCTATTTATCGCCCTATTCGCGCTGATGGTCATTTATCGCGCCTATCAGAACGATACTTTCTTCACCGAAAAACCGATGGAGATGGCTTTTATCAGTGGTATCATGCGCAGTGAAAGTTTTCCGCCCAACGATCCGTGGATGGCGGGTTATACCATCAGCTATTATTACTTCGGCTATGTGATGACCGCCATGCTGACCATGCTCAGTGGCTTGCACAGTGGCTATGGTTTCAGCATGATGGTGGCGCTTTTGTTCGCGCTCACCGGCGTGACAGTCTTTGGTGTGGTCTATAATCTGGTGCGTTCACGGGCACTCAGTCCGTCTGATGATACCTTGCTGACTGTCCCGCGCTCACCGGTGATTGTGACCGCCTTACTCGGTGTGATTTTCGTGCTGATTATGGGCAATTTCCAGATGCCTCTGGTTGAAATGCCGTATCGCGCTCAGTCTGCTCCTGCTGACTATTTTGAATGGTGGGGGATGCAAGGCTTCACTGATATGCAGGCACTTAACTATGTGCAAGAGGCCGGCGCTCTGCCGATTTCTACACCGCTCGGTGACCCGCAAGCGTGGGGGCGGGGCGGGTGGTGGTGGTGGCATACCAGCCGTATCCTGACTGATTACAACCTTGATGGTACGCTGGCAGTCATTCAACCGATTGATGAAGTGCCTGCTTTCAGCTTCATCCTGATGGATGTGCATCCGCATGTGCTGGCGTTGCCTTTTGTAGCGCTGGCACTCGGTATGGCAATTAATATCTTGCTCATCGGGCGTGAACCGGATCGCTATCAGATCGCGCTTTATGGCGTGATGATTGGTGGCTTGATCTTCCTCAATACATGGGATGGGCCAATCTTGCTGGTGATCCTCGTTGCCTCAGAAGCCTTGCGTCGTCTGATGGCACGGGGTGCAACACTCACAGTGCATGATTGGTTGAGCCTCATCATCTTTGGCGCAACGCTGGCTGTGATTGCCATCCTTGCTTACTTGCCGTTCTTGATCGGTTTTCGATCACAGGCGGGCGGTCTGATCCCTAACCTGATGACCCCGACAGCCTTCCGTCACTATGTTTTGATGTTTGGCCCCTTGCTCTTACTCACAGGGACATGGTTGATTCATGAAACCTTGTATGGAGCGCGTCATCAGCGTATGAACTGGCGTTTAGGCGTTCAGGTAGCCGGCGGAATCGTCGGCGTACTGTTGATGCTCGTAGTAGTCTTTATCACGGTTGGTGTCGCCTTGCCGGAGAGCCGAAGCTTCGTCAGCCAATTTTTGCAAACGAATGGTGGGGTTGACGTGGTTCTGCCGGAAGTGCTTCAGCGTCAACTCAGCACCTTGCTCTTACCGTTCGTGATCGTCAGCGCGCTGACTGCTATCGTAGCGCGTCTCTTCCCCGCCGAACGGTTATCCTCTGATGATCGACGTGCGATCACTTACGCCCCCGCGACGGGCTTCGCGTTGGTCTTGCTGGCGGGAGCGCTGGCTGTCACGCTCGTGCCAGAGTTCGTCTATCTGCGCGACAATTTTGGCACGCGCATTAACACGATCTTCAAGTTTTACTATCAAGCGTGGATCTTGCTCGGCGTCGTCAGCGCCTATGCGGTCTACGTGATGCTCTTCGAACCACAACGCGATCGCCGATTATCACCTATTCCGCGTACGCTCTATGGGGCGATGCTGGTCTTTGTTCTGATCGCCTGTGTGCCTTATTTGTTTTTTGGCATGTATTCCCGCGCTGTCATCGAACAACAGCGCCACGTTTTGCCGGTAGAACAGCAAGCACGCTTGACGCTTGATGGACGGGCTGATAACTTATCTGCTGATTATTTTTCAGCAGTACAATGTCTGGGCGAGTTAGTGCGCGGGGATGATGTAGTGATTGCTGAAGCCTCGCAGAACACGTATAACTCAGAGTATGGGCGCGTCGGCGCTTTCTATGGCTTGCCAACTCTCATCAACTGGGAGAACCATCAACGGCAATGGCGCGGTGCCACTTATGGTGCGGTTGCTGGCACACGTCGCCCTGATATTGATCGACTCTACAGTGATTTACGCTGGGAAGTGGTTCGACCTGTGATCGATCAATACAGCATTGATTACATCTTGTACGGCCCCACCGAGCGCAGTCAGTATGGGGAGGCGGGCGAAGAGAAATTTGCTGAGAACCTGAGCGCCGTCTGTGAGTTCGGACAAGCACGTGTTTACGTGGTGCGCGGATAAACCTCGCCCACGACTATTCAACCGATAATACCGCCTTCATAGGCATGGAAGATACGCAATGCAGGCAGTTAATAACGAGCAATTGATCGACAATCAAACACAAACACAGCTGACGATACCCGTCGAGGTACTCGCATACCTGATCCTGATTGCGCTGGCACTGGTTTTGCGCTTTGCCAATCTGGGCGCTGTGGTCATGACCGATGCCGAAGCCGTGCAGGCGTTACCTGCCTATCATGCGGTTTACACGGATGCGCCCGGCAACCCGCAACCTGCGAATAGCGTGCTGGGCTTCTGGTCACAGCGCTTGAGCTTTGTAGGTTTTGGTGGCACAGAGTTCGCATCCCGGTTACCCGGTGCGCTGGGTGGGGTGGTGCTGATCCTGATGCCCTTGCTCTTTCGCCAACGTATCGGGCGCGATGTGACCTTTCTCATCAGTCTGATGCTCGCCTGTTCACCGATTGCTTTCAGTACCGCCCGCTTCGTGGATCCCACCCTGTGGACGATGATCGGTGCCTTGGGCTTCTTGTGGGCGCTATGGCGTTATTACGAGTTACCTATCACCGAAAATGCGCTCTGGTTGGCGCTGTGGCTCGCTTTGACCCTGTTGTGGAGTGGGGCAGGTGGTCTAATGATTCTATTGGTGCTTATCGGTGCTGGCATCGTCACTATCGCATGGACAGTCTACACGGCTCCTACCGAGCGCGATTCGCCAGGCGACGAGGTCTTGCGCCAGATCGGGCACTATCTGCGTCAATTGCCCTGGATTGTGATGTTCGCGCTTATGGTCGGTTTAACGCTGATTGTTGCCACTGGCTTCTTCACTGATCCGAATGGGTTGAGTATTGTTGCTAATGCGCTGGGTGACGCTGTACAGGGTTTCTGGACAAAATCCACGCCTGATGCGCCCAATTTCCACGCGCTCTCTGCCTTGTTGATCTACGAACCACTCTTGCTGGTGCTATCTGCACTGAGTATCGCACGTTTGCTCAGTACCGGAACAGATCATACTCTGGATCGCTTTGCAATGGGTTGGGTGTTGGTCGCTGGTATTCTGTTTGTGCTTTATCGAGGGAGTGTGCCCGCGCAGGCGCTCTTCTTCGTCTTACCGATGAGTTACCTCAGCGCCCGTCTGGTGAGCGTCTGGTTGGTCAATCACCTGCCGGCGTTTCTCTCGCAGGATGCTTATTACTCGAATAACCCCGATGATTATGCCTGGATCAAATGGTTGGTGGCGCTGATCGTGCTGGCGGGTCTCATCATGATGAGCCTCTATCTGGCGACACTCGGACGCGCTCTGCTCAATTATCCCGCAGACCGCTTGACCTTCAGCACCGATCAACAGAGCGTCTTACTCTATGCGCGGTTCGGGTGGTTTGTCATCATGGGCTTGCTCATTGTGGTGATCTATTTCTTGCTTGCCAGCATGTGGGGTAATCGTGCCGTCTCACAGGGATATGGTCTGGGTACATTCGCTTTCATGCTCGTTATTGGTCTGGGCACAGGATGGAATACCACCGTGGTTCATGTTAATCAATCTGCTGAACTGTGGCACACGACTGGCATCAGCCCCAACGCTTATCAATTACGGCAGACGCTGGTCGACGTATCACGACGGGATACGCGGGGCTTTCATGCTATCAATCTCGTGATTTTGCGCGATGAGACTGCCGGCGTAACGGGCGATAGTCTGGTGGCGTGGTTGGTGCGAGATTTCACCAACGCCCGTTTTGTTGATACGCTCGCTGAAGCACGCCAGCAGGAGGTCATTCTGTTGCCGGAATTGGACGAGGAACCGGATCTCGGCGGGAGTTACGTTGGGCAACGCTTCGTCATCCGCGAACACTCTATCGCGCGTCAAGTAAGTGCCATGGACTGGATCAGCTGGTACACTCATCGCCGAACCCGTCCGCACGATCTACCGCAGGATGTCACGGTGCTATGGTTACGCATCGACGTCTATGACGGCATTCCGAGTGATCAACGTCCATGATCAGCGTCTAATTGGTGAGGAATTTGCTCCTTACCTGTGTACATATCATTGACAACCAGCGCACACGATAACAATCATACGACGGAAATCCTATGACAGACGCCAACGCGCAACAACAGCAGATACAGACATGGATCACACAGGCTCGCAAAGGTGATCAGGGCGCGTATGCATCGCTCTATCAGCATTTTGCAAGCGGAGTCTATCGCTTGTGTTATGGTCTGGTACTCAATCACCATGATGCTGAAGATGTCTTGCAAGAGTCGTTCGTCTATGCTTTCAAGAATCTGCATCAATATGATGCGCGTAAATCAGCATTCAAGACCTGGTTGTATACCATCGCGGTCAGTCGTTGTCGCAATACCTATCGTCGCAAACGTTTCATCACGTTAGACCTATCGCAATTGTTGCACGCACAACTTGCCGGACCCGCGTCTGATATGCCAGAAGCGGTCATGGCACAGCGCGAATCCGTTGAGGCGATTCAATCAGCGCTGGTTGAACTATCGCCCGCCCTGCGCGAAGCTGTCGTCCTGCGCTACGGGCATGGCTTGACCTACCGCGAAATTGCGGAGATCATGGACTGCCCGCAAAAAACCGCAGAAAGTCGTGTTCGGCTCGCGCATAATAAGCTCAAGGATGTATTGCAACCGGTTGGGCGCGGTCTGCTCGAAGACCTGTTGCGCATTTGAATGAGAGGGATCATGCGCATGTTACTTAAATATCTACAATACCGTTATGTTAAATTACGCTTGCCTGCCTATCTGCGCGGTGATTTGCCTGCGCATACACGGCGTTTCATCGCACGGCAAATTGACGAGAACCCGCTCTGTCAGCGTGCATATCGTCAGGCACGTGCCGGTGAACAATTGCTAGAACGTACCTTGCCCATCATCGGCAAACCGTCTGAAGATCAACTTGATGCAATCTGGACGAACATTCAAGCCGAACTCCAACAGCCTGCCCCTACTTCAATTACCCGCTCCAACTATTCGTTTAGTTATGGCATGGCGGTGGTTGTCCTGTGTCTGTTGATGCTCTCGCCACTCACTATGGCGACAGGTACACGCGCACTTGATGCACCCCTGCCGGAGCATCCTTTGCCGGAGCGCACTGTATCCTTGACCACACCGGCTAGCACCCCCTCGGCATCGGGCGGGGCAGTTACATTATTAGTCGATCATCAAGAGGCGGTGCAATCGACGCGCCGTTCAACTATTCCATTACAAAACACTCCGGCTCCCCATACCCCCGGCATATAGTCGTGTCAATACAGCGTCGGATCGTCATTCAGTCAACCCGTTCATTCGAGATTGAGGCATTATTATGGTAACCAACATACAATCTGAGCCAAACAACAACAGCTTGAACCGCCTGTTCTCACGATCCTATGCGATCAACTGGGAAGTGATTCTCATCGCGATCATCTTAGTGACCGCGATCTTCACACGCTTCTATGATCTTGGTTCGCGGGCGATGAGCCATGATGAGAGCCTGCACACGCGCTTCTCCTATAACCTGTCCGAAGACGGCAATTTTCAGCATTCGCCTTTGATGCACGGGCCAATTTTGTTCCATGCTACCGCGCTTTCTTATACGCTCTTTGGCGATAACGACTTCACCTCGCGCATTTACACCTCGATCCTCGGCGTGCTGTTGGTGATGTCGCCCTTGCTCTTTCGACGATGGTTAGGGCGCTGGGGGGCAATCCTCGCTTGCCTGATGTTGTTGATTTCGCCGGTGACCTTGTACTATGGCCGTTATATCCGCCATGATATGCCCTCGATCCTCTCGGCGCTGGTGATGATCTGGGGCATCATGATGTACTTGAGTGGGCCTGACGAGCAACGGCGACGCGCTCACTGGCTCTATATCATCGCTGTTGGTATGATCTGGAACCTCGGCAGTAAAGAGACCGCATTCATCTATATTGCGATCATCGGTATCTTCCTGTTCTTGTATTGGGTGGTGCGACTGGTGCAATATTTCAGTCAGGCGCGTGTCAAAGGCAAACCCCTATTCTACATCGGGATGATGGGCGTGTTTATCGGTGGCGTGATGTCGCTCGGTATGTATATTATCCTCGATATCATCAAGTTTGATCTGGTGCGATCCACGCCCGAAACCAGCTTCGGCGCACTCCCGCCCGATCAACAACTCACGCTCTGGTTATGGATCGTGACGATTGTCGGTATGATGCTGTTTGTGGTCATCGGTACGATGCTCTGGTCATTCCGCGATAAACCCAAACAGGTGCCATGGGGCGAGATGTTCGCGATCATCGGTGTGGCGCTGGTTGTCTGCTTGACCTTTGTCGTCGTTGAAGAAATCTCACACGTCGAAGCCCCACCGAGTTCTGAAACCGTAGAACCGGCTGATCCCGATGCAGTCAGCACGGAAACGGAATCGACTATCAGCCTCAACTGGGCACCGATGATCCTTGTCTGGAGCGTAGCAATTGCTGGTTTTGTGTTCTTGTTCGTCACCCGTCGCAAAGATGATCCCACCTACGAAGGCGACGAAAAAGATAAGCTGGGGCAGGGCTTCTGGGGGACGATGGATCTGTTCCCTGAGTTTGACCTAATTATTGTCATCGGCACGCTGATTTTGCCCTGGTCGACAGCTTTTGTCCCCTACTTGATGCAAGGCACGCCCGCTGATTACAGCTTGCTTGCGAACAGTGTGCCTTTCGGTTTTTCGGATGCGCTCATTCGCTACATTCCGAGCATCTCCACGCCGGCACAAGCCGGGCAAATCGTGCTGGGCTTGATGGCGTTTCTACCTCTTATTAGCCTATCGTGGGCGCTTGGCTTGATGTGGAACTGGCGACGCTGGCTCATCACCTCGGCGGTGTTTCATGTGCTGTTTGCCTTCTTCTTCACCACCATCTTTACCAACATGGTTGGTCTGGCAACCGGTATGGTCTATAGTCTCGGCTATTGGTTAGAGCAACAGGGCGTGCGTCGCGGTGGTCAGCCACAATATTACTACCTGCTGATTATCATGCCATTCTACGAATTCCTGCCGGTGATCGGCAGTGTGTTCGCCATGTTCGGCGGTTTGAACGTGTTCTGGCGCTGGCGCAAGCGCGATAATGGCGCACGTATCGAACTCAAGCGCCGTGCCTTGCTCGCCGAAGCAGAAGACGCCGATGACGCAACGCTCGTCGATGATCCCTCAGACTTGATCGACACCGAACATGCACTATCATCGGCAGCGCTTGCCCGACTGGTGAGCCGTCGTGCCGGTCAGACGATTGCGTCAAATCCGGTCTTCTGGGGATTGTTGATTCTGACTGTGCTGGCCGGTTTGATCTTTATCTTATCGGGTTTCCGCTTGCTTTACGCACCGGCTCTCTTGTTCATCATCCCGACGATCCTCTATGTGCTCTACCTGCACCGACAAGCCCGTAGTGATGTTGAACAGATGGTGCTGGCCGGCTTATCCCCCGATGAGATCGCACCACGTGCCGCTGATGAGATCGATAGCGATACACCACTGATACGCTTACAATCTATCCGTGAACAGGCCTTGTTGACACAACTGCCATTCTTGATCTTCTTCTCGTGGTTAGCGGTACTCAATCTGGTGGGTTACAGCCTTGCTGGTGAGAAGATGCCGTGGTTGGCTACACACCTGACCATGCCCCTGGTCTTCTTATCAGCATGGTATCTGGGGCGCATCATCGAGAAGATCGAATGGCGCAAATTCACCGAGCGCGGTTGGTTGGTGACACTGGTGATGATCCTCGCCTTCGTCGCACTGTTCCAAGCAATACGCCCGCTGGTGATTGGCACACGTCCCTTCTCTGGCTTATCGGCAACCCAACTGAACATTACCTATAATTGGTTGGCAGCAGTGATTGTCTCTGGCGGGGCTATCTCAGCCATCTTCTATCTGGCACAACCGATAGGTTTACGTCATGTGCGTCAACTTGTAATGGTGGTGTTCTTCGGGATTCTCTCTGTGCTGACGTTGCGTTCGGCGCTCATGGCTTCTTTCGTCAATTACGATTACGCCACCGAATACTTAGTGTATGCGCACTCTGCCCCTGGCGTTAAATGGGTGCTGGATGACATCGAGGAGATTAGCCTGGCGACGACAGGCGGTTACGATGCGCGTATCGTCTACGACAACGAAGTCTCATGGCCCTACAGCTGGTACTTCCGCAACTATAACAACGTGCAGTACGTCGGTGATAATCCGACACGGCGCGATGTCGATGATGCAGTGATCGTCTTGGTTGGTGCAGCTAACCGTGGCAAGGTGGAACCGCTGGTTGAAGATCGCTTCGTCCGTTTCGATCACATTCGTCTGTGGTGGCCTATGCAAGATTATTTCAACCTGACTACTGCTCGTCTTGATAACTTGCTCGATCCGATTAACCCGACATCCGCACAGTTGCGACAGGGTATCTTTGACATCTGGTGGAACCGCGATTACACGCGCTATGGCCAGGCTACCGGTGGTGATTTCTCTATCACTAATTGGCCCGTCTCAGATCGGATGCATCTCTATGTACGCCGTGATGTTGCCGCGCAAATCTGGCCTTATGGCGTGGGTGAAGGTACAGTTCTTAACCCGCTTGAATCCGGTGAGGTCAACCAGTGTTCAGCGAATTGGCAACCGCTACAGGCAAACTATGCGCTCGAAGCCCCGGAGAGCTTGATAAATCCAGTCGGCATCGACATCGGCGCAGATGGGCGTATTTATGTTGCTGAGCAGGGGCGCTTCGATATTAACAGCGTGGGCGGGCATCGTATCGCGGTCTTTGATGCCGATGGCACATTCATCGAATATCTAGGCGAGCGTGGTAACTTGCCCCCGGATGATGACACACAATACTTTGAACGCCCGCACAGTGTCGAAGTACAAGAAGATGGCAGCCTGTTCGTTGTCGATACATGGAACTATCGCATTCAATACTTCGACGACCAGATAAATCCGATCACTGTCTGGGGGCAACCGGGCGAATACGGCGCTGCTGCCGAAACGCAACCCGTTGATGGTTTCTGGGGCCCTCGTGATATTGAAGTCGATCAGTCTGGGCGTATTTTCATCGCTGATACCGGCAACAAGCGCGTGCGCGTTTATGAAATTGTGGATGGTGAGCGCGTTCATCTGCAAGATATAGGCACAGCCGGCAGTGGCTTGGGGCAGTTGGATGAACCCGCTGGCTTAGCCGTCCATCCCAACGGTAACCTGTACATCGCTGATACGTGGAACCGCCGTATTTCTGTGTTCACAACTGATGGTTTCTTCCTCGATACCTTCGATGTACGCGGATGGTATGAAGAACAGGGCAATCGCCCTTATCTCGCCGTTGACCCTGACCGCGAACTGCTCTATGTCACCGATCCGGATGCTGGTCGCGTGCTGGTTTATACGACAGGCGGCGAATGTGTAGGTTCCTTCGGTGAACCAGCGGGTTCATCACCCACGCTGGGCACTTTTGGCGTGGTAGCTGGCATCGCTGTTGACGATAGCGGGCAAGTCTATGTGGTGGATAACCGTCAGGGACGTGTGCTGGTCTTCACGCCGTTCCCGCAATCTGCTACGCAATCTGATCCCATCGCACAACCGGAAAGCACACAGGAAATTTTCGGCGAAGTGATTGTGCCAGAGACCACGGCAGAGGTCGATGAGATTGGGGGTTAACCCGCCTGAATATTGCGTTTAGACCGCTTGACATGGCTTAATACAGCGTGTTACAATCTTAAGTGAATATGAAGGCGCAAGAAGTGGGAATGATCCCACTTTTTGTTTTCTATCACTTTTTCGCAAACGAAGTTAACATCCCCTGAGGTATTTGGGAGCACAACACGCATGTTTAATGATCTACAAAAGGCATTCAACGAGATTGCCGAAACGCGAGCTTTACCACCTGATGTGGTGCTGGAAGCTTTGCAGAGTGCGCTCGTTTCAGCCTACCGCCGTGACTCGGGCGCAAGTTCTGCCCAGAGTATCGAAGCGCGTATTGACCCCGATACGGGGCGAGCGCGTATCTTTGTTGAAAAAGAAGTCACCGATGAGGTCTTCAGCCCTAACACCGAAGTTACCCTTGAAAAGGCACGTTTCTACGAGCCTGAAGCACAATTGGGTGACACAGTCATGGTGCAGGTCGAGCATACGACCAAAAAGTTCGGTCGTATTGCCGCACAGACTGCCAAACAGGTGATCTTACAGAAAATTCGTGAAGCCGAACGCGAGACACTCTACAACGAGTATGTCGAACGCGAAGGGGATTTGATGTTCGGCACTGTCCAGAGCATCACACCGCAGATGGTTACCTTACGCCTCGGTGAACGCGCTGAAGCGATCCTGCCGCGATCACAACAAATCCCACGCGAACGCTATCGCACGCACGAAAAACTGCGCGTGTACATCATGGAAGTGAAGCGTACTAATAAGGGTCCACAAATCGTTACTAGCCGTAGCCATCGCAATATGTTGAGCCGCTTGCTGGAATACGAAGTCCCAGAAATTGGTAATGGGCAAGTTGAGATCAAGAGCATTGCACGTGAAGCAGGTTATCGCTCGAAGGTCGCTGTTGCCGCCCTACAAGAAGGCATTGACCCCGTAGGCGCTTGTGTCGGCATGCGCGGTATCCGTATCCAAAATATCGTCAAAGAACTGCACGACGAAAAGATCGATGTGATCGAATGGAACGACGATGCCGAAGCTTTTATAAGTAAGGCACTCAGTCCGGCGCGTGTGAACGGGGTATACCTCGATGATGATCCGCACACCGGACGCACCGCAGTTGTTGTCGTACCTGATGACCAACTCTCGCTCGCTATTGGGCGCGAAGGACAGAATGCGCGTCTTGCTGCTAAACTCACCGGTTGGCGGATTGATATCAAGAGCATCACTGAAACTGTTGTCGGTGCAATTGAAAACCTTGATGTGCCGCCGCTCGATACACTCGTAGCCAGTCATGGTGCTTTGATTGATGAAGTGAAAGCGATCCTTGCTAAGCAAGATGCCGATAAAGCGGTCATGCCGGAAGAGTTCAAAACACTTGGTAAGTTTGCTAATCTGGTCGAGAAGCGCCTGCAACGTATGCGTGACGATATGCGCCGTGAAGAACGTGAGCAGATCAACGCAGTACGCGCCACATTGCCGCCGGCACTCTTCGAGTTGCCATTACCCGCGCTAAGCCTCTATGATGATATCAATGAAGCCCTTGAAGAACTCGGCACAGTGGGTGAAGTCATGCTAGCCAATATTGCTGATGAAACCTTGCTAGAACGTCTCTTACGCAAGTTGCCCGGCGATCCTCTGCTCGAAATTCAATCCGCATTGGATGATTTGATGGAGAACGTGGTTGATTTCGATGAGTATGTTGCTGAATACAATGCACAACTCGCCGAAGCAACCGAAACGCCAACAACTGAAGCACCAGCTACCAAACCTGTCAAAGACGTGCCAAAGCCATCAGAACCTGATCCTGTTCTTGCCACGCCTGCCGCTCCGCTCGATGCTGAGATGGAAGAACCACAGGCGCCGATTGAAGAGCAAGACGACGAAGAAGAAGCCCAAGAGGTGCTGAAAGACGCATTTGGTGGTATCATAAAAGAAGAATCGGATGATGATGCGGTGGATGAAACACCGTACGAAGAAGAACCTGTCATCCAAGAAGTGGGCGATTTAGTGGACTTCGATGTCGATGACGAATTGTTCGAAGATTACGAAACGCCCAAAAGTAAGAAGAAAGATCGGAAGAAGAAACGTCGTCTGGTATACGATGAAGAATCCGGCGAAGTCGTCGCGAAACGTCGTCGTAAATCTACCCGTCGTCGTGATGCCTGGCAAGATGATATTGATTTCTAGGATATAGAGGACATGGCAACCCATCACAAGCACAGTAATTGGATAGCTGATTCAGAGCTTGTCACTGATCAATTCGTTCCTGTCTCCATGTATGATGCCTTCGATGAGGATGACGAAGCACAGGAAAAACGTCGTGAAGAACGTCGCAAACGTAAAAAGCAAAAACGGCGTGAGAAAATGATGCCTATCGAAGAAGGGGATCCGGAACTGCTTCAGGAAACACCCAAGAAGCAAAAGCGTAAGAAGAAGAAAAAATCCCGTCCGGAACCGTGGCTCGATGACTCTATAGAAATCGATCTTGAAGGAAATCTTGACGAAGTGTTTGAACTGGATCTGGAGCGTAAAAATCGCCGTAAGAATCAGGATGATTGGTATGACGAGTGGGATTCGTAGCTCCGATGACACCACAACATAAACACACCCCACAACGGACGTGTGTTGTCTGTCGTCAGAAATTCGATAAACGTCAACTGATGCGCTTGGTAAAAACACCGGAGGGAGTCTTTTTTGATCCCTCTGGTAAGCGCGATGGACGCGGGGCTTATCTGTGTAGTAACACAGACTGTCACCACCGCGTTCTATCAACCGATATTTTAAATAGGGCACTGCGTGTGGCGCTCACCGATGAAGACCGCCAACGCATCCGTGATGCTGCATCATGAGTGCCACATTACATACGATGGAAAGGGATTGCTGATGCTTTGATGCATATGAATCACCTTCCATCACACGCAACAACCTGTAAACGAAGTAACAGAAGGTGAATGCATGGCAAAAGAGCAACAAATTATTCTCGTTCCTGATTTTCTCACAGTTCGTGAACTCGCTGACCGCATGGAAGCGAATCCCATTGACGTGATGAAGAAACTCATCGCTAACGGCATTATGGTATCGATCAATCAGCAGATTGATTACGAAACCGCCGCCCTCATCATCTCTGAGTTTGGCTTAGAAGCCAAATCTGAGACCGCTGTCGCTGTTGAAGCTGAAGAAGAAAAACGCGCCGAAGAGATCGAACGCAAGTGGGAAGCAATGTACGCCGGCGAAAAGCCGGAAGACCTCGCTCCGCGTTCGCCGGTGATCACCATTTTGGGGCATGTTGATCACGGTAAAACAACCTTGCTCGACACGATCCGCAAAGCCCACGTGGCGGATGGTGAAGCCGGTGGCATCACCCAGCATATCGGCGCCTATCAAGTTCAGCACGATGGCAAAACTTTGACCTTTCTCGATACCCCTGGTCACGAAGCCTTCACCGCGATGCGGGCACGTGGTGCGCAGGGTGCAGATATTGCGATCTTAGTTGTCGCTGCTGATGATGGGGTAATGCCCACCACCCGCGAAGCACTCAATCATGCACGTGTAGCAAATGTGCCAATTGTAGTGGCAATCACTAAGGTCGATAAGAACAATGCCAACCCCGAGTTAGTCAAGCAACAACTAGCAGAACTCGAGCTGGTCACTGATGAATGGGGTGGGGATGTGATGATGATTCCTGTTGCCTCGCTCGAAGGTGAAGGCATAGCTGACTTGCTGGAAGCTCTGACACTGGTTGCTGACGATAACGAATTTGTTGCCAACCCGAAAGGCACAGCGCGTGGTATTGTCATCGAAGCCGAAATTGATAAGTTCCGTGGTACACTGGCTACCTTGCTTGTCATGAACGGTACGCTTTCAGTCGCGGATAGCATCGTTGCCGGCACAAGTTACGGGCGTATTAAGGCGATGTTCAACGAACGTGGCGATAAGATCGATAAAGCTCCCCCCTCAACACCAGTGGTAATACTCGGTCTTAACGAACCACCTGCACCCGGTGAACGCTTCGAGCATGTCAAGAACGATAAGACCGCCCGTGGCATCGCAGATGATCGTATCTTGGAACAGAACGAAAAAGCCTACCAACCACAGGCTTCGATGTCGCTCGAAGATATTTTTGCACAATTCCGCGCGGGTCAAGCTAAACACCTTAACTTGATTCTCAAGACCGATGTGCAAGGCTCACTGCAACCGATTCTCGATGGCTTAGAGAAGATGTCCGGTAGCAATCGCGAGGGCATTCAGGTGCGGGTACTAGCGTCTGATGTCGGCGATGTCAGCGAAAGTGATGTGATGCTCGCCAGCGCCGGTGATGCTGAATCTGATAAGGCGATCATCATGGCATTCAATGTCAATGTGTCCAATGCCGCTAAAAATCAGGCGGATGTCCACGGCATCGAAATTCGCTCGTATAGTATCATTTATAAACTCTTCGAAGATGTCGAAAAGGCGCTCGAAGGGATGCTCGAACCGACCTACGCCGCCAAGCGTATCGGGCTAGCTGAAATCCGCCAGATCTTCACGATCTCACGGGTGGGCAAGGTTGCCGGCAGTTACATGCGCGAAGGCGAAGCCCGTCGCAAATCGAAAGCGCGTGTCTATCGGAATAATAAGTTGATCGCCGAAGACCTCAAGATTGATGCGCTCAAACGTTTCAACGAAGATGTTTCTGAAGTGCGTTCTGGCTTCGAGTTTGGTGTTAGCTTTGAAGGTTTCAATGACCTCGAAGAAGGCGATAATATCGAATTCTACGTGATGGAACGTGTGGACTAGTCACGCCTTGTATCACTCCTAGCCTATCACGGACATATCAAACGTTTGATATGTCCGTTCTATTTCAATTGCCTGTGTCATACAACGCAAGTAGTCAAAGAAGGAGTACTATGTCTGTCAAACAAGATCGCTTACAAGAGCGTATGCGCATCATCCTCAGTGAATTGCTCCTGCGTGAAGTATCTGACCCGCGTTTGCAGGGGGTCACTGTCACCGAAGTGATCATCGATAGTGAACTCATGCACGCGACTGTCTATGTCAACGCACTCGGTGATGAGAGCCGTCAGGATGAAGTCTTGCAGGCGCTCAAACGCGCTAATGGATTCCTACGGCGCGAAGTGGGGCAACGCCTGACCACGCGCAACACGCCTGAGTTGCATTTTAAGTGGGATACCACGCTTGAACATGGCGAACGCATCAACCAGATTCTCGATAACCTCGATATCCCCGATGAGCTTGACACGACAGGTGGTGATAATGCATAAACCGCCCCAATGGCAGGAAGCAGTTGCCGCCATCCATGCCGCTGATACCATCTTGATCGTGACGCACATTCGGCCCGACGGCGACGCGCTCGGTTCGTCGCTAGGGCTTGCTTCCGCATTGCACCAACTGAACAAGACCGTGACCGTCGCTGTCGATGGCGGAACGCCTGAGTTCTTCTCGTGGTTGCCCGGTGCAGAACAGATCGTTGGCGAACTCACAAAGGGCGAATGGGATTTGACCGTTGCCACCGATGCCAGCGATGAACAGCGCACCGGCAATGTCGGGCAGTTTGCTTTTCAACATAGTAAGCAGATCATCAACATTGATCATCACCGCACCAATAGCTACTTCGGCGATATTCACCTGATTGATCCCGATGTGGCCAGTGCCAGCCAGATTGCTTATCGTCTGTGCGAGCAGTTATCGCTGAATTGGGACTATGCGTTGGCACAACCACTTCTGACCGGTCTAGTGACCGATACGCTCGGCTTTCGTACACATGGCACCGGTGTCGCTGAACTAGAGATTGCCCAACACCTGATACAAGCCGGCGCATCCCTTGCCGAAGCGACACATCGTAGTCTCGATGTGATGAGCCAGCAAGAACTGGCACTCTGGAAGCGTATCTTACCCAACGTACATCAGGAGGGCATCATCGCCGGCACAACGGTCACCCGAGCTGATATGCACGCTGTCGGTATGAACGATATGGATACCGGCAATATCGTCAGTTTCTTGCGCAAGGTGAGCGGTGTACACATCACCTATGCGCTGCGCGAAGATTCGGGCGGAATCGTCAAGGTGAGTTTGCGCTCTGATCCAGGCTTTGACGTGGCGGAACCAGCCTCCGCGCTCGGTGGTGGTGGACATACCAATGCTTCTGGTGCCGAGTTTAATGGCACAATCGAGGCGTGCCTTGAGCAACTGATACCTTTATTACGAGAAGCTGCCGCGAAAGGATCGTTACAAATTGGCTGATGCGATCTTCGGTTTTCTCAACATCGATAAACCCCCTGATCTGACCAGCCATGATGTAGTGGCGCGGGTGCGCCGTCTCTGTCGGCAATCTGTCGGCAAGACCAAAGTTGGGCACGCCGGCACCCTCGATCCAATGGCGACAGGTGTGCTGGTGATTTGCCTCGGTCACGCCACCCGCCTCAGTGAATACGCCATGCAATCGACTAAAACTTATCGTGCCACGGTGCATTTTGGTATTGAAACCGATACCTATGACGCGGAAGGGACAGTCACTGCCCAAACCGATGCCTCGCAGATCACGCTCGCACAAGTTGAAGAAGCTTTGCCCGCGTTCATCGGTGATATTCAACAACTGCCTCCGATGTATAGCGCCATCAAGCGCGGGGGCAAGAAGCTCTATGAACTCGCCCGCGAAGGTGTAGAGATTGAACGCGAAGCGCGTCCTGTCACCATCCATCAGATTGACATTATCGATTGGCAAGCGCCACATCTCACACTCGATGTCACTTGCGGTGCAGGCACATATATTCGCAGTCTGGCTTATGATCTCGGTCAGGCGCTGGGTGTGGGCGCACACCTATCTGCTCTGATACGCTCGCATAGTGGGGCGTTTGCTGTCACTGATGCGGTCAATCTGGCGCAATTACTCGATGACCCCGATTGGCAACGGCATATCATCACACCCGAACACGCGCTCACCGATTGGCAACGCCTTGAACTGACTGCTGAGCAAGCGGACGATGTGCAGTTGGGGCGCTTCATCACCAAAACCGATGTGCTTGCCGATGCCTATGTCATGGCGTACATGCCCGATGGACATCTGCTTGCCGTGCTGGAAAATCAAGGCAATCAGTGGAAACCGCATAAAGTATTTTTGCCACAATCCTGATACAATATGCCCGATTTATCGTTATGCATTAGGATGAAGCCCCTCTCATGATTCATGTCCGTCAACTCGATCACGTTCAGCTCGATCAGCCGTCTATGGTGACGATCGGTGTCTTTGATGGCATCCATCGCGGGCATCAGGCGCTGATCCAACACCTCGTTGCCGAAGCCCACAACGCAGACCGCCTTGCCGTTGTGTTGACCTTTCACCCTCATCCCGATGTGGTGCTACAGGATATTCAGGAACGCTATTATCTGACATCACCGGAGCAACGCGCTGATTTGTTGGGGGCGATGGGTGTAGATGTGGTTGTCACGCATCCATTTGATGCCAGCGTGCGTGAAGTCCGCGCCACCGATTTTGTCGATCAACTCTTACAATCACTCAATATGGTTTGTTTGCGCGTTGGCACGGATTTCGCACTGGGTTATCAGCGCGAAGGCACAGTCGCCTATCTCACTCAATTGGGGCAAGAACGCGGTTACGATGTGTTGCCGATTGAACTGGTCAAGCTCAATGGTGATGATCAACGCATTTCCAGTTCAGTGATCCGTAGCGCTTTGCAAGCAGGGGATGTCGTGCGCGCGAATAGCCTACTAGGTCGCTCTTATGCGGTGCGTGGGGAAGTTGTGCATGGGGATCACCGTGGGCGCTTGCTCGGCTTCCCTACAGCGAATATGGCGGTCTGGGATCAGCAAGTTTTGCCGGCACGGGGCGTATATGCCGGTTGGGCAACGCTCGGTGATGAGCGCTTTATGGCTGTGGCTAATCTGGGTATTCGCCCCACGTTTGACGGACAAACACTCAGTTTAGAACCTCACTTGCTCGATTTTGAACGCGATATCTACGGCGAAACGCTCACACTCAGCTTTGAGCATCGCCTACGCGCCGAGCAAAAATTCGAAGGACTTGATGCCCTCAAAGCCCAACTTGATCATGATATTGAGCAAGGACGCGCTCTGCTCACATCGTCATGATGCGCTGTGGGAATGGCGAGAAATCCTATTCCCCATCTTCTTTGGGCAGGCTATAGCCCACACGGCGCATGAATTGCTCATTACTGCGCCAATTCTTCAGCACCTTCACGCGCAAATCTAAGAACACATGCTGATCGAGCATGGCTTCCAGCTCGTGGCGGGCTTCGGTACCGATGCGCTTGATCATCTTACCACCCTTACCAATTACGATCCCCTTTTGCGAATCTTTCTCCACGTAGATGACTGCGTAAATATCAGCGCGTTCGCCATCGTTGCGGTTTTTGTATTCGGTGATCTCCACTGCAACAGAGTGGGGCACTTCTTTCTCTGTGTGTAAGATCACTTTCTCACGCACTACCTCGCTCGCGATGAAGCGCATGTTGAGATCACTCACTTGATCGATCGGGTAATAGCGGGGTCCCTGTGGCACATGGGCGATGATCGCTTCTAAGAGTGTATCAATGCCGGTCTCTTTCAACGCGCTGATTGCCACTGCTTCCTCATGCGCGGTCAAGTTCGCAAATGCGCTGAAGTCATCTCCCGGCGCCAGATCGATCTTGTTATAAACTAAGATCACCGGCGTATCGCCACGCACGGTCTGGATGGTCTCGGCGATATACTCATCAGGTTTTTGCAGTGGCTCACTCACATCGAGGATCCACAAGATCAAGTCAGCATCTTTCAGTGATTGCTCGGCAGCATTGATCATGTATTCACCCAGTGTGTTGCGCGGTGCATGTAATCCGGGCGTATCTGTGAACAATAACTGTACCTGTTCGGTGGAGTAGATACCGAGTTGCACCCGTCGCGTGGTCTGTGGTTTGGGGCTAGCAATCGCAATCTTCTGTCCCAGAACAGCATTAATCAGGGTAGATTTGCCCACATTTGGGCGACCCACCACAGCAATTACGCCTGATTTGTGATCCTCGGGCCAGTTATCGTCAAAATACGGAGTGGTCATGGGTTTGCCTTTTTCCAGTCTTTGATCGCTGGATAGATAGTTGCATAATTCTGCACCCGTTGCGGTAATGCGCCTGCATTCGGTGTGATGATGGCATCGATTTGGCAGAGCGGTGTTGTAGTTGTTTCATTGCGATAGATCAGTAGATGCAGAGGGTACATTAAGTCCACTTCGCGCACGAAAACCTGTGCATCTTGACCATGATTATCATACCCGATGACATCTGCACGGGGATAGAGCGTACTCTTGTTCATCAAAAAGTGCCACGCATCCTCACCGTTCTTGAATGCGCCATAATCGAGCGCCATCAACGCCGGTACGATGCTCGTATGTGGCTTACCTAACAATACCACACCATAGCGCATGGTGAAGGTGCCTTCATGCTTGATGCTGTACCCATCGGGGGCATCATCACACAGTAAAAAAGTGTCCTCAACAGCGGTAATAACCCCGCTGAGCGTGTCGCCGATGGGTTGCCGTTCCGGTATGCGTGGTGCTGGCATCAGTGAGCAGTATCAGGCTCATTGTGATGATCATCATCGTCATGATGATGACCATGATACATCGGTTGGTTGATATCGTCGATATGCTCGTGTGGGCGCACAACAATCACCCAACCACCGATAGCGGCTACCAGTAAGCCTGCACCTATCAGCACGATCAGACCAATCAGACCACTATCGGCGTTTTCCCACACCACGCCGATTCCGGCCGCCACCAACATCATCGTGATGCCTAGACCACCGACCATCGCCAGAATGGTCAGTGTGTTTTCATTATTTTGCTCATTATTTTCTTGCACATTTTCTTCAGATACCACTGGTATAACCCTTCCAAGATGTTAAACTAAATAAGGTTACTTGATGGTTAAATTGTGCCGATTCTCATCGAACACATCAAGTTCAGCTTAAGGAGATTGCATGGGTGTTCAACAGATTTTTATTGTACGTCATGGTGAAACTGATTACAACGTACATCATCGTTGGCAGGGGCATCTGGATGTACCACTCAATGACACCGGTAAAAAACAAGCGCAGGCACTCGCTGACTATTTTACCGATCAACCGATTGATACGATCATCAGTAGTGATCTCAAACGTGCCGCTGATACCGCCTGCGCTATCGCCAAACCCCGACAACTCAAAGTGCACTATGATGACCGCTTACGCGAGATCAAACTAGGGGTCTTTCAGGGATTGACACGCGCTCAAATCTGCATCACATATCCACAAGCCGCCTTGCGCTGGGATAATGACGATACGTATGCAGTTTCCGGTGGCGAATCACGGGTGCAACTCCAACAACGTGCCTATCAAGCCTGGCAAGCGATCATCGCACACCAGACGGCTCGTCAGGTGTTGGTCGTCTCGCATGGCGGCACCATCCGCCTGCTGTTGCGCCGGCTTTTCCCTGAGACAACTAACTATGTCAAATTGAAGAACACCTCGATTTCGATCATTGAATGTAACACCGATGGGGCATGGGTTCCCACTGCACTGAATATCACCCCTCACTTATCATGAAGACATCTCTCAACGAGATGTCTTATTCTGCATAACCGGCTCTATTCCGCCTGAATGGCAACATACCTTTTTGTGTGGCTTGCTAGACTGTTTTTATCGTGGCATGGCTCAGCCAATGTGCGAATTACCCCCACTGGAAAACTTTTGATAGTTTGACATTAATATCAATAGTTTAATCGACATTGTGACAAATATCACAAAGAAAGCCGTGTAAGATCATATGAAATCTTGCACAGAATCGCGTAAGATGAGGGTGTAGTTCCAAATACTGCTAACAAACTCATAACTATGTGGGAGACAATCAATGGTATACGCAAAACAAAATGTACATAGTTCCGTCGGGTTAGATGTCGTCGGTTTACGCAGTCCCGACATCAAGAACGTTCACGTTCACTGGAACCTCAACCCGTCCGAGCTTTATGAACACGCGATCCGCAACGGGGAAGCCGAGCTAACAAACGAGGGCGCACTGCGCGTGCTGACTGGTCAATATACCGGACGTAGCCCGAAGGATAAATTCTTCGTCCAGCAAGATCCTTCTAGCTCAAAAATTTGGTGGGGCGATATCAATCAGCCAACTACGCCGGATATCTTTGATCATATGCACAACAAAGTGCTGAATCACCTCAGCCACGCCAAGAATATCTATGTACACGATGCCTTCGCGGGCACCGATGAAGATTACCGTATGCCTGTACGCGTTATCAGCGAAGTGGCTTATCATGCGCTGTTCTCATGGAATATGTTTGTGCGTGCTACGCCCGAAGAACTTGTTGAGCATAAACCACAATTCACCGTACTCGCCGCACCGAGCTTGATCGCTCGTCCGGATGTAGATGGTACGCGCACCGGTACCTTCATCGGTGCAAACCTGGAGAAGAAACTGATCGTCATCGTTGGTTCGATGTACAGCGGAGAAGTCAAAAAGGGCATCTTCAGCATTATGAATATGCTTCTGCCAGAACGAGGCGTGATGCCGATGCACTGCTCAGCTAACATGGGCGATGACGGCGATACCGCTGTATTCTTCGGCTTGAGTGGCACCGGTAAAACCACCTTGAGTGCGGATAGCTCACGCACCCTCATCGGTGACGATGAACACGGTTGGAGCGATAACGGTATCTTCAACTTTGAAGGCGGATGCTACGCCAAGACCATCAACCTCAGTCCTGAAGGGGAGCCGGAAATCTACGCCACAACCAAGATGTTCGGTACCATTCTCGAAAATGTGCCCCTGCGTGAAGATCGCTCACCTGATTTCAATGATACGCGCTACACACAGAATACCCGTTGTTCGTACCCGATTCACTACATCCCGAATGCCAGTGAAACAGGTCTCGGCAATCATCCTGAAAATGTGATCTTCCTGACCGCAGATGCCTTCGGCGTATTGCCTCCAGTCAGCAAGCTCTCACCAGAACAAGCGATGTATCACTTCATCAGTGGTTATACCGCAAAAGTCGCCGGCACAGAGCGCGGTGTTACTGAACCACAGGCCACCTTCAGCGCGTGCTTCGGCGCACCGTTCATGCCACTGCACCCGACAGTTTACGCCGAGTTGCTGGCACAGAAGATTCAAGAATACGGTAGCGCGGTCTGGTTGGTTAACACCGGTTGGACAGGTGGCCCTCACGGTGTCGGTAGCCGCATGAAGTTAGGCTATACTCGCCGTATGATTAACACTATTCTCAACGGCGAACTGGACGATGTCGAATTTGTCGAAGAACCCTTCTTCGGTCTGATGATCCCGACCAGCGTGCCAGATGTGCCATCGGAGATCCTCAACCCACGCGAAACATGGTCAGACCCATCTGCCTATGACGAAAAAGCAAAGGCATTGGCTGATATGTTCCGTAAGAACTTCGAACAATTTGTCGAACGCGCCAGCGAAGATATCCTCGCCGGCGGCCCCAAAGCCTAAGGGTGAGTAGGGGTGTCACTTTAAATTTTGCAGGGATTAGGTATCATAACCCTATCCCTGCTTTTTTGTCTCAGGGCAACCTTAATTTTTAACATTCACATGATCTCTAATAGAGAGGAAGTAAAATCGAATGACAAGTCCTATTCGTGTAGCTGTCACAGGCGGTGCCGGACAAATCGCTTATAGTTTGCTGTTCCGTATCGGCAATGGTGAGGTTTTCGGGCCCGATCAACCTGTTATTTTGCAAGTCCTTGAAATTACACCAGCCATGCAAGCCCTCGAAGGTGTGCTGATGGAATTGCAAGATTCCGCGCAACCGCTCTTGCACGATATCATCGCGTCTGATGACCCCAACGTAGCGTTCGATGGCGCGAACTGGGCGATCTTAGTGGGCGGTAAGCCCCGTACCAAAGATATGGTGCGTAAAGACCTGATTGCCGCCAACGGGCCTATCTTCGTTGGGCAGGGTGAAGCAATCAACAAAGGCGCCGCTGATGATATTCGTGTGCTGACCGTCGCCAACCCGTGCAATTCAAACACGCTGGTTGCTAAGAGCAATGCGCCAGATATTCCGGCAGATCGCTGGTTCGCCATGACCCGCCTCGATGAGAACCGCGCCAAAGCACAACTGGCCAACAAAGCCGGCGTACTCAGTGCTGAGGTGACCAACGTCGGCATCTGGGGCAATCACAGTGCTACCCAATTCCCGAACTTTGAAGATATACTCATCAAGGGGCAACCTGCTACCGACGCCATCACTGATCGTAACTGGTTCGAGACCGAATTCCTCAACACCGTCCAAGAACGTGGTAAAGCAATTATCGAAGCGCGTGGTAAGAGTTCAGCCGCATCGGCAGCCAATGCCGCACTGGATACCATCCGTTCGATCATCACACCCACACCGGAAGGCGACTGGTTCAGCGCCGGTATTTATAGCGAAAACAACCCCTACGGCATTGATGATAACCTCGTTTACAGCTTCCCACTGCGCAGTGATGGCAATACCGTCAGCATCGTGGAAGGCTTACAATTGAGTGATTATGCGCTTGGCAAAGCCAAAGCCAGCGAAGAAGAACTGCGCGAAGAGCGCGAAGCCATCGCTGACCTGCTCTGATCTATTGGTAGTTGTGCTATAACTACGGGGTGCATTCAATCCATGCACCCCCTTCGATTTTCCGCTATAATCGTTTCACTAAACCCACACACATACCATAAGGACAGTCTATGATTGATGTCACGCTCCTACGCATGATTGCCGCCGGTGCGAGTATCTTATTTGGCATTCTTGCGCTCATCATGCCCAAACGTACCGCCAAGGCCGCCGCTTTACAAGTCGATACCCCCGCCGGACAAGCTGAAATTCGGGCTTCGTGGGGTGGCTTGTTCATCGGTCTGGGGATCGCTGTGCTTTATCTCGGCACTGATGATGCCTATTTCGTGTTCGGTATTGCCTATGCCATCACGGCATTGGTGCGGGCGGCGACATGGCTTCATAATCGTGCACTGATCACACGCGCATCTGCCATTATCATGGGCTTCGAGATCATTTCAGCGATCATCTTTGCGCTACCGGAAGGCTTGTTCTGATGATGTATCCGCATTTGCGCCACTTTGATGATGGGGTGGCGATGGTAGTCACTGACTTGCACGGCGAAGGGGTTATCTTTGACCGTGTTCTGCAAACTTTCTTCGACTTACGTGAAGATGGCAAAGCTGATCGGCTCATCATTTGTGGGGATTTACTTCACATTCGTCGTTCTGCTGAAGATCATAGCTTGCGTATGATACGAGAGGTTATGCGCTGGCAAGAGAAGCTCGGTGACGATACGATTATCATGCTGATGGGCAACCATGAGATGCCACACATTTACAGCCTTGCATTCTCCAAAGGGGACGAAGAATATACCGCCTCATTTGAACACACGCTGACGGCTTCCGGTCACCGTCAACCGGTGATGGACTTTCTGCGTAGCTTGCCATTTTACGCAACCACCCATGCCGGCGTACTCATCACCCACGCCGGCGCATCTGTGGCGGTCACCGAAGTTGCGGACGTGCAGAACTTGCTCACCTTTGATCATCAAGCTCTTTTGCATTTAGGCGATGATCTCATTCGCAATCAGATTGATATTGAGATGCTCAAAGCAGATGAAGCCTATCAGCGCGATGCACGTGCCTTCACTGCCGTTGATGATGTGGATGATCCACGCTTTACGCATCTGTTGCGCGGGCAAATTATTGCCAACCGCGAAGATCAATTTCATTTTCTTTGGGATGTCTTGTTCGCTCGCAATGAGCAAAAATGGGGCGAGGCGTATCCGGTGATTGTCGATAAATTCTTAGAAGCAGTCTCCGAAGCAATCGGACAGACGCAACGGGTGGTGTTATCGGGGCACATTGCCACGCAAGGCGGACATGCCATCGTCACCCCGCACCACTTGCGCCTGTCTTCATATGCTCATGCACACCCGCACAGCACAGGGGTATATCTCTTGCTCGATTGCGGGCAGGCAGTCACCTCAGCTGATGATCTATTGCCCGCCCTCTATCCGGTCTTGAGCTAGTTCAATCTCACAGGTCGAAAGCGTCGTTCTTCAACTTACCGTCGACTTCACTCTGTTCCGGCACGACGAACCACATCGCAATGTAGACCAGCAAGCCTGGCCCACCCAGCAGGGTGAACAGCACGAAAGCCAGACGGATGAGCGTCACGTCTACGTCGAAATAATCCGCTAAACCAGCCGCGACGCCGGCAACCATTTCGTTATCTTCTGAGCGATACAACCGTTTTTGCATGATATAGTCCTTTTCAAATTAGGTAGATATGGGGTGGGATTCACCCCACGTTCTGTAATGACGAATGTTTACGAGACGAAATCGTTCTTGGCTTTGCTGTCGTAGGATTCTTCTTGTGGCAATACCAACCACAAGATGATATAGATCAGTAATCCTGGCCCACCCAGCAAGGTGAACAGTACGAATGCTAGACGTACGAGTGTTACATCGACATCGAAATATTCAGCGAGACCGCCTGCTACACCGGCAACACGTTGATCTTGGGTTGAGCGTTTTAGTTGTTTGTTATTCATCGAGTTTCATCCTCATATGATTGATTGTTCTTACTCACTTATACGCGGGTTCTCCAAAAGGGTTGCACCCACGTTCGATCATTTACACTTTTTATATTATTCTGTTTTCAGTCTAAACGATCATTATCATAATCATGCAAAAATGAGATGAGTGTGATGTTATTTTTCTGAGGGGCGCTGGAGGGCATCCGTTTCATCGCGCATCGCGACCAGCACGTTGTAGATGATCGGGCATAATCCCGCGCCTTCGATCATCCAATTCAGCATCCAGCGAAAATCCGGTGTGAATTGTGGATAGTCACGGCAACTTGTCGGGCGGTGTGTATAGACCGTACACAGCTTGCCCTGTAAAAACGCGCATGGCTTGGGCTTGAAGATACCGATAATATCAGGATCATCGGCATCCTGCACTTGCACCTGCTGTTCGCGGAGCGTGCTGATCGGAATATGAATGCCATTCGCCAACCGTTCGAGATCATCCTCGCCCAGTTGCACATCGAGGTTACGACAACAGTTGGCGCATTCGGTGCAGTCAATCGCGTCTATAATTGGGCGGGCGATGGCATCGGCACGCGCATCAATCGTTTCATCGCTCAGGTCATCATCATCTTGCAATTGGTACAACATCACCTCGAACGCATCGCGTTGTTGGTCGGCAAGTTGAGCTATTTCATTGAGATCTGTCACAAGCGTCATCATCTTGTATTCCTTCTTCATCATCATACGGCAAATCAAGATACTTGAGGCGCTCTTGTCCCCAGAACGCATGATGCGAGTTAATCTGTATCTTATTATGCTGCCAGCGTAAGACCAGCGCATTTTTGCTCGTTGTCAGCAAGAGTGTATCTCCGCTCTGATGGATCCAGCGCATCACGCACTCGGCAAGCAAGTGTAACGCTGTCTTGAACGAACTCACGCCATCGGGAAAATAACGGATGCTGAGCGTTGGCGTAAAATTCAACTGTACCTGATACCGTTCTTGCATGGCTTCCGGCAGGGGTTGCGCATGCGCCAGATAGACCGACCCCCGCGCATAGAGCATTGTTGTCCCTTCCACGGGTGCGATATGCTTGGGCATGAACATCGTTTCAAGCACCGCCTCAGCCGGCAACAGTGTATCGAGGTACAGGATGTAACTCTCGGTCATTCCGTTCTATCCTTCATCCGGCAAGCGCGAACTGATGAAATCCTGATAGCCGTTGATGAAATCATCGATGTTTGCCCGTGATTTACCTGCGAGTTGGACTTCTGTCGGATGATAGACACCGTCCCCCGTACCAATTGCCACGCGCTCATCAATCAGTGCTACTTCACCGACAGGTAAATTTCCTGTACCGACTGTACCTGAGTAAATCTTCAATTGTTTGCTTTGCCAGCGCGTGAACGTGCCGGGCCACGGCGTGAAGGCGCGTACCAATCGCTCAATTGTCTGCGCGTCCTGCGCCCAGTCAATCAGCCCTTCTTCTTTCTTGATTTGTGGCGCGTATGTGACACCTGTATCCGGTTGCGCTTGCGGGGTAATCACACCACTCAAGTAACCCGGAAGCGTCTCGATCAGCAAATCTGCGCCGACTTGCGCCAGCGTATCATGCAGAGATTGTCCGGTCTCTTCGTCATGGATCGGCACCGCGCGTTGGCTCAGCATGGGGCCTGTATCGAGGCCCGCATCCATCCGCATGATCGTCACGCCACTCTCGGCGTCGCCGGCACGAATGGCTGCATGGATCGGAGCCGCACCACGCCAGCGGGGCAATAACGATGCATGAACGTTGATTGAACCATGGGGCGGTATCTCCAGAACGGCTTCCGGCAGAATTTGCCCGAACGCCGCCACCACATACACATCAGCGGACCATTGCCTTAATGCTTCAACTGCCTCTGGTTTACGAATCTTCGTCGGTTGCAAGATCGGAATATCGTGTGCCAGTGCCAGCTCTTTGATTGGTGACATGCGGATTTTGCCCCCGCGCCCCGCCGGACGATCCGGTTGGGTCACTACGCCGACCACCTCATGCGTGTCAATCAATGCCTGTAAACTTGGCACAGCGAAATCCGGCGTGCCCATGAAAACTATCTTTGTCATAGTATCTGTTGCTCATTTCGTTTTTAGCATGGTAGACTACAGCTTGATTTTAACAATATCTCTTAGAATGTTCTATGATTAGCAAAAAATGGATCGTTGCACCGGCGCTCGCGTCGGATATGTTGCGTCAATACCGTGATGTGCATCCTCTCATCGCGCAAATTCTCTATAATCGGGGCTTACAAACGCCCGATGAAGCCTATCACTTTCTCTATGATCGTGATGTTGCCACAACTGCCGGCGATCCCCGCGAGATGAAGGACATGCCCAAAGCTATCGATCGCCTGCGCCGCGCCATTCAGAATAACGAGCGTATCGTGGTCTATGGTGATTTCGATGCTGACGGGGTCACCTCAACCGCCGTCATGATGGAAGTGCTGACAAAACTCAAAGCGAATGTCGCCGCTTACATTCCGCACCGCGTCGATGAGGGCTATGGCTTGAATACCGGTGCGCTGGAAGAAATCGCCGCTGATGGTACGCGCCTCGTTGTGACCGTGGATTGTGGCATTCGTGCTGTGCAAGAGGTCGAAGCTGCCAGAGCCCTCAACCTTGATATCATCATCACGGATCATCACTCGATTGGCCCTGAATTGCCCGATGCCTATGCCATTGTCAACCCACAGCAGGCAGATTGCCCCGGCGATCAAAGTCTAGCAGGGGTAGGCGTGGCGTTCATGACCGCACGAGCCTTACTGCTCGATGCACTCGAACGTAACGGCAAGCAAGCTAATCATGCCGCAATCTATAAGCGTATTCTCGATGATCTGCTCGATCTGGTGGCGATTGGTACGGTTGCGGATATTATGCCCCTCAACACCACCACTAATCGCGCTATCGTCCGCGAAGGCTTACAGGTTATTAATCGCGCCCAACGCCCCGGCATCCGTGCCCTGATGTCTGTTGCTGGCTTGAAGCGCGGGGCAGTCACCGCAATGGACATTGGCTTTAGTTTGGGACCTCGTATCAACGCCGCCGGACGTTTGGGCAGTGCACTCGAAGCCTATAAATTGATGGTGGCCGGTGATGACGAGGAAGCGCAAACCTATGCTGATAAATTACAAAACTTCAATGCTCGTCGTCAGCAACTCACGCAAGATGCACAGGAGCGCATTCGAGCCAATCTCGATGCTGAGACCAACCTCAGTGAAGCCAACCTGATCTTCGCTGTCGATACGCAGGTGGTGCCCGGCATTGTGGGCTTGGTGGCAGGACGTTTAGCCGAGGAGTTTTATCGCCCGACGGTAGTCGTCGAAGTCGGGGAAGAAGAATGTCACGCTTCGTGTCGGAGCATCCCCGATTTTCACATCACGCAAGCCCTCGATGAATGTGCCGATTTGCTGGTACGGCATGGAGGACATGCGATGGCAGCGGGCTTGACCGTTCTGCCGGAGAACCTGCCACGTTTGCAGGAACGTCTACAGAGCAAAGCGCAAGCCGCGCTCGAAGGCTTGACGCTCACGCCGACCTTACACATTGATATGATACTACCGATGGGCCAGTTGACGATGGCGTTCGCCCAACAACTCGATGTGCTCGAACCCACCGGACACGCTAACGAACGTCCGCTGTTCATGTCGCGTCGTCTGCGTGTGGTGGAATCGCGCACAGTCGGCAAAGGGGCTGCACACCTCAAGTTGTCCTTATTAGGTGATGGTGAACCCCCAATTGACGCGATTGGCTTCCGCCTGGGTGGGTGGTATGGTCAACTGCCTGACTACATTGACGCAGTCTATAACCTCGAAATTAACGAGTGGAATGGTCGCCGTAACTTACAACTCAACCTGCGTGATATTCGTCCGGCGGAGGACGCATGAGAAGCCGAATCAATGCCTTATGTCTGTTGTTCATCTTATCTTTGACTGTACAAGCCCAACATAATCAGAGTCAGGATAACCCCTTCGGCATTGTAGAAGGTTTCTGGTTCCCTGAGTTGACCTGCGAACTGGGTGTCGGGTGGGAACGCATTATCTTCAACTGGGCAGAGCATCAACCCGAAGGCCCTGATGATTGGTACACGCTCAACGTCGATGATCGCTGGTTACGCGCCGCTGATGCCTGTGATCGCGAAGTGGTCGCTTTGCTCAAACACACACCCGTCTGGGCAACTGATGGTACAGCGGGTGTGGGGGTGCCACGTGGCTTAAACCTGCCCATTGATGATCCCGACAACCTCTGGGCGAACTTTGTGCGCCGCGCCGTGGATTACTATGCCAGTCGCGGCGTGCACCACTTCATCATCTGGAACGAACCCGATATTGATGAAGAAACCTATGGCTATGAGTTTGAAGGCGATCTCGAAGATTATTTCCAGATGGTGCGCGTTGCTTATCTTGTTGCTGAACAGACCAACCCTGCCGCCGTCATTCATCTGGCAGGCACCACCTACTGGCATGATGTGAACGAAGGGCGTGCCCCTTATATGACGCGCCTCGTTGAGCGCATCCTCGCTGACCCTGACGCATCCCAACACAACTATTATTTTGACGTGCTGAGCTTACACATCTACTTTCGCACAGAGTCCGTCTATGATATCGTCACTGAGATGCGCCAGATGCTCGATGACAACGGCTTAACCCGTCAGCAAATCTGGATTAACGAGACCAACGCCGCCCCCACCCGTGATCCTGCTTGGCCTGTCAATCGTCCGGTCTTTGACCTTGATTTGCAAAATCAGGCGAACTTTTTGGTGCAGTCGGCGGTGCTAGCACTCGCTGCCGGTGCGGAACGCATCGCGGCATACAAGTTGTACGATCAACTTTTGCCCGAAGGTGCGGAATCGTTTGGCATCCTCAGCCCACCCGATGCCAGCCCGCGTCCTGCATTTTTCACATGGCGTATGATTGCCCAACGCTTCAACGATGTACAAACAGCGCACTTAGCGCGTGCCCGTCAGGTAGAAGCTGTGCAACTCACCCATGCCAACGATCAGCAGAGCATCGTTGCCTGGGCGCGTACTGATAGATCAGCTACCATCGACATCACCGCCACGGATGACAAAGCCTACTTGCTTGATGCCGCTGGCAATCTAACACTCATTCGCCCCGTGGATGGACGGTATACGCTCACCTTGCGCCCTGCACTTTGTGAAGAAGGTGAAGGTTGTTTCTTGGGCGGTGCAGTGGCAATATTAATCCAACCTGACGCACCAACTACCATTCGTGATATAACGGGTGATAATCCAATCACCCTCGATTTTAATTAGGAGTACACTTTGTCAGAACAATCTAAAAATCAGGCTCCCGGCGAGATTCAATTTTCTTATGGCGGGCAAGCAGTCATTGAAGGCGTGCTGATGCGTGGCGCAAATGATTTCGCCGTCGCTGTCCGCGATCCTCAAGGGCAAATTCAAGTACATACTGAACCGCTCAACAAATATCTATATCGTGGTTTCGTCGCACGCACGCCCTTCTTGCGCGGGATTGTCGGATTATGGGATGCAATGGGTTTAGGCACCAAGGCGTTGATGTGGGCGGCAGATGTCGCACTTGCCGAAGACGGTGAACAGGAAACTGTCTTTGGTGGGGCAGTGGGCTTCGTTACCGTTGCTGTCTCATTGCTGATTGGTGTCGGCTTATTCTTCCTCCTGCCGACGACAGCGTCAACTGCCATCGGAGGCTGGCTGGGCTTGACGAACGCACAGGTTGAAACCGTCAACCCGGATGATCCCACTGATGAAGCCGGCTTGACAACCGAACCCGAACGCGCCTTCATCTTTTACGAAGCTCTGCCCATCGGCTGGCAGGCGACGATCATCAACCTGATCGAAAACCTCATCCAGTTGGCGATGCTCATCGGTTATATCTGGTTGATCTCACAGATGGAAGATGTTAAACGCCTGTTCAGTTATCACGGCGCAGAACATAAGACCATCAACGCCTATGAAGCCGGTGATGAACTCACACCGGAGGTTGTCGCCACGTACCCGATTGAGCATCCGCGTTGTGGTACCGCCTTCCTGCTGACCGTGGTCTTTGTCAGCGTGATCGTGTTCTCCTTACTAGGTCGCCCGCCGTTCCTGTGGTTGATCCTCTCGCGCATCGTGCTGATTCCGGTGATTGCAGGCATCAGTTACGAAGTATTGCGCTGGACAGCTGCCAACATTGATAAGCCCTGGGTGCGTGTGATCGTCACACCGAACTTGATGTTGCAACATCTCACCACCCGCGAACCGGATCTGGACATGATCGAAGTGGCGATTGTCTCCTTCAAGCATGTGCTGGCGTCCGAAGGCTTACTGGCGCGTGAAGATGTCGTCATCCCGGCACCTAAGCCAGAAGCGGCTTACGCGCCCGGCGATTAAGCGCCGCAACTCCCTCACCATAGACGAACATCGGGTCATATTGGCGCGATGTTTTTGTTTGCCCAACCGTGACATTTATCATATGATTTTATGCATAATGTTATCTGTCCCGTATCATATCGTCCGCTAAAGTGCTTTATATGATAAGTGTTTAAGCAGATTAGAGATGAGTAGGACGAACAATGACCTATCCAACAATCATACAGGGTGGTATGGGGGTCGCGGTGTCATCATGGCGACTGGCAAATGCCGTCTCTCAGCAGGGGCAGTTAGGCGTGGTATCGGGTACAGGCATCGGCTTGATGTTGATCTCACGTTTGATGTCCGGTGATGTCGGCGGGCATGTGCGCCGCGCCCTGAGCGCCTTCCCTTATCCGGATATTGCCCAATCCTTTGTCGATCAATATTACATCGAAGGGGGAAAACCTGTTTCAGAGGCTTTCGTGCGCCCGCCACTCTGGACAATCAACCCCTCACAAGAACTCAATCAACTCACGGTGATCGCCAATTTTGTTGAAATCTGGCTCGCCAAAGAGGGGCACAATAATCCAGTTGGTATCAACTTGCTGGAGAAAGTGCAACTGCCGAATCTCGCATCGCTCTATGGGGCGATGTTAGCCGGCGTGGATTACGTCATCATGGGCGCGGGTATCCCGATGCACATCCCTGGCGTATTAGATCGTTTCGTCGATCATCAACCCACCAGTTACCGCCTCGACGTTGCCGGCACAGAACCTGACGACGATTATCGCATCCACTTTGACCCGCAAGCTGTGTTCCCTGACCCACTCAATACCATCGGCAGATTACAACGCCCGCTGTTCTTGCCGATTGTCTCATCTGTGGTGCTGGCGATGGCACTGCTCAAGCGTGCTAACGGCGCGGTTGATGGGTTTGTCATTGAGATGCCGACAGCCGGCGGACACAACGCTCCGCCCCGTGTTGAAGCTTATAATGAACGCGGTGAACCCGTCTACGGCAAAAAAGATGAAGTAGACCTGAGTAAATTCCGTAAATTCGGCTTGCCATTCTGGTTAGCAGGCGGTTATGGTAACCCGCAGATGCTTCAGCAAGCACTAGCCGAAGGCGCAACCGGTGTGCAAGTTGGTACTGCCTTCGCCTATACAGATGAATCCGGTTTCGACCCTGCACTCAAACAACAGGTGATTGATCTGGTACTCGCCGATGATGTGACCATTTACACGGATCCAGTTGCCTCGCCGACTGGCTTCCCCTTCAAAGTGGTTCAGGTTCCCGGCACAGTCTCCGACGATGCCGTGTATCAAGCCCGTCCGCGTGTGTGTGATGTGGGGTATCTGCGTCATATGGTCAAACGGGAGGGGGAGGTCATCTATCGGTGCCCTGCCGAGCCGATCAAAGCCTATCTTAACAAAGGGGGCAAGCTGGAAGATACGGTTGGGCGCAAGTGCTTGTGCAATCAACTGGGTGCAGCTGCCGGACACCCACAGGTCAAACGCAGTGGATTTGTTGAACCGGCAATCGTCACCTCTGGCGATGATCTACCTCAGATCAAACAATTCATTCCGGCAGGACAAAACTACTACAACGCCTCCGATGTGGTGACCATCTTACTCGGCGTGCAACAACCGGTCTAGCACACTCTGTACAACGGGGTGAGCATCTGTAGCTATGCCCACGCTCCGCTCAAGCGCCGTTCTCAACAAGGCGCTTGAGTTCATACAGCTTGGTTAACGCCTCTAATGGGCTTAAATTATCGACTTCTATACTTTTCAGCGCGTTAATCGCCGGATTCTCCTGGGGTTGCTCGAAGAAACTCAATTGGGCTGGCTTATCATCTGTTTTTGATGACGATTGTAAGGTGAAATCACTGCCCCCTTCTTCGAGTTGTGCCAGTAACTCGCGGGCACGTTCCACCACCGGACGGGGCATCCCTGCCAATTGAGCCACATGCACTCCATAGCTCTGATCAGCACCGCCACTGACCACCTTATGCAAGAATACGATCTCATCACCGCGTTCCGCAACGCTCACGCTGTAATTTTCAGTGCGGGGCAGGATATTCGGTAACTCTGTCAGTTCGTGATAATGTGTGGCGAACAGGGTGCGACAGTTCAGGCGCGGGTTATTGTGGATGTATTCGATCACCGCCCGCGCAATTGCCAGCCCATCATAGGTAGACGTTCCGCGCCCGATCTCGTCGAGGATCAGCAAAGAACGTGGGCTACTGCCGGATAATAACCGCGCTGTTTCAACCATCTCCACCATGAAGGTACTCTGCCCGGCGTGGATTTCATCCTGTGCGCCGATGCGCGCAAAGATACGATCCACCAGTCCGATCTCCGCTTCATCTGCTGGCACAAAACTACCAATCTGCGCCAGCAAGGTGATGATTGCCACCTGCCGAATATACGTCGATTTACCGGACATATTCGGCCCTGTGATGATATGCACTCGTGATTGTTCCGTCATGCGCGTGTCGTTGGGCACATAGCGCGTGCTATCTTGCAATAACTTTTCCACCACCGGATGCCGTCCGCTCTCGATATGAAGCGCTGTGCCTTCGCGTAAATTGGGGCGGGTGTACCCTTCCATCACCGCCACAATTGCCAGCGATAAGAACACATCGAGATGAGCAATAGCCTTCGCTGTCTTCAGTAGGCGTGTGCCGTGTGTGCCCAGTTCTTCACAGACTTCTTGATACAAACGTCGTTCTGTTTCGAGGATTTCTTCTTCGGCATTGAGTACCAGTGTCTCATATTCTTTCAGTTCGGGCGTGATGTAACGCTCGGCGTTGACCAGCGTTTGCTTGCGGATGTAATCATCGGGCACTTTATCGCTCTGCGCTTTGGTGACTTCAATATAATAGCCAAACACCTTGTTGAATCCGACTTTGATTGTTGGAATACCGGTGCGACGGCGCTCGCTCGGTTCAAGGTTTTTGATCCACTCACGCGCTGCTCCCGATGAATCGAGTATTTTTTGCAAATCAGGTGAGTAGGTTGGGCGGATGATGCCCAGGTTATTGAGTGTTGCCGGTGGTTCATCGGTGACCGCATCGCAAATCAGTTGGTAGACTTCTTCGCAGGGATCAAGGCGCGTTGAGAGCGCTTCAAGCTCCGGTAAATCCGCAATTAAGGCTGTCAAATTGGGCAAGACCGACAAGCTATCGCGCAAACCAATCAGATCACGCGGTGAAGCTTTGCCAATCAACAAGCGGTTGACCAACCGTTCGATGTCTGAGATGTGCCGTAGGTTGTCGCGCAATTCGATCCGCAAGGCTTCATCCTGTGTCAACGAAGCGACCGCATCTAACCGTGCATTCAACCGATCAAGATCGAGCAATGGTTGAAGCATCCACGTCCGCAACAGGCGTGACCCCATCGCTGTCACACACCGATCCAATACGCCCAGCACGCTCCCGCGCTCTTTGCCACTGCGGATCGTCTGTGTTAGTTCTAAATTGCGCCGTGTGAAGGGATCCAACACCATGAACTGATCGGTGGAGTAGGGACGGATGCTGGTTAATTGTGCCAGCGAGTTCTTCTGCGTGTTGCGTAAATATTGCAAGGCTGCCCCTGCCGCACAGATAGCAATCGGCATCTCAACCAGCCCATAACCATCCAGTGTACGCACATTAAAATGATCGCGCAGGAGTTGTTCAGCGCCAGCATATTCGCTCGTCCAATCCTGCACAGATGTCAAGTGCATCCCATCCGGCAAGGTTACGCCCTGATTGACCCACGTTTCCGGCATGATGACTTCACGCGGGCTCAAGCGGGCAAGTTCTTCTAGCACCAATAAACCCACATTCTCGCCATCAAGCTGGGTGGTCTCAAATTGTCCGGTGGAAATATCAACGTAAGCGAGCCCCGCCTTTGACCACTCGCTCGTTTCCTGATTGCCCACCGGCACGATGCACATCAGATAATTGGGTTTGTTGCCGTCGAGTAGTTCCGGTTCAGTCAATGTGCCGGGGGTGACCACGCGCACCACCTCACGATCAACAATCCCGCGTCCGGTCGGTTCACTCACTTGATCGCAGACCGCGACGTGATAGCCCTTGCTGATCAGCGTGTGAATATAGCCATCAACCGAGTGATGCGGCACACCTGCCATCGGAATATCTTTGCCGCTCGATTTGCTAAATTTGCGACTGGTGAGCGTGATATCCAATTCGCGGGCGGCAATCTCAGCATCTTCATCGAAAACTTCATAAAAATCGCCCATGCGGAAGAACAAAATACAATCTGGATACTGTCCTTTAATATCCAAATATTGCCGACGGGCAGGGGTTACTTTTGCCATAAAGAGCGCATCCTAATATTGTTGGGGAACGTGCGGAACATCCGTCTATTCTAGCATGATGCCCTACACCCTTCAACATTTGTTCGATGGATGGGTCTACGAACAAGTTGTCAGAAGATGAAGACGCTCATTTTCTTGTCTCACCTCTCGTTAAAATCCGCAATAGATCGATGATTCAGCATAATTATGTGAGTGAAAAGCTCTAGCACGAACGAAGACCGCAAAGAGCGCAAACGCAGGCTCGTTTCTTCGTGGTCTTTGTGGTGACAAATTGTGCAGGTTAAATTGACAAGTCTATCTTAGTCCCTCGATTGATCGCACGAGCGCTGGTAATTTCTGCAATAATTGCAGACCGACGTTAAATTACAGTGCAACTTGCGGTATAGTCGTAGCATGATACAAACTTATGTTTGGAAGAAAGGTTTACTATGTCGCAAGTTGTCATCGGCGTTGATTTAGGCGGTACACGCTTACGTGCCGCCTGCCTTGATCAACAACTCAATCTGCTAGAACGCACCGAAACCCTCACCCGTGCCGAAGAAGGCTTAGACGCCACTCTCGGACGCATCAAGCAGATCATCCGTCAGGTGCTCCCCACAGATCAAGAGCGCGTGCAGGGCATCGGTGTTTCAGTTCCCGGCCCCTGTAATCCTGAGACCGGAGTTGTTGTCGCTCCGCCCAATTTGCCCGGTTGGCACGATGTTCCTCTCAGCCAAATCTTAGAAGATGAGTTCGGCGTGCCGGTCTATCTCGGCAATGATGCCAACGTCGCCGCACTCGCTGAAGTTGCGCTAGGTTCAGCGCAGGGTTATCGGCATGTCATTTATTTGACTGTCAGCACCGGTATCGGTAGTGGTATCATCAACGATGGGCGCTTAATCCTTGGCAAAACAGGCATTGGCAATGAAGCCGGGCACATGGTGATGCTTGTTGATGACGGACGCATCTCAACCCTTGAAAAAGAAGCCGCCGGTCCTGCGCTTGCACGTCAGGCACGCGCCCGCCTTGAAGCCGGTGAAACGTCGCTCTTGCGCGAATTGTGCGCCGATAATCTTGATCAGATCGACGGTAAGATGGTGGGTGAGGCGGCTATGGCAGGTGATCCGCTCTCCGTCGAAATTGTGCGCCGTGGCGGGCAGATAGTCGGCTTAGGCTTGGTCAACCTATTACATCTGTTCAATCCTGAAGTTGTTGTGATCGGTGGCGGAGTAAGCTATATTGGTGATATCTGGTTCGATGAAGTCAAAACCGCGATTCAAGCACATACCATCACCGATGATTACTGGCAGAATATCCCGATCATACCCAGTGAAATCAGCGAAGATGTTAGCATTATCGGTGCATCAACTCTGGTCTTAACCGAAGGCAACCGCCGCAAGCTCGGTACAGCGCTTAACATAGATGATTGATGCCAGTGTATATATCCAAATCTAATGTTAAGCATGTTACAATATGCCCATGTTGAGTTTACCTGATTATCCAGTACGACAACGCGATTTTTTGCTCGAAATTTCACGGGCGATCACGGCGCGGCTTGACCTCACTGAGGTCTTGCGGCGTGTTTTACATGCATCAGTGGTGATGACGGCGGCGCGTGTGGGGATTATCGCCCTGCATAATAACGAAGCTGGTGAGTTCACCATTCGTGCTTATACCGGTCTTGACCGCGAGGCTGTACCAGCGATTAACGCCCGCCTTGCTGAGATCATCGAAACGATGTATCAGCAAGGGCTAGATTATGTCTACCTCAATGAACAACTCGCTGAAATGGCAGAGTCCTTGCAAGAGGGTTTGCGTCAGGCGGTTGCCATGCCGTTGGTCTTCGATAAAAAACCACTTGGCTTGCTAATTGTCTTTCGCTCTTACCAGACCGAAGTCACTCGCGATGACATGCAAATTCTACACAGCTTCGCTGATCAAGCCGCTATTGCCGTACACAACGCACAACTCTATGAGAACATCAATCAAGAACGCCAGCGTCTACAGGCCATCCTCGATAGTAGTGGTGATGGTGTGATGATCCTCGATGCGGATCTTGAAATACTCGAGGTCAACCGTTCCTTCGAGGCGATGACTGGCTGGTCAAGCGCACATGCTGTTGGCTTAAGTCAAGAACAAGTCATCATCTGGGACAAGATCGAGCAAAATGATCTCAACGATGCGATGCTCGCTGGCTGGCCCAATCTTTCACCGGATGATAAATCTTCTGATACGCTGTATGTAGAAGGCGATTTACAACGGCGCGATGGTATGACGATCAGTATAGGCATTACTTACGCCCCGCTGATTGCCCCGGATGGCAAACTGACTAACATTATCGCCAACGTGCGCGATATTACCAATTTCCGACGCGCACAGGAAATGCAAAATGTTTTCATTTCAACCGTCTCGCACGAATTGCGCACGCCGGTTGCGCTCATCAAAGGCTATGCCAGCACCCTGACCCGTGAAGATGCTGATTGGGATTTGAACACAGTCAAGAACAGCTTAACCGTCATTGAAGATGAAGCAGATCGCCTGACTGAACTCATCGAAGACCTGCTGACAGCGAGTAAAATACAAGCCGAACGCGATATTCGGATCACGCTGGCAGATGCCAATTTAGAAATGATTGCCCGTGCTTCAGTTGAACGTCTCACGACGCAATCTATGAAGCATACCTTCTCGCTGAGTTTTTCGGAAGACTTCCCCGTTGTGCCCGGCGATTCGCGCTTGTTACGGCAGGTGATTGATAACCTCATCACCAATGCTATAAAATACTCGCCCAATGGTGGAACAGTGACCATTGGTGGACGCTTCAATGACGAAACAGTGACACTTTTTGTGCGTGATGAGGGCGCTGGTATCTCAGAAAAAGACCAGAACCGAATCTTTGAGCGCTTTTTCCGCGTTGAAAACTCACTGACCAGCAAAACACAAGGAACAGGATTAGGTTTATATCTGGTCAAAGCAATTATCGAATCCCATGGTGGCACAATCAATGTCAAGAGCCACCTCAGCAAAGGATCAACCTTTTACTTCACGCTTCCTAGAGATTAACAAACAAAATATTTGGAGAGAAAATGACACAACCGACACAAACTACCTTGCAGTGTTCCAACTGTGGTACACCGAATCCGGCCCGCTTACGCCGTATCATTGATGTTCAGCGTGACCCTCAGGGCAAGGTCGCCCTGCTCAACGGACAGATTAACCAGTTCCAATGCCAGAACTGTGGCATGGTCAATAGCGTTTCATCGCCTTTGCTCTATCACGATGCCAGCAACGATCTCTTGATTGCCTTCGTGCCGATGGACGTTGCCATGAAGCAAAATACCAACGAAGAGCAGATGGTAGGGCAGTTGATGAACGAACTGACCGCGAATATCCCCAAAGAAGATTTTCGCTCGTATATGTTCAATCCCAAACGCGCTCTGACACTCAAAGGCTTGATCGAACAAGTATTAGAATCCGATGGTGTGACGCCGGAGATGATGGCCGAGCAACAGAAACGCGTTGAATTGGTGCAAAAGCTGTTTGAATGTGATAGTGAAGAGAAATTGACGGCGCTCATCAAAGAGCATGATGAAGAAATTGATAGGTCTGTCTTCCAGACCATTTCACTGATGGCACAGCGCATGATGCAATCCGGTCAAGAGCAAGCTGTGGGGCACTTAGCCGCAATTCAGCAACTTTTGCTAGAGCAATCGAGCTTCGGGCAAGAACTCGCACGACAGCAAGCCACACAAGAGGAAACTATTCGCGCTGTAGCCGCTGAGTTAGACACATTACCCGAAGATACAGACCGGTCAGACTTTCTCGATATGGCAATCCGCTATGCCGATGATGACGATCGATTACAAGCGCTCGTCGGTTTGATACGCCCCGTCTTCGATTATGACCTGTTCGCCGAATTGACCGAGCGTATCGACAAAGCCAGCGGTGACGAGCAGGCCAAGCTAGAAACTCTGCGCGACACCCTGCAAGAGTTGACCCAATTGCTCGATCAACAATCACAGATGCTCGCTCAACAGAAGGTGCAATTCCTGCAAGCACTGCTCAATAGCGATAATTACGAGCAATTGTTGCAAGAGAATCTTTCCGCCGTTGATGATACCTTCATGGGCATCTTATCAGCGAACATTCAAGAAGCTGAGCGCCGTCAGGATATTCAAGTTGCGGCGAAGCTCCGTCAAATTTACGAGACGGCCGTCCAATTATTCCAATCGCAGATGTCTCCCGAGTTACTCTTCATCAACGATTTGCTATCTGCCGAAGATGATGCCAGTATGCAAGCCATCATTAACGAGAAAGCCAATGCCTTCGATGGTGAATTGTTGGACGTAGTCGATGCGGTCGAGGACTTGCTCCAACAACAAGGCCAGCGCGAAGCCGTCGAACGACTTGGCACGATCCGTACAGCATTGTCCACTGTTTTAAACTGACGACTTCCCTCCGTACAACAGAATGCTAGGCGGAAAAGCCTAGCATTTTTCCATTTTTGCGGTAGGCTTACCAAGAAATCTCGATATAGTGTAAATTTTAATGAGGTCGAATCAATATGCCACGTCAAACTCTGCAAAATAGCAGTTTTGTCGCAATCACCATACTGATGGTTGTTGCTTTCCTGCTCACCATCACCTTATCTTCTACCAACACCGTAGAAGCTCAATTTGAGGAACCAACGGCAACCCCGCGTGATCCCGTGTGGCTTGCCTTTTCAGAAGCCCGTGACGCTGTTGAAGAAGCTGAAAATGTCAACTTAGACATTGTCCGTCGCTGGGACTTTTTCCAGGATGATTGGTCACGTCCCAATGCCAACCACCCTGAGAACAACGCCGGTATTGATGGCTGTGTCTCCACAGTCGGTATTGCACGGGCACGCCCATCTTACTTTGGCTGGACATTCCGTATCACTGCGCTCAATGGCAACGTGTACGAAGCCCGTGTCAGTTTTGATTTAGAAGATGTCGCCATCTGCGACCTTGTTTCGACGCCTGCCACCGACACCGCCGATGATGACGGTGAAACTGAAGGCGAAGATGTCGATCTGCCAGATGCTATCGCAGGCAGTGGAGCAGGTGGTAGCTTTGAACTCGGCGGTCACGTCTCACAATTAGATGGCGTCGCCATCAACGCGCTGAACCGTTCGGGCATGGCCTGGGTCAAAGAACAAATACCTGTCTCAGCGGGTGTCGCCGAAGCTGTCGGACGCATCAACAATGCACAAGAGAACGGCTTCAAGATTTTGCTCGGTGTCGTCGGTGATCGTGATGCACTTGCTACCGATTTTGATGGATATGCTGCCACTTATGCCGAATTCGTCGCCGCACTAGCTGAAGCTGGCGCAGACGCAATTGAAATCTGGAACGAACCAAATATTGATCGTGAATGGCCAACTGGACAGGTTAACGGTGCAAATTATACGCGCTTGTTGGCTGTTGCTTCTAATGCCATTCGTACCGCTAACCCCAACACACTGGTAATCAGTGGTGCGCCAGCCCCAACAGGCTTCTTCGGCGCCGCCGGATGTGGTGAAACGGGTTGTAACGATGATGTATTCATGCAACAGATGGCAAATGCAGGTGCAGCATCTTACATGGATTGTGTGGGTCTCCATTACAATGAAGGTGTCTTACCACCGACATCCTTTAGCGGTGATCCGCGTGGCTCGTACCCGACTTACTTCTTCGGTTCGATGATCAACCGTGCAACTGCCGTTTTCCCTGACTTACCTGTTTGTTTTACTGAGCTGGGTTACCTGTCGGGCGAAGGCATGGGCTCACCGATTCCAGCCAGTTTTGACTGGACACCGAATGATCCGGTTACCGTTGCTGAGCAAGCGCAATATCTGGCACAGGCGGCATCCCTTGCCGCAGGGCGCGGTGATGTCCGCATGATGATCGTGTGGAATATCAACTACACGCGCTGGGACACTGATCCGATGGGTGGCTATGCCATTGTACGTCCGGATGGGTCTTGTGCAGCATGTGATGCCCTTGGCTCGGTCATGGGTGGCTAAACCACAACGCACATCGTTGTAACTAAAACAACAACGGGCGGCTCACATGAGTCGTCCGTTTTGTATGTTAATCGCCCGCTAGCGCATCCCGCGTATCATCTACGTCGTATTCATACAACAACGCTTGATAGCGTGCCATCATCGACGCACCATGATCTTGAAAATGCCCCTTCACGCTGTGCGCGTTGATCTCTGCTGAGGGTGTTTCGTGTAATATCGCCTGAAATTTGTTCAACTTCCGCTGATATTCCCAGTTTTCGATGGCATCACCTAATTTTCCACCGAACAACCATTCTAGCACACGCCGTAAGCGCCTGGGGCGATCATTCGGCGTGGGATGAGGGCGTGCATTGGGCAGATATACGCTTGTCCATTGATTCTCAGCATTGATTGCATGGTACAGCTTTTTGCCGTAAATTGGGCGCATCTGCATCATCTCATGTGCGATATACAAATTTTGCCGTTTTTGTCGTAATTGATCGGATGCCATAACGTAATTTGGGCATAACTCATGCCCGAATAAACGCACGATACGCACTATCAGCACTGCAAACGCCCGTGCTAGCCATACCCGCCCTGGACGGGTGATCAGCAAATAGTCAAAGTCATCATCCAATGATGCGGGATTTCGTACAGCAAGCGCCCCGGTTAACGCTACCATCTGCACAAATGGAATGTGCGAAAGCCATTGTCCATAGCCTATCGCCCGTTGCCATAATTGTTCGCTGATGCGTTCACGTTCTGCACGTAAGGCGATCAAGTTCTGCCGTGTTTGTAAGCAGATATATCCTTCAGCGTGATGTAAATGCTGGCGTAAAGAAGTGGAGAGAGTCAAAACATGTTCGAGATCAGCACGAGAGACAGTTATATCACTGATGAGATACCGATGTAGTTCGTCGAGCGTCAATGGAAAGTGGAACACATCCGCATAGAGGATCGTGCGTAAAATGGCAGTTTCGATGGGGCGCATAGGCTCTCCGGTACGTGCTTTGCGGATTGTACTTATTATATGTGAGTACAGCTATGTACGCGAGCGATTCAATCCCATTGCCACATCCATAAATTATTGAATTGACAATTGGTGTTGATGTCCTCAAAATTGACTACAGCACTGCTGATCACGCCATCACGAGCCGGCACACCTAGCGTGGCAATGTGCTGACCGTTCAAATAATAATGAATCAGATCATCCCGCACGATTAGCACCATATCATAAGGTGCTTGTAGAGTGTCCAGTCCTTCACGGTACATATTTTGTGTGAATTGCTCGCCGTCACGCTCACTCAACCCTGCACCGCCCTCGCTGTCGATATAGGCCAGAACATAACGATCATCACCTGTATCGCGCACAGTCAGACCACACCCGTTAAGTGCACTGCCACTGTTCGCCCAGCTCACACGCGCTGAGAGTGCGAAATTTGTGGCTGTGCGTCCACTCCCAATCTGAAAGCGACTGACACCCGCCCGATTATTTTGCGCAAAACTCTCGGTCAACGTGAAAGCCATCTCACCACCTGCGGGGATGAGCAGGCGCTGTTCTAATTCGCGGATACTGCTGTTCGTACCTTGATTCATGATCATCAGAGGAAATATGGTGCCATCCGTCAGCGCGGTAGGCTGTGTGATGCTCACTTCATCGAAGCGTGCCGTGACCGTACTGCCAATCGTATCAATCGATTCAGTTGTGATGCCAATTTGACCACTGCGCCATGTACTATCTGCACCACTACCCACATACTGATCATTATAAAACACATCAAAATAGCCATCATTGATTAGCACACTCAGTGAGAAAGTGCGCGTATCCGGCAGAATAGCTGGATGTACGTTCCAATCACGTAATACACGCTCCTCACCATTTTGCATAACAGTTAAACGCCACGCTCCGCGATAGTTGACCAGCACACGATAGAAGTTCAACTCATTCTGATAACCAAATACCAGCCCCACCCGCCAACCGGCTGTATCAGTGATGCTATCGATCATACCACGCAAGAAGTATACGCCCTCCGGCGCATCCAGCCCTAATGCTAATCCGCTCTCATTGATGCCATCTAGCGCCAGATTCGCGGTGCCGTTGACCACCTCAAAACGCGGTTCTACACCATCCATTAAGCCGACTGCTTGCCAGTTTCCGCCATTATTAAACACGTCTTGTGCGAACAACTGGCTATAGCCACTGAACATCCCGACCTGATATGTGCCACTGCTGTCACCATAACCGCTGACCACTAGCGTATAATTCCCGCTATAAGGTGCGGTGAAGCCTTCAATAATTGCATCCAGTGTATTCGGGTAGTCGTAATCATCGTTGCGCATGATGAGGGTATTACTTACGGATTCAATGTGTAAGATAGGATCAAGAGAGTCCTCAGCAGATGCTACAAACGATAACAACTGCCCCTCACGCGCATTGAAGTTATAGCGCACAGTTTCGCCACGGCTCACAGTGCCTTCGAGCATGGTGTTGAGGTCGAGCGTTTGTTGTGCGTGTGGCTCACTGTAGTGGAGGAGCAACAGACACGTACTAATCAGTATACCGACAAGATAACGCATGGTCAGTCAGTTAACATCCACTTTGGGTAATGTGTCTGTAAGAAATCAATTGTCTCGACAAATTGTTCAAACAGCATATCGCCACCCACTAATTGCCGAATGACCTCACCTTCATACAGGCGTTTTTGCTCGCCAGCCATACGCATTCCGCTCGATGATGCTGGTAACTTGCTCTTTTTCTCAGCGTTGGGCTTTTCCAACACTTTAAAGTGTTGAGCAAGGGGCATTGTCTCAAACATTTTAGGATCTACTGCGGTATATATAACTATATAGCTATCATCCTGCTCAAGCCCTAAAGCCAACAAATACCAGCCTTTCTTAGCGCGAGGCCCATCTTTTTTGACCTCGAAGCGCCATGTTAACACGTTGACTTGCTGTTGTGGGTTGATGACCGTTTCGATCTTACTATCTTTGGTGAGGGCAATCCGCTCGCTGTCAGCAACCACCTCCCGCCCGCTTGACCAACGGTCTTTGAGGGCGTGTTCAACTCCCATCGAAGTGCCCGTCGCTGATGCAATGGCAATTAATACGGCAACAAAACCCAAATTCGGCAACAGTGTAATCCCTCCGACAAATCCTAGCACACCGGCACCCACGAACGACCCAAATACTGCCACCCGCAACCCCCCGTGAATGGGATCAAGTGGGAATTTGAGCTGATCTGCTTTAGCTTTTTCTTCGATTGGAGGCTCATTCAATATAACCATAGTACCTTCTTATTTATCTTACTATCTAACACGCTTATGCGTTTCCAAATACCCATTACACACAATAAATTTTTCATCATTCAGCCTAACAAATATTATACGATAAACCAATGCCCTGATTCTCAACATAGCATAAACGTCGGATACCTTATTCTTTGCGTGCAAAGATGATAACGTGGTCTGTTGATTGATTAGGGCTATAATTGCTCATGTTCATGTTCAACACATGCTGAATGCTGAAACCACTACGTTGAACCAATGCCGTTATACCCTGTACCGGATATGCTCGTAGAACGCGTTGTGCGGACTCTCTCTGCCAACCGGTTTCTCCGGCTTTCTGCGAGAAGATCAAGAATTCACGGCGCTGAATAGACTTCTCATAGTCAAAGTGATCGCTGGCAAATAATGTGAGTTGTGGGCCATCGTGTAACATCTGATAACCCTCCTGATTGCGCTTGACCAATCCTTCAATCGTGTACATATCAAACACAAACCACCGATCATCTCCTAACATGCCATGAATATGTTTGAAGGCACTTTCTAGTTCACGAATATTGCTCAGTTCACTCAATATATCGAGTGCCAGCACCATATCTTGATCTGTGACGTTGGTCACTGTCTGAAAATCGCTATGGATCAATTGTGCGGTCAGACCACGTTGATCAAGATTGGCTTGTGCAATCGCAAGCATCTCTGCTGATGTATCAATGCCTGTCACGACATAACCATGTTGGGATAGCCACATCAGGCTTTCCCCTGTGCCACATCCCAGATCAGTGATGTTACGCCCCATCCAATTATGGCGCTGGGCATGATCCAGTAACCGAGCTGTCATGTGTTTTGCAAATTCACTCATATGGATCACATCATGGATGCGTGCTAATATATGATAATCACCGGGCATGTTATACCTTCTTTAGATTATGCTAAACATAGATCCGTAAATTGATCAGCGTGAGGGGACAGTCCCCTTTATGTAAGTTTGTCAGGATGACGTGCATCGTCCAAAAAATTTATCGGATATGTACAAAATGAAAAAGTAGACAGTGTAATTGTCTACTTCAGTAGTGTAGCATTATCTATTGATTCCCACCAATTGAACGGGCTAAGGCTTAGAGCACTCGCTTTAACAAAACGATATCCTTATCTCATTCCTGCGTTGGCATCCAGTAACCTTGCCCGGGCATCGTGACGATGTAGGTCGGACGACGTGGATTATCTTCTAGCTTTTGCCGTAAGCGCGATATATTGACACGTAATACTGAGAAATCATCACGGTACTGATCCCCCCAGACTGCCCTCAGCAATTCGTCATGCGAGACAACCTGCCCGGATGCCTTCATCAGCATCAAGAGTATGCCATATTCTGTTGGTGTTAGGTGTAATTTGTTGCCAAGCATCGTGGCTTGTCGGCGGGGTATATCTAATTCCAGATCGCGCACGCGCAGGTGTGTTTCTGGTTTAGGTGTCCACTCAACACGGCGCAACAACGCTCGTACTCGTGCGACCAGTTCCTCCGGTGAGAAAGGCTTAGCCAGATAGTCATCTGCGCCAGCTTCAAACGCCAGCACCTGATGCTCATTATCTTTGCCAAAGCCACTCAGCACAATCATCGGTAACAGCGATTGTGACCGCACATGCTTCAAAATTTCAATGCCATTGATATCTGGCAAATTGAGATCAAGCAAGACGAGATCTGGAGTTTGCGAGCTGATGCTAACCAACGCTAAATCACCCCGATCAACAGCCGTCGCCTTAAACCCCGCTTCTTCGAGCAAGGTCGATACGACTTCTGCTGTATCTTCATCATCTTCAACGATCAGAATGTTGAGATCTTGTTGTTCAAATGACGTTACCATTATCAAACGCCTATATAACTAAAGTGTAACACTTACTTAGTCTAATATATAACACATTTTTGCGCCAATGACATAGCTACAATTTATGAGAGATTTCCTACGATCAACGATTTATGTTGATCTTTCTGCTGTGGCTGATATTCGAGTTCCGTTGAAGGGTAAATACGATAAAGCGTATTGCACAAATGGTTACTCAAGGTGAAGTCCTCCTCAGCTATGAGAAGGACTTGAGAGTGATGTATTAGACCATAGGGTGATGGTTATCCATGACGGGTGACTCAGCGCAAGAATGCTTCGTGCAGACCGCCATCCACGCTGAAGATTTGTCCGGTTGTCTTGCTGAAGGCATCAGTACTCAGCAAATAAGCGACTTCGGCTTGATCGTCCGGCGTGATCGCCTGTTTGGTCAGCGTCCTTTGTGCGTAGAAATTCGCCAGTTTAGTACGGAGTGCCTCTGTGGGTTCGCTCTCATCGTGACCAATAGCATATTTGGTCAGCGAGCTAATCACGCGGTCACGCGGGAACATGCTACTACCTTCTACCACCGTCGCCGGAGCCAGACCGTTCACGCGTACCAGAGGTGACAGTTCTATTGCCAGTTCGCGCACGAGATGATTCGCCGCCGCCTTACTGGTATCATACGCCAACGAGCCTTTCTTGGAGACCGCGCCGTTGACACTTGTTGTCAGCACCAACGAACCCCGTAAGCCCTGGGCTTCCCAGATTGCACGCGCCTCGTCCCCGACGATATACCCGCCTAGCACGTTCACATCAAAGGTGAAGCGCCATTGATCATCCGTGATGTGCCCGCTCTTATCCGGTGCAACGAACACGCCTGCGGTGACGATGATGTTATCAATGCCACCATATGCTATCAGCACCTGCTTGAGCATCGCTTGTACGCTGGCACGGTTGGTGATATTCACATCCAGACCAATGGCTGGTCCACATTCGGAAATACCTGTGCCGGCTACGCCGATGCCCATGCCGTATATATCTGTTAACTGGTCAGCAGTCGCTTGCGCTGACTCTGCATCCAGATCAGCACAGACCACATGTGCGCCTTCCTGTGCGACGCGGTGTGCAGTTGATACGCCGATTCCACTGCCCGCGCCGATCACAACTACCACGTTACGCGCCAGTGATTTTTCTTTGGGCATCCGTTGTAGCTTGGCTTCCTCCAACGCCCAATATTCAATATCGAAAGCTTCCTGGCGGGGTAGAGCGACGTATTCACCGACTGCTTCAGCACCCTTCATCACAGCAACCGCGTTGTTGTAAAATTCAGCTGTAACCCGTGATTCGCTCTTATTCTTGCCATAAGCAATCATCCCTACGCCCGGAATCAAGATCACACGTGGATTAGGGTCACGCATGGCAGGGGATGTATCATCCTTGCATGCATCATAGTAAGCGGCATAATCAGCGCGGTACTGCTCAACCCCTGACTGTAACAGATCAAGCAACGTGCCGGTATCGCCCGATTGTGGGTCCCATTCCACGAACAAGGGCTTAATTTTAGTACGTAGGAAGTGATCAGGGCAGGATGTACCTAGTTCTGCGAGGCGGATTGCATCGTGGCTATTCACAAATTCCAGAATTGCATCGTTGTATTGCACTGTGCCGATAAACCTATTTTGCTGAGAGACCATCCCGCGCAAGGTTGGCAGAATATCGGTCAAAATATTCTGACGGGCTTCATCGCTGATGGTCTGATACTGCGCCCCACCAAAGGTCTGGTCGCCTAGATCATGCTCCTCCAGATAACGTGCGGCTTTCTCGATCAGCGTCAGCGAGAGTTCGTAACAGGTTTTGTCGTCATCTGCCCAATTAATCAAGCCATGTCCGCCGAGGATGATGCCTTTAATGCCCGGATTGTCAGCAATCGCCTGTTCCAACACCAAACCGAGATCAAAACCGGGGCGTTGCCAATCTGTCCATACCACCTCATCACCATAGATTTCTTGGGTCAGCGTCTCACCGTTGCTACATGCCGCAATCGCGATCACGGCATTGGGGTGTGTGTGGTCAACATGGCGGTAGGGGATGAAGGCGTGCAGAGGCGTATCAATGGAACTGGCACGGGGGTTCAGGTCATACACACAATGCGGATACATGCTAACCATCTGATCTTCAATCGGGGTCTTAACTCCTTTTCTATCTGCATCGTTGTAGATATCCTGCAATGCCATCAATTTATCCATGGTTAAGGATGCAAAGTTAGCGCGTCCCGCCGTGCGTAGATCACCGCCACTGCCTTTGACGTACATCACATCGACTTCTTCGCCTGTCAGGGGATCACGCATCATGACCTTCGACGATGTATTGCCCCCGCCGGTGTTGGTGATACGTTGATCTGCTCCCAGAATGTTGGAGCGATAAACCAGACGGTCTACTGCATCTAAGGTGCTGGCATGGGCATCATCCCAGTTATAGTTGACGTGTTTGTATTCATTCGGTTGATAGAGTTTCATAGTACCTTCCATAAATGCATTATGTGTGCAGGTTTGCAGTAATACTTATCGCTTAAATAGTTTGTGCGAGGCGCGTTGCCATGCCGGGTTATCCTGTGGGTGATAGGTACGCGTGACCCCCATCCCCGCGATCACACCACGTGCCTCGGCAATGCTGGTAAGCTCACCATTGGCGATGAATTGTACCGACGCGTTGCCCAGGACTGTTGCTTCGCTCGGCCCTGCGATCACTGTCTTGCCGGTGGCGTTAGCGGTAAATTGGTTGAGCAGTTCGTTCTGTGTACCCCCACCCACGATATGAATGGCCCCGACAGATTGCCGGGCAATCGCTTGTATGGAGTCCAACACAGTCTGATATTTGAGCGCAAGACTTTCCAATACACAGCGCACGATCTCACCCTGTGTTTGCGGTACAGGTTGATTGTGTTCTTGGCACCAATCTTGAATGTGTTGAGGATGGTCACCCGCTGTTAAGAAGCGTGAGTCATCTACATCTATCACGAATTGCAAAGGCTCGGTCTCTTGTGCCAAGCTGACCAGATCCGCATAACTATACGCATGGCCGGCTTCCGCCCAGCGAGCGCGACATTGTTGCAATATCCATAAGCCCATCACATTCTTCAATAAGCGGTAGTGTCCGTCTAAACCGCCTTCGTTGGTCACATTCGCCTCAAAAGCCTGATCGTTGATGACGGCATCCGGCACTTCGACCCCAACTAAGCTCCACGTGCCACTGCTGATATACGCATAATCAGCGCGTTGTGTGGGTACGCCCGCGACAGCACTGCCGGTATCATGCGTTGCAGGGGCAATCACGGCGATGCCTTCATACTCGCCCAGCTGAGTGCCAGGGGGCACAATCTTCGGCAGAATGTGGGTGGGGATGTCCAGTTGCTCCAGCATCGGCTTCGCCCATGTACCCGTCGTGGGATCGAGCATTTGTGTGGTGGTGGCATTGGTAAATTCGCAGACGGCGTTGCCCGTTAACCAGTAATTCACTAAATCGGGTATCGTCAAAAAAGTCTGTGCGTGAACGAGCAAGGGCGATTCCGTCTCAACTAAACTCATCATCTGATAGAGCGTGTTAATCGGCATGAACTGAATACCCGTCTGGGCGAAGACATCTCGTTTGGGAACACGTGAAAAGACGGTTTCCATCATGCCTGCTGTGCGTTGATCCCGATACATGACCGGATTCGACAAGAGATTGCCCTGTGCATCCAGCAACACGAAATCAATCGCCCATGTGTCCACACCAATGCTAAGTGGTTGGTAGCGTTTGCCTGCTTCAATACCCTGCTGAATATGGCGCCACAGGTGCAAAATATCCCAGTAGAGTGTGCCTCGCACTTCCGTGACCGGATTGCTGAAGCGATGCAGTTCCTCAAGCTCGAAGCGGTGCCCATCGTAATGCACCGCCATCACTCGCCCGGATTCCGCGCCCAGATCGACTGCAATGACCGTCTTGCGCGCCATCTAAACGCGCTCCGCTAACACGGTCTTTTCATACGCTTTGATCACTTCCATGAATGACATGCCCACCGGTACACCTTGCCGATGGCAATACATGTCCCACACCGCGCCGAAGGGTAAGCCCTTGAGTTCTTCCAGCAGGGTGAGGCGTGCAGTATAATCGCCTTCTTCTTCGTAATCTTGCAAGATGTCTCGAGGCTCTAGCAAGGCCATCATCAGCGCCCGAATGGCGTTGCGCGTGCCGATTGTCCATGCCGCAATGCGGTTGATACTGCCATCGAAAAAATCTAGCCCGATATAGGTGCGGTCTAGATAGCCCCCGCGCACCAATTCTTGCATGATAAGCTGTAGTTCGTCATTGAGCGTCACCACGTGGTCACTGTCCCAACGCACCCCCCGACTGACGTGCAACAGCAATTCCGGCACATAGAGCATCACCGATGAGATCTTATCGGCTATGCTCTCCGTTGGGTGGAAATGTCCGGCATCCAGGCACAGTAAAGTTTGATTTTTACTGGCATATCCCAGATAGAACTCGTGCGAACCCACTACATAACTCTCCGAACCGATGCCAAACAACTTGCACTCCACCGCATCCCGATTGTGAGCTAAAGGCTTGGCGAAGATCGTATCCAGCGATTCGCTCAGACGTTGACGGGGTGTAGCACGGTCAATTGGCGTATCTTTATAACCATCTGGTATCCAAACGTTGGTCACTGCCGGTGTGGCTAATTCTCGCCCGAAATGCGCACCAATCTCACGCGAAGCGATACAGTGTTCAATCCAAAAATCACGGATGCCTTTATCGGGGTGTGCTAGCGTGAAGCCATCATCAGCTAAAGGGTGTGAGAAGCAAGTTGGGTTGAAGTCTACGCCGTGTTTGTTCTCTTTCGCCCAATCCACCCACGATGAAAAATGCTCAGGGCGAATTTCATTGCGCGGGATAACCGTATCTGCATCCAGATAGATCGCGTGTAAGTTCAAACGGTGTGTGCCGGGGATCAAACTATAGGCTGTGTCGAGATCACGCTGTAACTCGGTGACAGTACGCGCCTTGCCCGGATAATTACCCGTTGCCATAATCCCCCCGCTCAAGCCACGGTCAGGGTCTTCAAACCCGCCGACATCGTCACCTTGCCAACAATGTAAACTGATCTCAATCTGCTCAAGTATGTTCAGTGCGTCGTCAACATCCACGCCGAACGCCGCGTAGCGTTCCTTTGCAATCTCAAAGGCGGATTGTATCTGTGCGTCAGTGGGGGCATATGTCATGGTAATAACCTCAATCTAAGTGGAAAACTTCTTCGAGTTCAACAAATAATTCATCCGGATGTGCGCCTTCGGGGATGTCAAAATAGCCGCTCATCTTATCCTGCCAACGTGCATTCACGGCTGTTTTTGCCATAGCTGCTCGCGCGGCCTGTAAGGAGTCCGGCGTTTCAAAATACCCGAATAACAACCCGTCCTCTCGCAAAAATAGTGTGTAATTGTGCCATCCCGTTGAGCGGAGCGCGTCCAGCATCTCCGGCCACACATCTTTGTGATGTGCTTTATATTCGTCCATTAACTCTTGTTTGATCTTTAAAGTAAAACCAACGCGGGTCATGGTGAGTCCTTTGTGTAGTATGTGGAGGCTTTGTTAGTGAGTAAGCGTTGAAGTTTGCCAAGTCTGTTAAAAATGTGAACTATTGCCAATAGTTTAACAATAAAGAAAAATTTTGACAAGTATTTCAATAATTTTCAATAATTTTCAATAATAAACGAGAGTTTTAGAACATAAAATGCTAGTAAAATGCAAAAATCACCAATTATCGTGTAGAATGAGAACGATAACGTGAAATTGTAAAAACACAAAAGCTAGGGTTGTATGCAAACATCTGCCAGCGCCTATGAGCGCCACCAAGAAATCGTCGATATTATCAACCGTGTGAAGAGTGTGCGTGTCGCTGAACTTGCCGAGCAGTTGAATGTTTCCGAAAGTACGATTCGTACCGATCTTGAAACGCTCGATGATGAGGGACGGTTGGTGCGTGTGCGTGGTGGGGCGATTGCTATTCCTAGCGAGCAACAAACCTTGCCGGTGCCAATCGCCAGAAAAGCCCTCCAGAATGCGGATGAAAAACAAGCCATTGCACGCTGGTCAGCGGGCTTGGTTGAAGATGGTGATGTTATCATGCTCGATGCGAGTTCAACCGTTTATCATATCGCGCGCTTCTTGCATGATCGGCGTGATCTGACAGTCTTCACCAATGGCATTAGCGTCGCACAAGAACTTGCCAAAGAGCCAACCAATACCGTGATTATCATTGGTGGTATCTTACGCCCAAACGGCAACGCTATCACAGGCGAGATCAGCAAGCAACTCTTGCAAGATTATCATGTGCGTACCGTGTTTGTCTCGTGTAGTGCTTTCAAGCCGGATTTAGGTTTCTTCGAGATGGACATGCAAGAAGCACAGATGAAATCGCTCTTGCTTCAATCGGCACAACGGCGCGTCGCCTTACTTGATTCGAGCAAGATCGGTGAAGTAGGCTTAACCGCATTCGCTTCACTCGATGAATTCGATTATTTCGTGACCGATGAAGGCATCAGTGCCGATATGATCCAGACTATCTGCCAGCGAGATACTCATGTTATTGTCTGTGGGGAAAAGACCATACAGAGCCACACGCCCAGCAAAGGTGTTCACTCTAAAAAGCTACGTATCGGTTTCGCTAATCTCAGCGAGAATACCCCCTTCAGTCGAGATGTGCGCCGTAGTTTAGAGGAAGCCACTCATGCTAGCGGTCAGATTGAGTTAATTCTGGCGGATAACCAGCTTGATCCCCAGGTTGCTATACAGGTTGCAGATGAACTCATCGCCCAGAAGCCCGATCTCGTGATCGAATACCAGATTGATGAGACCATTGGCAATTTGATCGCACATAAATTCCAGCAAGCACAAATTCCTGTGATCGCTGTGGATATCCCCATGGTGGGTGCCACTTATTTTGGTGTCAACAATTATCAGGCAGGTCAGATGGCGGGTATGAAACTCGGCAAAGCGATACAATCACGCTGGCAAGGGGCAGTCGACTATGTGATTGTATTAGAGCAACAGCGTGCGGGTAGCTTACCGGCGATGCGTATTCAAGGGCAGGTTGATGGCTTAATCAAGGTCATCGGTGATGTGCTACATGATAAGATTATTGCGGTTGATTCTGATAATACCAGCGAAGGCAGTTATCAGGCGATGCAATCGGTATTTTCTCAGATCGAACCGGATGCGAACATCGCCTTAATTTGCTTCAATGACGATGCCGCAGTTGGGGCACTTTACGCCGCCCGTGATGCCCATTTCGAGCAACAGTTGCTCTTAGTAGGGCAGGGAGCGGATCGGCGCTTGCGTACTGAGATGCGTGCGCGGAACTCGCCTGTTGTTGGGGCAACCGCCTATCGTCCGGAAGAATACGGCAAATATTTGATTCAGCTTGCGCTCGATATTATTAACGGGAAGCAAGTGCCCCCTGCGGTCTATATGAAGCACGACTTCATCACGCCCGATAACGTCGATACATTCTATGAGCAGGATCATCACACTAAGTCATAGTGTCGGCACGCAATTAGAGACAATTTGCTGATTTGTCCTGCCCCAAATGGACAGCTCGCATCCGTCGTCCAATGCGCTGGTATGCCGTATGAGAACAGCGCACTAATCCTCGTTATTATCATAGACTCTCTGATCGTCTCTCGCGTCCGATCCAATCCGACACCAACTTCGGTGCTATGGCCTATAACTCGACAGTACCATTAAAACACAAACAGGTGACCGTGTGAGGTCACCTGCTGTTGTGGGCGATATAAGACTCGAACTTATAACCCCCCGGGTGTAAACCGAGTGCTCTGCCAATTGAGCTAATCGCCCGCTTCAATGCTCCAAAGTATAGTAGTGCAACTCAACGCTGTCAAGATATAAATCGCGTATCATTTTGTTGGCACATATTCGCTCTATTCGATGATCATGCGGACAGTTATAATATATTGTCACTCGGGTACCGAATACCTGAGTCTTCAAAAAGCTAATCGATTCAACGCTACTGTAAACATTGCCAGTTTCAATGAGGAAATGAAGGAAATGACTATTCGCGCAGATTGATATACATTCGTGTTCCTTTGCCGGTTCCGAAGCGTATTTCGGCGCGTATTATCATCTTCATTTCGCTCAATAAATAGGAGTAATGTTTACTATGTCAACTGTTCAGAACAGCCTCAATCGGCAAAAATTGCAAAAAGAAGTCCAACGTCGCCGTACTTTTGCAATCATTTCCCATCCTGATGCGGGCAAAACCACGCTCACAGAAAAATTATTGCTGTACTCTGGCGCGATTGAAGAAGCAGGATCAGTGCGCGCCCGTAAAAATCAGCGTGCCGTCACATCGGACTGGATGGCAATGGAGCAACAGCGCGGAATTTCAATTACTTCGACAGTTCTCCAATTTGAACGTGACAATATTTTGTTCAATTTACTCGACACACCGGGTCACCAAGATTTCAGCGAAGATACCTACCGCACACTGATTGCTGCTGATAGTGCCGTCATGGTGTTGGATAGTGCTAACGGCATTGAGTCCCAGACGCGCAAGTTATTTGAAGTCTGTCGTCAACGCCATCTTCCCATTTTGACGTTTATCAATAAGTTGGATAATTACGGACGAGATCCGCTCGATTTGCTCGATGAAATTGAGCAAATGCTGGATATTCAAGTGACACCAATCAATTGGCCTGTCGGTCAAGGGCATGATTTTAAAGGAATTTATGATATTGCTCAACAGCGTGTGTTGCTCTTCGAGCGCACCGCGCACGGCAAATATCGTGCGCCGCTGACGGTCACCGGTTTGCATGATCCATCATTGGTTAAACTAATCGGACAGAATGCCACTGATCGACTGCGTGAAGATGTTGAACTGGTCACAATGGCGGGGTCACCGTTTGATAAAGAGCTATTTCTTGCTGGAAAATTAACACCAATCTACTTCGGGAGTGCCTTGAACAACTTCGGGGTTGAAAAATTTCTAGAAGCATTGGTCGATCTTGCTCCACCGCCCATGCCACGTGAGAGCGATGCCGGTTATATTGACCCCGCACATGATACTTTCAGCGGATTTGTATTCAAGATACAGGCAAATATGGATCCACGTCATCGTGATCGAATGGCGTTCTTGCGTATCTGCTCCGGACGCTTCGAGAAAGATATGAGCGTCCATAACCCACGCTCAGGGCAAACAATCCGTATGAGCCGTCCACATCGTTTGTTTGCGCAAGATCGTGAGACGGTTGAGGAGGCTTATCCGGGAGATATTGTCGGATTGAGCAATCCGGGTGTGTTTGCCATCGGTGATACGGTGTGTGGGGATGGCGACTCGTTCGCGTTCACCATGATTCCACCGTTTCAACCGGAGCTATTCGCTATTTTGCGCAATGAATCGATGGATAAATATAAACAGTTTAATAAAGGGATCGAACAACTTCGCGAAGAAGGGGTCGTGCGCATATTTTATCCAGTAGATACCGGACGGCGCGAGCCCATTCTCGCGGCAGTCGGCGAATTACAATTTGATGTGGTGATAGCACGGATGGAAGCCGAATACAACGTCGAAACTCGGGTGCAACACCTGTCATATGCGTTGGCTTGCTGGATTGAAGGCGATTTACAACAGATAAAAGATATCCGCTGGCCATCCCAGAGTATGCGTACACGGGATGAACATGATCAATTAGTTGTGTTGTTTGATTCAAAGTGGCAAGTAAGATATACCATGCAAGATAACCCCGATATCGTGTTTAAAGAGATTTCTGGCAAGCCGATAAATCTGAATTGATGAGCATGATTTCTTTCAGATTGTTCCATATTCGCACACTTTGATGGGAGATACCATGTCTTATCCACATCGAGATTTATTGCAACAGAAAGCACAATCTTTTGCGGATGCTATTGATAGGCAACTGGGCTATCAGGCAACGGTTGATCCGGATTCGCATCGTGACTATAGCGTTGCTGTGCATCTAGGAAATATGTCAGGCAAAGCAGTCATTTATTACAGCCCCAAGCGCAAAAATTATAAGCTGGTCGCGCAGGGCCTTGATTCGGCAATCACTGAGATGATCACAGCCGTTTGGGAAACACTTGCTGATACCGTCTCACGCCCAAAGCCGGAACCGCTCGCTCCGCCAAAAACCCGCTATCAAGCGTTCGTAGATGGCTCATACCATGCTGAAATGACTACAGTAGGCTACGGGGCGGTCATCCTTGATGAGGGTGTTGAGATTGCACGCTTATCGGGGCGCGTGGACGAATTTGCTGAATCGCATCAGATCGGCGGAGAGTTAGAAGCGACCATGCAGGTCATCCGTTGGTGTCAACAACATGCCATCGAAGCCATTGATATCTACTATGATTACAAAGGCATCGAGCATTGGGCAACCGGACACTGGCAGGTTCAACAACCAGTATCCCGCGCTTATCAAGACTTCATGCAAGCTATCGATGTCACCGTTCACTGGCATAAAGTCAAAAGTCATAGCGGGGTTGCGTGGAATGATCTCGCCGATGAACTCGCGAAACAGGGCGCACGTTCATAGAACGCTTATGCGCTGGCTATATTCATTTTCCCGCTAAATCGCTACAATACAATACCTATCCACATTCATTACATCACGAATTGGCTTATGATACAAACTCAAACTGCTCATCCATTGATCCGCTTGATTCATTACATGCGCCCCCATCAAGGGCGGGTTAATCTAGCGATATTCTTTTCAATCCTCAACAAAATCTTTGATCTTGCTCCACCTGCGCTGATTGGTGTGGCGGTCGAAATTGTCGTCAACCGTGAAGAATCCATCTTTGCGCGTTGGGGCTTCGTTGATCCTGCCCAACAATTGCTCTTACTCGCGGGTATCACGCTCTTTGTCTGGGTGATGGAATCACTCTTTGAATATGCCAATCGCGTTTACTGGCGCAACCTGGCACAGACTGTTGAGCATGAACTCCGCATTGATGCCTATTCTCAAGTACAAGCCCTTGAATTGGCGTATTTTGAAGACCGCAGTACCGGTGGCTTGATGGCGATCCTCAATGATGATGTCAATCAGCTTGAGCGGTTTCTCGATACGGGGGCAAACAGCCTCATTCAGGTGATGACCACCATCATCGTCATCGGTTTGTTCTTCATGATCAGTGCGCCTTCCGTCGCGTGGATGACCATCTTACCGATGCCGATCATCATCTATGGCTCGATCTGGTTCCAGCGTAAGCTCGGCCCACGCTATAGCAAAGTGCGCGAGCAGGTGAGTATCCTCAATAGCCAGCTCTCCAACAATTTGAGTGGTATCGCCACCATCAAGAGTTTTACCGCCGAGGCACACGAAGTCCAGCGTATTACTGGCGATAGTAACGATTATCAAGAGGCGAACAAGAGTGCGATCTTGCTCAGTTCAGCCTTTTCACCTCTGATCCGCATGGCAATTGTAGCGGGCTTCATCGCGATTATGGTTTTCGGTGGGCAATTGGCGCTCAGCGGTGCGCTGAATGTTGGCTTGTACAGCGTGCTGATCTTCTCCACACAGCGTTTGCTCTGGCCCCTGACCAGTCTCGGCGAAACCTTCGATCAGTATCAACGGGCGATGGCTTCCACCACGCGCATCCTTGATTTGCTCGATACCCAACCCGAACTCACAGACGGGGATACCGCCATCGCTACAGCGGACGTTGCCGGCGACGTCCGCTTCGACGATGTGCATTTTGCCTACAGCAATGGTGCGCAGATCATCAAGGGCTTATCGTTGCACATTCCGGCTGGCGAAACTGCCGCAATTGTCGGCTCAACCGGCGCGGGGAAGAGCACCGTGATTAAATTGCTCCTGCGCTTCTACGATACCATGCGCGGTTCGATCACCCTCGATGGACATGACCTGCGTGATCTCCAAATGCGCGATTTACGTAATGCAATCGGTCTGGTCAGTCAGGATGTGTTCTTATTTCATGGGACAGTGCGCGAGAATATCGCTTATGGCACGTTCGATGCCAGCGATGAGGCAATCATCGAAGCCGCCAAAATAGCCGAAGCGCACGATTTCATCAGGGGCTTGCCACAGGGTTACGACACCATCGTCGGCGAACGCGGTCAAAAGCTATCTGGCGGGCAACGCCAACGCATCAGCATCGCCCGCGCGATCCTCAAGAATCCGCCCGTGCTGATCCTCGATGAAGCAACATCATCAGTGGATAATGAGACCGAGGCCGCTATCCAGCGCTCATTGGAGAAGATCGCTGTCGGACGCACGACAATTGTGATCGCGCATCGCCTCAGCACCGTGCGCAATGCAGATCGCATCTTTGTGCTAGAGAATGGCATGCTCAAAGAACAGGGGCAACACGAAGACCTCGCACAGGGCAATGGCATTTATGCCACACTCTGGCGCGTGCAAATGGGCGAAAAGCTACCCGCCGTCGGCGATTAGTCGCTCACGGGGCGCAATCGTGATGATGCGCCCCATCGCTCGCTCAAATCATGCGCGGTGGAGTGACCCCTCGCTGACCCTGATACTTACCCTTACGATCAGCATATGATACCTCACAGACCTCATCAGCTTCGTGGAATAATACCTGTGAGATGCCTTCGTTGGAGTAAACCTTCGCAGGTAGCGGGGTTGTGTTGCTGATCTCAATCGTAATATGTCCTTCAAATTCGGGTTCAAACGGTGTCACGTTGACGATTAACCCGCACCGCGCATAGGTGCTTTTCCCCAAACACACACACAATATATTGCGCGGAACCCGAAAATATTCGATAGAGCGTGCCAGAACAAAGCTGTTCGGTGGAATGATGCACACATCACCCTTAAAATCTACGAATGATCTGGGGTCAAACTGTTTGGGATCGACAATGGCAGAATGTACGTTGGTGAAGATTTTGTATTCATCCGAGATGCGCATATCGTAGCCATATGACGATATGCCATAGCTAATCACCCCCTCACGACTTGCACCATCGGCAAATGGTTCAATCATGCCGTGTTCCTGTGCCATCTTGCGAATCCAATGATCGGGTTTTAGTCCCACACAAGCCTCTTTTCTGATTGTTTATCACGGTTAAGCACGCTTATTCTAACAAAGAAGAGCGCTATGGATAGCGCCCTTAGCCGTAACTTTACTTTTTTGTGAACAGACCTCACATGCGTTCCGGAGCGCTCATACCCATCAGGCGCAAAACCCGATGAAACATCACCTGCGCTGATTTATAAAAGCGCAACCGCGCCTTCGCCACATCTTCGGGGACTTCGCTATGTAACACGCGCACTGCATCGTATACCGGATGAAAAACGCTTGCGAGTTCCTGCGCGTAAAATGCCAATCGATGCGGTTCATAGGTGTTGACTGTAAACTCAATCAAGTCGCCTAATTCCGCCACTTTGCGCAGGAACTTCAGTTCAGGTTCACCGAGCAAGCTCAGGTCTGCCCCCTCATCGGTGAAGCCCCGTTCTTCGGCTTCGCGCAAGATGCCACAACAACGCACGTGTGCATTCTGGATGTAGTACACTGGATTATCATTGCTCTGGCGCGTCACCTCGTTCACATCAAAGGTGATATGCGTCGTCGGTGCATAAGCCAGCAAGTGATAGCGGATGGCATCGGCGCTGGTCGTCTCAACCATGTCATCGAGCGTGTCATAGATACCACGCCGTGTACTGCCTTTTTTCTCCACTCTTTCGCCAGTTTCCGGGTCGGTGATCACCATCCGCACCAGCTGATTCAAGATCACATGAATGCCCGATGGATCGAGTCCTAATGCTTCGACACCCCATGCCACTGTGCGATATTGCTGACCATGATCTGCGCCTAGCACATTCACCATGATGTCAAAGCCACGCTTAATCTTATTGCGATGATAGGCGATGTCCGGCAGGGTATACGTTGGTACTCCATCCGCTTTGACCATCACACGGTCTTTGTCATCGCCGAAGCGCGTTGTGGCAAACCATTGTGCAGGCTCTGTGGCGTTCGATCCTGCGATTTCTTCATCACTGGCTCCGTGCCAGTGTATCGCTTCATAAACATAACCGTTTTGCTTCAGTTCAGCTAATGTGTCCCAGACCTCATTGTTCTGGAACAGGCTATCTTCATTGAAGAAGTTATCATGCTGAATGTCAATTGCCTGTAACGAACGCTTGATCCACTCGAACATCTTCTTTTCAGCGAAACCCTTGAACGTCTCCCAGGGTTCATCGCGCCAGCTTTCGCCCTGTTGTTCAACGATCTCTTGCCCGTAGTCAATCAAATAATCACCCTGATAATGCGTGTCTTCCAGTTCAACCGCATCACCAAGTACTTGCAAGTAACGCACCTTCAGGCTCTCACCGAGCATCATCATCTGGTTACCGGCATTGTTGAAGTAATACTCACGCTGAACCGTGAAGCCTCCCGCCTCTAGCAGGCGTGCCATCGTATCACCGATCACACCGCCCCGTGTCCGTCCAACATGGATCGGGCCTGTGGGGTTGGCGCTCACAAATTCAACCTGTGCCTTCTTACCTTTGCCGATCTCCAGCGTGAAGAATTGCTCGCCCTCCTCAAGGATGATCTCGACGATATGTTTTAAGTAATCATCGGCGATGAAAAAATTAATAAAACCGGGCCCCGCAACTTCCACTCGCTCAATGAAGTCGCGTTCTGGTAAATGATGAACAATATCTTCTGCGATAGCTCGTGGGTTCTTCTTGCCTAGTTTCGATAATTGCATAGCAGGGAAGGCGTAATCACCCTGTCCCTCACGTTTGGATGCTTCAATGGTGACTTTGGGAATCTCAAATGCAGGCAAATCGCCGGCATCCTGTGCCTTTTGCAAGGCATCTTGTATCAGTTGTGCGATACTTTTGCTTAGTTGCTTCACGGGATCCGCTCTCAATGTGTTAGTCTGATAGGCAATGAGCCTGTATTCTATCAGACGTGCTAACGGAATTTAATAGGTACGTTGTCTGCCTCTTTGACTGCCCAGACCTTCTCATAGTCATATTGCCAATCTTCAAACGTGATCTGGCTCATACCACTATCTCTTAACAGATCATGCATTCTTTCCTTTGACCATAAACGTCCGGGCATCAAGGGCTCATGGATACGGCGTGTGATTAGCATCAAACCCGATGGACGCAACACCCGTACCAATTCGCGCAGTGCATCCGCTGGACTCGGCATGAATTCCAACGCCTCCATGCAAGTCACCACATCGAAATGATTGTTAGGGTAGGGCAGAGCTTGACCATCCCCCCACACGAAATCCACATACGCATCAAAGTGATTTTCGGCAATTTTACGCTGTGCCTGTGCCAGCATCCCACGACTGGCATCTAGCGCGATGACCTGCCCCTCAAAACGCGCATGCTGGCATAATGCCAGTGGTAAGCGTCCGGTTCCGGTCGCAACATCTAACACGCGCACCGTCGTTTGTGGGTCAAGGCGCATCATCAGGGGTTGGGCTAAGTGCAGATGCTCTTCGATATCATCATGCTGGACAATGCCATCATAGCGCCTGGCGTACAGATCATATAATCCGATCACCACGCGCTGTCCGAGATACACACCTTCTGTCCGAATCAGCAACCACCATAACAACGCGACGATTACCAGCATCGCCCCGACTAGAACAAAAATCACCGTTCGGTTTCCAGTCGTCGTGTGATCTGCTCGGCGAAGCGTACCAATTCCTCGTAAGGTTGTGCGCCGGGGATGTAATACTTGTTCTCGAAGATCAACGCCGGCACGCCCTGTATATCATAAACGCGGGCTTGCGCGATGTCTGCTTCTACCTGTGCTTCGAGCTGTTCATCCTCTAATGCATCAATGAACGTCTCACGTTCTAGCCCGATGCTGACCGCAATTTCTGCCAGCACGTCTTGCTCTCCAATATTACGCCCTTGTAACCAGTACGCCTCAAAGACTGCTTTGTGATAGGCGTCACTTAGCTCTTGAGCTTCAGCGAACTTATCACCAATTAATGCCTTACGGCTCTCGATCCCTAACGGGCCTGCTTGCATGTCGATACCGTAATGCTCGCGTGCCATCGTCAGCATTTGGGGTGTCATCGCCTTGATGCGTGCCTTGTAGGCTTCCGGCATTGGTGGCGAACCTTTCGGGCGCAGTTCATAGGCTTTCCATGCCACAGTCACCCCGTGAGAGGCTTGTAACTTCTCTAAACTCGTTGATACTAGATAACACCACGGGCAGACAAAATCTGACCACACATCCACGTGTAAAGACATCAAATCGTTCCTTCCATCACTTTGAACTTCTCATCACGACTGCGAATCGTATCACTGCGGAATGTTTCCGCCATCACATCTTCATACTTGAGGAAACTATTCGCCACCAGCACCATGCGCCCGCCACTGTTCAGATGATCCGGTGCGCGTTCGATCATCTTCTGCGTGATATTCGTTTTGACCTCGAACCCACGATGAAAGGGCGGGTTGCTCACAATTAAATCAAAACGGGCATCTGGCAGAGCACTGTATATATCACTGGCAACCACGCTCGCGTTGCCGATTCCGTTGCGTTCGATGGTTGCCCGCGCACAACGCACCGCCAGCAAGTTATTATCGCTCAGTGTGACCTGTTCAACATGCGGGGCAATCAATGCGCCAATCACCCCATAACCGCAACCGAGGTCAAGCACCGTTTGTGCATCCCGCAGATCAAGGTTTTCCAGCAGATAAGCTGTGCCATCGTCCAACTCTTGCCAGCTGAAGATCCCCGGTTGTGTCGCTACCTCAAGCGTGCCAATTGCTGTTTCTAAAGTGAGATAGTGTAGGTCTGTTGGCAAATCACCCCAACCTGCTGGGTACGTATAGTCTGATTGTTTTTTCTGCGTCACCGCCACGCGGTGACTGCGCTTATAATCCAGCACCTGACAATTACCGAAGGCTTCTTCAGCATCTTTGATGAGTGTCTTTGCGCCACCTTTATTGGGGCCTACGATCACCAGCTCACTACCATCTTTGAGCACACTCATCGCGCTCCAGATCAACGCTCGCCCGAACTCGCGTCCCTTGGGTACGAAGACAATCGCCGAATCATAATGCGCTTCACCCTGTGGATAGACCGTATCGAAGAACTGCACGTTGTCTTTGCGCACATACTGTTTCAGACGGGTGAGCGTATTATATTGCAAATCGTAGACATCGACGGCACTGGCAATACCAGCGATAGCTTCGATCAAATCCGGACTATCCCCGCTCATGATGAGAATGCGTTCGTCTTCGCCGTATTGCGTGTTGGCAAGCACCAAATCGGTACTCACCCAGATTGAATTGGCTTTCATATGATGTGTCCTACTCGTGAAATGATCAATTGGGCGCATCACCTTCTGCGATCAAAGGTTCTTCGCGGAATTGCATCTCATAGAGCTTGCTATACAAACCCTGTAATGTCATCAGTTCATCATGTGTGCCCAGTTCCACAATCCGTCCCTGATTGATCACGGCGATGCGATGCGCCACTCGGATTGTACTCAGGCGATGTGCGATGATGACTGTCGTCCGCGCTTGCATCAAGCGTCCTAATGCCTCTTGCACAAGATATTCGCTCTCATTATCGAGGCTACTGGTTGCCTCATCAAGCAGTAAAATGCGCGGATCTTTGAGGATCGCACGCGCAATCGCTACTCGTTGCCGTTGCCCACCGCTGAGCTTCGTCCCGCGCTCACCCACTATAGTATCATACCCATCGGGCATCTCATTGATGAACTCATGGGCGTTTGCGGCTTGTGCCGCCGCGATCACTTCTTCGGTTGTGGCGTCTAATCGCCCATATAAAATATTTTCGCGGATTGAGCCACCGAACAGCAACGTTTCTTGTGGCACGATGCCGATCTGTCGGCGCAAACTCGCCTGTGTCACCTCGCGCACGTCCACCCCATCGATCTTCAATGCGCCTTGTTGCACATCGTAGAAGCGCGGAATGAGGTTAAACGTGGTGGATTTACCTGCGCCACTCGGCCCCACTAACGCTACAATCTCGCCGGGAGCAATGTCGAGGTTGATGTTATCCAGCACTGTCACGCGCTCATCATATGAGAAATATACGTTTTCAAAAGTGATACGTCCTGCCACAGATTTCAATTCGCCGGCGTTAGGTGCATCTTGAATATCTGGCGTGAGATCCATAATCTGAAAGACGCGCTTCATCGCGCCTATCGCCTCTTGAAAAGACGAGTACAGCGTGATCAGCGAACCAAAACTGCCTGCGACGGATAGCCCGTAAATCAAGAATGCGATCAGCTCGCCTGTGGTCAAACGCCCTTCGATCACCTCACGCCCGCCAAACCAGACAATCAGCGATAAACCACCGAAGCCTAAAAATGCTCCCACTGGATTGAACACTGAGCGAATCCGCAATAGCTTGACCGCCGCCTTAAATGCCCGATCAATCGCGCTGTCGTAACGATTGACCTCATACGGCTCGCGGGCGAAGCTCTTCACTTCACGTATATTTTGCATCACTTCTTCTGCGACAACTGTTGCACCGGCGATTTCATCCTGTACTTCCGTGCTGACCTTACGCAGATAATAACCGAATACCATCACTACCGCTGAGATGATCGGGATCAATACGAGGATGAATAAGCTCAAGCGGATGTTAATCACGAACATGATCACCACCGACCCCACTAAGATCAAGATTTGCTGTAGCAGGGTGGTGAGGTTGTTGGTGAGTGCAGTCCGCATCACTGTTACGTCGCTGGAGATACGGCTGACTAATTCTCCTACGCGCCGATCCGTGAAGAACTTGAGCGACATACGCTGTAACTGCTCATAGAGCGCCTTACGAATATCCACTACTAGTCGTTCGCCGATATAATTCAGATTATAGGTTTCGATGAAGGTGCTCAGCGAGCGTAACACGAACACCCCTAATAAAATGATAGTGATCTGATCCAGTAGGGCAATGCTTTGCTCGTCTAGTACCGTATCGAGCAAGCCGGGCACAGGCCCCACGCCCCCGATCACCGCCGGAAATACAAGGCTTAAACTCGCACTGATGATGAGTGCAAATACCGCCAGCATTAAACGCGGGATATAGGGTTTCAAGTACCCGATCAAGCGCGTTAATTTCACATCGACATCTGGCACGTCACGTTCTTCTTGGCTTAATGACAGTTCGCTATTTCGGCGTCGTCTCATTCCCATTGTCATTCACCTTCTATTCTTTGTGATATTTGTCACAACATTATGCGCTAATTTGAGGCATTCGTCACGATACAATACGGCGATTGCTGGGTGTAGGTTGTGTGTGGGATCGTATTACTCAGATATGCCAGTTGCAAGACGCACCGCTTCAACTGCCAGTTTTGGGAAATAACCCGTGTTCCATAACCCGTATTGATTGAGTGCTGAACCACTGCCAGGGCAGTCAGGCGGAGTGCAGGTCACTGTGCGCGGATAGTCGAAGGCGTGGTTGACGATCCAGCCCATCAACGCATTATTCGTCACTTCCTCAAATGCTTGGAACAACAAATTACGCTGGCTCACGTCGCTGATCTCGTAGGTGCTATAGCCAATACCGGCTAGCAAGATCGGGCGCGTGGTATTGGCACGCAAATTCGCAATCTCCTGACGCAAATCCGCGTATTCACCATAAAACTGAAAACTGACAAAATCAACCAGTGGGGCAGTCACCAGCGCATCTTGCCACCAGCCGGCTGTGATCGCGTGGTTGCTGTCCAGTTGGCGAATTCGCACGATGCTCTCAGCCAGCCAGCGCATCGCGATATCTTGCCGTATGCGCCCTGTTCGATAATCCACATCGCCCTGATCCAGTACATCCCAGGCGATGATCGTCGGTTCATCACGGTAGCGCGTTACGATGAACGCCGTTTGTGCTTGCACAAACTCAGCAAAATAACGCACTGATGGCTCAATGTCATGATGCAAAACCAGTATCGCACGGAAATCATACGTACCTGCCAGTTGAATGATCCCATCGAGCCGTTCCACATTTTCCACAATTGGCACAACAGCATCACAGGCGAACAGGTCCTGTGGACGAATCAGCAAGCGCAAGGTGTTCAGACCTGCATCGCGCATCAGCGCCATCTCTGCCTCTATCGCGTTTAGCTCACTGGCTGTCAAGAATAAACTAAAGGGGGTATCACGCGGGTAATAGGTTGTGCCATATATAGGATAGGGTATGCCATCCTCGATGAATCCGCGCTCATCAAAGGTCAGGAAGGCGCGTTCAGTGACTTGATAAGGCGCGAGCGTCACATCATCGACAGTGCGCCCATCTTCGCATTCCTCGAACGCATCGACTGCCGGCAGATTCTCTATCGCTAGCAGTTCATCACGGGCAATTTGCCCCTCCGGTAGATAGAACAACGCCCGTTCATAGGCGTTCACTGCACCCTGTGCATCGCCACCACTGCCAAGTTGGCGGGCGAAGATCAGGTAACTATCGTACAACAATCGATCAATATCAGTCTCACAACTGCCAAAGCGATCATGCACGGTGATTAGCGCATCGAGGCGCGTTTGCCATGTTTGCGTGCTATCCTGACCAAGCGCACAGAGCGCGTTATCGCTCACAGTGGGCACGGGCGTAATCGGTGTCACATCGACTGTATTCGGTAAGCTCGGCAAACATCCAACCAGTGTCAATAAGCTAAACACCCGTATCAACCAGTCCCGCGCTGCGCTCATAACGCGACAGCCGGCAAGACAAATGTGAATGTACTCCCTTCATTGAGATTGCTACTCGCCCAAATACTGCCCCCATGCCGTTTGATGATCGTGCGGGCAATCGTCAAGCCTAATCCCCCGCCAGGGATGTCCAGCACACGCTCATCCCGCGAGCGATACATACGGTCAAAGATCAGTTCTAGTTCGCTATCGTCGATGCCAATGCCCCGATCAGCCACACTACAATAAATCTCATGCTCATCACCCCAGGCATGAATAGCAATATTGCCCTCCGCCTGTGAATAGCTGAGCGCGTTCTGTAGCAGGTGCGTGATGACCATTTGCAAGCGTTCAGGATCACCGACGACGATGGGTAACGGGGTCTGGAGCGAGATCGCAATCCCAATTTTTTGCTTATGCGCGGTGTCAGAATGCGTGTGCACCACCTGCTGAATGATCTGATCAAGGCGCAGTGGTACATGGGCAAGGGGCATACCCGCCTCAATCCATGCCAGATCAACCAGTGATTTCACCACCTCATGCAGCTTGTTGCTGGTCTGGCGCACGCGCAACACATACTTGTTCTGTTGCTCATTCAGGTTGCCAAAGCGTGCGATCAAATCAGCAAAACCTCCGATTGCTGAGATCGGGTTCCGTAGATCATGTGCGATAGTCTTACTCAGCATCTCGCGCCGATTTTCGATATTGCGCTTCTCCGTCACATCTTGCAACAACACCACGCGATCACCGTTGCTCATCGAGATGGCGATACCTTGCGCCAAACGTTGACGGGGTAAGCGGACATCGAGTGCTTGCTCGCCTTCGCGTAAGAATAAATTTTGCAGTGACTGGTTTTTACGGAAAGCAACCTGTGGCATTTTGCCGACCACATCGTTGATGGTCACACTCAGCAGAGCCGCCGCCGCAGGGTTAATCTGACGAATGATCCGTTGCCCGTCCATAATGAGGATACCATCTCCTGTACTACGGAACATGAAATCGTAGACCTCATTTGTTTTCAACCGCCAATTGCTATTGACCATAGTTTAATCTGTGTCCACTTCAATGATGATCCGTTGCTGATTGCTGTCAATCTCCGGCGCAGGCGGTAAAGGATCGGGGATAGCGGTCTGTGCCTGTGCCGGCAGGGCTATCGGTTGATACGCAACAGGGGCTTGCGGTTCAGGGTCTTCGATTACAAGATCTGTTTTTAAAGATGCATCCTGCTCAACCACATACCCGGATGGAAATTCAACTTTGATGCCTTTTGTAGTGCGTCGTACATATACCCCATGTTGGCGGATCGTTACAGCACGCCCCCAACCGAATTCTTGACTAATGACCACTTTGCCAGCGTGAGGGATACTCACGCCTAACAAGCGTTGCAATAGAGCCAGTGGGGCAATCCCATTTAGATGCCCTTTTTCGCTGAGCGCCTGTGCCTCGTCGCTGTGGTAAAACTGCGCCGTCTGATGCTGTGCGTTATAGATCTGCACCAGCATATTCAGTTGTGCTTTCACCATATCGGCAACTTCGCCCGCTTTGCCCGCTTTGATGAGACCTTCACCGATGAGGGTCTGCCAGTACATCCAGATGCCCCCTGCACCGTCCGCGTTACTCGGGTCAAAGTGTGGATCATTAGCGTGCGTCATGCTGATGCCGTTCGGGCGCATGAAATTGTTCAGCGCCTGATCTGCTAGTATGTCGGCTTGCTCTGGCGGCACGACACCTAGCAACGGAAATAGCGTGTTCACGTCAAACCTGCTCGTATCCAGCGTGTTGACATGAACGCGATAGACACGGCTCAAGCCTTCGCACCATACCTTGCGCACCTCGCTGAAAACCGTCTGACTGGTGTACACGCCTTCACCAGTGTACCAGTAGAAGGCTTTGCTATCGGCACGCTCTCTGACGGCTTCACCTGCCATATTCACCCCGCTAATGTGGAGGGTCAGCTTGGGTGTGTGGCGTGAACCGCCTTCGACTTTAACCACTAAGCGCGACGGAACCACCAGCGCTTGATCGAGCGTGTGTTCGGCATCACCTGCGCCATCACTTAAGAGTGTTTTACGCGCACTAGTGATATGACTATCTCGATCGCGATAGGCATAATGGTCATCATGCCACAATGTGGCTAATGTTTCTGCCAGCATATTATACGCGCCTTCAAATAAGTTCTTGCTGGATTTGTCTTTTAAGACAGTTGCCATCTCAATCAGTGCGATGGCTTCTGCCATCAAGTAACTGATTAGATCAGGCGTTTCAACATAGGTGATATTTGCACCCTGCGCCCAATCGCGCCCCATACCAAAAGTTGGGAATGCCATATAATGCGTCTGACGTTGATCGCGCCATTCCGGAATACCGTCACCATCCGCATCCTGCGCAAGCCAATGCTCAAAGAACGCTTTCAATCCGGCAAAATTTTCCTGCAAAAATGCTTTGTTCTCGGTGATGCTGTAGACTGCCCATGCCGTCCGCGCTAAGATCGGCGTGCAAAGCAAATTAGCATGTTCGCCAGCCATATTGGGCACAAGATCGATGAACCCATCCGCTTTTTGCATGGCAACGTAATTGCGTATGATGCCCTCAGCAGATGGAGGACTAATGTGTGCCAAGACCGGCGCGATCAAATAGGCGCTGTCGATCCATTGCCCTTGCCACATGCGCGGATGATCGGTGCCATTGCCAGACCGACTGAAGCCGTATTCGGGTAAGCGCCCCACGACAAAAGTTTCTCGCGGGAAGATGCCATTTGCCCGCAATACCGATTGCATCACGCGGTTATACCCACTCGCAATCACCAAATCCCAATCGAGATTGCCCGTTTGAATCGCGGGGATTGTCTGTGATGCGTGTTCAACACTGGTCAGAAAGGGTTGCCAATCTGCCAGTAACCAGCGTCGTGCTTCAGCGAGTGATTGCCGCATGTGTTCCAATCCCACATGCACGAAGCGGATCGTCTGTGATGTGCCGGCTTCAATTGTTACCGTCTTGCCCACCTTAGGACGCGCATTGCGCCCGCTCAAAGTCGGCGCGTTGCCTCCTTCTATCAGCACAAGCGGTTCTAAACGAGTGTATTTGCCCAATGATAGCGCGTGCTGATCTCCTTCGGTCATGCTGATGATCGCTAGCTTTTGCTCTTCATCGTTAACAATCGCATGACCAAATAGGTCAAGCCGTACAGTGCTTGCTTGCTTGGTCTGATTGTGTAGGGTGTAGATACCGCCGATTACCTGCGAGGTCAGCGCGATGTGATCTGCAATCAAGTGAAGATTCGGCAAAATGTCCGCTTCTACAATGATGCGATTGGGGGCAAAAGCTGTGATTGTAGCGGGGTTGTGGTAAGTGTGGGCTTGGTAAATAGACCGTCCATCATAATCCCACATGGGCACAATACTGACCAAACCCGCTCGATGACCATATTGTGTTTGTAGTTTGATAGCGGGTTGGTCGCCAGAGCCAGGAACCACGTCCCAGCTCTGATCATTGATGTAACTGGTCTTGCTCAGCCGTGCATCAGAAGATAAGTGTAACTCATACGGAGAATCCGCAGTGATTTGCCATTCGCGTAAGCTTGTCATTCGTCCTGCCTAATGATATCCCATGTTCTCGTCTCTTCATCGAAACGGTAAACGGTGCGATTGAGCGTTTCAATCAGATGATAACCGGGGCCGGCTTCGTACTCGTTCGCCTCGTTGACCGTACCACCCCAATGATACTCGTAATTGGTCGAGTAACCAAATTCATCTCCGGTTGCCCAACCAAGCAAGTTCTGTAACTCGGCATCGTTACGCCATAGCATACCAAATCCGCGAATCGGTTGAAACAATCCTTCGGCAGGGGGTTCTAAGCTGGGGTCACTCTCTGGCATACCTTCCTCGAAGTTATCGGCACGGTTGATCCACACCTGTTCGCCCTCATCATTGGTAGTCGTTACCCAGATCTGATCAATCGGCTCTAACCAGAACATCTTGCCATTCTGGAAGGTTTGCTCCGCCACCAAGATTTGCCCGATAATCGGTTCTGGAAAAGCATCCGGTGTTGCTGTGATGCTGGCTACTTCTTCAGTGGCTTCTTCAGTAGGTTCTTCAGATGCCTCTGCGTCGGCCGTCGCTTCGGCGTCAACTGTCGCTTCTGGTGAGGGTGCGAGGCTACTCACTGGTAAGGGGCCTGATTGTGCTTCGGGGGTATCGCTATCATCAGCCGATGGTGTCGCCGTGACCACGACAACCCGTGTCACTTCCATCTCAACGATGATCTCTTGTCCTCCGCTGACATCGCAGGCGGTTAACAAGCTCAATGCCATAATCAATATGCTTAACAAGGTTAAACGCTGTGTCATAGGTTTTTGCTCCTGTATTCACATGATGAATTAGTTCAACATTGTAGCAGAGACAACCGACGATGCAATGTGAGGCAGGGCAGGCATAGTGTAATCGTTGAGTTGATCGCTTACCTGACGCAATCACCCTCTAAACTTTGCCTGTGTTTTCGTTTAAGATGGGTGCCATCATACTGATAGTTAGATGACGAGGTGATTATGACTGAAGATGTTCGCCCTAAATCAATCACGCTCAATCGGAGCGATAAGACCAACTCCTTCCTTGAAATCGAATGGACGAACGGTCATCTGTGCCAGTATCCCTTATCCCATTTGCGCGAAGCCTGCCCCTGTGTGGAATGTCGGGGAGGGCATCAGTATATGGGGCTCAAATACGCCCCGGATAATATTCTGACACTCACACCCGCACGCTCTTATGATGTACAGGGCATTCAACCCGTTGGCAACTATGCCATCCAGCCTATCTGGGATGATGGACATTCTACGGGCATCTATACCTGGGAGTATCTCTTGCATATTTGTCCGGATACTCTGGAAAACATTACAGATAATGACAAATGAGAACGCTCTCATCTACTTTGGCTAATAACAGGCGTGTTAAACGCACTAAAATTTGGATATTCTGCACAATTTTTTAGTGTTATTTTGCGAATTTTTAGTTTCGACAAATTCAGAATATCATATATAATTAACCCGTTACTCATGTTAGATCGAGTGGCAAATAAAAACAATCTATATCTCAAAATATTTTAAGAGAGGTAATTCCCAAGATGTCACGTACTAGATTTGTAGTAATCATGACAGTCGTCACAGCCATGCTGCTTGGCACGCTCAATACCGTGATGGCACAAGGTAACGTACTCCGTATCTGGGCTGATGGCAATCGTGCGCCGATCATCCTTGATTTAGCTGACGATGTCGAAGCACAACTCGGCATCGAACTCGATGTAGTCGAAATTGGTTTCGGCGACATCCGCGACCAACTGCTGGTCGCTGGCCCCGTCGGTGAAGGTCCTGATGTTTTCATCGGTGCTCATGATTGGTTGGGTCAATTGGTCTCCAACGGTGCGGTTTTACCGCTCGAATTGGGTGATCTCGAATCCGAATTTACTGAAACCAGCCTCAACTTGTTCACCTTCAACGGCGAACTCTACGGGATGCCGTATGCCGTTGAGAATGTCGCACTGATCCGTAATACGGATCTGGTTGCAGAAGCCCCCACCAGCTGGGAAGAAGTACGCACAATCTCAGAAGAATTGCAAGAGAGTGGTGATGCAGCATATGGCTTCCTGCTGCAGACCGGTGATACTTATCACAACTTCCCTGTCATCTCCGCTTTCGGTGGCTATATCTTCGGTTTCAATGAAGATGGTTCCTACAACCCCGCTGATGTCGGCTTGAACTCTGAAGGTGGCTTAGCCGCTGCTGAATGGCTTGGTGGCATGTATACCGATGGTCTGATGGCATCTGATGTCAACGATGACGTCGTTTTCCAACTCTTCGAAGATGGCGAACTCGCCATGTTCATGACCGGCCCATGGTCATCACAGCGCATCCGCGATACGGGCGTGAACTATAGCATTGACCTGCCGCCAGTTTCCGGTACAGCTGATGGTGAAGCAACAGGTGCACCATTTGCGGGTGGTCAGGGCTTCATGATCAGCGCTTTCAGCGAAAATGCACTTCTAGCTGAAATCTTCCTGACCGAATATGTGGCTACTACCGAATTCATGCAAGCGGTCTTTGACGGTGACGGTCGTCCACCTGCATTGGTTTCCGTCGATACCAGCACTGATCCTAATATCGAAGCCTTCACTGAAGCGGGTGTTGCTGCTGTTCCCATGCCTGCTATTCCGGAAATGGGCGCTGTGTGGGGTGCCGCGGGTAATGCCCTCACCCTCGTCAGCCAAGGTTCAGAACCCGTTGAAGCCTTCAACGTGGCTGTGAGTCAGATCACCGATGCCATCGTAGTAGTACAATCTGAAGAGCGCATTGTCGGCCTGCCCGGTAGCCACCAGAGCGAAGCCGGTTGTGAAGCGGACTGGGATCCAGCTTGTGCCCTGACTTTCATGGCAGATCAAGGTGATGGCATTTATACCCTGACCCTGCTCCTGCCAGCTGGTGACTATTTATATAAAGTCGCAATGAATGGTGGTTGGGATGAGAACTACGGTGTAGATGGTGCCGCTGGTGGCGATAACCTCGTTCTCTCATTGTCCGAAGAAACAGAAGTGACCTTCACTTACGATGACAACACCAACATCGTAACTGATAGCGTCAACAACTAAGCGGCTAAACGCTCATGACAGCCGTATCTTCCGAGAAACGGAAGGTGGATGCCCCCATAGAGGGGGCATCCCTCCTTTCTACAGTCCTTCGTTATCTATTAGTTGTGTTCCTTGATGCCTTTGCTCTTGTTTTTGTTTATTCATTGATTCTTACCGGCAATATCGGTCTGGGTGTCATCATCGGGATTGCAACCGTAGGTGCGAATATCATCGCTTTTGTCCCACGTATGGGGCCCCTACGCTGGATGTTGCCCGGTCTTGTGCTGGCAACTATTTTTGTTATTTATCCGATTTACTATACTGTTTATACCGCGTTCACGAACTATGGTGATGGTAACTTGCTCACCGAAGCACAGGCCGTTGATCTCATCACCAACCGGCAATTTGTGCCGGAAGACGCCCTGACCTATGATTGGGTTTTGTATCGTGGCGAAGATAATCCAGAATCATACGCACTGTGGATGACGCGCACGACAGAGAATGGTCAACTAGAAGTGATCTTTGCCCCACAGGGTGAAGAGATCATTGAGGTTGATACTGCTGATGCCGAAGCGCCACCTGCTTATGATGGCTACGTGCAAATGTCCCGTGCCGAATTGGCACCCCTCATTGCACAAATCCAGGCCTTGACCTTCGGCACAGAAGACGATGGCGCAGGCATCCGCAATGTACGCGAAGCTGCTCGCCCGCTCGTTGATCTTTACACATGGGATCCTGAAGCGCGTACCCTGCTCAATAACCAGACAGGGGTGCTCTACTCTGCCAACAATGAAATCGGGCGCTTTGTTGCGGATAATGGCGATCAAATTTCTCCTGGCTATCGTGTCTGGATCGGTAGCGAAAACTTCTCGCGAGCATTTCAAGATAATATCCGCACCGAAGCCTTCAACAATCCTGAGTTGAACTTCTTTCAGGGGTTCCAACGGGCTTTTAGTGGGCCATTGATCATTATCTTTATCTGGACGATCGTTTTCGCGTTCTTGTCTGTGTTCACGACTTTTTGGGTGGGCTTGTTCATGGCGATCATTCTCAATGATGCCAATATCCCCGGTAAGAAGATCATCCGCTCTTTGCTGATTATCCCCTATGCCATCCCCGGCGTGATTGCTATCGTGGTCTGGCGTGGGATGCTCAATCAGAATCTGGGTATCATCACCACCACCATCGCAGAATGGACAGGCTATTCCATTCCGTGGTTTGCAGATGCGGCGTGGGCACGTCTGGCGATCGTGATTGTCAACCTGTGGCTCGGTTATCCGTACATGATGCTCATTTGTAGTGGTGCGTTGCAGGCTATCCCGTCTGATATTTACGAGGCGGCGGCTGTTGACGGGGCATCACCGTCTGATCGTTTTTGGAAAATCACCTTGCCACTCTTACTTGTGACAGTCGGCCCTCTGCTGATTGCATCGTTTGTGTTTAACTTCAACAACTTCCTGTTGATCGATGCACTCACAGCCGGTAATCCGCCAATTCTCGAATCGGATCGACCGGCGGGGTATACCGATATCCTCATCAGCTATGTGTACCGATTAGCCTTCGGTAATAGTCGGGGCGCGGATTATGGCTACGCATCGGCAATTACCATCATCATCTTTTTCATCGTAGCCGCGATCACCATGTTCCAATATCGCTTCACCAAGCAATGGGAGGAGGTTGGCGAAAATGTCTGATGTTCCTGTTCAACAAGCACGCAAAGACAACGCCAGCAGTGGCATGATCCGTTCACGTCGGGAGAAGGTCATCAGCAATGCGATCCGCATTGTGGTGATCGGTCTGGCGCTTGCATTCGCGCTCTTTCCAGTAGTCTTTATCATGTCGTCAGCCTTTAACCCGACAGGTAATCTATCGACCCGTGGTCTCATCCCATCGGGTATCGAGCAACCCTCGGATTTGTTAATCAATTTCCGTGCGCTCTTGATCGATGAGGTGGATCTATTTCCCTTCCCGCGCTGGTTGCTGAACTCTTTCGTTGTCGCAACCACAACGACAGTGCTGGCTGTGATCGTGACGGCACTCAGCGCTTATTCGTTCTCTCGTTTCCGTTTTACAGGACGACGGCAACTGTTGCTCGGCATCTTGCTGATGCAAGTTTTCCCTAACTTGCTGGCAATGGTAGCGCTGTTTTTGATTCTCCAGCAAATAACGACATTAACCACCGGTATTCCGGAGGCTTTGCCATTCCTTGCTTTCATCGATTGGTCTTGGATCGAGATGTTCGGCTTAGATAGCCTCGGCGGGTTGATTCTGGTTTATCTGGGTGGTGTGATGGGTATCAATACGTGGTTGATGAAAGGTTTCTTCGATTCTATCCCGCGTGATATCGACGAATCTGCACTGGTAGATGGGGCAACCCACTGGCAAATCTTCTGGTTGTTGATCGTTCCACTCGTCCGTCCGATTCTTGCTGTGGTAGCGATCTTATCGTTTGTGGGCACCTTCAACGAATTCGTGCTGGCACGTGTGCTCTTGCGCGACAAAGAGAACTGGACGCTGATGGTGGGCTTGTTCAACTTCGTCAACGCAGATTTTAACCGTGACTGGGGTAAATTTGCTGCTGGCGCGTTGATGAGTTCCATCCCTGTTGTCATCATCTACATCGCCTTACAAGATCAGATCGTGGGTGGCTTGACTGCCGGTTCGGTTAAAGGGTAGGGCGGCCGTACAGGGAATACACAGAGGGCGTGCCGATATCAGCACGCCTTTTGCTTCTTCACTGATCCCAAACCGCTTGCATCAAGTCCGTCACCAACGGTGTTCCGGTAAAGTTGCAGGTATTCGCTTCGGGGATGAAGCCTTCACGGTTTTCTTGTTGTGGGGCGTCGGGATTGTAATAGTTATAGATTTGCCGCGATGTTTCCGAGAATGTTGGCAGGGATGTCGAGAAATCCAACCAACGATCTTCGCCAGCACCCGGACGATTGCTGTGCAATGCCATCGTAACCACGTAATCCCCGCCCGGTGTGAAGAAGATGCCGGCGTTGGTATGCGTATCGTTGATCCATCCGTGCTTATGGGCAACCCGTGTTTCTGCGGGTGCGCCGGTGCGCAATAAGCCATCAACTGTATTGCTTGCCATCACATGTACCATCTGTCGACATTCACGCGGTTCGTATGTACCTTCAGGGAAGAGTTCCAGCAGAGGCCCGCTCTCCTCATAGGCACATTGATAAATCGACGATAGTAACATGCCCATATCGTTGACGGTCACCTGATTATAGACTTCAGCGAAAGCGATACGCTGATCAGCTTCAGTTTCCGGTCTAGGAATTGGGGTGGCGGGTAGGGGTGGGTTTTCCGGATCTATGGTATACGGAGATAAGATGTAACTGTCATCCAAGCCCAATGTGCGCAAGAAATCGGTGACTGCGGCGGCACCTGCCCACTCATCTTCATTGCCGATTACTGCTAGCAGACGATTAGTTGATGTATTCTCACTACAAATCATCGTGTTGGCAATATCGGTAGCCAATCGCTCGCGCGGGGGGGCATCCAGAGTGCCGTAGAGCGTCGCTAGGATCGAAATTTTGTTGATACTCGTGCCACTATATGCGACGTTGCTCCCATAGGCGATAGCCTCTCCTGTTTGCAAATCCATCAGGTATAGGGAACCAAATAAGCTTGTTGCAGGGTCAAACCCATTTTGCAAGGCGACCGAATAAATGCGGTTGCCGAGCGCCGCTAACTCTGGGCTGATTGATCCACCTTCCGCGCTTAAACCCGCCGCGGCCTGAATCACGGCCGGCGTTGGAGTTAGTGTCGGCAGGTTGAAAACTGTCGTGCTGATCGCCTGTGTGCTGAAGATGTCGCCTTCGATATCTAGCAAGTCAATTGCAATCCACGCTTCGTCTGTGGGTGAATCATCATAGCGAATTTGCACCCACGGAAATTGCGTATGATAACCCGTGATCTGGAAACGATCACCCGCTTGTGCCACGCCCACGCGCTGATAGTCAGTGCTCGGTCCATAACGAATGTTAATTTCGTTATAGGCTGTGCCTGCCACGTTGAACGTAGGAGTTGTGGTGGCATTATTAACCGCTGCGTTTTGCGTGCTAGTTGGTGCATTGGCGGCTGGTTGTTGCGGGGCTTGCTCGGCAACTGTTGCCTCAGTGACCGGTTGATCAGATACCACCGCATCAGAGAAGGGCACATTGTTAATATTGCCCGTGACCGTCACAATCTCATTGAATACCCATCCCACAGGCGCGAGCGTCTCTACATCAGCGATCAAGTACCACGGGAACAATTCATGCTGTCCTACTATCGCATAAGGCACACCAATCTCCATCTGACCTAAGATATTGGTATCCGTGCCGGGGTAGGCACGTACGTTGACTGTGTTCTGAGCTTCAGCACGCACGCCACTATCTGTAAACTGTGCGACTGTCACCGAGGTAATCCAGCTCAAAACTAGTAAACCAGCGAGAAGTATTAAACGCCTCATATATCCATTATCCCAATAATCTGTGTACAACATGCAGGTGATTATAGCATGCAGACAATTGGATAAAACCCGTGTTTTCCCTACGTGATCTGATCACGCTTGTGAACGGTCTCTGATGCCACGTTTATCCGAAGGGTCTACGAACAAGTTGTCAGGAGATGAGACGCTCATTTCCTTGTTATTTTTCGTGGTCTTTGTGGTGAAAAATTTGTCGCATCTCAGTCTATGCAAGAAGTGAGTGTACAGACAAATTGTGTAGCTTAAACCGACAAGTCTTTCGTCGTCCCAATCGGATTTTGATCTTGACTTTGTTGACGCATCTGCTAGAATCACATCCTGTCATGAAACATTAAGCCGATGTGGCGGAATTGGCAGACGCGCTACGTTCAGGGCGTAGTTCCCTTTCGGGAGTGTGGGTTCGACTCCCACCATCGGCACACAAAAGCTCAGCAATTTGCTGGGCTTTTTGTTTTGTAAAGATCAGCTCCAGCTTTCATTTTTTGCCATTTCGATGTATATATGCGTGTAAGGTAAATCTGCACACTGAATGGTTAGTTAGTTTGTGATGATAAAATATGGCTGATGAATCCCAACAAGCACAGCGCACGCGCAGCAATACCCGTAAATCACCGCGTCAACTCTCAAGTACGCAGGTCGTCTTTGCCGTGATTCTCGCCATCGCTTTGATGCTTGCCGTTCAGTTCAGCGCTCGTATCAACGACGAACGTAATCTCACGCGCATCCGTGCTAGTGTCGAAGAGGAGATCGCCTTGCTTCGCGATGAACAGGGCACACTTATCGATGAATTGGCATTCGTGCAGAGTGATGCCTACGTGGAGCAATGGGCGCGGGGTGAAGGACGCATGGTGCGCGATAATATGGTGTTGGTGATCCCGCTCGCGTCATCAGACATCGCCCCTGCTGAACCTCAATCTCAACCCGATGAGTCAGCACCATCCACGGTCAATTTAGAGACTACCTTACCAGAGCCTGCCTCATGGGAATTGTGGTGGGCGTTGTTCTTCGACATACCACCGCCACGCTTTGATAACAGCTAGCTATCCAAATCGCCAATTTTGCGCTGTGTTGCTGTCGAAATCACCTGCCCATCGTCAGTGATGAGCACAAATTGCCCTTCCTCGTCTCTATTGCGTCCTAGGTACCATGCCAGCGCAAAGATCACAAATCCTAGCCCGATAAATGTTGCCGATTGTACCAGCAGGCTAAAACTCGATTCGCTCACGGCTGAACGCACCATCGCTGAGACAAAACGTGCTATGAATGTCTCCGCAGGGGTACTGCTGTTAACGAAACTCTCGCTAATTACGCTGAATGTGACCGCTTGCAACGCTAAAATAACCAGCAAAATGAGTACACCAACAGCAATCAACACACTACCAATCCATCGACTGAATCCCTTTAGCGAGCGCACTGCCAATAAAATCAAAATCGAGAGCAGAGCAGTCGGGCAAAGGTACAGCAAGAGCAATGCCTGATCGAAAATTAGCTCAACTACAATGCCGAAGATGCGAGCGTCATCTCGGTTCAGATCAAAGGCTTGTGAGATTGGTATACGATCATTAGCGAGTACCTGTGCGGTATCGGCTAGCCATTGTTCTAAAAAGCCAATTGCATCGTTGGTCAACGCGCTGTCATTGATCGGGTTGCAGATGGGCAACGTGCCCGGTTGCCCTTCGATGATCGCACGCATTTGCACTTGCTGTTCATTGGTGCAGGCTGGTGCTTCGGTGATGATCGCGCGGGATGCTTGCTGAGCTTGTTCGCCATTGAAGCGCGTGCGAATGTCGGTGAAATCCACCTCAGCATCTAACACGCTCAAGTCACGCGCCATTATGCCGAAGATCACATCAACCAGTTGGGTGCTAGTGGTCTGTAACCAATCCGCCGGGATCAGTAAATCGGTGACCGTTGCCCACGTATCTGGCTTATCTTCCAGTGCCAGCGCTACATCTTGAATACGTACAGAGGCATTTACCTGCCCCTCAAAGTTGACATCAGCCTCAGAAGCCGTCAAGACTACCGGCAAAGCCGATGTGATCATCCCCTCAAACAGCACTTCATCATCCAGCACCGCATTATACGTACTGCGATTGAATACCGCCGCCTCAATCGCGAAGTTACACGCCGCTATCGTGAAGAAGGGCACAGCGAGTAAGGCGAGAATTGCTGAGAAGATCGTGCTTGCCAGCCGCATAAGTCAATGTTACCCTGTTATGATTAAACTATCATTCGCCAGTGTTGATATAATCTGGTTGTTTGCCGAGCAATTGCCCAACGCTTGCCGGTACATCATCGACCAAGACCGATGTATCAGGCGTGATGGCTTGCGTCTTGATGATCGCTATCGCAAAAATTGTACCATCCGGCGCTTGTACACTGCTCGTCAGCTTGCCGATCTTTGCGCCATCGCGCGTGATTTCTGCTGGTGCATTTACCATCTCCGTCAGATCAAGCGCCACTATGGTCTTCGCAAGTTTGCTGCGGCTTTCCATCCGTGCGATGATCTCTTGCCCCGTGTAGCATCCTTTGGCAAAGCTCACTTCATCCCATACGCCAAGCTCTAATGGGATATAGTCAGTGTTCAACTCCGGACGCGCTGGACGCCCACTCCGAATCCGCAAGGTGTTATAGGTCAAGCCACCGGCAGGTATTAATTGTGCTTCGTTACCCGCCTGCATCAAAGCTTGATACAGTATCGGCGCATGTTCATCCGTAGTCATCAGCGCCCAATGTTGACCGCTAATCACTTTACGTCGCATAGCATAAAAAGTTGCATCCTCTACCTTTGCCTGTATGGCATGCATCGGGGCGATGGAATCGGTCTGTATGCCTAGTTCATTAAGCACCATGTCCGCGTGCGGCCCATGTAAACCGAGCAGGTGCGTCTGTGTAGTGATGTCATCCACCCGCGCATCATCGCCGAAGAAGATATTTGCTTGCAGGAATTGTACCAGCCACTCGTTGCGCCCCGGTTCGGTCAATATCAGCAGGTGATCGCTACGATTATAGGCTTCGATACGGTCAATCACGCGGGCAGTCGGGTTCGTGAAGATCGTCGCCCGTCCTTCGTCAGCATTCATCTCAATCATCTTGTTGGTGGACATCCGGTTGAGCAACTCATAGCGCGACGCGCCATAGAGACGCACGCGTCCCTCATGCGAGCGATCTAAGAGAATTGCGTGGTGCAACCCTGCCTGATACTCGCGTATCAAATCACCATAGTGTAACGGAATACCATCCGGCGCTAGGGTTGCACCATAGCTTTTATGAATCGCTTGTAGGCTCATATTTCAAGACTCCTTCACACGTTTATTGCGGGTGCTAATCGCATCTTTCACGATGTGGTCAATAGCATCTGCCGCTTCGTTTAAGTCGTCGTTGACGATGATATGTTCACATTTTTTAGAGAATGGAAATTCGAGATTGCGGGCACGTGCTAAGCGTTGGTTGATGACTTGCCAATCGGTATCTGTGGGAGGGCGGTTCAGGCGATGTAACATGCGCGATTTTAAAGTGTCGAGTTGCTCACCTTCGCTAGTCCCCGGCACCGTGACGTAGATCACCACCGCATCGTCGCTGTATTCGCGCATGACGACCTTTGCACCGCGCACTTCAATATCTGCAATTAGGTGGTCACCCTGATCCAATACAGAATCTACGCTCGCACGCGGGATGCCATAAAAATTACCTGGGGTCACTTCCTGATATTCCAGCAGTTCGTCATTGGCTATCATTTGCTCGAAGCGTTGCAATGAGACGAAAATCCGTTCTCGCCCCTGTTTCTCACCCGGACGCATATCGCGGGTGGTTGCTGTCGCCAGTTGTTTGATTTCAGGGTGGCGCTCCATGATGATCTTCATCAGCGTGTTTTTACCTGTACCACCCGGTCCCACGAATACGAAAAATAGCCCTCTAGGATTTGACATGAACCGTCCTTCTATGTTTTTCTCTCCATCGTAGTTGATTCAGTTTAGCAGGATGTTAAGGCTTAGACTACGCTTAACTGTTAAAACTTAAACTGGACTGCCACTATGAAAATTGTCAGGCTTTCGGCACACTAAAGCCTATATGATAATCCAGTGTATTAGCGTATTAAAGAGAGGATAAAACCTGTGACTGCACAAATTATCGATGGTCGCGAGGTCGCAAGTCGTATTCAAGACGATATTCGAGAAGAGGTCAAAGTCTTCGAGGTGCGTCATGGCTTCGTGCCGGGATTAGCCGTGTTGCTGGTAGGGGATGATCCCGCTTCAGCAATGTATGTGCGCATGAAGGCACGCCGTTGTGATAGTGTCGGTATGAATTCCTTCACCAAAATCATGCCCGCCGATAGCACCCAACAAGAGGTATTAGACGCGGTACAGGCTTTCAATGATGATCCCAATGTGCATGGCATTCTTGTGCAGTTGCCCCTACCGGATCACATTGATGAAGAGACCATTCTCAAGCAGGTCAGTCTTGCAAAAGATGTAGACGGCTTTCATCCGGTGAATATCGGAGCACTAGCGATGAAAGGACGCACGCCAACTTTCACCCCTGCCACGCCCACAGGGTGTATGACGCTCATCGCAGAATCCGGCGTGGATGTTGCTGGCAAAACAGCCGTCGTCTTAGGACGTAGTAATATTGTCGGAATGCCCATGGCGCTGATGCTCAATAATGCCAACGCCACCGTGACTATCGTACACAGTCGCACGCCCAACATCGCTGAGGTCATTAGCAGGGCGGATATTTTGATTGCGGCGATTGGTCAACCGGAATATGTGCAGGCAGAATGGCTCAAACCCGGAGCAATTGTGATTGATGTTGGCACGAATAAAATCGATGCTCCCGATACTGACAGAGGCTATAAGTGGGTGGGTGATGTCGAGTTTGAAGGCGCGCAAGCCGTCGCCGGTGCGATTACCATCGTCCCCGGTGGGGTAGGCCCACTGACAATCGCCTCACTGATTCAAAACACGCTCAAAGCTGCTAAGATGTGGGTCAGCGAGCTAGCTTGAAGCTAATTCAGGCGGGTATCACGCAACTGATACCCGCTTTAACCATATGATCAAGCCCACAAACGCTTGAGTTCGGGTAAGACCTGCTCACCGAGCAAGCGCAAACCCTCGTTCGCATGATGTAAACCATGTGGCGTGCCGAATTCCACCCGTTTTGTGCCAGCTTCAAATAGCGCATTGGCTTGTCGGATCAGATCATCCGCATTGCCAGAAAACGCGAATTTGTCCAGCAATTCGTCGGAAATCATGCCGGATGCCCGTTCCCAATCACCCTGATTGACATACGCGCCCAGTTGTTCGGTAAATGTTGGATCAATCTCAATGCTCGGATCTAAACCAGCAACAACCGGCAAATAGAGTGCCACCTGTCGCCGCGCCTCGGCACGTGCCGCTTGCCGATCAGCATCAGCGACACACACCGCGCCCACCACCACACCGACGCTACCATGAGCGCGTTCCGCAAGCACTTCACCGGCGGCGATATACTCTGCGATAATCGGTACTACATCGGGGTTGGTTGAACCACCAATTTTGACCTCATCGGCAATTTCACCGGCAATCCCGCATAGCTTGCGCCCCCACGAGCCAATCAAGATCGGGATAGGTTGTTCTGGCAGGGGATAGGACGCTTGTACATGGTCAGCGATCTGGAACACCTTGCCCTGATAACCACCGGACTCACCTGCAAGCAATGCCTGTACAATCTCCACTGTCTCGCGGATCGCCGTCAGAGCAGGTTTGCGTTCGTCGATGCCATGATCAGCTAACCACGCCCCGCGAGCAATCCCTAAATACGTGCCCGCTGTTGCAATGTCAGCGAGTAGAGCTGCGTCGGCGGCGATGTCAATCGGGTGCATCCGTGAAGGGGAGACTGCCGCCACGCCGATTCGGCTGTTGGTCAGGTGAGGAGCCATCAAGATTAGGGGTCCATAACTGGGATGGAAGGGCGCATCACAATACACGCTGACTGCATCGAAGGCATAAGGGTTCACCAATTGCGCCAGCTCGATATAGTCGCGTGCCCGTTTATCCGTCTGAAAAGCAATGCTAATTTCTCGTCTCATGTCAGGTCATCACTGTTCAAGGTTCGTTTGCCGATACGTTCAATCTTCATGATGAGCTGTTCTTCAGGATCGGGGCAGATAATGTGCGAATCTTGCGCTAACCAATCTTGCTCATCGAGTTCGCGCTGTTTAGCGGTGATAAATGGGATCACGGAATTGATCGCATAAATGCAGAAGTGCTTGCCTTCTGGCACGCGCAGGCGGCTACTCTCGGTGATCTCAAAATAATCCCCGATAGCCATCCCACACACGCTCTCACCGCGTATTTCATCGACGGTCACGCGCAAATCATATAACTCAAAAAAACTCGGCATATTGTATCATCCTTTCTGTGTCGCGCCAGATTATAACACCTGATGTGCTCCGTGATAGCAGTCCATATTTACATCCACAGAATGTGATGTTTAAATACAGGCGAATTCTTAATGACTGAAGGACAATAACATGAGTTTCATGCGCTTAGGCACACGCATCGCAGTCATCAACGAGCGCGCTGAAATCTTACTATCCAAACGGGGCGATTTTGGCATCTGGGCCTTGCCCGGCGGACGTGTCGATAGTGGCGAATGGCTACACCAATCTGCCATCCGCGAAGTGCGCGAAGAAACAGGGTTGGAGGTTGCCATAGAACGCCCAATTGGCTTGTATTTCCAGCAGGGGCGTGCCCGCATCAACGTGTTATATAGGGCGCGGGTGAGCGGAGGCAGGCTGTCCAGCGCTACCGATGAAACGTTGGATAATCGTTTCTTCGCACCGTCAAATCTGCCGGACGCGCTTTATGGTCACTTTTATATCGATGGTGCTTATAGCACAGATACACACCTGCATACGATCACCAGTTCACGCTGGGAATTGCTTCAGCTGGATCTCAAATTGCGCTGGCGCTGGCTTCAGAACTGGTTTGCCGGAAAACCGGAACCCGCTTTCACCCCCTTCACAGTCCGCGCTCTCGGCTTGATCTTCACGCAAGATCATGACAAAATCTATGCCCGTGATGGTCTTTTGCCTCAAATTACCAGCACAGGGAAGATGCACCTGCATCACCAATTGTCGCGTCATATCGGGCGCAAGCTAGATTGGCAGTGGGCAGGAATCTGGCAAGATCCACAGACCGACACGCTGGAATTTATCCTGACGGCTACCACCACAGATGATCCGGCGATGCAGGCTGTCAGCACCTTGCGATCTCTTCATCAGCGCCAGATCACTGAACGCATCCAGCACGAACCAAATACAGTGCATGTCATCGCTTGAACACAATTGTTTTGTTACTAGCAGGGTTACACCCATCCATCAAGAAAGAGTGAAATCAGCACATGGAAACTATTCAATCTATTCAATCTAAAGTCATACAGGCACACGCCGAGATGCTGGCTTTCTTTCGTGAGATCGTTGCCATTCCGAGTACGGATAGCCATATTAAGGCTGTGGGACAACGGGTCGAAGCAGAATTACACAAGCTCAATTATGATGCCGTCTGGTGGGATAAGATGGGATGTATCATCGGGCGTATTGGCCCCGAAGATGCCGATTATCATCTGCTCTACGATAGTCATCTGGATACGGTTGGCATCGGTGACCTCACTGAGTGGAATTGGGATCCTTTCCTCGGCAAAGAAGAAGAGGGCATTCTCTATGCACGTGGGGCCTGTGACGAAAAAGCCAGCACACCCGGCATGATCTACGGCTTAGCGATTGCCCGCGATTTGGGCATAATTCCCGATAATATGGCAGTCTACTATTTCGGCAATATCGAAGAAGCCAACGAAGGTGCATCTGCCAACGCTTTCGTGATGACCGAAGGTATCCGCCCTGATTTCGTCGTGATCGGCGAACCCACAGATATGAATCTTTGCAGAGGGCAAAAAGGGCGCGTCGAGTATCAGATCACAGCGCGGGGCAAGAGTTCCCACGCCGCCAACAATCATCTCGGCGATAACGCACTCTATAAGCTCTTACCGATCATCGAACAGATCAAAGCCCGTCAGGCTGAGTTACCCTCGGATCCCTTCCTTGGCGATGCCAAAATCACTGTGACCAGCGTTGAGGTGCAAGCGGGCAGTCGTAATGTGGTGCCGGCGTTGGCAACAGCCTATGTCGATCGGCGCTTGACCGCCGGCGAAGATGCCTATCAAGAGTTAGCATACCTACGTAGTTTGCTCACCACCGATGATGTGACGATCACCATCCCCGAGTTTGGTGAACCGAGTTATACCGGTTTTATCTTCCCGCTGGAGATGGTTTATCCAGCATGGACAGTGCCCGAAGATCATCCGTTTTTGCAAGCAGGCGTGCGTGCCGCCCAACAAATTGGCTTGAACCCGATGATAACCCGATGGGATTTTTCGACAAATGGTGTCTATTGGGCGGGCAAAGCCCATATCCCCACGATTGGCTTCGGTCCTGGCGACGAGCAATACGCCCATACTGTACTCGATCAAGTGTGCCTCGATGATGTGGTCAAAGCAACCGAATGGTACGCGCTACTGCCCTCATTGATCGGAGGCGTATATGCCGGATGATATGCGTTTTAGTGGGTCACCGTTCGTCGGCGGTAACTGGATCAATGGTTTCGGCATCACCTTCGCTGAACAGGATGGCGTTTATATCGCACAATACACGTTCAAATCACACCAGCAGGGGCCTCCGACGATTGCACACGGAGGCGCGGTTGCTGCATTGCTCGACGAAGCAATGACAACTACCGTCTTTATGAGTGGCTACGGGCCAGCGTTCACCGTTAACTTGAACATCTCATACCGCGCACCCATTTATGTCGGCGAGACTGTGACTATCATCGGTGAACTGGTGCGTGTGGAAAGTCTCAAAGTCTATCTTCGTGCTGAAATTCTCCTGCCGAATGGCATCCTTGCCACCGAAGCTGAGGGACTATTCATCCGCATGGTGGAGCAGGAGTAATTTTCATGAGCCATATCTCACGCTTTCCCGGCACACCGTTGATGGTTAATCCCCCACCAGTGGGATTCAGTTTGCGCTTCTACGTCGCAGACGATCATTCGGTGTATGCGCAGGTCACCTTCGATCAGAGCAAAGAGGGCGGTCACGGTATCTTACACGGCGGAGCCATCGCCACCGTGCTCGATGAAGCGATGGGCACAGCGTCCTTTGAATCTGGAAATGCCGGTTACACCGCTACTATGACTTATACCTATCTCGCACATATTCCGCTTCATCAGAGGATAACGGTGCGGGCATGGGTGGAGCGCGTCGATGGCAAGAAGGTCTTCACCCGCAGTGAAGCTCTCCTGCCGGATGATACCCTAGCCGTAAAGGGCGAAGCACTGTTCATCACCTCCGATAAGCTGCAAAAGATGGTTCAATCTAACCCCTATATCCCTGAAGATGAGTGCTAGATGAAAGTAATCGGACTGTAGTCCGTTTCTGATGTAAGCTCCATACAGCTTAACGCATCTAATCTATACGATGCTCAATAAGACTGGAGTTAATCCCACAATGAAGATACAAGGCTTACACCATATTACGTTGGTTTCATCCAACGCACAGCGCACTGTCGACTTTTACGTCACGGTCTTGGGCTTGCGCCTCATTAAGCAGACCGTTAACTTTGATGATCCGTCATCTTATCATCTCTATTTTGGAGATGCTGTCGGCACACCCGGCACGGCAATCACCTTCTTTGAGTGGACAAAAGCGCCACGTGGTTATGCCGGTATCGGGGGCACACATCACCTTGCCTTGACCGTCAAAAATTATGACGGTTTGCTCAAGTGGAAGCGTCGCCTGACTGATCTCAATGTGCGTGTCAGTGGCCCCTATGATCGACACTATTTCCAGAGTATCTATTTCCGTGATCCGGATGGTGTCATCTTAGAAATTGCTACAGCAGGTCCGGGCTTCACCGTCGATGAGGCGCCTGATCAACTGGGCAAACATGATCTTTTACCGCCGGCAGAGATGGTACGCGCCAATCGTGACGAAGAGCGCATCGGCACATTAACATGGGGCGATCCGGTTCCAGTCATCACTGCTGATATGGCACTGATACAAGGGATGCACCACATTTCGGCAATCAGCAGTAATATCCAGTCCACTCATGCTTTTTTAGTCGATGTGTTGGGCTTGCAACGGGTCAAGAAGACCGCCAACTTCGACAATCCGGATAGTGCTCATTGGTATTGGGGTGTTGAGGGCGGTCGTCCGGGATCGCTTATCACCTATTTTGAGCATTCACCCTCACAAATGCGACGGGCGCGGATTGGTTATGGGCAGACGCATCACTTTGCCTTTGCTGTCGAAGATGAAACCGAGCAAGAGGCATGGCGCGAGCGCCTGATGGGTGCCGGGTATCGCGTCTCACAGATTCTGGATCGTGATTACTTCCGTAGTATTTACACCAATGATCCTGACGGGCATATTGTCGAACTAGCGACGCGCACCCCTGGCTTCACCGTTGATGAAGCGCCCGATGAACTCGGTCAGCGCTTGCAGTTGCCTGCATGGCTTGAGCAAAACCGCACAACAATCGAAAATGGACTGACACCGCTTGTTGTGCCACAATGGACAAATCCGTTAACAATGGAGCAATCAGAATGACAACAGCCAATATTCACAAAGAACAACCTGTCACTATGCGGGGTGTGCCTCTCGCGCAAGCCCGCGCTGCCATGATTTTGATTCATGGGCGCGGTAGCGATGCGAATGGCATTATCCCTCTCATCAATCACTTTGAGGTCGATCACTTCACCTATCTTGCACCCAATGCCGCCAATTCGGCATGGTATCCGCAACGCTTCATCGAACCGCGTGAGAGCAATCAACCGTATCTCACTTCAGCATTGGCAAAGGTTGAAGCAGTCTTACAAGAGGTGCAGGATGCAGGCATCTCCCCCGAAAAAGTGATCTTGCTCGGCTTTTCTCAAGGTGCGTGCCTTGCCACCGAGTTTGCCGCCCGCAACCCGCGCCGTTATGGTGGGGTAGTGGCGCTCAGTGGGGGCTTAATTGGTACAGACGCGGAGTTGACTGGCTATGAAGGTTCACTTGCTGAAACACCCGTATTCATTGGATGTAGCGATGTAGATTTTCATATCCCTGTTGAGCGTGTGCATCAAACGCGCGACATCATGCAACGACTTGGTGCGACAGTCGATGAGCGCATTTACGAAGGTATGGGGCATACCATCAATGATGATGAAGTCGCCGCAGTCAACGCCATGATGCAATCGCTACTCTGAACAAGTCTCTCTACGATGAGGTGAGCTGATGCGCCACCTCACTCTACCAATTCATAAGGAACTTCACAGGGTCGCTCTACGGTGTTATTCTAATTGTAGACGAATCGTCATGCTTGGAGGATACCACCGTATGAGTGTTAAGAAGCGTATCTTATACATCGATGACAATCACGATCACCTCTTGATTGTAAAAGCGATGCTAGAACGTGATGGCTACACCTGCCAGACCTGTGCCGATGCCGAACAAGCGTTGACAATCTTACAGGCTGAACCCTTTGATCTGGTTTTGCTCGATTTGCAATTACCTAAAATCAGCGGGATCGAACTCCTAGAACAGATCAAAACACAGCTTGTTACATCGCTACCGATCATCATCGCGATCACTGCGAATAGCACTATCTTTGCACAACATAGTCCATACCAGTTGGGATTTGATGGCTATTTATCGAAGCCTATTATGCCGGCTGATCTCTCGCGGGTGATTAAGCAAGCCTTCACCGCTTCAACGGGTTAAGATCATCATGCCTGTTCTGCCCGACGTACTCCAATCTGACCTCAAGCTGGTATTCTGTGGAACGGCTGCCAGCACAGTATCAGCGCACATGGGGGCATATTATGCCAATCCAACTAATGCCTTCTGGCGTACATTGCACGAGATCGGTTTGATCCCGATTCGTATACACCCTCAAAACTTTCGTGATCTGCTCACATACCGTATCGGCTTGACTGACATGGCCAAGCACGCCACAGGCAACGATGCCGATCTAGGCCCTGAGGATTTTGACGCGCTTGCCTTGCGCGAGAAACTTGTGCGCTATCGTCCATCTTTGCTGGCATTTACCAGCAAACGTGCCGCATCAGCCTTCTTCGATGTGCCCACCCGCAAGCTGAACTATGGGCAACAACCCTGCACGGATCTACAGACGCGCTTCTGGGTGTTGCCGTCGCCGAGTGGGGCAGCCCGAAGCTATTGGGATGTGCGTATCTGGCAAGCACTCGCTGATGCCGTGGGCACATTGTCCGATACCTGATGTACACCTTTGAGCTTACGTCTTGTTCAACCTGCCCGAATTTGTCTCTTATTGAGTTGCCCGACTCATACCCGTGCTATACCATACATCATCAATTATTGATGCTTTTATGTAGACTGTGAGCGTCTGACGATGATCGAAAAATTGGCTATTGTGGCAATTGGTGGTAATTCCTTGATTGCTGATCCTGATAAACCGGATGTGCCCAATCAGTGGGACGCTGTGCGTGAGACTGCTCGTCACATTGCGTTGATGGTTGCCGATGGATGGCATGTAGTCATCACCCACGGCAATGGCCCGCAGGTGGGCTATGCACTCCGACGCACCGAGATTGCCAGTCGTGAAGGCATTCACAGCGCTCCGCTTGATTATCTGGTGGCGGATACACAGGGCAGTATTGGCTATATGATACAGCAAGCGATGGACAACTCACTGCGCCGTCTGGGGATCAACCGCACTTGTGCCACGGTCATCACACAAATTCGCGTTGATCCCGATGATCCTGCTTTTGAGAACCCGACTAAACCCATTGGTGGCTTCATGACCGAAGCACAGGCACGTCAACATCAGGAACAAGATGGTTGGCAAGTGATGGACGATGCCGGACGTGGCTGGCGGCGGGTCGTGCCATCGCCTATGCCCCGCGCAATTCAAGAGATTAATGCTATTCAAGCGCTGATGCTCAGTGGCTACGTCGTGATTGCCGGTGGTGGCGGGGGTATCCCTGTCGTGCGTACTGAAGTTGGTAGTTTGCGTGGCGTAGAAGCTGTCATCGACAAAGACCGTGCCAGTAGTTTGCTCGCACAACAGTTACGTGCTGATCTCCTGCTGATCTCTACCGGCGTTGAACAAGTTGCGCTCAACTTCGGCAAGCCCGATCAGGTCAATCTCGATCACATGACCTTACAACAAGCCAGCACCTATATCGCTGATGGACAATTTCCACGCGGTAGCATGTTGCCCAAGATTGAAGCCGCAGTAGATTTCGTGCGAAATGGTGGCCCTCAAGCTATCATCACCGATCCGCCCAATCTCACACATGCGCTCACTGCTCAGACCGGCACACGCATCATCCCCGGCTAATGATTACCTTTGGATAGTACTTTAGAACTGTTCATCGCGCAAAAACATCCCTGAATGTGTAAGGTATACATAGAGATGTTAGTCTGCGTCGATGCTATCCTGTTTGTTAGAACTCCTGTACAATATGTGCCATATCCTAAGTATGCTAGATGTGTTTAATCACATACATGAACCTATGAAGTAAAAGACGAATGAAACCGACTTATTCCATTGTAGCTCCCGTTTACAACGAAGAGGGAAACCTGAGAACTTTTTATCAGCGTGTTGCCGATACCATGAATGCCCTGAACGAGCCGTGGGAGCTGGTTCTGATCAATGATGGCAGTCAGGATGAGTCACTCGCGCTGATGCGTATCCTTGCTGAAGAAGATACACATGTCAAGTATGTGAACTTTGCCCGCAATTTCGGTCATCAGATCGCTGTCACAGCTGGCATTGATTTTGCAACAGGTGATGCGGTCATACTCATTGATTCCGATCTGCAAGACCCACCTGAAGTCATACCCGATTTGATTGCTCAATGGAAACAGGGCTATGAGGTGGTATATGCCGTGCGTAAAGAACGGCATGGCGAGAGCTGGTTCAAGCTCACCACTGCTAAGATGTTTTACCGTATCCTGTACCGCATCACCGATGTTAGCATCCCGCTCGATACGGGTGATTTCCGCCTGATGGATGCCAAAGTGGCGAATGTCCTGCGCCAGATGCGCGAGCATAATCGCTTCATACGGGGTATGACCAGCTGGGCGGGTTTCAAGCAGACCGGTGTCAATTATGTGCGGGATGCGCGTCAATGGGGCGAGACTAAGTACCCAATTGGCAAAATGCTCGGCTTTGCGCTCGATGCGGTCACCGGCTTTTCATTTTTTCCGGTGCAGATCATGGCTTATGCCAGCGCAGTGCTAGCTGTATTGGCGATCATCGTCGCTATTGTGATTTCGGTTTTGCGCCTGGGCTTAGGTGCCGAGTTTTTCGGCGGGCAGGCGACAACCATCGTCCTGCTATTGTTGCTGAGTTCGTTCCAGTTATTGTTTCTGTTTTTCATGGGGCAATATGTCGCCCGTATCTACGACGAAACGCGCAATCGCCCTTTGTATGTTGTCGCCGATACAACAGGTTTTGTCTCGGCGGATGAGGGCACCAATGCACCGACACGATCTTAGCTGATCGTGGATAAAGGCGTTTTTGAACCGGAATAATCTCAGGCTACTGCAAACCATATCACTGATAGAGGGGGATTGTTGATTATGAACGATATGCTACAGCAAATTACGCGCTATAATGAACTCGTGCAAGCTTATGAAGCCCTTGACGAGCAAATTGATGCGTTACTCCATGCCCATCACGGGCATAGCGAGAACATGAGTGATGCATCACGCACGCAATATCGAGAACTAGCACGCCAACGCGATGATCTGTTCAACCAGATGCGGACTATGGAGCAAACGCTCTTCGCAGACTGATCTCTTATGATCATGCGCTAGATAATCCTGAGGAGGTCTGCGGTGTACCCTGATGACCGTGTCTTGATCGGTATTATCAATCGCAAAACTGATTTAGAGCATCTCTTACAGGCGTGCTGGTATCGCATTCCCTACGGACAGATGCCACACGGTGTTGATGCTGAATACATCGCGTTCTTTCTTAGTGGTACTGCTTGCAAATCCTATGGAGAGAGTGGTATCTATTACTATGCGCGTCGGCGCGGTGTCGAGTTGGTGTATCGTAAAGACTTACTACCCACTGAACATACCATCCGCGCTCAACAACGTGCCAATCATGTTTATTATAAAATCCAATTCAATCAGATTGATCGAAAATTGCCCCCGATCACCAATCCCACCGGACGCCGATTCGCCTTTATCCATACCACCTGGGATCGCTTTATGGATGCCACACAGATTAGCGATTTGTACAGCGAAGATGCCTATTATGTGGATCGTATTTATCATGCACTGGGTAAACGTCGATCATAATTCATGTTTTGCTCATCAATGTCTCATAATTTGCCCTGAAAGATACGAATTGGAGTACCATTCCCCCCGTAATGCGTTAAAATAAGGATATATTATTGTGATTTCACAGAAAGAAAACGAATTGTGACGGAACAAGATTCTCCACTCATTAAGTCTATCGCCGTGCTGGGAGGTACAGGCAAAGAAGGTTCGGCTCTGGCGATGCGCTGGGCAATTAAAGGTTATAAAGTGATTATCGGCTCGCGGTCGGCAGATAAAGCACAAACGACTGCTAATGAGATCAATCAGGCACTTGAAGGCGAGTATATCGTTGGTTTATCCAATGAAGAGGCAAGTGAACAAGCTGAAATTATCGTGCTCAGTGTGCCTTATAGCGCCCATGCCAAGACCCTGAACAGTGTCAAAGACTATCTCACAGGCAAAGTGCTGGTGGATATTACCGTACCGATTACACCGCCTGATGTGTTCACTGTGACCGTGCCGTCGGGTTTATCCGCCGCGCAAGAAGCACAAGCCTTGTTAGGGGCTGATGTGCGCGTGGTCTCGGCATTCCAAAATGTCAGTTACGTGAAGATCAAGAACCCGAACACTCATGTAGATTGTGATGTGCTGGTTTCCGGTGACGATGCCGAAGCTAAAGAAGATGTATTGGCTTTAATTGATGCGGCTGGTATGCGTGGAATTGATGTAGGCCCGTTGGCAAATGCAATTGTTGCCGAATCGCTGACACCCGTCTTGCTATATATCAATAAGAAATATGGTGCGAAGGGCGCAGGGATTCGCATTACAGGGATCGAATAATGCAGTTACCCTCTTTCCAAGCCTATGCTTTGAAAAATGTGCCGATGATTCAAGCCGGTGATGATCTCGCACAGGTGATTATTAATGCAATAGCTTGCAATGATTTCACCTTGCAAACTGATGATATGATTGTCATTGCCAGTAAAATCGTCTCTAAAGCAGAGGGGCGCAAAATTCAACTATCAGAGGTTCAACCCCACGAAGATGCGATTTTTCTCGCCGAAGAAGTTGGTAAGGATCCGCGCATCGTGGAGTTAATCCTCAATGAGAGTCGGCTCATCTCGCGCATGCGTAGAGGCGTTCTCGTCACTGAACATCTGTTAGGCTTTGTTTCGGCAAATTCTGGCTTGGATGCGTCTAATGTTGATGGCACCCAGCAATCGGTACTATTACTACCAGAAAATCCCGATGTCAGTGCCCAACACATCCGCACTCGCCTCAAACAATATACCGGACTCGATACTGCGATCATCATCACCGATACACACGGACGACCGTTCCGGCTCGGCAATGTGGGCGTGGCGCTCGGTGTGGCTGGCGTGCGTGCCCTTTGGGATCGACGTGGCGAACAAGATTTATTTGGTCGCGAGATGATTGCCACGGTCTTGGGCTATGCTGATATGGTCGCTTCAGCCGCACACCTGCTGATGGGGGAGGGTGCTGAGGGTTTGCCCATCGTCTTGATTCGGGGTTTGCAGTTCCCGCAGGGGGACGGTAAAGCCAGCGATCTCAATCGCCCGTCCGAGCTAGACCTGTATCGCTGATTGTCAATCACAATGTCCTGTGTATCGCCAGCCAGCGTGTCCGCATCATTGCCAGCAATGTGTGATAAACTATGAGTGAAACCGCCGTTACAATTTTAGAGACCATCCATAGTCGCCGATCATTACGGCGTTATCAACAACGCCCTGTGCCACGTGCCATGCTCGAAACAATTCTCGAAGCAGGTATCTGGGCACCATCCGCGCACAATCGCCAGCCGTGGCGCTTCGCAGTCTTACAAGGTGCTGAACCCAAAGCCAACCTTGCATGGGCGATGGGACAGCGCCTACAGCAAGATTTAGAGCGCGATCATGTCCCGCAAGCGGTCATTGATAAAGATGTACAGCGCTCATATGACCGCCTGACATCCGCACCGGTTTTGTTTGTCGTCTGTATGACGATGATCGACATGGATAGTTATCCCGATGCAGTGCGTAACCATCACGAGACCACGATGGCAATTCAAAGCACAGCGATGGCGGCGCAGAATATCCTGCTAGCCGCACACGGGCTTGGTTTGGGTGCGTGCTGGATGTGTGCGCCACTCTTTTGCCCGGATGTTGTCCGTGATGCTTTATCCCTGCCATCTGATTGGCAACCACAGGGCATTATCTCGCTGGGCTACCCAACTCAATCCCGTACCCGTACCCGCGAACCAGTAGAAACGAGGATCATTTGGCGCTAATAGTTGATAAAAAAATCGTCGTCTTAGTCGGTGGCGTTGGAGGTGCAAAGCTTGCGCTGGGCTTACAGCAGATTGTCGCCCCACAGAACCTGACAGTCATCGTCAATACCGGCGATGACTTCTGGCATTATGGATTACGAATTTGCCCTGATATAGATACCGTCCTCTATACACTCTCCGACCGTGTCAATCGACAGTTCGGATGGGGTGTTGCCAATGATACAACCATCACGCTCGATGCCCTCAAAGCACTCGGTGAAGACCCCTGGTTTCTGCTCGGTGATCGCGATATGGCAACTCATCTCTTGCGCTCGCATCGTCTACGAAAGGGCGCAAGTCTGACAGCTATCGTACAAGATTTGGCTCAGCGTATGGGCATAGGCGCAACAGTGCTACCCATGACTGATGCCGAAGTGCCGACTATCGTTGAGACGGTTGAACATGGCAAACTCGAATTTCAAGAGTATTTTGTCAAATATCGTTGGCAACCGACCGTTAAATCACTGGTCAATCTCAACATCGAGACCGCCACCCTCAGCGCCGCTGTTGCCGATGCTATTGACCAGGCTGATCTCATCCTGTTCGGTCCTTCTAATCCGTGGTTATCCATTGCACCGATCCTCGCAGTGCCAGGGATGCGCGAGCGCCTCAAACGATCGACTGTGCCCCGCATCGCGGTCACACCGATTGTTGCCGGTAAAGCGCTCAAAGGCCCTGCCGCCAAACTGATGGCAGAACTCGGTTATCAAGTGTCGGCACGTACTGTCGCTGATTATTACGCTGATGTCATCACGGGTTTTGTCTACGACCAACAAGATGGGGATTTTCAACCTTATGGCTTAAATTGTTGTGCCTTTGATACAATTATGAAAACAGATGAGGATAAAGCGCGTCTCGCGCAAGACATCCTCACATGGGTTAGTGAAGTGGAGGGTATATGAGTTTATGGGCTATCATTCCAGTTAAGCCTCTCAATCGTGCCAAAAGTCGATTATCTGATGTGCTATCGCCGGAACACCGCGCACAATTTGCCGAGATGATGTTCCGGCGTATGTTGCGCGTACTGGGTGATGTGCCACAAATCACCGGAACACTGGTCATCAGCCGGGATACTAGAGCGCTCTCTATCGCCCGCGATTTAGGCGCAAAGACGGTACAAGAAGGTAATCCGTCGGATCTCAACCCGGCGCTCACCCGCGCCACCGAAATTGTACGTCTCTGGCGGGGTAATGCTGTCTTAATATTGCCGGCAGATCTGCCGTTTATTACAAAAGAAGATATTATTGCTATTGCTGAATTGGGTATGTATGGAGATTGTGTGGTTATCGCTACTGATCAGCAACAGGATGGCACCAATGCCTTACTGATGCGCCCGATCGGCTTAATCCCATATCGCTATGGTGAACGCAGTTACGAACGTCATAGTGCAGCTGCTCACGAAGCCGGTGTTGACATCAAAATCTATGCATCAGAGACCATCGCACTCGATATTGATACGCCAGCTGATCTTGAAAAATTCAATCAACGTCTTGCCGAAAAACAAGACGATGCACTCATCCCATTTTTGCCAGATATGACACTTTAGACGGTCTCAAAATAGGTCTTTTGCTCGAGCGTAGGCGTCATGATCCTGCGCTTTTTGATTCGATTCTGTGAAAGGATGCTTCATGCCCGATCGCGTTGCGCTCTATCTACAGGATGATTTCAGCTTGCAAGAGTCCATCGACTATGTTAAATATGCGGAAGCAAGGGGTTTTGAGGCAGTCTGGCAAGCTGAGTCACGCTTTGTGCGCGATAGTGTGGTAGCTGTCGCAGCGTATGCCGCGCTCACCACACGCATCAAAATTGGCATGGGTGTGGTGAATATCTACACGCGTCACGCCCTGACCATCGCTTCTGAACTGCTGACCCTCGATGATCTCGCGCCGGATCGTATCATGGGTGGTTTGGGCACATGGTATGACGATATCGCTCAGCAGGCCGGCATTGATCGTGGCAAATATCTGCTTGCCATGCGCGAAGTGTTAACTGCCGTGCGTCACCTGCTGACCTTACAGCCGGTCACCTATCGCGGGCAGTTTGTTCAGATCAATGACGCACAGCTTGATGTAACAGTGGGACGCACCGAACCTCGACGTGTGCCGCTTTACATCGGTGCATCGAGTTTTAACCTGTTAGCCTTAGCGGGGGAAATTGCTGACGGGGTACTGCTCAATTACATGACTTCCCCTCAATACAACCTGCTAGCTATTCGTCAACTCGAAAATGGTCTCAATCAAGCTGGGCGCACCATCTATGACATTGACCGTCCACAACTGGTGATGTGTAGTGTACATCCAGAGCGTAAAGTCGCACTCGATGCGGCGCGACGTGTTGTGACACAGTTCATCATGCAACAACCGCATCTGATGCGCGCCAACGACATTCCCCAGCAATTGATCGATGAGATCACCCAACTGCACCCCGCCACCTTGCAACAGATCGAACAAGCCGCCAAACTCATCCCCGATGATGTAGTACAATTGGTCACTGCCTCCGGCACACCCGAAGATGTGCGTGCCAAAGTCCGCGATTATGTGCGTGCAGGTGCAACCTGTCCGGTGCTGTACCCGCTTAATCGCAACGTGCGCGGCTTGATTGATGCCTTTGCATCTGGTTATTCGCGTGCGCCCTTGCTATAGTCACCCCTGAATTTTCGGTCAGCCCAAGCAAGCCATTTATGATAGATCGCTTTTATTCGCGGTCATCACGCTGGCTCATTTTCAGCGTGATCGCTATCGCTACCCTCATTATTTATGTGTTGACCAGCCTTGATGCCGGTCAGGGACATTTGCTCATGCCGCTTGATGATGTGTACATTCACTTTCAATATGCGCGGCAGATGGCATTGGGTCAACCCTATCAATACAACTTGATCGATCCTCCAACTTCCGGTGCGACGAGTTTGCTCTATCCGTATGTGTTGACTGTCGGCTATGGCTTGGGTTTTCAGGACTTGTGGCTTGGTTTGTGGGCGATGCTCATCGGCACAATCGCGTTGATTATTGCCCTGCATGCAGTTTATCGTCTGTGTATCGCGCTCGATGTTCCGCGTTGGCTTGCTTTATTGACTGCGATCACCTTTGGTACAAGTGGTGTGATGAACTGGCATTTCATGTCTGGTATGGAGACCGGCATCACCATCACCCTGATACTGCTTGTTTTGCTGTGTGTGATCGAAAAACGCCTGACCTCCTTCGTCATTGTTGCTACCTTGCTCACGCTCACCCGTCCTGAAGGCGGGATTGTCGCCGCGATTGCGTCAGCGACGCTCTTTCTGCGCTTGTGGCATACGCCTGATCGTTACCGTTTGCTCTGGCTTGCCTTGCCTATATTGGCATTCGGCACACAACCACTCGTTAACTGGTTAATGACCGGCACAACCGTCGCCACTGGCGCACAGGCTAAATCGATCTTATCCAGCGTGCCTGCTTCCACCGCACACGTACTACGCGCTATCTTCGATAATTGGGGGCGCATGTGGCTTGAACTGCTCACAGGCTATGATGGCGCAGAGGGGCGCGGATGGTATTTGCCACTCTTTACGGGGATCAGTGGTTTACTGGTGATTCCTCTTTGGCTTTTTAAGCGCGATATGCGCTTGATTTCACTGATGCTAATCGCGTGGTTTTTGGCGCTCACGCTCTCTATCAGCACGCTCGATAACGCCTTCTGGCATTTCAAACGTTACCAGATGCCGATGCACGCACTGTTATTTCCCTTAGCCGCCGCATTAGTCGCGGAAGGCTTGCGCCGTTTTCCGCAGGGACGTTATTGGGTCTATGCCTTCGATGGCGTGCTAATTCCAATCTTCACTGCTCTCATGTTCGGGCAATTCTGGCAATACTACGCGCTCAACGTTGCTTACGTTTATCAACAACCTTATCAGATGGCGCTCTGGTTGCGCGATAACACCCCGCCGGATAGCGTGATCGCCGTGCATGATGTCGGTTTGATGCGTTATCATGGGGATCGTAGCACGCTCGATCTTGTCGGCTTGACCACACCCAATGCTGCCGCTTATTGGCGTAACGGCCCCGGTAGTGTTGCTGAGTTCTTGCTCTCACACCAACCGGATTACATCGCCAGTTATGGGCGTGGGCACGGCTATGGTTTAGCCTATTTAGCAGATACCGCACTGTATGCGAATCCCCGTGCTGAGTTCATGGTTGATGATTGGCAACCGACGCGCAATGTGGCGCTTGCCGCCCCGACACAAGCGATCTATCAACCGGATTGGGAGGCGATCACAGATGAACGCAGTGCGTGTTCGTATAGTCAAATAGTAGCGCAACGAATAATATCACCTGATCCAATTTTCACACTCAATGTTGCTGACATCGCCAGCGAAACCGATTTTGCTTATACGTGGGATAGCGTCTCAACCGCTGTATTCGCCACGGAGGTTCGTGATTTCGGCGGTCAAACGCTTGCATATCGCTTATTAGACCGTTTTGAATCCTTCACTGTGCCCGTGCACAATGCAGACCGCCAGCATGATTGGCTACTGGTGACCGATGTTCATGCTAGCTCGGCAAACTCAATCACAATTAGCGCCAATGGTGATCTGCTGGATACACAATGGATTCCTAACAATCCCGGCACACGCCACACAATTTACACGGTCATTCCGTCCGAATACCTGACTGAAACCCTGACTTTACACATCACCCCCCATGGTGAAACAGGCTTTTATATGCCCATTTGCCATAGTGCTTATCCCATTACCCTACGTTCAAACGATCAGCCGGCGTTAGCGAGCTTTCAAGATGAGGTGGTTGCACTGGTTGATTTAGCAATTGAGGTATCCAATCAGACATTTGAGCTTGATCTGGATTGGGCAGTGCATGCACAACCACAGGGTGACTATCGCCTATTTGTACATCTCTACGATGACCCCAACCAGCCTCCGTTGGCACAGTGGGATGGTTACTTTGCAAGAATGCCTCTTGGTAATTGGCAATCGGGGCTATTCGACACACGCGCTTCTCGTATATCATTCTCGATAGATATACTACCTGCCGGACGCTATCAGCTAGCAATCGGCTTCTATAACCCGAACCAGCCAACCGACCGCCTGAATCCTGTCAGTGAGGTTTACCACACCACCCCTGATGGGCGTTTGTGGCTGGGTGAAGTAGAAATAGAGTAATCATGGCAGACGATCATCGCGCCGTCTATCAGGCGCTTGCAAGAGCAATCGAAGAAGGAAATCCTTCAGCCTTAGCTACTGTCATCAGTACGATCGGCTCTATGCCCCGTCATGCTGGTAGTAAGATGCTGATCTATCAGGATGGGCAAATTGTTGGTACAGTCGGCGGTGGGGCGATGGAATCGGCAGTGATTGCCAGCGCCCGGCAAGTGATCGATGATCAGCAACCACGCACCGAATCCTATACCCTCAATGACCTCTCCGATGGAGATCCGGGGATCTGTGGAGGCAGTGCCATGATCTTTATTGAACCTGTTGCCATCCCGCCAACCTTGCTGGTTATCGGCGGTGGACATGTGGGCAAAGCACTCTCTGAATTGGGTAAGTGGATGGGTTACCGCGTGATCTTATCTGATGATCGCGAAATCTATTGTAATCCAGACTATGTGCCGGGCTTGGATGGCTATCTTGTCACCAGCCCGGATACCATTAATCAACATATCCACATAACATCACACACTTATGTGGCAACGGTGACCCGGGGCATATCCGTTGATGAGAAGCTCTTACCTGTGCTGATTAAATCAGATGCCTCATATATTGGCTTGATTGGTAGTCGTCGCCGTTGGGCAATCACTGCAAGAACACTGCGTGAGAAACAGGGTATAACTGATGCCGAACTCCAGCGCATTCATTCGCCGATTGGGTTAGAATTAGAAGCAGAGTCCCCGCGAGAGATTGCACTCAGCATCATGGCCGAGATCACCATGCTACGGCGTGGCGGAACCGGTCAACCGATGCGCTGGCATGGCACAGTCGATGAAGCATGAGCTATACTGTTATGGATAGGTCAGGTGTGCATCATCACCGTGATTATCGACAACTATTAACGTTACTTGGGAACTTTTTGTGGTAAAGATTTTAGTGGTTAGCGATACAGAAATGCCGCAACTCAACAATGCGGCGAATCTGCGACGGCGCTACAGCGATATTGACGTCGTGCTGAGCTGTGGTGACATGCCCGCCGCTTACTTAGATTTCATCAGCACCATTCTCGGCAAGCCCCTGATGTACGTGCGCGGCAACCATGATGACATGTACGATCAAACGCCCCCCGGCGGTGTCGATTTGCACGAGCATTTTGTCACGTTCAAAGGTGTGACTTTCATCGGTCTCGAAGGCTCTATTGATTACAATCGCGGTAAGATCCAATACACTCAGCTTGAGATGCATCATAAAGTGGTTAAGCTTGCGCCTAAATTGCGCTTCAGGCGCTGGCGCAAAGGGCATGGTGTCGATATATTCGTGGCGCACTCACCCCCACGGGGCATCCATGACATTGAAGAAGACTACCCGCATCGTGGCTTCGATGCCTTCATCAAGTTCATGGATTGGTATCGTCCACGCTATCTCTTACACGGGCACGTGCACACATGGGATCGCCGCAAACAAACACAAACCCAATACAAAGACACACTCGTGTATAATATTAATCCGTATACTATTCTGGAAATTGATCCATTAGGAACTTAATTATGGGATATTCACACGAAGCTATCCGCCGCCGTTTACTCAGCACCCGCCTCGATGATCGCCGCGTTGCTGCGATTATGATTGGTAAATCGCGCCAGTACGAATATGTGCCGGAACTCATGCACTTACTCGAAGCCGATACTAGCGCTGATGTGCGTTCGATGGCAGCCTTTGCATTGGATTTACTCGGTAGTGCTGAAGCCATCCCCGCATTGATTACCGCACTGTATGATAGTTCCTTTGATGTTCGCAATAACGCGGGTTGGGCGCTGGTTAATATTGCCACACGCATTATGCCTCAACTGGTATTGCCGGATATGATCGATATTCTGCGCGACGAATCCCACGCCCATGCTCGCCAGATGGCGTATCTGGTGCTATCAAATATCCCGCATGATGATGCACGCTCTGCACTCGATCAATATTGGAATTGAATTGCGGGATTGTGTTATTCTTATATTTTATACTGTAAAGTGATGAAGGTGATACCTAATCTATGTGGAAACATTATCATAGCGTCCGTACTGTGGATGAGGCATTACAACTACTCAATCAATATCAGGGACGCGCACGTCTGATCGCTGGCGGAACGGATATTCTGTTGGAGCTCGAACACGGTAAGCGACCTCATACGGATGTTCTGATTGATATTACCCGCATCCCGGATCTGGATCACATCCGCTTACAAGATGGCCGGGTGACTCTCGGCGCACTGGTCAATCATAACCATGTGGTTGCTAGCGAGATCATCCGTGAGCGTGGTTTGCCTCTGGCACAAGCGGCATGGGAGGTCGGCGCACCTCAGATTCGTAACCGTGCCACTGTCGCTGGTAATCTCATCACAGGATCACCTGCTAACGATACCATCACCCCCTTGATGGCGCTCGATGCACAGGTCACGCTGGCATCTGTTGCGGGGGAGCGCATTGTCCCATTATCGGAGTTTTATACCGGCTTGCGCCAAACTGTGATGCGCTCCGATGAGATGTTAACTGCGATCAGTTTCCCTGCGATGTCCCCTAACGGGCGCGGTGTATTCATCAAGTTAGGATTACGCCGTGCACAGGCAATCTCGGTGGTCAATTGTGCCGTAATCTTGAGCTATGATGATGACCAGTGTATTCAACAAGCCCGTATCACGCTCGGCAGTGTCGCTCCGACGATTATCCGCGTTCCCTCTGCCGAAGCAGCCCTGATTGGACAAACGCTCACCGAAACCACAATCACTCATGCGGCCCGTTTAGCCGGTGCAACACCTACGCCGATTGACGACGTGCGCAGTACCGCCGCCTATCGGGGTGAAATGGCCAAAGTGCTAGTGGCACGTGCTCTGCGTCAGATTGCGCTCGATGGTGATCTCGACAGCTTGCCCCAGCAGCCGGCAATGCTCTGGGGAGCACAACAAGCAACAGTTCACCCTGATGCGCTGACCGAATCCCTTGCGCATTCAGCACAGGGCACCATCGAAACTACAATCAATGGTCAACCGATGAAAATTAACGGGGATCAGACAAAAACCTTGTTACACTGGTTAAGAGATCATGCTGATTTGAAAGGTACGAAAGAAGGTTGTTCCGAAGGCGAGTGTGGCGCATGTACAGTCTTTGTCGATGGCGCGGCGGTGATGTCCTGCATGGTTCCTGCCCCACGAGCACATCACGCTCATATCGTGACTGTTGAGGGTTTACACGATGCCGACCACTTACACCCGATTCAACAAGCTTTCATTGAGGGTGGGGCGGTGCAATGTGGCTATTGTACACCGGGCTTCATCATGTCTGGCGCGAAGCTATTAGACGAACATCCATGCCCAACAACCGATCAAATTCAGCAGAGTATCAGTGGTAATCTATGCCGTTGCACTGGGTATTACAAAATTGTGGATGCCTTTCACAAAGCTAGCGCTCACACAACAATCGAGGAGTAATCCGATATGAGTTCACAAGGTAAATATCAAACACAGAAAAAAGATCCGCTCAGAGCATTCTTGCCAATTATCGGCATCATTATTATGGCAATTGCGGCGGCGGTTGGTTGGTTTTCCGCACCCTTCGTGCTTGAGTTTGGCGGCGCGTATATTCCCGCACAGGTCACTGCATCACTCGACGAACAAACGCTGTTGATCGTGATTGCGGCGGCGATTTTCTTCATCATTATCGCCTTCTTCTCGGCGATTTATGCTGCATTTGCCCCCAAACCTGATCGGCTTGTGACTGAAGCTGTACTCAAGCAAGAACGCGCCGAGGTCGAACAAGAACGTCGACGCAAGAAAGCGCGTCGTAACAAGATGAAAGCGCGCATGAAAGAAGGTAACAAAGATTTAGACGACATTTAACCCGCCCCTTGCTATGCTGAAAGGAGGATATGGGCGACTATGTAGAGTAGTCGCCTATTTTATATCATATGGATCGAACAGTACCTAAAACCGGTGGCGAAGAGATTCAACTCTATATGCGCACCTATTATTCTGTCTTACGCTCAAGCGGAACCATTCGTATTGATACCCTTGTTGAGAGTCACATCGCCATGCACTCGTCTTTGCATGTCGCCGCTCACGAAATTCAACCCGATGTATCAGCCTTGTTGTACAGTGCGCTTCGTCTACCGCCTTGTATTGCCAGCACCAATCTTGTACTCATCGGGCAAACTGAACATTCTTTCGTCGATGCTGGCTATACAGATATTCGCCATTGGGATCGCGTCTTTGCCCCCGGTCGCCGCCGCCGGATGCAGTTTGATGGTGATAGTGCACTTGTTGTCTATATCGCCAGTCGCTCTGATATTGACGATCTTGTGCCGATCCTCACCGCTTATCAAATCGAATGGAATAAATTGCATCGTCTGTTGCAAGATACCAGCGCCCGCAAATTCCTCGAAGAAAGGCGCAATCGGAACACCCGCCTTGATCCATCCGAGCTGGAGTATCTCGCTAGCTCACTCCAGATGGTATCCGATGATGTACAACGTTTAGAGATCGTTTGGAAAGACCAATTTGTCACCACCATGCTTCAGATTGCTGATGAACTCAAAGATTTTGGTATCAAGATGATCTCCGGTTCGCTAGCCGATTATCGGCGGGCGAGCGCGTCGTGGTGGGATGAGATGCGCCAGACTGTGCTCGATCAAGGTGGCCCCGATGTGGAACAGCGCCCGATCTACTTTGTCTCCAGCAACACACACGCGCTGGTGAATTTGCTCACCGGCTTCGCTAAACGTTACGAAGAGAACCTCGTTGAGTATGTCAAAAAATATAATCACGAATCGCTACTCGCCGAATACGAAGACATTCGCCAGAGTCCACACAAAAATTTGGAGAACTTTCTCTATTATGTGCTAGGACAATTTCTTAGTGATAAGACCAGTGCCATCGAGACCATGCGCGAAGAAGAACGCTATGTCGGCATTTACCGTGTGCCCAATAAACACGGTTTCCAGATCGAAGCACAGATCATCGATCTCAGCACCTTACAATCGAACTGGATTGATAGCCGTCTTGATGATTTGCTCGTGCCGGATTGGCTCCAACAGAGTGATGCGCTCATCCTCAATATTGATTATCCGCTTGGTATGGCAGCCTATGAAATGCTCAGTCGTATCTCAGAGCGTACTACTAGCCGCCTGCGTGGGGTGTATATCATGGGTAAAGCGGCTACCCTCAACGGGCGCATCGGTGATGTGATGATCCCTAATGTCATCCACGACGAGCACTCGCAAAATACCTATCTCTTTGATAACTGTTTTGGTGCGGATAATGTTAAACCCTATATGGCATGGGGCAATGTGATGGATAATCAGAAAGCGATTACTGCGTTGGGAACCTTCCTACAAAATCCGGGCTACATGACTGTTTTTTACCGCGAAGGCTACACGGATATCGAGATGGAAGGGGGGCCCTATCTCTCAGCTGTTTACGAAGCCTTCCGCCCCAAGCGTCACCCATCCAATGAGATCGTCAATCTTTATCAAGTGCCTTTTGACGTGGGTTTTTTGCATTATGCTTCCGATACACCGATGAAGAAGGGGCATAATCTTGGTGCGGGTAGTATGCAATTTACAGGGATTGAACCCACTTACGCCACGGCTATCGCTATTTTACGGCGCATCTTTGAGCAAGAGGTGAAACGGTTGCGTGTCCCTCAATATTAGATGAGATCATCGGCTTTCTATTAGTGTTATGAAACATGATTTTTGGTAAGGATGAGTTATGTCAGATAAAGAAACCGTCATCGTAGGTCAATCGGTTAAGCGCATTGACGCACACGGTAAAGTGACCGGTGAAACCGCTTATCCCGGTGACCTTGATATGCCCGATCAATTGTGGCTCAAGATTAAGTACAGTGATCGTGCTCATGCGCGTGTATTAGCTGTCGATAGCACGCAGGCACTCGCGCTTGATGGCGTGGTGGCTGTCTTTACCTCGCATGATGTACCCGTCAATGAATACGGCTTGGTCATCAAAGATCAACCGGTTATCTGTGGTCCCGGCAGTGACATCGAAGGCGCGGATGTGGTGCGTACCTACATGGATTGCGTTGCTGTCGTCGTTGCCGAAACGCCCACTATCGCCAAACAAGCCCTCGATCTGATTCACGTCACCTATGAAGATTTGCCACCGATTTTCGATATGGAACAGGCGATGCAGGATGGCGCACCGCAACTACATCCCGATACCCCGAATAATATCCTCGCGCAGTATCGCATTCGGCGCGGAGATGCAGATTCTGCATGGGATCAATGTGATGTGATCGTTGAGGATACCTATGTCACCACCTGGCAAGAACACGCTTACTTACAACCCGAAGCCGGCTTGAGTTATGTTGACGAGCAAGGGCGTGTGACCGTTGTCGTTGCTGGCCAATGGAACCACGAAGACCTTTGGCAGATCAATCATGCGCTCAACTTGCCTGAAGATCAGGTGCGCGTGATCTATCCAGCGATTGGCGGGGCGTTCGGTGGGCGCGAAGATATGTCCGTGCAGATAGTGCTGGCGCTTGCTACATGGAAATTACAACGCCCGATCAAAACTGTCTGGTCACGTGAAGAATCCATCCTCGGGCATCATAAGCGCCATCCGATCACCGTTCATGCGCGTTGGGGTGCGACCCGCGATGGTAAGATACTCGTCGCGCATAATCGCGTTTTAGGGGATGCTGGCGCGTATAACTACACATCGAACAAAGTGTTGGGTAACGCCCAGTTGACCAGCACCGGCGCGTATGAAATCCCTCATATATACGTCGATACCTATGCTATCTACACCAATAATATTCCCTGCGGTGCCTTTCGCGGATTCGGGGCAGTGCAGGCGATCTTTGCGGCAGAAGGGCAGATGAACAAACTCGCTGAGGCGCTCGCCATGGATCCGCTCGAATTGCGTCGGCGTAATGTGTTCAAAGAAGGTAGCATTCAGAGTACCGGCACACCCTTACCGGCAGGCGTGTCGATGGATCGCGTCATTGAGCAGTGCGGTCTAGAATCTTATTGGCAACAGCGCCCTGATGGCACATTCGTCGCCCGCACGACCGAGCAACCGACTGACCCCACTCGACGGCGAGGTATTGGCTTTGCCTGTGGCTACAAGAATGTCGGTTACAGTTTCGGCTTTCCGGAATCAAGCTGGGCAGGGATTGAATTGCATGGTAAAGCGCAAATCGATCACGCTGTTCTCAACATCGGTGGCGCGGATGTCGGGCAAGGGGCGCATACTGCCTTTGTACAAATGGCGGCAGAGGCGCTCAACTTACCGCTCGAAAAAATCAAACTACGAGCATCCGATACCGCTTATCATGGCTCATCAGGCAGTGCCTCTGCCTCGCGCTTGACCTTTATGTCCGGTAATGCCATCCGTGGTGCGGCTGAAAAAGCTCTCGCAGCATGGCAAGCGGAAGAACGTCCTGCTATCGGTGAGTACAGCTATCAACCCCCACGTACCTCACCCTTTGATCCCCTCACAGGGCGTAGTGAACCGAATTTCGCCTATGGCTATGTTGCACAAGCCGTGGAAGTCGAAGTCGATATTGAAACTGGGCAAATACAGGTATTACAGGTAGTCAACGCCAGCGATGTCGGCAAGGCAATCAACCCGCGCCTTGTCGAAGGGCAAATTGAAGGTGCAGTCGCGCAGGCGCTCGGTTATGCGCTGATGGAATACCTCGTCAGCGATCAAGGGCGCATCAAGAATCCGTATTTTTCAACGTACTTGATTCCTACTGTCTTGGATGTACCTGCTCAGGTGAAATCGGTAGTGCTCGAATATCCTGATCCAATCGGCCCATGGGGGGCGCGGGGCATGGCAGAGATGCCGATGTTGCCACTCTTGCCCGCTATCGCCGCCGCTGTTCATGATGCGACGGGTGTTTGGCTCAATCAACAACCGTTCACACCGGATAAAGTTGTTAAGGCATTACGCCAGCAGGGGATAGGGATTATCTAAACGAGCTTAATTTGGTAATATAATAAGTAAATACTGTAAATTCGTTGTCGCTCATCATGAGCTAGCGAGTTACATCACAGTTGCGACCCCTCATCTCCAATGGCCTACATGCTGGCGGTGGTGTGGGCGTATTTTCTGGTAAATAGTCTGATAGGGACACAATGAGATTACATCAGGCTTTTGATGTCGTGCGCGGGGATGTCGTTGCATTCATCGGTGCAGGGGGCAAGACTTCGGCGTTGATCGGGTTGGGTTACGAGTTGTTCGATCAAGGATGGCGTGTGCTGGCGACTACCACCAGTGTGATCGACGAAGTCCAATTGCCCCTGATGCCTCACGCCATGCGTTACGATGCCAACCCGCAGAAAATCTCACAGGCACTCACTGAACATGGTTTCGTCTTTCTCTATGAACGCATCGTCAACGGCAAAGTTTATGGGCCAGAAGTCGAGTGGACACGGCAAGTGCTCGATACTATTGATAGTGATGTGCTCTTGATCGAAGCTGATGCCTCTGAAGGAATGCCTCTTAAAGCCCCTCGCGCTGATGAACCATACGTTCCCTCAGAAGCCTCATTGGTAGTCCCGATCGCGTCTTTGAGCGCGTTAGATCAACCGCTCGATGATGAACACATCTACAACCCACAACCCATGATTGATAAATACGGCTTCTATGAAGGTGGCAATGTGCGTTCTGCATGGATTGCACAGGTATTGCGTGATGATGAGCTTGGCTTACGGGGTATCCCACAGAAGGCACGGGTGATCGTCTTCATCAATCAAACGCCAGAAGTGGGCTATCTGCGCGGGCGAGCCCGTCTGATTGCCCGTATGGTCTTACAATCATCACGGGTGCAAGGTGTGGCGATTGGGTCAGTGCGTGGCGTGCAACCGGTCTATGAGGTGCATCGTGCCGTGGGGGCAATTGTGCTCGCAGCGGGGCAAGCCTCCCGCATGGGCGAGCCTAAAGTGCTGATGCCCTGGACGCGCCAACATTCCATCCTTGAGCATATTATTCACCAATTGAACTGCTCGCGGGTTGATCATATCAACGTGGTGACCGGTTGGTATGCCGATCAAGTGAAACCGCTTGCGCATAAGATGGGGGCACATCCTGTTCATAACCGCGCATATAAAACAGGGGAGATGGTCTCGTCGCTCAAAGCAGGCTTACGAGCGATGCCTGAACACATCTCAGCGGTGCTGATTGTGCTTGGCGATCAACCACGCATTCAACCCAAAGTGATCTATGAGGTACTTAAAGCCTATGCCACCGGGCGTGGTGATCTAATCGCTCCCAGCTACAACATGCGTCGTGGTCACCCGATCTTAATCGGGCGTAAATACTGGCATGAATTCCTTGCCCTACGCAATTATCAATCCCCCCGTGAGATTATCAACGCCCACGCTAAAGAGATCACCTATATCAATGTGAATACTGATAGTGTCTTACGCGATGTCGATACCCCGGATGATTACGAAGCCGAACGTCGCCGTGCTGGTCTTTAGTCGTTTGTTAGGCGCTCATCAGGTGTGAAAGAAGGATTTTGCAATACCTTGTCGCGCAAGGTTGAAGGCGCTTTGATCACACCACCATACGCTGCATCACGGATCGCATCCGCATAAGCCATAGGGGTCACGATGATGAGCACCTCATGGGCTTGAATGACGTAATCGGGTGGCGGTGCATAAGTGAATACTTGCTGTTCCGCCTGCCGAATGCCGATCACACCGGCTTGATACCGCTCACGCAGTGTCAACGATGCGATTGTTTGACCAATCCATACCGATTCAGTCTCCGTATAAATTTCAGTTGTTTCCAGACCAGTCTGGTAATTATACAGCACGGCATTCATATAACCGCTGAGTTCAGGGTGTGTCGCACTCAATAAGATGAAGCGCGCTGCCACATGGAACGGACTCACCACACGGTCAGCGCCAGCTAATTCTAACTTGTCGATCATATCATCTGTGTTAGCCGTCGTTGTGATCAGCAAATGGCGATTGAGTGCGCGTCCTGTGATGACCGTCAACACACTATCCGCTTTTTTCTCCAATACCACCATCATCGCCTGAGCGCGTCGTACCCCTGCCTTTATCAAGGTTTCTTCGTTTGATGGGTTGCCATGTACAACCAGAAAACCGCGGTTGATGAGGGCACTAGTCAGTGTGTTGTCGTTGCTGATAATCACGAAGGGGCGGGTGGGGTCAAGGCGTGCAATTGCACTGCGTGCGATTAAATCTTGCGCGCAAATGATGAAATGCTTGGACATCGTGCTGATGATCTTTTCTGCATCCATTAGCGAATGACTGTGCTCGCTTTTGAGTGGGGCATGTTGAGAGGGACGAATACGCCATGCGTTGCGTTCGGGCGGGAGGCTAACTGACAAATCCCACGCCTGTTCGAGTCCTTTGATCTCCTGTGCAGGGACAACGACCAGCAACACGTCACCTGTTCGCAGGGACTGGCTATCAGTCGGGGCATATACAAAGGTGCTGTCAGTCTGCCGAATACCTATCACACCCACATCATACTGCTGTCGCAGATTCAAGGCCTCAACCGTGCGCCCATTTTGTTCAACATCAACTACTAGCGATATGAGTCGATAGTCAGAACCATGTTCGAATAACAAGCCATTGAAGAAAGCGTTCACCGCAGGACGAAACGTCGCGTTATTCAGGAATTGACCGGATATATCGAATGGATTCAGCACATTGCTGGCGCCAGCCCGCACAATTTTGTGTCCTAATTCCTCATCAAGTACGGCAGCCGTTACCGGTAAATCGGGCACCAGCGCCCGCGCAGTCAAGACAGTTAACAGCGTCTCTGTATCATCGTCTAGCATCACCATCATTGCCTGAGCACGTTCGATGCCAGCATTGCGCAGGATGTCATTATCGGTAGGGTCGCCCTGTATCACTAGTAATCCGGCGTTTTGTAGATGGTCGCTGTATACCTGATCCTGTGTGATGACAACCAGAATATCGAGTAAGGTCACTTGTGTGTGTAGCATGTTAGTCATCTGATGGTTGATCGCTTGCAGCAGGCGCTTGATCCACGCCAGCACCCCATCCTCACGCTGACCAAAGACGCGATCGAATAGCGTATCAACTGGCCGATGCTGAATCGCACGTTGTGCGTTGCGCCGGATACGTGCCCCTTGTAGCAGGTACATCACCGTGCGATCAACCATCTCGCCTTTGCCGCAGATAATATAATGTTGCTGTAAGTGATCAATCTTTTTCTGTGTGATGCGTCGTGTACGGATCATCCGTAACGCCGGACTGGTCACCACCTGAATGAAGGCTTGGCCCGCAAAGGCAAATGCACTTAGCCCCAATATCGCCAGTACGATTGTGAAGATTCGCCCGCTTGGAGCTAGAGGAGTTAAATCGCCATATCCAATAGTCGAGAGGGTAATTACAGTGACGTACAGTGCATCGATGAAACTCCAACCTTCCAACCACATGAAACCAAACGTGCCCAACGGCACAATGATGATGAAGGCAAATAGCGCTATGCGTAATTGGCGTTCGAAGTCTCCCACAATTCATCCATTTTCTGACATCAAACATCGCCAACAGACGATCCTCAGGATCACAGCTGTGTGATCAACCTTTGAACCACTTGATTAACTTACTGACGAGGTTCCGTTTGTTATTAAGTGTTTGCTGGTATTCTAATTGTAATTGTCTGGTCAAATGTTCCAGTTCAGCAAGTCGCATCCGCGCCCCGTTGACAATCACCCAATCATCATCAACAGCCCTTAAATCACGCGGTCTCCGATTATAGAGCTTCTCATAGGCTTCTGCATAACGATGCATCACGTTGTTGGTGTTCTGGATCGTTGCCATCAGTGTCTTTATCTCCGTCATATAATCGACGTGTTAAGTATTATAACAGGCTTTTATTTTATTAACTTAATGAAATAGTCGATAACTGGTATGCTTCTGGTACGTATGAAATCCCTATATCAATTATATGGGCTAGACCGACGTTACCGGATTCCTACATAGGCACACTACCCGATGATTTTGTATAATGATGATATGATCAACGATTAACCATCAAGGAGTACACATGACTTACACACCAGCTGATTATCAGGCGGCTGTCGATCTAATTCGCGATGCCACTAATATTATACCTGAAATTGGTCTTGTGTTGGGATCCGGTTTGGGATCACTTGCCGATCAGATCGAAAATGCAACGGTCATCCCATATGATACCATCCCGGGTTGGCCTCAATCGACGGTACACGGTCATCAGGGTAATTTGGTGATCGGTACACTTGAAGGCAAAGCTGTTGTCGCACAGCAAGGGCGTGCTCACTTCTACGAAGGTTATACCATGAAGCAAGTCACATTCCCAATCCGTGTGATGCATTCACTCGGTGTACAGACGGTCATCCTCACCAACGCTGCCGGCGGGGTTGATCCTGCTTATCGTGTCGGTGATGTGATGCTGATTAACGATCATATCAACTTTCCCGGTATGATCGGCAATAACCCTCTCATGGGCCCCAACGACGATGCGATTGGCCCCCGTTTCCTCGGTATGGCACAAACTTATGACCGTGCTCTACGTGCCCGTGCCCGCGAGGTGGCTCAGGCGAATGACATCCCATTTCATGAAGGCACCTATGCCGCAGTCTCCGGCCCCTCTTTTGAAACCCCTGCTGAAATTCGCATGATGCGTGTGATTGGTGCGAACGCCGTCGGCATGTCCACCGTGCATGAGGTGCTCGTGGCGCGTCATGCAGGAATGCGCGTGATGGCTTGTTCGGGTATTACCAACGTTGCCATCGATCAAGTCGATAGCGATGCTGAGACCAACCACGAAGAAGTCCTGGAAGCCGGTCAGGTTCTGGTTCCGCGTCTCACAACCATCCTGCGCGGTGTGCTCAAGGACTTCCCATCATGAGGGAGTTATTCTTCCTATTAGATTGGGTTGCCCAACCGCTGTATATCTTGTTGGCGGTGGTGGTATTGTGGTATTTTTATCGCTTATTTCAGGCTAGTAGTGAGATCAACGCCAGTTATTTTGAACTAGAGCGAGATCTCGCTAACCGTCGCCGTGCCAACGCACTCACTGCTATCATTATCATGGCAGAGATTGGCATCTTACTGATGGGAGTGCAGGTGCGGGCAGTGCCTTTTCTGGAGGCAGAACGTGAACTCGATGAACAGGCGCTTGATCAGGCTGAAGTGATTGAAGATGTGGTATTTGTCACCGATACCCCGCCAGCAATTGCTGATAGTTCGCTCAATATTGAAGTGGGTACGCCACTCGGCGACAATCCTGATATTATCGTGCTGACCCCCACCCCCACCCCTACACCTGTTGGCACGATTGTGCCCAATGCACCACCTGCACAAGGTTGTGAAGACCCGCGTGCGTTTCTGGAAGTTCCTGCTAATGGTCAGCGCATCATCTCGCCGATTGTTGTGCGAGGCACCGCCTATACCGATGATTTCATCGAAGCCAAGATCGAAATTGCGGGCCCTCAAACACAGGGGCAATATACCGTTGTCAGTAATGTTAATGCGCCCGTTCGTGAAATGAACGACTTTAATCAGTTCTCGCCCGCACTCTATGAGGAGGGCTTGTATCAGTTTCGCCTGACTGTTTTTGACATCAGTCGGAATCTTGTCGCTTTCTGTATGGTGAATATCTACATTACCGAACCGCTCTCGGTTGCTACACCGACACCGCTCGGAGGGTAATGTGCGTCCCACGATTAGTCTCATCGGAGCAGGTAAGGTTGGCTATACGCTGGCGCGTCTATGGTTTGATAGCGGTTATACGATTAAGGCGGTCTATAACCGTACACTGACCAAAGCACAGACGCTGGCACAATATATCGACGCACAAGCCGTTACAACACTAATACAAGCTGTGGCACCGGCGGATTTAATTTGCCTCACCGTTCCTGATGATACGATAAGCCCGCTCGCGGAACAGCTTGCAGATTTCAGCTGGCAGGGGAAAGCGGTGATCCATGCCTCCGGCGCACACAGCATCGATGTGCTTCAGCCCTTAGCCGATGCGGGTGCGATGGTCGGCAGTTTGCATCCCGCGTTTCCCTTCGCAGATCCTGAAAGCGCCTATGCGACCCTTGTCGGAGCCATAATCGCCATCGAAGCTTCCGACGAGCGCCTGCAAGTGTGGTTGCGCGGATTAGTCACAGCGCTCAAGGGTGATGTGCTGGTGATCCCTGCCGGACAAAAGGCGCGTTATCATGCGTCGCTGGTGATTGCGAGCAATTACATGGTCACGCTCTATGCAGTCGCTCAGGGATTACTGCGCGATCTCGGCGCTGAACCGCAAGCAGTCGATAATGCTCTGCTCACGCTGATGCAGGCTACGCTTACTAACATCGCCGAGCAGGGCATACCGACTGCACTCACCGGCCCCCTGACCCGTGCTGATATAAGCACCTTGCAGGCGCATCTCGATGCCCTTGATGATCCGAACTTGCGTCAGGCCTATATTGCACTAGCACGCCTTGCGTATCCGATGCTCGCTGAACGGGGTGTCGATATTCCGACCATAGAAAGACTGTTACAGGAAAACTCATGAAACGTCTAAACATCCGTCACATTCAAAAGATGAAAGATGATCATCAACCGATCACCATGTTGACTGCCTATGATGCGACCAGCGCTCGCCTTGCCGAAGCCGCTGAGGTACCGATGATCCTCGTTGGTGATACGCTCGGCATGGTTGTACAGGGGCATAATTCTACTATTCCGGTTAAGTTGGAGCATATGATCTACCACGCCGAGATCGTGACCCGCGTCACCGAACGTCCCTTCGTTGTCGGCGATTTGCCTTTCATGACCTATAACGTCAGCCCCGAGCAAGCTCTTGCCAATTCAGGGCGCTTGATGCAAGAGGGTGGTGTGAGCGCGGTTAAGCTGGAAGGTGGCGAGTTGCTCGCGCCCACTATCAAGCGCATCACGGATGCCGGTATGCCGGTTATGGCGCACATTGGCTTAACCCCACAGAGCGTCAATCAGTTCGGAGGCTTTCGCGTGCAGGGCAAACAACTCGATTCCGCCCGTCAACTCTTGCGCGATGCGCAGGCGGTTCAGGATGCGGGCGCGTTTGCTGTTGTGCTGGAACTCGTGCCCAGCGCGTTATCTGCACTCATCACTGAGACATTACATATCCCCACCATTGGCATCGGTGCAGGCAACACCACTGATGGACAGGTTCAGGTTTTTCACGATATTCTGGCATTGTTCGATGATTTCGTCCCCAGGCACACCAAGCGTTATGCGAATCTCAGTGAATTGATGCTCGATGCGATCAAACAATATCATGACGAGGTCACTGCCCGCGCCTTCCCGACTGAAGCCAATAGCTTCACCATGAGCGATGAGGTGATCGCTACGCTCAAGGATGAGTTAGTACATGCATATCATTGAGCAAATCGCTGATTTACGTGCTCTGCGCCCCAAGCTAAATGGGCGCGTGGGGCTTGTACCCACTATGGGTTACTTGCATCAAGGACATCTCGTGCTTATCGCAACAGCTCGCGAAAACTGTGATAGCGTGGTTGTTACGATCTTTGTTAACCCGACGCAATTCGCCGCAGGCGAAGACCTCGACCAATACCCGCGTGATCTGCCGCGTGACCTTGCACTGCTCGAAGAAATGGGTGTCGATGCCGTCTTCTTACCCACGCCACAGATGATGTATCCGCCTCGCTTCCAGACCTGGGTCACCGTCGAGGAAGTCACACAAGGGCGCGAAGGTGGCACACGCCCTGAACACTTTCGCGGGGTGACGACGATTGTCGCCAAGTTGTTCAATCTCGTCCAAGCTGATGATGCTTTCTTCGGGCAGAAAGACGCGCAACAGGTGATTGTCATCCGGCAGATGGTGCATGATCTCAACATCCCAGTCACCATTCATGTTTGTCCGATTGTGCGTGAAGCAGATGGACTCGCGCTGTCGTCGCGCAATGTCTATCTCAACCCAGCAGAACGCCAGACCGCGCTCGCCCTTAACCAGACTCTGCACCATGTCGCGGAGCATTATCAGCAGGGCGAACGTCATCCCGATATTTTGCGCTCAATCGCATATGAGCGCCTCAATGCCGTTGATGGCTTGCGCTTGGATTATGTCTCATTGGCGGATGCCGCCACCCTCACCGAACTCGCGCAACCGACTGAGCGCCCACTCTTGCTCTCAGTGGCCGCGCAGGTGGGCAAGCCCCGTTTACTGGATAACTGCCTCTTACCCATTCAACTCAACACGCAAGAAGGCGCAACCGCCACACTCGGCGCACATTAACACATAATGGCTTATCGTTCTCGTAGAACAAATGACATGATAATAGAATCTCCTAACTGAATCTGCTCACGTTTTCTTACTCTGGCAGGCAATGCAATAAACAAAGTGCCATCGCCCTTTGGCAGCAAGGACGCATCCCAGCTTGTACCACCCATCGTAGCAATGATAGCGACTAGACCGCGATCAGCATATTCTTTTGTCATATTCCTCAGGGGCATCGACATAGTGCTATCCCCCTTTTTGTGGAAAGCGAGTAACATCACCCGTGATGGTGAAGGTATCGTCTAACATCTCTGAATCTCCTTAACAGCTTTTAAAGAAAATAGAGCTTTCAAAAGTTTTAGCACAAAAGAGAATAAGCCTCTGGTCGGGTACAGACCGAATCCGAGCAGGGAAGTTGCAACTGGGACACTCGGGGTACATTAATCTATCATTCGCTTTTCTCTGATACTTTGCTGATGCTTCCCGCTTATCATAATATCAATGGGTGCGAAATATTTCGCGCTCCGGTGAATTCAATTGCTCACGGAGGAAGTATGTTTTTCTTCGATATGAACTACCTGCTCATGGTCATGATTCCGGCGATGCTCCTCAGTGGCGCAGCGCAACTTTACCTGCGTAACGTCTTTGGTAAATGGGGACAAACGGCTAACAACAGAGGCTATGACGGCCCTGAAACCGCCCGTCATATCATGCGCCATGCCAACTTGAACGTCACGCTAGAAGGCACAGATCAGCAACTGGGTGATCACTACGACCCATCATCGCATACGGCACGCATGTCGCCCGATGTAGTCAGTCGTCCTCGTGTAGCTTCGATGGCGCTTGTGGCGCCCGACTTAGGGCATGCGCAGCAACATCAAGATG
>JBNPEE010000019.1:7258-105519 GCA_051117475.1 Anaerolineae bacterium | reverse complement strand
TGAACAGCCTGAATTTCAGCAACGCCAGATGCGTCGACAGCATCATGTTGATCTGGCAGAACGTTGGTGATGATATCGACATTGCCAGCGATCAGCTCAGCAACACGTGTTGAAGCTTCAGGGATGACACGCCATACGATGGTCTCGAATTGATCTTCATCATAAAGGGCATAGTCTTCCCATTTTTCCATCAAGATGTAATCGTCTGCCACACGTTCGACAAACACATAGGGGCCTGAACCAACAGGGTTCAGTGCGGTTTCCTCAAGTGGCACACCGTCATACGATTCGCGGCAGTAGATTGAAACTTCAGTGATCAAACCAAGCGCAATTGAGGTACGACGAGCAATGTTCACCGCAACTTCAAGTTCGCTCACACTTTCAGCATCGACAAAACCCATTGAGGAATACACAAAACCCGGGGTGTTACCGGTGAATGCATTCTCAGGATCAGCAGCGCGGTTGAAAGAGAACGCGACATCATCAGAAGTCAATGGCGAGCCATCATGACAGGTCAAGCCTTCGCGTAGGGTGAAGGTATAGGTTGTACCATCTTCAGAAATTTCATACGATTCTGCTAGTACCGGGAAGATATTCCCATCAACATCAATACCATAGAGCGTGCTGAATAAGTGATGTGCGATATTGGCATCTGGACGTGAACCAATTTGTGGGGGATCCAGACTCGTCACATCGGTCGATTGTGCAACGACAAGCACTGTATCACTGGGTGCAGGGGCTTGTGCGCTCACAAGTATGGTCATTGCAAAGATTGCAATGATGAGAAACAGTTTTCTGTTAAATTGCATAAGATACTCCTTCTGAACAAGAAATCGAAAAAAACAAACAGGTTATGGTGTAAGATTTAATCTCTTTCAGTACATCACCTCCTTTATACTGATCATTATCATAAGCTAGACAAAAATTATTTTACCCATCGGGTAAAACATCAGGGATATTAATCGTTGTGTGATACTGACTCGACTGAATACAGGCTTCTAACATAGCCAACGACATCAAATGATCGCGCCCACTACAGTGGAGCGAGCCTCCATCAAGCACATGTGACAGAAAAGTATCAAATAAGCCGGTCGTATCAGAAATCCAGCGTTCATGAGGGGGTAAGCTCACCGGAGTGAGTGTCAGGTCATCACGGCGTGCGTAAAACAACTCACCGAATTGATCACGTTGCGTTATGATCCCGTCATGACAATCGGTGCGCCACTCAAAAGAAGGGGTTATCCAATTGCCCTGCCATGTCCCTTGATAATTGACAGTTATGCCACCATCAAATCGGAAAATTGCAGAGACATTGGTATCATTATCATACATACTCCACGACGGATTCCATGTATGACATTGTACGCTGACCGGTTCCTGACCATAGACATAACGCAACAGGTCAAAATGATGAATCGATTGCTCCCATAACATCGGGTGCGGCATCGTCAGGGGATATTTATTCAAATCGGGTCGCCGACCATCGCGCCAGCGTTCATAGGTAAACCGCGCAAATTCTGGTGCACCGATTATATTTTGTGAGAGCAGTCTCATCATTTCAATCGTCACACCCAGATAACGGAAGTTCAGCCCGACCATCAGAGGTACATTCGCAGATTCGGCCATGTTGACTAACGTCAACGCTTCCTTTAGATCGAGTGCCAGAGGCTTTTCAATTAACATCGGTATTTGACGCTCAACTGCCATCTGCACAATTTCTTGTCGACCAACTGGTGGATTTGCCAGAACCAGTGCATCGACAGTTTCTACTGTCTGCAAAGCAGATTGAACGGTATCAAATGTGGGATGTACGCCAAATTCTGCACAGGCGCGCTCAAGAGCAGAGGCCTGTGGATCAACATAGGCGACAATATCAGCACGATCTGAGCGATTAATAACCTCAGCCCAGTATCGCCCACGCACACCCAATCCGGCTAACAAGACCTTAAGCATCGGCTTCACTCCGCAATTCATCATTCACAATGATCGCTAACACATCACGGCTAAAAGATGTCCAATCATCGAAGCCTGTATCTGCCAGCAAACGCGCATGATCCAGAATACCGAGGCGTGTTAAGGGTGCTGTGGTCGCTTCACCAGTTACTTTATGGATGTTAACACCTGTCATGATCGTCTGGATCATTTGTGCAATCGACAAATTTGAAAGCCGTTCGCCACTGGCAACGTGATACAAAGCATAGTTCAGATGCTCCTGTTGTAAGAGTACATGTAAGGCTCGACCAATATCAGAGGCATATGTCCATTCACGGGCTTCTTCAGGATGCTGAATATCAATGGTGCCGGTTGTTCGCGCCATATGGATCATCTGACCAATCAAACTGAGATAAGGGCGCGATGCACGTTGATATTCATATTGACCGTAGATGTTGCCTAGACGAATACAAATCACATCTTGTTGATAAACAGTACGCATCGTCTCGACAAGATTTTCCATGAATGTTTTGGCAACAGCATACACACCCAAAGGATTAACAGGATGATCTTCGCTAATACGTGTATCAGGTAATTGACGATATACGCCACTTGAACTCAAATAGATCGAGCGTTGAATCCCCTGTTCTCTGGCATAAGTCATCATCGCTAACATCGGCTCAATATTGGCTCGCAAATTCGCTTCGGGGGATTCGTCACGGGCTTCTGGTGAAGCAGTGATGAAAGCGCCATGGATTAACGCATCGGCTTTGAGCCGCGGTAAATCCACACAGGATGCTGTAATCAGTTCGATGCTGTTTTGATCCCATAGACTAACTGCAGGGTTATCAAAGACGACATCGACCGCATAGACAAACCAGCCCTGTTCGATCAATATCGCGACTGTATTGCTCCCAACGAAGCCATTTGCACCGGTGACGATGACCCGTTTCATTCGCTATCACCCCCGTCTTGCTCGAAGTTCCAATCTTCCATAATCAAATCACCTGCTGAGGCAATATGCGCCGTTAATAATTCTTTCGCTTCATCAAGATTCTGTTGACGAATAGCTTCGATTAAAGGCAAATGATTACGCGCAATTTGTGTCAAATCCGAGTTACGCATGTTACGCAATGCCATCACCTGACGCACTTTCATCGCAACGAATTGCCACATAGTCATCAATAAACTGTGCCCGCTCATCTCAATCAACTTGTCATGAAAGGTACGGTCAATCTCATTGACCTTTTTGAGATCACCCTTACTGCCAGCATGTTCCATCTGTTCATATAAAGTCATCAAGATCTGAATATGTTCAGGTTTGTTGGCATTGATAATATTCTCAACAGCAAATGTCTCCAAGATAATCCGCATGCTATACAACTCGGTTATGTCGACGCGATCCAGATAACGCACAGTCGTTCCATGATAAGGAATTGTTTCAACTAAGCCTTCTGAATTAAGAATACGCAGAGCTTCACGAATTGGCCCACGGCTAACACCGAGCTGTTTTGATAAATCAACCTCAGTCAATGTTTGTCCGGGCTTCAACTCTCCTGTCAGTATCGATTCGCGTAGCGCATCAACAGTTTGTTCACGGATCGAGATGTTCTTAATTTGCGGAAGATTGGGTTTCATTTTCTTGACAACGTCAGTTTATGTTCTTATAATCGGCTTGTTGTAGATTGTCTACAATCTACAACTAATAGAAAAGATGATAACCAATCCTATTCTGAGTGTCAAGAAATTCGTATTTTCATTTTATTTTAATAGAGCGGTCATCATCTAAAAGGGCGGCTAGCTATGCGGTAACTATCTCATGAAGATAATCGCTGATCACCTTTCATGTGTAACAGATTGTCGCATTAGTTTAAGAAATATTTGTCTATCGAGATTGAGCAAATGCTTCGATAGCACAAATCGACATTGTTGGCTACACCGTCTGAGATATTTTTACATTTAGATTGCGCTCAGAGACTATTTTAGGAATTTTTATGCGACCAAAAACAAATGAAGAACACCTGGTGAAAATGGCTGTCACTGGTAACGTATCGCAACCTGGCTTGCGTTATCCGGGCTATATTCCCAACACACAGGGCACAGCAACTATCTTGCCGGGAATGGCAGGTATCGTCTACAACGCCCGTGTTGGTGACCCAGCTTTCGGGTGGTCAGCTGATCATCTGGAACCTGGAGTTTCGATTGCGAATCCCGACAATGATGCCGAGTTTGCATTGCACTATCTAACCTGTATTGGCAACCGTGCCACAATCATGAGTGGACTAGCATCAGGCGCAACAGGCGTCGTGACCGGTGAACATGCTAGATTACTAATTGATTTTGAAGTCGACGCACTCGATCTGCTCTGTATCGACGATGCCATCCAGATTGAAGCCTATGGGCGTGGGTTACAGTTTGTTGATTTCCCTGAAATTGAACTCAAGAAATGTAGTCCTCAATTGATCAATGCTATGCCAATTGAACAGCTTAGCGATCACAAAATCCGTGTCCCTGTAGCCATTGAATTGCCACCACGCATCATGGGATCAGGCGCTGAGTTGAACTCAGAATATGTCGATCAAGATTTGATGTCTGGCGATAAAGCGTTGATGGCAGAACTCGGTATCGATCAGATGAAATTGGGGGATCTGATTGTGATACCGGATGCAGATCATCGTTATGGGCGCGGTTATCGCACCGGCGCGGTCACGATTGCACTATGCATTCATGGTGATTCCGTGATGATCGGTCATGGACCTGGCATCCTGGCCCTAATGAGTTGTCCAACGTCGATGATTGAGTGGGAAATTACGCCCGAAGCCAATATTGCTAACTACCTAAACATCAGGAATGACCTATGAGCGTGAAAACGAACGTCGATAAAATTGTCAGTGTTTCAGTTATGGGACAGATTGCGTCACCCGGATTCCCCGGATTGCCAGCAGAACCGTATCGCCTGGATAGCGAGGGCCGTGCTTTTCTGTTACCCACATGGGGGGGGATCGTCTATAACGTATCTGTTGGGGATTCTGTCTATGGGTGGCTTGGGGATTGTATTCATCCCGGTGTGAGTGTCAGTGTCAAAGATGATCGTGGTAATCGTGGGCTGAATATCTTCTCATGTGTTGGCAACACAGCTACCGTGATGACAGGCAATGCCAAAGGAACACGTGGGATCGTTACTGGCAAATCAGGACGATTCTCAGAACAGGTGATCATTCATTTTGAGAAGAGCGCCCGTGAACAAATGGCAATTGGAGACAAAATTGTCATCAAATCTGAGGGCGTAGGCTTAGCGTTAACCGATCACCCGGCTATCAAGATCAAGAGTTGTTCACCGGAACTAATCAATCGTCTCGGTATAACTACCACTAGTGATGGCAAATTAGAGGTGCCTGTCGTGGGTATTGTACCCCCTCACCTGCTCGGTGCTGGCGCAGGGTTGACCAGTGAAGGTGGGTCACTCCATATTCAAACAACAGATAAAGCCGAACTGAATCAAGCAGGTTTAGATCAATTGCGTCTGGGAGATATCGTTGCCTTGCAAGATTATGACAGCAGTTGGAATCATGGTTATCTGCGTGGCGCGATGGGTATCGGAGTCATCGGGCAAACTGATAGCCCGCGTGCCGGTTATGGTCCGGGTGTCACATTATTAATGACATCGGCAGAATCAGCGATAACACCCCGTGTGGATGCGTCTGTTAACTTAAAGACATTATTTGATCTACAAAACTGATAGGGACCTATAAATCTATTTAAAGAATGGAGCAAAACATGGACGGACGATATATTAAGCATATGGCATTCGCGGTCAAAGATGCCTATCAAGCTCTCAAAACATATCAAGATTTACTCGGTGTGGGACTAGAGGCTGAGGTACATGATTATGAAAAATCACGCAATCGTGTTGCGATCTTCAACGTGGGTGATGTGGAATATCAGCTATGCCAATCATTAGACGCTGGTGGTCGATTTGATCAATGGATCAGCGAACGTGGTTACGAAGGATTACACCATATTTGTTATGCCGTGCCCAATATCGATGACGCACTTGAAGAAGCACAAGCTAAAGGCGCAACCTTGAAAGAATGTGCTGCCTGCAAAGTTCAGGGAAGTCACGTTCACCCTGAAGGCTGGGTAGCATTTCTCGAACAGGAAGCAGGCGGTATTGAACTCGAGCTGATGCAAGTCTACACCCCCGCAGAACTCGAAGAATATAAAGCCGTGAAAGGGATTTAAAATGGGGATTACCCTTATTCGCGTGCCCGTTGATGACCCGCATCAATTTGTGATTGATGCGTTTCTTGCAATGGGTACATCCGAAGATGAAGCGCGGCGCTGTGCACGGGGTCTGATCGAAAGTGAATTACGTTGTTTACCCGGTCAAGGTCAAGGGGTACGGCGTTTACCGACTTATCACACGCGGATCAGCAATGGCTGGATTAAGCCCGGTGCCGAATATGAAATCATCAAAGAAACCCCGGCACTGGCACTGGTAGATGGACATATTGGTCTGGGGTCGGTTGTTGCACAAAAATCAATGGAGCTTGCCGTTCAAAAAGCCAAAGTGAGTGGCATCGGAACGGTGATTGTCAAGAACAGCACTCATTTTGGCTCATCAGCAGTCCCTGCCCGCATTGCACTCGAACAAGATTGTATCGGTATTGCAATCACCAACGCAGGGCCTGAAATGGCACCATGGGGCGGGCGTGAAGGGCGCGTAGGCACCAATCCGTGGGGATTAGCCGCACCAACAGGTAGAGATTTTCCAGTTGTGCTCGATTTCGCGATCACAACTGCCGGCAAAGGGATGATGCGCTGGTTAGAACGCGAAGGCAAAAAGATGCCGTTAGACTGGGCACTGACACCTGAAGGTCACGAGACGGATGATCCTTCAGATGCGATGGCGGGTGCCTTATTAGGCATTGGACAATATAAAGGCTATGGTCTGTCGATGTTCACCGACATTTTGACCGGCGTCCTCAGTGGGGGTGCCTTTGGTCTGACACCTTATGCCAATCCAGCTAAACAAGATGTTGCCCATACCTTCATTGCGATTGATATTGAATGGTTCATGCCCATTGCCGAGTTTAAACAACGCATGGATGATTTCATCGCTGAGATTAAATCAGCGGCATTACGCCCCGGCTTCGACGAAATTCTTGTTCCAGGTGAAATTGATTATCGTCGGGAGATCGATTACCGCAAAAACGGCGCACAACTTGACGCTATCATCTTTGATGAATTACAAGAACTCGCGCAAACACTAGCCATCAACTTCCCATTTGAACGTCAGGTGGTCACATCATGAGCGATACTTTAAGCCAACCACTTGCAGACCGCATCGCAAAATTAGAGTTAAAACAAGATCGGCTGATGGAAAGCGATACACCAACCACAGCCCAACAGGGCGCTATTCAGGCGCTCGCAGATGGCAAAACACACTATACTGATCGCCCGGGTATTGCGCCATTACGAGAATGGGTCGCCCAGCAGATCAATACCCGATACGAGATTCAAATAGATAAAGATCAGATCACGATTACCTGTGGTATCGAAGAAGCTATATTCGCGAGCGTGATGGTCCTCGCACAATCCGCTATTCTAGTCATCGGTGACGCCACGCATCTACACGGGACATCCATCTTGAAAGACGTACCCTTGATCTACACAAGTGAACAACTGAGCAGTCATATGTTGATTTATCTGACGAGCCAAGATGCACAGGAAGACATCACCACGATCCTAGACCACGCCGATGCTGAAACGTGCTGGGTTGTCTGGGATACGACACAGGGTACAGGCACCTTTCATCCAGCGCAACACGAGAAATGGGCATCACGAACGGTCACGATTGGTAGCATGGAGGACACGCTGAAAGGCTGGCGGATTGGCTGGATGGCTGGTTCATCACAAGCCGGCGCTTTGCGATCTTTCAAACAGAGTATGACAATCTGCTCACCATCAATTTCGCAGTGGGCGGCTTATGAATGGGCGAGTAAACAATGATCAATAATCCTAACATTCCTGAAGAAATCCGCAAAGTTGCCCACGATGGCACCGCCTTACGTTACGCGCTGATGGAGATGGCAACGCATCCTGATGTAATCGCATTAGGGCGTGGTGATCCTGATCTAGCAACCCCTACCCATATTATCGAAGCAACACAAACATCTATCCGTAACAATCAGGTACCTGTTTCGCCAGTTGCTGGCTTACCCGAACTGCGTCAAGCTGTGGCGGATAAGCTCCAGCGTGACAACAACTTACAGGTAACCAGTGAGAATGTTATCATCACCACCGGTGGGCAAGAGGGGCTATTCTTGCTCATGCAAGTCTTGGTCAATCCTGGCGATGAGATCCTTGTACCCGATCCGCGCTATACGTCTTATGATCAAGCAATTGCCAGCGCTGGCGGTAAGATGATCATGATCCCCACCGATCATGATGATGCGTTTAACTTACGTCCAGAGGCTGTTGAACAGGCGATCACACCCCGCACGAAAGCTCTGTTGATCGTCACCCCCAGCAACCCGACCGGTGGTATTGTGACTCGCGAACGGCTCGAACAGATTGCCCAAATTGCCATCAAACACAATTTAATCGTCATCTCCGATGAGATTTACGAGAAATTTGTCTATGACGATTGGGAACACTTCAGCATAGGCTCCATCCCCGGCATGGAATCGCGCACGATCACCTTGAACGGGTTCTCCAAAGCCTATGCCATGACAGGCTTACGAGTGGGTTATGTCTGCGCTCCTAAGAATTTTATCGACGGCATGATTAAAGTGAAAACCGTGACAACTGGCGCCGCCGCCGGGGTTTCACAGGTAGCCGCCTTACAGGCAATCACCGGTACGCAAGCCCCCTTAGAGGCATTCAAAACAATCTATGCGGAGCGTCGTCAAGCGATGATGCAAGGCTTAACAGCGATGGGACTAGATTATAGTGATCCGCGCGGCGCGTTTTTCTTGTGGACAAATAGCACCTCCACAGGGATTCATGCGACCGAGCTCTCTTATCTATTGCTGAAAGAAGGGCGCGTGCTCATCTTCCCGGGCACAGGATTCGGTGAAAAGTGGGGCGGCTATCTGCGGATTAGTATCTTGCAATCAACTGAAAAAATCCGTGAAGCATTACAACGGATGGAAACTGTTGTCAATACATATCGAGTGAGGTAAATCAATGACCAATCTAACAATCGGGACGGCCAATGCCGCACCCGGCACGCGGGCACAAGGCGCGATCCATGTAACCACCTTACCCGGTGGTCGTTCTCTCGACATTCCCGTGATCGTTTTACATGGGGCAGAAGCAGGCCCGTGTCTGTGGGTAGATGCTGTCATTCATGGGGATGAACCCGAAGGCACACTCTGTTGTCATATGCTAGATGCTGATTTGAACCCCAAAACGATGCGCGGTAGTCTTGTGTTAGTACCTGTGTTAAACGTGCCAGCATTTGAGGCAGCCGAGCGCGGTAATCCGCTGGATACCTTCAGTTACGATCTTAACCGCATTTATCCCGGACGTGCCGAAGGTTATCTGACGGAACGCCTAGCATACACCCACAGCGAAATCATGCGGGAAGTTGCTGATTTAGAAATTAGCATTCATTCCGGCGGAGCACATTCTTATCTCTCAGAGACCATTTTCACGACAACACAACCAGAAGCCATTGAGTTCGCCAAAGCAATGGGACAGGATTGGTCGCTCATCCTCAAAAATATTCGCCCATCAGGTAGCCCTGGTGCTGTGATGTTTGAGGCAGGCAAATATGGGCTAACGGTTGAGCTAGGAGGCCGTCCTAATCTTTTCCCGGCAGAATTTCATCGTGCCGGGCGCGTCTTAGCGGATGGCATCCTCAATGTGATGCGCTACTACAACATGATTGATGGTGATGCGACGATGGCGGATAAATGGTATACCGGTTTCCAGCACGCTTTACTCGCTCCGATCAGCGGTATGTTTGTCGCAGAACCAACGCTCAAATTCCAATCGTTCATGAAGAAGGGTGATCACATCGCAAAGATTGTCGATGTATATGGCAAAATATTGGTCGAACTGACCACACCCGCTGACGGCATGATCTTTGGCTTGCGCGCTTTGCCCAATGTCCAAACTGGCGAGTGGTGTTGCTTTTACGCAGAAATCGAGGGCGAATTATAGTGAATGGGATTGAACTACTACAGAAACTCGTACAAATCCCATCACCGAACCCTTCCGGTGACACACGCGACATTGCAGAATTCATCGCAGAAACGCTGCGAGAAATCGGTAGTGATGTTCGTACCCTTGCACCTGATATGAAACCCGAAGCCGTCAATGTCATTGCGACTTTAGGACAGGGTGTGCCGGTGATCATGCTCCATGCACATATTGATACCGTTCCAATTGCCACAACCGAAGCAGGCAAATGGAGCGTCGATCCCTATTCAGGATTGGTCAAAGACGGCAAACTTTACGGTAAAGGTAGCATCGATGATAAAGCGCCTCTCGCTTCGATGATGTTAACAATGATTGACGCGGCACAACAGGACAACCTAACCGGTACATTGATGTTGGTAGCCGCCGCAGAAGAAGAAGTCGGGGGTCAACTCGGTACAAAATGGTTGGCAGATCATGGGTACTTGCCACAATGTGACTTTATCATCGTCGGAGAACAAACGCATAACAAAGTCGCAATTGCTCACAAGGGCGTGATGCGTGCAACTGTCCGCACCGTCGGTAAATCCGTTCATGCTACCAATCCTAATCGGGGTGTCAATGCGATCACAGCGATGGCAAGAGCTGTGCTGGCATTAGAGCATTATCATCATGAATTGGCGAAACGCGTTCATCCGCTTGTGGGCTTTCCTACCTGTAACGTGGGTGTGATTGAGGGCGGTAGCACAGCGAATGCTGTACCAGATGCCTGCACTGTCAAACTGGATCGTCGGATGATCCCCGGGGAAAACCCTGATGTGGTGAAAGCTGAATTGCAGGCAGTGGTGACATCTGTCGATGTTGATCCCGCCGAAATTATCATTGGTGACTTTTTGTTTTCAAGCTGGTTTGATTCGTCGATTGAATCTGATCTAGCGCAAACCTTCCTGAGTAGTGTGCAAGATGTGCTGCAAGATGATCCCGGACCAGTTGGTTATCTCCCTGGTAGCGATGCCAAACATCTGATGACCTGTGCCAGAGGCGATATGATCATCTTCGGACCGGGTAGTTACGAAGTCGCACATGCGATTGATGAGCATGTCCGTCTCGATGATTATCAGGCAACCACTGACATTTTATTGGAATTCATAAAGCGTGTCATGTATGACTCATAAATGCATCAACTAAATTTTCGTAAGAATCTTATTGACGTAACTTAAGGATAAACTGGTGAATGTAGATACACTCATTACGAATGGTCAAGTGGTACTTGAAAACGGTATCATGCGGCTTGATGTGGGCATCCGTGACGGCAAAATTGTTGTTTTGTTAGACGATGCGACCGAAATAACAGCACATCATGTGATTGATGCGACGGATAAATTAGTCTTACCGGGCGCAATTGACATTCATTTTCATTGTCGTGCCCCGGCTTATCCACAACGGGGCGATTTTGCCACTGAAACCCGTGCCGCCGCTGCCGGTGGTGTAACGACCATTTTTGAAATGCCTATCTCTAAACCCTGCTGTGCCACAGGCGATATTTTCCGGATGCGTAAAGCGCTAGCACAACAAGATTGTTATGTGAATTTTGGGTTATACGCGGCACCTGGCTTGCTTGACCCTGCTGAAATAGACGATATGGTCAACGAAGGTGCTATCGCCTTTAAAATATTCATGACCTCTGCCCCTAAAGGACGTGATGACGAATTTGAAGGTTTGTGCTTACCCGATGTGCAAGATTTGTATCAAGCGCTCAAATTAGTAGCAGATACAGGGCTAATTTGTGCAGTACATGCCGAGAACAATCAATTACTCGAATGGCACACACAAGAGTTGATTAAAGCAGGACGCAATGACGTGACAGCACACGGTGAATCACGGCCGCCACATGTCGAAGCACTGGCTATCGCTACCCTATTGACACTCAATGAGAGCATCAATGCCAACTTGCACATTGCCCATCTCAGCGCGAAAGAACCTCTCGATGTTTTCAAACGGTTTAAAGCAACAGGATCAACAGCAACAGCCGAAACCTGCCCGCATTATCTGTTCTTCACCGAAGATGTTCTTGAGCGTGTCGGGCCGTATGGTAAGATCAATCCACCTATTCGCAAAGAAGCCGATCAACAGGCACTCTGGGAAGGGTTATTGGATGGCTCGTTGATGGCAATTACCACCGATCACTCGCCTTTCATGGTCGAAGAGAAAGAACGTGCGGGCACCGATATCTGGGCAACGCCTCCTGGCGCACCCGGTGTCGAAGAATTGTTATTGGGAGTGATGAATGAAGCACTCAACGGACGCATGAGTATCAACAAAGCTGTTGAACTCGTCAGTACCAACGGCGCAAAACGCTTTGGTGTGTATCCTAATAAGGGTCACATTGGCATCAACGCAGATGCCGACATCGTCATTTTTGATCCCAATGCCGAGACCACGATTCACAACGATATGCTGTTCAGCAAGGCAAAAGGTTGTGACAAGCTTTATGAGGGGATGACTTTCAAAGGCAAGATTGATCACACTCTCGTGCATGGCAAAACAATCTTCAAAAATGGTCAGATTGTCGGTCAAGCGGGTGATGGTCATTTCGTACGCCCTAACCCATCCCGTATCAGCAAGGAGTTTTAAATATGGGACACAACATCCATTTTGGTGAATATTTTTTATACGACGAACTGACTACCCATCTCCAGGATTTAGCCAGTGCCTATCCACAGTTCACCCATCTCGAATCAATCGGTACAAGTTGGCAAGGGCGCAATATCTGGTGCATGACGCTGACCAATCACGAGACCGGCACCCATGACAAAAAACCGGCATTCTATATCGACGGGCATATCCATGCCGAAGAGGTCACTACGTCACACACAGCAATGTATACAATCTGGTATTTACTAGATCAATATGGCACTGATGCTGATGTCACGTGGTTGCTAGATCATATGACATTTTACATCATCCCACGCATCAACCCTGATGGGGCTGAAATCAGCCTGACTACAGCACATCATTGGTGTGGTAATGGGCGCTATCTCCCTGGCGAAGAACAAACAAAAGGCTTATGCCAAGCAGATATTGATGGGGATGGTCTCATTGTACAGATGCGCATTCGAGACCCCAACGGCGAATGGCGCGTCTCCGAACACGACTCACGTTTGATGGTACAGCGTGAGCCGGGTGAGGTTAATCAAGGGCCGTATTATCGTTTATACCGCGAAGGCGAAATCCGGGGTGAATGGGATGGGGTCAATTTCGACATTCAGAAACCGCGTGATGGCAATTTAAATCGTAACTTCCCTGCCGGATGGCGACCTGAGTTTCGTCAATATGGCGCGGGTGAATTAGCACTCTCCGAGCCGGAGAGCAAAGCTGTCGCAGATTTTATCCTCAAACATCCGAACATCAGCGGGATGCAGTGCTATCATACCCATGGAGGTCTGCATTTACGTCCATCCTTAGTAGAGCCTGATAGCACGTTACCGCCATTTGATCTGGCAGTGTATAAACGAATCGGTGCGATGGGAACAGCGCTCACAGGGTATCCTGTCATCTCGGTCTATGAAGAATTCACCACAGACCCTGATAAACCGCGTGTTGGCTCGCTCATGCAATGGTCTTATGATGAATTTGGGATCATCACATTTTCGACAGAACTCTGGAACCCTGAACGAGCGGCAGGCATCGAATTCCCTGCCAAATATCAGATTCGCGCCCGATCAGTTGAGGATGAAATCAAGCTCTTAGCCTATAATGATACGCATCTTGGTGGACAGGGTTTTGTGGATTGGCACCCATTTGACCACCCACAACTCGGGCAGGTAGAACTCGGTGGTTGGACACATATGTACACGTTCCGTAATCCCCCACCCGTATCGATGGCCAGCAGTGAGGAAGCCAAGCAATTCCTATTTGATACCATTCATACCAACTGCCTGTTCACACTCAAACATGCGATGACCACACCTTTAATCACTGTACAATCCACGTCAGTCGAAAAACTCGCAGACGATCTATATAAAGTGAGTGCAGTTATCGCCAATGATGGATTCTTACCCACACACCTCACACAGCGTGCGCTCAAACATGGCACTGCATCCGGCGTTGAGGTAACACTCGATGGCACGATTGACGTGCTGATCGGCAAAACGCATCAAGAAATCGGACACTTAGCCGGACGTGATGAACGAAACGCTACATGGTCACCCTGGTTAAGAGAATGGACAGCGACCCGTAAAGCTCTTGATTGGTTAATCCGCGCACCAGCTAATACCACCATCACCCTGACTGCATCAGCACAAAAAGGTGGCACACAACAGGTCAAGGTCGTCTTATCATGATGCCACTGGGTGAGGACTTCTACCGTCGTAAAGTTGCGCAGATTCAAGCACAGCTCGATGACGAAAATTGTGATGGCATTCTGTTACTCGACACATATAACGTGATGTATGCATCGGGATTCATTCATACTGAATCAGAGCGCCCTATCGGTTTCTTCACTCCTCAGGTAGGCGAACCAGCGTTGTTTGTCCCCTTGCTAGAACAAGAGAACGCAGATGCAACATGGATCACCGATATTCGCACGTACTTCGAATATCCCGGCGAAGAATATCCTGTCAATTGGATGGTGCGCGAAGCCGGTGTAAAGCGCTTAGGGATTGATCATATCGCCCATGATGTATTCGTCACATTGGGTAGTGGTGTGATAACCACGAACTTAGTGAATCGTCTACGGTGGATAAAAGACCCCGAAGAACTAACAGTCATCCAGCAAGCCGCACAGTATGCCGATTACTGCCTTGAGCAAGTACTCACCCATGCTGGTGCTATCATCCAACAGGGTGGCACCGAACTCGATATCTTGAGGCAGTGTCTCAATGCTACCTCAGAGAAGATGAAAACCGAGATCGGAGAACAATTTCGATTGCGCAAAAGTGCGGTTGTCGGCACTGTTCATAGTGGTCTACGGGCGGCGTTGCCCCATGGCTCACCAATAACACGACGGCCACAGATCGGCGAGACGCTCATCGCCGGAATTGGCGCATCTGTCGCAGGTTATCATGCGGAGAGCGGTGCAACTTTTGTTATCGGCGAGCCAACTGGCGATACGATGTATTGTTTACAAGCCGCAGTCGATTGTGATCGAGCGGCAGTCGAAGCACTCAAAGTTGGGGCAACCTGTAGCAGTGTGAACACTGCCGCACTCAATGTTTTAAGAGATGCTGGTTTAGGTGACGCAATCCGGCATCGTATCGGTCATGGTATGGGCATACAGGGGCACGAGGCACCGTGGTTAGCGCCCGGTGATGATACGCGCCTCGTCCCTAATATGGTTTACTCTAATGAACCTGGCATCTATCGCCCACAGATCGACGGCTACCGCACGATCAACACGATGATTGTGACAGACGGGGATGCGCTTGTACCAAGCCGTTTCCTTGCCGAACATCCACCCGAAAAGCGTATTATAACCATTTGAACGAGCCAACATTAAGATTAGGAGAGACAGCATTATGCCAGAACCACCAGCATGGCGATATCAAAAAATCATCAAACCGATGTTCGACATACCAAGCCCACACCGTATTTTAAACGGTGGTCGAATTCTGACCTGTGTCGATGATCAAGTGATCGAAAACGGTTTCATTGAGATTGAAGATGGGAAAATCAAAGCGATGGGTGCGACGTCTGATCTCGGCACAACAAATGCTGAAATCATCGATTGTACGGGGAAAACAGTTATGCCCGGCATGATGAACTCACACGCACATCTGGCGTGGGACGGTATCCATGACCTGGCCCGCCAATCGATGGATGATGCACCTGAAATCAGCGCGTACAAGAGCGCCGGCAATATGATCAAGAGCCTGCGTGCTGGCATCACCCTCGTTCGTGATCTGGGTATGAACCGTGCCAACTTCTTTGCAAAACAAGCCGTTGAACAGGGTATATTTCCGGGACCACGCCTTCTAATCACCGGCGAAGCGATCATTCAGACCGGTGGACATACGTATTGGTGCTGTCGCGAAGCGAGCGGTGCTGATGAGATGCGGCGTGCAGTGCGAGAGCAGGTCAAAGGCGGTGCAGATCTCATCAAGATTATGGGGTGTCATGATCGCCTCGAATTCACCGATGAAGAACTGCACGCTGTCATTGATGAAGCGCATCGCAATGGTTTGCCCATTACTGCTCACGCCACTTTCAATGATTGTATCCATCGGATGGCACAATTCGGTGTTGATGTGATTGAACATGGTGGTTCAATGAGCGATGAGACGATTCAATTGTTGCTGGATAAAAAAATTCCGATTGTGACCACCTTCGCACCGCTCGTCATGCAATCTCAGGCTGAGATTGCCCGACAATATCATATCCCTGAATGGAAGATTGAAGAACGTCAGAAAGCTGTCGCCAACCGTGGGCGCTATGAAGGCATCATCAAAGCCGCCCGTGCCGGTGTTCCGATTGCTTTCGGAACAGATGCTGGCAGTCCGGTTGTAGGACATGATGTGGTTGCACCTGAGTTAAAATTCATGGTGGAATTAGGCGCAAAGCGCGACAATTATGATGCCTTGCGCTCGGCAACAATCGTAGCGGCACAGGTCAGCCACTTACAAGACCGACTTGGCTCGTTAGAGATCGGCAAAGATGCCGATTTGATCGTCATTGATGGCAACCCACTCACGAATCTGGATATGCTAGAACGGGTTGAAATGGCATTTATCGCAGGAAAAAGAATGATAGGAATCGGATAAATGGCGGGTAAGATTACTGGTATATTTAACATTCTCGCAACACCCTTCACCTCAGATTATGAAGTTGATTATGCTAGCCTCAAAAATTTAATCAGCTTCCAGATCGATAAAGGAGCTCATGGGCTGACAATTCTGGGTGTGATGGGCGAAGCGGCAAAACTCAGTGTTGATGAACGTAAAGCCGTCATGGATACCGTCATTGAAACGGTCAATGGCGCTATTCCAATTATCGTCGGCACCAGTCACCCGGATTTAAACACCTGCATTGCGCTCAGTTCTGCAGCATTTGCAGCCGGTGCAGATGGTGTGATGATTGCTCCACCGCACATGGAAGATCGATCCAACCAAGCGATTATGGCGCTCTATAGCACGATTGCTGAGACAATTGATCAAGCGATTGTTGTACAAGATTTTCCACCAATCAACGACATAATCATGTCCCCTGATTTACTAGCACAGATTGCCGCAACAATTCCCAATGCGCGTTATCTGAAGTTAGAAGATCCTCCTTTGATGGAAAAAATTAGCGCGATCCGTGAGCGCACTGACCAATTTGAGATCTTCGGTGGTCTAGGTGGTATGTTTTTACTGGAAGAATTGCAACGGGGTGCATCAGGCACGATGACAGGCTTTGCATTCACTGAAATTCTCGTTGCGGTTTTCGATGCGTTCAAACAGGGACAGATCAGCAAAGCCGAGCAGATTTTTGACCTGTACTTGCCGTTAATCCGCTACGAAAATCAGCCAAAGATTAATCTCACAATTCGCAAAGAGTTCTTGAAGAGACGCGGTGCAATTACAAATGCTACACCACGCGAGCCTTTCAACCCGATTGATTCCGGCACACACGAAGAAATTTCGTGGTTGCTGAAACGTATCGGCATCACAGACCCTACAAAAAAGCTCTCACTATAATTTTTATCAATGTAATCGCGGGGATGAGGTGTGTCTCATTCCCGCCACAACTCATCAGATGCACGGCGAATGCTATTAGCCGATGCGATCACGAGACATGTACTCAAGAGGTAGTGTGATGATGAAAGTCGTACCAACATTCAACTCTGTGGAGAAATCGATCGTGCCATTATGCAGTTCAATCGCTTGTTTGGCAATCGCTAAGCCTAATCCCGTACCTGGCAGTTTATCCGCGTTAATTGCGCGGTGGAATGGCTCGAACAAGCGCGTATGATCTTCTTCAGGTATACCAATCCCTTTATCGGACACTTCGATAATCGCTAAGGCGTTTTCAGAATCTAAGCGTAAGCGAAACAACACCGTTTCGCCTTTTGGCGAATATTTGATCGCATTCGAGAGTAAGTTGGTGAACACCCGACGCAACATCCGTTGATCGATCCGTGCGAAAATTTCCGATGTATCGCATTCAAAGTCAACTGAATGTGTCTTACTATGGATGAAGTGAAATTCCTCAACGATGTCCTGACAATAAGTAATTAGATTAACGCGCTCAGCGGTCATATCCAGACCCTCGGACTCAGCCCGACTGAGCGTCATAACATCTTTGACCATATCACGTAAATGACCTACTTGCTGATGAATATTATCAAGTGCCTGCTCGTTCTCTTCCGGCGTAGATACATCCGCATATTTCTTGAGCATGTCATAGGATAAGCTGATCGAAGCGAGTGGCGTGTTGAGTTCATGCCCCATCATCGATAGAAAACGATTTTTGAGGACACGCAGTTCGCGCTCTTTATCCAGCGCAACTTGCATTCGCTCCCGCTCGATGATTTCACTTTCCATGCGCTTACGGTATGTGATGTCTTGAATGATACAGGTGTAGATTGCACCATCATCGAGTTTAAGGCGGTTGAGTGAGAAATACATCGGGAAATTTTTACCATCTTTACGCATACCCGTGATCTCATGCCCGTATTGTCCGTTGAGCTTATGAAATGCGGATTCATTATCAAAGCGTTCGGTAGTCAGGTCCGTGATATGCAGTTCACTCATCTCTTCGAGCTGATAGCCGAAGATGCGGGCAGCAGCACGATTAGCCGTTTCGATCATACCCCTTGAATTGACCGTGATGATGCCATTATTGACATTATCAATAATGGCTTCGATACGGCTCTTACTCTCTGCCAGTTCAATCTGTACGCGCTTGAGTTCGGATACGTTCTGATGGGCTACGATCACCCGTAGTTGATCGTACCATTCAAAACGGCTAACACGCACAACAAACCAGCGCCGTTCGGTTGGACTATGGCACGGATATTCAAGCTGAAATTCGCGCACACGTCCCTGAATAATATCGCGAATGCCCCGCGCTACAATGGTTGCATCTTTCGATTTGAGCTTAGCAGACGCATCACAAACTTCCAGATAATTCGTGCCAATGCCATAGGACGGATCTTGATAACCGTTGTGATCAGCAAAATTTTGCCATGCAGCATTGACACCGATAATACGCCCTTCTGTGTCTAAAATTGCAATATGTGCGGACAATGCATTTAGAGCAGATTGGACAAATTCTTCAGCTTCATCTGAAATATCGTTGTAGTCGTGTCGAGAATCTGATGGTATCAGCAAGGTACCCCCTCGCTACTATGTAGATAGCCTATCTAGCGTCAAAGTCATGATCAAAAAACGTGGCTGACGCTCTTAGATCGTATTATTTCTTTTGATTAGCGTTTGTTAAATAAAGTATACCATCATTTTTTCATCTCATCACTATCTCATTTTTGAAACCTGCGTCATAACACCATGACACAGGTCACATGAGCGCGTTTAGTCCATGCCGGTTTTGCCGTATTCGCGTTGTCCTTCGAGAATTTGGCGCAAGCGGAAAAGATCAGTGCGGCTGGTCATATCGAGGCTAATGGGAGTCACAGAGATTACTTTGTCATGCAAGAGTGCATACACATCACTATTGGGTTCTGCTTCTGATGGATCAGCTTGATAGCGATAACCCAGTTTGCCGATGTCACCGATTGAGGCACGTTCCGGGCGAGTAGGCCAGTACACACGCCGCCGACTGAGGCGCGTCATGCGCCATTCGGTTTCGGCTGTGGCTTGCCATGGCACATCAATCTTGAGAATATCCACATCATCAGGCACTGCATCGTGTTCCAGATGCCATTTGCCGAATTTGTAAGCAGATTGTGCCGCTACTGAAAAATCAACCTCATCCGAATAGGTCAGGTGCAAGTCGAAAGGTGTTTGCTGGCTGACAGCTAACGCCGGAATACCGAGGCTTGATGCTTCCAGTGCCGCGCCAACAGTGCCGGAAATTGTCACGCCATTGCCCGTATTATCGCCATAGTTAATGCCAGACACCACCAGCGATGGTTTGCGATCAGCCAATTCCAGCACACCGTGCTGAACTGCCTGTGCCGGTGTACCATCCACCGCATACGCGGTACAATTCTCAAGCTCGTAGAGGGCGCCCTCAAAGGGATAAATGCGCCCTTGACTGTAAGAGGGTAAGCTACGCCCCATGCCAGATTGTTGTTCACGCGGGGCAATAATCAAAAGATCACCCGCGCCTTCAAATGCTTTGGCGGCTTCCCATAAGCCAGGAGATTGAATACCATCATCATTAGTAAATAAGATGAGTGGTCGAGAGTTCTCAGTCATAACTATCACATCCTTGTTTATCTTGTCCTACCCACACTATGTGGACGTAGATCTATATGATAGGTAAAAATAATTAATTAATGATTAATTGTATCACAAGGAGATGTTATGCTTTGTTGAGTGTATCACAAATGCAGGTGATACCGTGGATGCTTCACCCATTCGCGCATGGCGTAGCTATCGAGTAAATGATAATGATATTGAGGCGTGTAAAAGATCTGATGACAGACACCGCCAAGCGACTGTGCCAAACGCGCAGTGTCCTCAGCATTCCATGCCGCCGAACCGCGTGCTGTGTGAAAATCAGGACGCAACAGCACCCGCGCATATGCTTCGTATTCCTGTGCCAATTCCGCCGCCATGTACCCACAAAGCAAGTAATCATCAGGACTTTCAAGAAAGCCTAATAACTGGATACGATAACCGGGCACTGTGCCCAGATGCGCGATCAATTGTTGCAGTTCAAGCGTAGAAGCGCTGTCACTATCCCAATTTTCAGGCTGAAAAGCTTGTAAATCGACACTAAACGGACGAACTGCCTGCGTGATCGGATAAGGAACATCCAATTGTGTGCCATCTGTCACGCCAATATGCCAGTATTGATGCACCTTAGCTTTAATGATGGTTCGTAAGGCAGTGAGTTCGCGCTGTAAAATAGAATCATCGGTTTCTTCTGCCCAGAGTTGTAATCGTAACAACAACAACTCGCGCTGTTCACGTTCTTGATCGTGATGGCGCTGATTACGCCGCGCAAACGGACGACGACGCTCTAACCATGAGGATACTGTTGCCAACCAAACGTGAAGCGCCTGCATCTGGAGATCAGTCAGTGTTTGTGGAATGAGAATATCAATTAATGGATTAGGCATAGTGCAATCAACTTATTTTTGAAGACAATGATGAAAAATAATAACAGAGCCGGCTGTCTGCTGACAGTGCCAACCCTCAAACTTTAAGAGGTAACAAATGAAAAATGACATACAATGGATGTATAACCCTTAGTGATTTTTTAACGAGGATACCAACATGTTCAAAAAGCCCTTTTCTTTGTTCATCTTGCTAGGTAGTCTCCTGTTGGTCGTGCCGATCTTCGCGCAGGAGTTGCCTGCTGAGCAGGATGCTTACCGCACAGACATCGAAAACGCCTTCGATGCCACCTTAGCGCTCAACACCTTTAAGCTCGGTGGTGAACAAAACCTCACACAACGTGTGACAGTGAGTGGTGAAACACTCGATCAAACGGTAGTTCAACGTGTTAACGGCGCATTCATCAATCCGCTTGCCACGTATATGGTCATCGAACAAGAGCTGGTACAGCGCACAAATGGTTTCGACACAGAAGTAAGTTTGACACAAGAACTCTTGCAACTGGAGGAGGACCTCTACTTGCAGTTTTCAGATATTCGCCCGCGATCAATTGCCTCGCTCTATCCTGATCACTGGGTACTGTTTGAGGATGCCGTTGATGACTATGATGCACTGGCGGTAATCAATGTTGAGCAATTCTTGCGTTTGCTTGATGCGCAGTCAGTAGCTAACCCATTCAGTGCTATCGACATTTTCAGTGAGATTGAACAATTAGAAGATGTCACACCAGATGAACAAGTATTGACTATGTATCGCGCGACATTCGATGGCGAGCGCATGTTCACAGACGACTATCTGGATGAAGCGATCAGCATCTTAAACTTAGATGCCTTTGGCATTGATGGCGAGTCGATGTCGCTAGAGATCAACGAATCTACAATCAGTTGTATTTATGGTATCGGTACGGATGATGGTTATATCCACACCGTCGCATGTCTGATTGATATGACCATCACATTCGATGGAGCAGCGTTTGGCGTAACAGATGATATTGAACTGGTACAACAACTCGAAACGAACTTCAGCTACTATGATTTCAACGTAGATAATAAGTTGCCCGATCCATCAACCTAACGGGTCAACAACGAGATAAAATCAGTATTGCAAGAATACCCCTCTACTCATAGCCTTAGAGATAAGGTTTATGTGTAGAGGATTGCATTTAATGTACATTATTCGTCCGATTATCATCCTATTATTGTTAGTCTCTTTCTCTCGGAATTCACAAGCACAAGATAGCGCATTGACGCTCGATTATACGGATTGTGATTTCGCCACCGGTGAAGAAGCTGCCGGCTTGTCGCTGGGTGCTGTCGTCATTGATTTCAACAGTGGACGCGGTTGCATTCAGAACGCCGAAACAGTCTATAACACGGCAAGTGTGCCTAAAATTTTCATCGCTGCTGCTTACTATGATGCGGTCATCAACCGTACCATTGACGCTACCGGACGATTACAATTCACCCGTAATTACTGGATGGGGGGCTCGAATGATTGCCTGACCGAACGTGAAATCGGCAACAGTTATCGTTATAACGAACTGGTTGAGCTGATGATTAACTGTAGCGATAACTCAGCGACATGGATGCTGATGGATTCACTCGGTTGGCAACGGGTCAACACTTACGTGCAATCATTAGGCATTGCAGATATTGGCGAGATCATCCCTTATGCTGAAGTTGACCGTTTGAAATTGACCTTCTCGGATGAGCGCTGGACAGATGTACCAGCAGGTTTAGCATCACGCTTTTATCGTGCCCGCATGACCAATGGGTTAGAAGAATATTTTTCAGAGATTCCCTCACGTCCTAACCGTGAACAGTTCATCGAGATCAACCAGCGTTACTTCGACGAATATAACTACAACACCATCACACCCTATGCGATGGGTCAATTCATCTACCGTTTGCGTGGGTACTTACTAGATGGTACGCCAGAACAGTGGTTCGTAGCAACTAATGTCTTTAACGTGATGCTTTACACACAACGCCTCTACAGCGCACAAGCGCTACCCGGTGATATCTATGTGGCATCAAAAAATGGCTTTGATCGAGGGTTACTCGCAGAGATCAACATTTTGTTCGACAATTTACAGGCACGTGTGCCATCAGCGATGGTGCTGATGTTCGGGCAGTATGAGTCTCTTGGGCGCACAGATAACAGCGCCGACTTGCCCAACCGCTTTGGAGATCGCCTCATCGATACATTCTTCGCGCTATCCCCACAAATACGGGATGAACTGTATCCTAATTATACACAACCACAGGTACAAAATAGCTTTGTATTATCAACTGTTGTCTTAAACGATCAGACAAGCATCGCGACCTGCTGGGGGCCATTCTTCGCTAGCGGTTTTGACCCGGCAATTGTACCCACGATGGAAAATTGCTTCAATCAGATTCGCCCACGCATCAGTTACCCTGTCGATCAAAACTTAGCGATGGGCTTGATCTTGCGAAATCTCAATTTTGCCGATACGCGCCTGACCTTCCTCTACACTGCGCCGGATAATCGGCAGTTCTCGTACCAGATTGATCGGCAGAATGTCACCAGTTCCGGCATTTACTGGTTTCATCCTGTGGATATGGTTGGACAATGGCAGGTGGATATTTACATCAACCTGTTACACGCCTATTCTGAGTCCATTCTGGCACAACGTTAGTGAACTGCGCCCGAACGCGCTATCATTAGCAATCATACTGCGAAAGCCATCATCATCTGGTGATAGGCCTTAAATAAACCGACAATCAGGAGAAAATACAGATGCAAATCAACTATTCAGCGCGTTTGGAAAAACTGCTCTCAGCAGTAGATGCAGATGTAGTTGCTATCGTGCCGGGCCCCAATATGGAATATTTCACCGGCTTGCACTTTCACTTATCGGAACGCCCTACTATCGCCTTCGTCCACCGCGAAGGCTTGACCTTCGTCATTCCACAGTTAGAGATGACCAAACTCACCAACCGCCCCGATCTCGAAGCGCAAGCGTTCGGATGGAGTGATGCAGACGGTTATCAGCAAACCGTCGAATCGGCGGTCATCGCGCTCGGTCTAGGACGCGGACAAAAGCTCGGTGTGGATGGTATGACCATGCGCGTCTTCGAATGGTTGGCGCTGGCTCAAGGGGGTGTAGATGTGGCGCAAACGGACGATGTCGGTCAGGATTTGTTGTGGGTACGCGCCTTCAAAACTGATCAAGAGGTCGCGCTCTTACAAGAAGCAATTGACCTCAGCGAGACAGCGCTCCAACGTACCATCGAATGGGCGCAGATCGGCATGAGCGAGTTAGAAATCGCACGCAAGCTAACCGATGAACTGCATGAACTGGGCGCAGAGGGATTAGCGTTTGAATCACTGGTGCTAACGGGCGAAAACAGCGCTCTGCCACATGGTACAACCAGCGAACGCCGTCTAGGGGGGCAAGAATTCTTATTGATTGATTTCGGCGGTAAGAAGCGCGGTTATCCGGCAGATATTACGCGCACCTTCTGCCTCGATCAACCAAGCGAGCAAATGCGCGAAATCTACGAAGCAGTACGACACGCCAACCTCGCCGCACAAGCCATCGCCAAGCCGGGCGTAAGCTGCCATGATGTGGATCGGGCAGCACGTGATGTAATCGAAGAAGCGGGTTATGGCGAGTATTTCACGCATCGTTTAGGACATGGCTTAGGCTTATCCGGGCACGAACTACCCAATATCGCCCCCAACAACGACATCAAGCTGGAAGCTGGCATGGTCTTCACGATAGAACCGGGCATCTATCTGCCGAACTTAGGAGGCGTGCGTATCGAAGATGATGTACTCGTCACTGAAGATGGCATCCGTAGTTTGACACGCTTCCCGCGTGATTTATAGGAGCAAGCCTAAATGACAGCACTCACCAGCGCCGATCTTGCTCGCGTTAACAACGAACCCCTTTACGGCACCGCCAACAGTGCCCGCATCTGGTTTTTGCTGGAATATAACGGCGTATACACCCGAAAAGTATGGGATGATGCGCGTATCCCGGATGAAGTGAAAGCCAAACTAGATGCCTACCCCGATAGCCACAAGCTCTTAATACGTCAACCAGAGCAAGTCAACGCACATGATCGCATCACCAGCTTCTTTGTGGTGGATGCCCGCACACACACGCCGGTCAGCTATTCTCTGGAGTTATCATCGTACACGGATTTGCTGGATATTGATTTAGACGCAGTGTTAGCAGGAACAGTCGTCGCGCCATCAACCGATCCGCTCTATGTGATTTGTACCAATGGTAAGCGCGATATTTGCTGTGCTAAATACGGCATCGCGTTATATAACGCCATGGTATTGCGTGGCGGTCAGCAGGTATGGCAATCGAGCCATATCGGCGGGCATCGTTTCGCGGGCACGCTCTACTGCTTCCCTGATGCGATCTGCTACGGCTACCTGGATGCAGACGATGCTGAGGCAGTCATCTATAGCTACGAGCACAACCGGATCTTGTTGGATAAATTACGCGGTCATGGTATTTACGATAAACCGATACAGGTTGCTGAATACTTCCTGCTACGGGCGCTTGAAAATAACCGCCTGAATGCCGTACACTATCTATCGCACGAGTTCAACACTGAAGAGCAAATCTGGACAGTAAATTTTGACGATACAGAATCAGAGACTACGTATCAGGTTCGTATCGGTATCGGTAAACCGCTTCAGGTGATCGCCACCACTGGCGATGAAACGTTCAAAGAAGTGCCACAATACAAATTCATTGATTATCAAGCACGGTAACCTATCAGGGGAAAGTCAGGCAGATGGGGCGTTCAATACACGTTGCTACAATTCAGATGAATGGTGCACCTGCACCGCGTGCCAAACGTCTGGCACAAGCTGAGACATCGATTGCCGAGGCTGTCGCGCAAGGAGCGCAATTGGTAGTTTTGCCGGCATCGTTTAATATGGGTAAGAGCTTCGATGAGACGCGCTATGAACGCACCGAACGCCTCAGCGATCCCACCACACAATGGTTACAGCAACAAGCCCGCACACACGGCATGTATATAGCAGGGGCTTATCTAGTGATCGACCAAGCTGATACGTATCAGCGGGCGCTACTCACCGCGCCGGATGGGCAAACGTGGCACTATGATCAGCAATATCCGCATCTATGGGATCGGGCATTTTATCGGGATGGGCAAAAGATCACCGTTGCTGATACAGATCTAGGTAAGATTGGTATGTTGATCGGTTGGGATTGCGCACACCCTGATTTGTGGGAGCGTTACGCATCGAAAATTGACCTGATGCTCACTTTCCACGATGAGCCGGATTATTCACAGGCGCAATTACGCGATGGCGCTGAGGTGATCGAACTCAGTCGGCAGGCGCGTCGTCTGGGCATGACAAGTGCGCAATATACCCGTGCCGAAATCATGCAACAAAGTGCATGGTTGCAGGTTCCTGTGGTCAGTGCTGGCTTGTCGGGACAATTTGAGAGTATCTTACCTGCCCCATTCTTCTCTGTATACGCCGTACTCTGGAGCAAACCCACAATGTGGCAACAGGCGAATAGTGGTTATGCACAGATGCAGTTGTGTGCACCTTTTCAAGCCCATACACACATTAGTGACTCAGTGGGGCAAACAATCGCTAGTGTGACTGAAACCAATGAAGCTATCATCAGCGCAACACTCACCCTGCCCGATCACACGCCCTTACCCGACAGCCCGCAACCGCCGAGCCTCACGATGGAGAGCACTCGCCTGACCATTGATCTGTTGAGTAGCGCCCTCTTGCGCCTGACGTATCAGCGTGGGGTACGCCGTCAATGGGGAGCACGTATGGCTCCGTTGGATCGTCAGACACGCATCTGGCGCAAGGTGTTGCTGGTGAGTGTTCTGTTAGCGCTGATTATCGGACGCGCCGTATCTGCCCACCAACGTTAACCAACGCTCATCCTATTCTGCATTGATTGTCTTTAAGCCCTTGCTATACTAAGCGTCACTTTATACAGTTTTTTGCCGTGTAGAGCTGGCGCTCAGCGCATGATTGTCAATACAGTGAGAAGGTCAACCTATGGCACATATTCCTGAGCCACCGATTCATGATGAAGATACTAGCCCGTCTATCGCCATTCGCCCTGACGAAATGGATGCGCGTCTGGCGCAGGATAATACACCGCAATGGCAACAAACAATCGGTTGGTTGAGTTTAGTTGGTGCGCTGATCTTCACCTTAGCGACACTCGTTTTGCTCTTTTTGCCAGCCGGTGACGATCAGCCCGAAACGATTGCTGAACAAGCGATTGAAGCAGAACAAACGACGCAAGTTACTGATAACCTACCTCTTATCCCCACAGATGTTGAACCTATTGTACCGACAACCGTGAGCGAAGCTGACACACCGGAAACCATCGCTGACAATGGTGAACTACCGCCCATCGTGCCCGCACAACAATTCGCCAGTGTGTTGAACACACCACTTAACACCAATTCGCCCTTGCTCAACGTACAATATAGCCCGTTCACAGTAGTGAATACGGATCGTCCGCGCAGTGATTTCATCAACTACACGGTGGTGCAGGGAGATACCATCGACGCGATTGCTAACCGTTATGGTCTACAACCAGAGAGTATCGCGTGGTGCAATGATCGGCGCATCATCTTAGTATTGCGTCCGGGCGATGTGTTGACGATTCCGCCAGTTGACGGCGCGTGTCATCAGGTATTCGGCACACGCGAAGAAACAATCGCGCAAATTGCAGAGCAATACAGCATTGAGAACCCCTATACCATCATTGACGCGGATTATAACCGCGACCAATTACCGTCCGATGTCACGCCGAATGATCTGTTGTTGGGTGGTACAAATTTATTCATTCCGGGGGGTGAGGGGCCTGTCATCACATGGGATGCCGGCTCGCAAGAAACCGATTCGTCTGGCAATGTGATCGGCGTCGGTTTTGCTAATGGTCAACCGGGCAGTTGTGGTTCGGTCACACCATCTCAATTTGTCGGTTGGGGTAATCCATTGCCGAATGGCACATGGGTTCGCGGATTTTATGCCGGTCACTCCGGTTTGGATTTATCCGCCTCCACCGGCACACCGATCTATGCCGCGAGTAGCGGTTATGTGTTGTTCTCGGGATTTAGCCGTTGGGGTTACGGGAATACTGTTGTGCTGGAACATGGTGTCACCTACTCGACGCTCTACGGTCACATGAGCCAGGCTAATGTCAGTTGTGGGCAGTTCGTCAGCATCGGGCAATTGATTGGTTTTGTAGGCAGTACAGGCAACTCGTCAGGGCCTCACTTGCACTTTGAGATTCAGATCAACGGCAATGCAATTGATCCGAGTGGAACGCCCGGCATCGGTTGGTAATCTGCGGGGGTACAGGACAACTGTACCCCAACTTATTCTAGTGGCACGACACGGATCAACTCGGCGAGGTTGTGCCCGATAATACGATATTCATCGTTAATCTTGAGTTGCATTGGCCCATTGAAGGGCGCTTTGTGGATCACTTCTAGCTCACTATTTGGCAATAAGCCCAATGCTTCGATATAACTGAGGCGATCCGCCTCACGGGTGCGCATTCGCGTCACACGGACAGGCACGCCCGTTTCCGCATCGGATAGAAAAACATCGTTCATGGGTTGGATACGACCATCTGTCTGTGGGATAGGTTCGCCATGTGGGCAAAACTGTGGATTACCAGACATCGCCGCCATGCGATCAATCAAGACATCACTGAGCGCACTGCTGATTTGTGCCGCCTCGTTATAGATCGATTCCCAATCAAACCCCATCACCCGCGATAAGAACACTTCGGCAATACGATGAGCGCGTAATTGTTGCAGTGCTTCTTGTTCGCCTGCTTCAGTCAAGCGAATGCCTTGATATGGTTCATGTTCTAACAGCTTGAGTTCTTTTAGGCGGTTGACCATACGATTGACCGCAGGCGGACTGACAAACAGCATATCTGCTAATGCCGATGTGCTGACAAAACCATCATCGGTCGGATAACGATCTGCGAGGCGATAGACCTCGGCAAGATACGTCCGCATCTTAATGCTCAAATCGTCCATAACACTCTTTTCTCAGAAACTATTGAAAACAGAGACACATCGTGTCCCTGTTTGTTGGTCGGGTGATGAATCGATGGGCACTGCTTACCAACCATGCTCCAGGCGCGTGACAAGGCGTTCTGGCAAGCCATAAGAACGCATTCGTTGTTGCACGTCTTGAATATCATAAGCGATACGTCTATGCTCAAATACGCCTGTTTCAGTATCGAGCAAGCCATATGCGGCATCCGGGTTTTGGTCACGCGGTTGACCAATGCTACCCGGGTTAATGATCTGCCGTTGGCCGTTCATGGTATGTGCCTGACGATAACGCGGCTCACGGGCGCGGGTATCGCCACTCTCACTCACTTGTTCATAGATCACAGGCTGATGCGTGTGTCCGACGAAACAATAAGGTGTTTCAAAATGCGGGAAGTTCAGCGCCGCTACTAAAGGTTCAAGGATATACTCCCAGACCGGTTCGCGAGGGCTGGCATGAACCAGCGTATAATTGCCAATAACAAAGGTGACGGGTAACGCTTCTAAGAAAGCAATGTTCTCTGGCTTCAGTGTCTCTTGTGTCCATTCCACTGCCCGACGCGCATCAGGGTTAAAGGTACGAATGTCGAGCCGCCCGAGTGCCGCCCAATCATGATTACCAGCCAGGCACAGGTGAGGCATGGTCTGCAAAAACTCAACACATTCATTTGGATCCGGCCCGTAGCCGACCACATCTCCCAAACACCAGACATAATCCCATTCGCCTTTGGCATCGGCGAGAACAGTTTTGAATGCGGTTAAGTTGGCGTGAATATCTGAAATAATCAGGATACGCATTATTAGTCCTATGGTTATGAAATCATCAGAGCCTACAATAGAATATCTGCATATTACCATGAGTCCGACCATGGCGCGATTAATTTCCCCACGAATATGGGAGAACATCAACCCGCACAAGCCATATACACGATAGACTACCCATGTTATTTTAAATTAATAGCGAACATCCGACTATTGAGAATTACCCTCTATCGCTAATATGACAACCGTAGGCAACAAATAGGCTTATTTTTAGCAAAAATTTGCTACACTCAACATGTAACACAATCTATGAGAGGCGCAAACCCGATGAAACGATCTATCTTCTATGCCTTCTTGATTGCCCTGTTAAGTGCATGTAACTTGATGTTAGACGAGACCCAAGCACCTGCAAGCCGTCCGTTAATCTTAATTCCCTCGGTGACACCGGCACTCACGCAAACCGACTTAGTACGTGATCTGCCAGACGATGCTTATGATGCGTTGCCGGTCTCGATGGGCATCTGCTTTGAATCCGCGTGGGATGCAACTGGGCGCGTTTTCGTCATCCGCGATACACAAGCGCATATTGACTTTTACGATCAAGCAGATGGTTCCGGCTTATGTCGGCAACCGGTACGGCGCGAACCCTTTAATTTCGATACAGGCGATGTATTAGTTGGACGATGGGATCGTGGCATAGGTTGCACGGCCCAGCATGAGATTGTACGCTATGAACGCGACGAGCGCAGTCAAACAATCGCAATTGACGCACGCTTCATCACCGAGGGCACATGTGCATATGAGCTAGTACGAGGCATGTGGCTGGGTATCACCGATGCACAAACCTACAGCATCACGCTGACGATGGTCGATTAGTTCATCGAACCACCATTATTATCCGGTGGCGAATCAAACGGTGGCAACTCGTCGAAATCATCAAAGTCGTCGAAGTCGTCATCGTCATCGTCATCGTAGTCAATGTCGAAGTCAGGATCGAATTCATCGTCATAATCATCATCAAATTCATCGTCTTCGCTCTCATCGTCGAAGACGAGAAACGCATCGTCCATGAAATCGTCTTCGTACTCGTTCATCAGTTCAATACTATCGAGTATTTCGACGGGTGTCTCTTCACTGTAAATGACACGCATGATGCCCGGCAAATACCGATCAGTGATGATGAGATTGGCATAGACCACCTGCCGGATCATCGACGCGCCCAGTTCTGCACCTTCTACGTCAATGCTAGTCTTATAACGCACTTCACCATCTTCGTAATCCATCTCAAAATTGCCGATCACCATACCATAATTAACGCGGGTGATAAACTCAGCAACTTTATGACGCTTGTTAAGAGGTACATTAACCGCCAGCACTGAATAGAAAGCGAATTGTTCTTCTGTCTCGCGAGCCTGAGCATAACATAGCCATTTTCCATTGCGCCCGCTAAAGCCCATGCTGAGTGCCGAAATACCCGCTACCCACTGGAATTCCCAGCCATCTTCCTCAAAAAATTCGATTAATGAGTTGAAAATTTGTTGTTCAGCCACAGGCAGTCCTGATTGATATAATACGAATGATAATAGGGTGCTGGCATCCGCAACAGTTACAGCGGGTTATCTTCATCACCCTGTGTGGTTTCGTCATTAGCTTCACGTCGTATCCGCATAATACCGGTTGTTGAGCCAAATTCCTTAGGGAATTCAATCCCTAATACCTTAGCAGGTTGGTCAGGTTCGCGTTCGAGGCGCGGTTCACTCTCAACCCGTTCCGGCTCTCCTGCCTGTGTCTTATGCTCATCTGTGCGATCTGGCATCAAATTTCTCCGATCGTTGAATCTGGTTTTGTGAAATGTGTGGCGCTGTTTGTAACCATTCAAGCAAATTTTAATGCAACAATGCCGATTCATCAAAGAATTAGCACAAATTGGTCTGCTAACATCATACAGGGCGCGGTCTTCGATGACTATCCTACGATGATACCGTTTAATTCTCGACCAGTCGCAAGATGGTGTGTAACATCACGTTAGCACCTGCCTCAATATCCTGCCATTCTGTGAATTCTTTTGGACTGTGGCTGATACCACCCTGTGAGGGAACGAAGATCATGGCGCTGGGGAAGCTCTTGCTGAGGATTTGTGCATCGTGACCAGCATAGCTAATAATCGGCATGTAGGTACGCTTTTGTGCCTGACAGACCTGCTCGATGATCGTCTGCATTTCAGAGTTCATCTGTGCCACATCACGCCTTAGCACCTGCTCTGTGCCGACTGTCACACGATACTGCTTGGCAATTTCGTGGGCGAGGCGTACAATCTGGCTATCCATCTCAGCCAGCACCGCTTCTTCATGATGACGCAGTTCTACTCGTAAGGAAGCAACTTCCGGCACGACGTTATACGAGCCAGGCTTGACCAGCACGTTACCACAATTGAACACTCCGCCCGGATATTGCTCGCGTGCCATCTGGTGCATCTTGATGATGAAGTGACTGGCGGCTTGTAGTGCATCGCGCTGTTTATCCCGCGAAGTGGTAGCGGCATGTGTGGCTTCTCCGTAAAAGTTAAAATTATAAGTTGAACGCCCGACAATTTTGCTGACCACACCGATCTGCACGCCTTGTTTGGCGAGTGTTTCGCTCTGCTCGATGTGTAGTTCGAGATAACCAGCGATCTGCTCTGCCGTGCGTTGAGCGCGATGTACTTCGCTGGGACGAATACCTGCACGAAACAGTGCAACGCGGAACGCACCATCATCCTGATTGCTCGCCGCCCAGTTTGATGTATTAAGTTGTCCAGTGAGTGCTTGACTGCCAAAAAACGATTGCCATGTGCCTTCTTCATCAGTGAAGTCAATGACTTCTAGATGCATTGGTAAGCGAATACCTGCTTCTTTGATGGTACGGATACACTCCAACCCGACCAAGACACCTAGCGCACCATCATAGCACCCGCCATTGGGTACAGAATCCAGATGTGAGCCGATCAAGAACGTGCGTGCATTGAGATCATCGCAGCGATACACACCACTGAGGTTACCGACTTCATCATCGCGTACTAACAAACCGGCATCTTCAATGCGGTTAGCAAACCAGGCTCGTGCTTCGAGGTCTTCGTTGGATAAAGCTAAGCGACTGACACCCCCACCAAGGGTCGCACCAATCTCGGAAAGTTGCTCAAAATCCGTCCTAAGACGGTCGCTATTGATTGTAAGTTGCGGAAATTTCAGCATCGTAGATCGCAAATCCTGCGTGTATCGAAATTGGCAGATAGGACTTGCGTATCAATTATAAGGATACTTCGTCATGTGACAACGCTCACAATGCCTTATTTATGCCAAAACGCAAATTCCTAAGCACAACACTAACATCTCAAGTAGTGATTGTGAATATTATTTAGAAAATGCTCATAACCAATCCCAACCGGCAAGTGATGCGATACGGGGTGGAAATAACTCATGCAGAAGGCGCAAACTCTCATCAGATAAAGGCTGACGAACAGCCAGCGAATCTGGGCTTAGCGACCCAAATAATACCTGAATAAAGTCACGCAAGGATAACTGACAACGTGTATCAGGCACACTCCGTAAGCCTAAAGACACACCATCTGGCACAATCGCCAGCAGTAGCGATTGCGCAGTAATACGCGGGTTATTGCTGTGTGCCTGTGCCAATATTTCCGGCAAAAGGGCTTGTAACAACGCCCGGGCATCAATCACCCGCCCCATCCAACCACTAGACGGCGCATAATTAGCGCTTAAGATCAATGGAACCATCTGTTGTGCGTAAGGAACAATGACATCATCTGGTGGCACAGACCAGCATAGCGTCTCGTGCCCGCCTGATTGCCAGCGTCGTCCGCTATATGCCAGTGCAGTTTCGATGGCATCCGGTGTACCGACAACCACTTCATTGCGTCCCGAAAAATCATCCGGTAAGTGCCACAGATACCCTTTTATCCTGCCAGCATCATTAACCATCACCAATGACTCACCACGTCCATGTGCCATACGCCAGCGCCACAGCATAGGCGACCGCTCAACGGTGACACGCATCCCCCAATACCGGTCATAAAGAAGCGCCATCTCTTCAAGATCATCGGGGGTAGCAACACGCAGGCGTAAGCGTTGCCGGCATTGCAATGCAGATTGAACCGGTATTTGCAAGTGGTATTGGGGCCAGATAGGGCTAAAACCGAATACCTGAAAGTACTGGTCAATTGTGCTATTGATCAAGACCATGTGTGCACCTTGTTCAGCAGCGAAGGTCAGCGTATCTTTGACAACAGCGCCAGCATAGCCCTGATGACGATAATCAGGGTGAGTACATAGCATCCCAACCGCAACGATGGGCAACGTAGCACGTCCATAGCGCAACACATAATCCACGATGTGAATCAGCGCCACCAGTTGATCCCCTTTGAAGGCAGCGCGATACGGCGGTATATTAGCAGGGCGTACCGGTAATTGTTGTGCGTAACGCGCATAGATTTTACGATAACGTGCCTGGTCCTGACCGGCTAGGACATCAGCGACGAGGCTGGCAGCGTGACCATATTCTTGTGTTTGTAAAGCACGCACAATCAAATCAGACATGAATTATGTGATCTGCCGTGTCAACCACTCAAATAAACGCTGAAATTCAGGGTTTTGCGGGAACAGACGCGCTAGCTGTAACAGATAAAAACGCGGGCTGAATAATTTTGCTGAACTCGCATCATCCGCTACCATTTGATCATAATACGTCTGTGCAGTGTCAATCTCCTGATGGTAGAGATGCCATAGCGCGTGCACACGCCAACGCTGATGTTCATCGCTGATGGCGCGTAAGGCATCATGCGATTGTGCCATCAATGTAGCACTATTTTCAGCATCGCCAAGCAAATGATAAACTACACCTCGCCAGAAATCACAATAGGCGGCTGTAGTTGCATCGTCAGGATCGAGTGCTTGACTTTGATCGAGATCAGCGAAGGTAGCAGGATAGTCACCGAGATTGAGCGCGACCAATGCCCGCCAATAATAGAGCATGGTATTATCCGGTTCCAGTTTGATGCCCTGTGTGAAGTCACATAGGGCGCGTTCGTATTGCCTCAGGCGATGATGTGTGAAAGCACGCATCTCGTAATAAGCCCTATTCATTGGGCTATTGGCAATGGCGGCATCATAATCGTGCAGGGCGTTTTCGTATTGTTCCCACTCAAAATAGGCTTGTGCGCGCAAATAATGATGGGCAGCGTTGCGTGGCATCAGGCGTAGCGCATGTGTGAGATCAGCGACCGCACTGGCAAAATCGCGTACATGAGCATAATTAACGCCGCGTGATTGGAAATTATACGGATCATCGGGATTGATCTCTATCGCTGTTGTGAAATCTGCTAGCGCACGCTCATAGCGCTCTAAATCCTGATGTACACGCCCCCGCCAAAAATAATGTACATCAGTGACATCGTCACAAGTTAGCGCCTGATCGAGACAGGTCAATGATGCATCATAGTTACCCAACTGACGATAAGCCAGCGCCATACCTAACAAAATATCAGCATTATCAGGATTGAGGCGGTGTGCTTCTTGATAATCACTCAGCGCATCATGGAATCGTCCTAGATTGCGATAGATCACACCCCGTGAGTTATAACTACTGGCATCATCCGGATAAATATTGACCAATTGTGTGATACTAGCGAGTGCCCGTTCATATTGTCCTAGCACATTATAGATCAATGTTTTGCCAATATAAGCATCAGCAAAAGTGGGATCAAGCGCTAATACCTGCTCATAATCATGGAGTGCTCCCTGATAATTCCCTATAGCCCGTAGGATTTTAGCGCGGGTGTTGTAGATGCGCGGACTATCTGGCTCAAGTTCGAGTGCCCTTTCTAAATCGGTAAGTGCTTCGTCTGTGTGCGATAAGTCATGATAAGCTAAACTGCGCCCCAGATAGAAATCAGCCTGTTCGATACGCAGTAAGGCTTCGCTGTAGCTTGCAATAGCCACACGCGGTACATCAAGCTCGCGCATGATGAGTCCATGCAGGTTATGGCTGAAGGCATCCTCTGGTTGGAGTTCTAGAGCACGTTCAATATCAGCACGGGCTTCTTGCAGGCGATCAAGATCAACCAACAGACGCGCACGGCTATAGAAATAATCACTATTGCTGGCATCCAATGCAATGGCGCGGTCAAACTCACACAAAGCATTTTCATCATCATCCAGCGCGGCATAGGCTAAGCCTTTACCGACATGGTAATTTGCCTCATTCGGTTCAAGCTCAAGAGCACGATTATAATCAGCAATCGCTTCTTCAAACTGATGCAAATGACGGCGGATAATCCCACGCAGATTATAATTAGCGGGATCATCGGGTTGCAAATCAATCGCTTGCGAGAGATCAGCTTCGGCGGCGGTTAAATCACCCAGAGCGCGATAGGTTTGTGCACGCAAGTAATAATTATCGCCATCTTGCGGGTTATAACTGATTGCCTGATCAAAATCACTTAATGCAGTTTCATAATCATCCAGCATCCGATGAACCATCCCACGCCATGTATGATAGTGTGCGGTATCGGGTTGTAGTTCAATCGCACGGCTAAATTGCGCGAGCGCTTCTGACAGTTGTTCATTGGCAAAATGGGCACGTCCATGCCAGTGATGATAGAGTGATTCATCGGGTTCTAGATGAACCGCATGGGCAAAGGCAATGATGGCATCCGCATAACGTGCGAGGCTATAGAGCGAGCGTCCTTTCCAGAAGAAGGCTTCAGGATTATCTTCTGCAGTGCGGTTGACATGCTCAAAATCATAGAGCGCATGAGTGTGATCGCCCATGATGTGAAAGGCTTGTCCGCGTCGGCTGTAATTAGATAAATCATCCGGCTGTAGTTTGATCGCCTGAGTGAAGGCTTCAATCGCATCATCAAAAGCCTGAGCAACAAAATGCGCATGTCCAAGTTCTGCAAAATAAGCTGCTAGCCGTTGCGGATAAATGGCATAGGTTGCATCGTGGGTATCGTCGGTCAAAAAATTACGGACAGCTGCATCATATTGAATCCCTTGCTCGTGGGGTAAAACAAACGGCAACGCGGCAATCTCATGATAAAAATGTTGGTTTTTATGTGTATCATCCGGTTGATCGCGCAGAATCCCGATTATATCGGGGTTGATATATGGTGCTCGCGCACAAGCGCGGATCACATGAACAACATGTGGTTGAGATTTTCCGAGCTGTTGCAGTTCAAACAGGAACATTTCGCGCTCGACTTCGCGAGGGCTATAACCCTGGGCAACGAGATTCACAATTTTTTGTGCCAGGGCTTGTTGTCCCGATGGTTGGTTGCCGTAATGTGGAAAAGGTTGGTTGTTCGGCATAGGACATATCATCCATCGATTATTCACGTGCTTGCTGGCACAACTATAACACAAAATGAGAGACGCTTCTTGCCAATTCCGGATTAACCTGCCATCAATTTATCGTGAAAATCGCACATTTGGCTTACAATAACCCTCATTAGTTTCAAATTGACATCACATAGGAACCAATTATGGTAAAACGACAGAACATTTCATCTGGCACACACTGGGAAGATCGCGTGGGCTATTCACGGGTGGTACGTATAGGCAATCAGGTCTTTGTATCGGGCACAACTGCCACCGATGACGCGGGGCAAGTCGTCGGGGCGGACGCTTACGAGCAAGCCCGCTATATCTTCGAAAAGATTGAACGGAGCTTACAGGTAGTGGATGCGAAAATGCAACACGTTGTGCGTACCACGATGTATGTCACCGACGCCAGCACCTGGGAAGCCGTCGGGCGAGCGCATCACGAGTTCTTCGCTGATGTGCGTCCAGTCAGCACGCTGGTTGAAGTGAGCGCCTTAGTTGGCGAAGAGTATCTGGTTGAGATTGAAGTAGATGCTATCGTCCATGACGATTAAACACTAGCAGAACGGATACAGCAGGATAAAACGATGAGTGTGCACAAACAAATCTATAATTTTCTGGAAATTGATGAGCAACTCAGCACCGCCGGACAACCCACCCGCGAGCAATTCAAAGTGCTCAAGCAAAACGGGTATCGGGTGATTATCAATCTGGCTGATGGAAGTACCGAAGATGACCTGCCTGAAGAAAGTGAAATCGTTAACGAGCTTGATCTGGCGTATCATCACATTCCAGTGCACTGGGAATATCCCGATAAAGAGAGCCTGTACCGATTCTTCAAGGTGATGGACGCTCAACAAACACAGAAGATACTGGTACACTGTATCGCAAATTACCGTGCGACAGCTTTTGTGATGCTCTATCGCATTGTCCGTCAAAGTGTACCCATTAAGCAAGCGATCATTCCCACACATCAAATCTGGCAACCTGAGACAGTTGCACCCATCTGGCAGACCTTTATACAGGATATTTTAAAAGAAAACGGAATTGAGCTATCATGAAACCCCGTATAGGCATCACCACCAGTTACAAAGATGGTACACAGTCAATCAGTCATTATTATATCCGCGCTATCGAACAGGCAGGCGGCGTTCCGATCATCGCGCCCATGCTAGAAACCGACGAAACTGCTCACGCCTTCGTTGAGATATTGGATGGACTAGTGATGACCGGTGGGCCGGGCATTACACGCGGTTTAGTTGGTGATTTACCGGAAGACCTACCACCGGTTGATCCGGTGCGGGATAGTAGTGATGAGCGCATCTATCGCGCCTTTGCTGAAAAGCGCCCGATGCTGGGTATTTGCTATGGGATGCAGTTTATCAACGCGATGCACGGTGGAACCATTTACGGTGATCTCAACAAGCAACATCAGAACGCGCTCGCACATAGTAATGGGCGGGGTGGCGAACCGCATTTCGTCAACATTACGACGGACTCAGCGCTGTATCGCTCACTGGATACACTCAAGATCAAAGTGAATACTTATCATATTCAAGCATTGGAACGGGTCGGCGATGGGTTGAAAGTATCGGCAACAGCGCCGGATGGCATCGTTGAAGGCATCGAATCGACTGATGGTCGCATCATCGGCGTGCAGTTCCATCCTGAGCGCATGGGGGATTCGATGTTGCCGTTATTTCGTGATTTTGTCGAGCGTTGCAAACAATAATATGCAGTTGTCCCTTCTTCGAACGAAATTGCTCAAGGAAGGGACAGCTTACTCAGCGCGGTAGCACCCAACGCGGATAATAAGCAGAATCCGCGACACGGATCAAATCACCAGTTTCGTAATTCATCACCCATACTTCAGGGCGTGCGAGATTATTGATCGAACCATCTTCAGCCAAGATCGGCAGACGTTGCATGAGTAAATCCTCGCCCTCATTATCCCAATCGAAATAATAATGGCCAAAACGCTCATCAAATAATAGCGTGGTGATTTCGCCTGTGTTCACATCAATCTCAAATAGTTGATACCCCCGCGTCCAGCGCTCATCAGTGTAGCGCCGTCCTACAGTGATGCGTTGCCCATCCGGATGCCAACTCGAAACGATATCATCGGTCACGCCATTGGGATCCGTGAAATTGGTGAAAACGACAGGGTCTTCGCGGAAATCGACGAGTTTGAGATAAGTAAATATCTGGCTCTCACGCTGAACAATATCCGGTACAATTAAACGTAAGCCATTAGGCGATAACGAACCCACCGAGCCATTACTCGCCGGTACGAAGTTCAGCGTCTGTGTCTCGCGCACCTGTGGATTGAAGTTATAAACCAGCACGCCGGGGTTCGCCAGATCAGCGCTATAGAAAACAATCGTATCACCACTATCTGACCAAATCGGTGAATGACCGATGAGTTGGGAATCCGGCGCGAGTTGACGCTCTGTGCCGGTCACTAAGTCCAGTACCCACACGCGGGGCGCTCCAGCACTACCCCCCGTCGCCTGAATGCCATTTTCAACTCGCACGTAGGCAATCACGGGATCATCTGGATGGAAAGCAGGCGTATAACATTCTGCGTTTTCTTCCCCGCAGAAGGTCACACGGCGTTCAACACCCGTTGTCAAATCAAGCGTGTAAATATCTCGCGCACGTTGCACTTCATCACGGGCGCTGTAGGCGATGGTTTGCCCGCGCCCATCCACATCAAAGTCATAGATACCCATCTCAACGAAGGTTACCTGACGCGCATCATCGGGGTTATCAACAGGCACGAGCCAAATATTCGGCACATCACCACTAGCTGGCGCAAGATACGCTACCATCTTACCCAAACGCGCCGGACTGACGAAGTACCAGACGATTAACACAGCAACTACTAAGATCGCCGCTATCATCAGCACAATGAGATCAAACAGGCGTAAGCCAAAGACCGTCGCTGCTTGCGGTTGTTTATCGCTCATGTTGTCATCCACCTTATATTCCACAATGATGCGCGGGGTATGCCCCACGAGGACGGCTCACGAATAGAGATAGGGATTATCGGGCGCGTCAGTTGGCTCAATTTGGGTAGGTATAATGATCGGTATGCGCTCGCCACGGAATTCATCAACTTGCAATGTCCCTTGAATACGCACCCAATCCCCATCTGTCCAATCACGCGCTTCAGGGGTTTCGACGGGCATCCCGATAGCAAAGGCATCTGCCACACAACAACTAAGCGTGAAGCGTGCCGCCATGAATTGATTCTCGTTCAAATCAGGTTCTCGATAAACGAAGGCGATAATATCAACAGGTAAGCCGTCTAACTCGCTAGGGTTGGTAACGGTATCAAATTCGCGCAACCAATCCAGCACATTGCGCTCAATCGGTGGAATATTGAAACGTGCTTCGGTACTCACGCCACCAATTGCATTGAGGCTCACACTACCGGAGATCGCATCTGCGCCGAGGGGTTGTGATGGTAGCATCGTAGCAAAAATCAAGGGTAAACCTACCACAAAAATCCCATTCCATGAGATCGGCAAGTGGGCGTTACTATGTCCAACCATCTGTAAACGTTGATTGAACAGGCGCAGCGTACTCCACACACCAAGGCCAAAGAATAAAACAGCCGCCACGTAAGAGAGCCATGCAAAACGCAGGTTAATATAATTGATCAGGTTGCCGGATATGATCAAAAAGATGAAGTACACGCCAAGCCCCAGCAATATCAACGCCTTTGTCCATTCCTGAGACGCTTGAGATTGAGGTTGTAACTTAATTTCCTGTATCATCGCTTTTCATTGTCCCAAACTAATTGACATTGCCATTTTGACATAATTTCGCCTGTGCTTCAACGGCGTAGGTGGTGCGTGGTCTAAGCGTCAGGCAGGCGTACCACTAACTCATTTGCTCACTTTAGCAAAAGCATCCACAATGAAGCTATCACCAATTATTGAACTATATCAGCAAACATAATAAAGGAAGAGACTAGGATGTTCAAAAAACATATGATTAAATTATGGATAGTCTTGCTACTGCTAATTGGTTTTGGCAGTATCGCACAGGCACAAGGAGGCACACTCGCCTATGATGACTTCATCAATGACACGCTGAACCCCGGTAGTCCGATCATTTACACATTTTCTGGCACTGCTGGCGATGTAGTCAGCGTGTATCTCATTGGCAATAGTGCCTTAGATGCCACCATTGCACTTTCAGATAGCAGTGGTCAATCATTGGGTTTCAGCGATGATGATCCCCTCACGCCGATGAGCAATGATGTGCGTGTCACTACTATCTTGCCCACTAATGGTACTTACATTGTGACACTCAACAATCGGGGGCAGAACAGTGGAGCGTTCACCTTATCATTAACAACCAGCATGAGTGCGGAAGCGACGACACTCAGCGAGCGCATCACGGTATCAATTGTGCCGGATAGTGTGGCTCAATATTTCACCGTTCCCAATAATCCAGATATTCCGCAAGTTTTGAGCATACAAAACCTCAGCAATACGGAATTCACTGTGCAGGTGTGGACAGCCTCGGGTAAAGTGTTGGCATCAGTTGATGGCGGTCTGGATGGGGCAACCTTTGTCTTACCACCAAGCGATAGCTCTTATACAGTAATCGTCAACGCGGCAGATGCAGCACAGGGCACAGAAGTTGAACTCGCGATCTTAGCTGGCGCAGCAACACCATCAACAAGCAGTGATAGCAGCAGTAATAATGATTCCTCATCACAACCGGTTGTCACTGATCCTAACCAATGCACCATCACAGCCAGCAATGCCAACGTACGTAGTGGTCCCGGCACCAATTATGAGGTCGTCGGTGCAATTGCCGATGATAGCCAGTACATCGCTACCGGTCAAAATAGCGGTTGGTATAACATCTCATACAATGGTCAGAGTGCCTGGGTAGCCGCGAGTGTCGTGACTGCGAGTGGTAATTGTAACCTACCGTTTGCTGATGCCCCCCCTGCACCAAGCGCACCGCAACCTGATACCACCGAGGAAGTGACACAAGCCACCCCAACTTACACGCCTACTGTCACCACTGGAGAAACACAACCAACTACCTCATCAACTGAGGTACAGCCAACCGCAACCGCAACACCTACTGAAGCGCCATTCGTGGTTGAGTCGATCTCATGTCGCTATTTCCAGAATGACGGAGCAACCGTTGATTTCCGTGTCAATGGCGCACCCAGCACGACTTTCACAATTGAGGTACGTCAGGGATCAACCGTCTACAGCGCACAACGTACGATGAATCAGCAAGGCTTCTTGAGTGGTAATCAACGCTTCGGACAAGCTGGTAACCCGAACTACACCGCATATATCGTTTATCAGGGTATTGATCGTGCGAATGCACCCTGTTAAGCCTGAGAATTAAGGCAAGCTAGCCAGAATATCTTCAACGGTACTGGTATCGACGGGTGGATCAAACGCGAGATATTGCGTGAGATCTGCCCGTACCTGTTCTGCGGTCGCTTCCCCTGTTGACCACAACTCATAATAGAGCAATCCGCGTCCCAAATAACTCTCAGCATAGGTACTATCCAGCGTAATTGCCTGTGTGTAATCTGCCAATGCAGGCTGGTAGTCTGCACTTTGTCCTTCTTGATAACGTGCGACATGCGCCGTTGCGCGTTTGTGATACAAGACCGCGCTATCAGGATTACCGTTGAGTGCATCGGTGTAAGCATCAATAGCTAACTGATACTGACCAAATGACATGAGCCGATCGGCTAGCGTTTCATTCAGTAAAGAAGATCGCGGTGTGGGAGTCGGCTCAAAGGCAAGTGTAGCGCGGGCGATACGTGTGGCATGTTCTGAGCTAGTGGTTGCCTGCAAATCAAGCGCGAGAATACTTCCCTCAGATGTGGGGTTGCTAGGCACATAGGTTGTGAAAGGCGTATAACTACGCGTGATCGCATTACTGAATAACGCCGATACAACAAGCAACAACACAATAAAGGCAGCAAGAATCGCCCAGGGTACGCCTTCACGGGGTGGCTTCATCCGTAAGTTAGGGTTACGGTGATGCGGACGTGACTTGACAGTGCGTCGTTCGCCTTCCCAGTGTTGCATCCGCTGACGGCGTATCTGCTCATTATACGCTCTCTGGCGCTCATCAGATAAATATTGATCGTACTGGGCGCGTTGCGTCGTATCGGAGAGCACTGCATAGGCGGCGTTGATGCGCTGTGTCATCTGCTTGGCACGCTCGATCTCTGCTTCAAGCTGTTTGACTGCGGAAGGTGTGCCGGTTTGTTTCAATTGAGACAAGCGTGCCGCAAACTGATCAGGATGATAACGCCGGATACGCTTGCGATAGGCGTGTTTGACGGTTTCAAGATCCGCTTCTGGCTTAATTTGTAAGAGTGTATAGTGAGTTTGCGAGAGAGACATCGTTCCAACATCAATACAATAAACGCTAATGATTAGGCTTAGTGTACCATGCGCGTGCCCTTTAAACAGCGTTCAGTCGCGATGGATCAGGTATATTTTACACCGAATGCAGTCCGCTGGCATCTGGGCAATATATCGGGAACACCATTAAAGCGGACGGAGACCGTACTCCGTCCTTACAAAAACGCATTCATGGATAGATACTTAATCTTCATTGGGAAGGAGTGCCGTTTCGGGTTTTATAATGATGTCCGTTTGAGTGAGGGCGACGCTGATCTGATCCGCCCACTGATGGATGGCATCCCAATCCCGATAATCACCACGCGGAACTTCTGCCGCCTTGATAATTTTGCGATGTTCTTCTGGCAAACGACGCAAATCTATCTTACCTTTGAAAACTTGTATCCCCTTTGGAGCGATATGATCCAACAGCGGACGAGCAGATTCCGGCACAAGTACCCCATCTAAAAGATCGAGTGCATCGCCTTCACCGGTCGGACCACTGACAAAAATCCAAACTGATTTTTGTTTGAGTTGAGCTTGATAGGTCTCAAGGAAATTAAACGCTTCAGAAACCCATTCTCCTAGATAAATAGCTGTTCCCAGTACAATCGCATCGTAACCTGTCAGATCGTCGACATGCTCAACGCGGCGAGTCGTCACATCGAGATCAAAAGTTTTCATGTAGCGTGCGATAGTGTGGGCAATTTCGGCAGTCGCGCCGTGCTTGCTAGCGAATGTCACCAATATGGTTGTCATGTTGCACACCTCCTACTCTATCTAACTCTTGTCAACCATACACTTAGTGTGACGGCTATTGAGCGATCACAATACAGAAATTTATCACTTTATTTCCAACAAATGTCATAGTTTACTTGATAAGACTCATGATGTAAGCGTATTCTACTAAGGGTATCTGAGTAGCACTCACTCACTTGAGACGGGCACTCAGTGCGACAAAAGTCCTATTATTTGTTGAAATAGTGTTCGAAATACTGCTAGGATTGCTGAGTGGTGTTATACTACGCAAAAGGTATTTATGTCTCCTCTGGAGAAAGCGGTCTATATATGATGATAAGAAAACTACTTCGCATTATGCTTCCGATCTTACTCGTGTTGATGATGGGAGCTTTCGGTTTTGTTGAGATGAATACAGGCATCGGTGTTGTTGAGGCGCAGACCTTCGGCAGTGGTTGGAGTGGTGTGTATTACAACAATAACAGCTTGAGCGGTAGTCCAGTCATTTCGCGCATTGATCAAACCATCAACTTTAATTGGGGTGCGGGGCCGCCAACAGGCTTCGAGAGCCTCCTACCTCCCGATAACTTCAGTGTGCGCTGGTCCAGCCTTGAGACCTTCGATCAACCCGGCACGTATCGCTTCACTGCAAGTGCTGATGATGGTGTGCGCGTGATTATCGATGGGACAACTGTTATCGACAATTTTCAGGCGAACAACGGCCTGACACTCAACACCGCTGATGTCAACATCACCGCCGGTACACGAGAAATTGTGTTGGAGTATGTGGAATTTACCGGCAATGCCGCCATTCAATTTTTCTGGGAACCGTTCAACGTGGGTGATCCAGAACCAACAGCTACTCCACCCAACACCGCCCTACCACCGATCCCACCTGGCGCATTGACCGCGACGGTGATCCGTGCCGGTGCGCTCAATGTGCGCGAAACGCCCTCACTGGGTGGCAATATCATCGGGCGCATCATACGCGGTGAAACCTATGCCATCACCGGACGCGATGCAGATGCGCGATGGTTTGTCCTGCAGTTGGGCGGATACGAAGGCTGGGTCTACGGTTATTATCTGTTCATCAATGGCAACGAGTTCAACCCGCCGATTCGCAGTGCGACATCGATCTTCGGCATTCCACCCGGCTTCAACGATACCGGTGTGCTGGTACAAACCCGTGCCACCATGCGCCTGAGGGAATCGCCCAACGTGTTCGCTCGTCAGACAGGACGTATTACATGGGGGGCGTTGATACCTGTCTCAGGGCGTACCGCCGCCGGCGATTGGTATCAAGTGTTGTGGCGTGGCACAATCGGTTGGGTCTTCACCGGTTATCTAGAAATTCGACAGGGCGCTTTCGAAGACATCCCGATTGTTCAATAACCATTGATTGCTTGAGAGTGCCACCATTGGCACTCTCATTGTTTGCTTTAGGGAATGACTGATGAAACGCCTATCAGGTTTACTTCTCGTCTGGTGTGCCCTGTTCATCACTGTACGGGCCAACGAACAGGGTGTGCCAGCCGTGGATGCTATACGCTTCCCTTCATACGCTCTGGTTCTTAATACTGAACTGCCTGCACTGGATCGCGCTGATCTTGCATGGCGTTTACAGGGCATCGCACAGGATGCGGTCTCAACACCTAACACACCCCCTCAACGAGAGTTAGACGAGCTAGCTTTCTTCCGTTTGACCTCAGTTGCCGGCGGAGGCACAGTCGATTTACTAACCCGCCTGCGAGGAATCGGCACACACGTCTATATCTGGATTGAAGATTACCTGAATTACGATCAAGCCTATGTCGATCACCTGGCTGATCGCTTTGATCGTGAGATCTATGAAGCTGTACGTGCGTTATGGGGCAGTGAACCCTCACCAGGTATTGATGGTGAGACGCGCCTACACTGGGTCATCAGCGGGCGATTACGCAATGGTTTAGGTGGCTATTTCTCGGCGACCAATGGCTATTCAGCGACGATTGCCCCCAACAGCAACGAGCGCGAAATGCTGGTCTTGAATGCACGGATTCTCAATCCTGCGCAAGGAGATGCAGGGATCAGTACCTCAGCACATGAATTTCAACACATGATCCATCATCACCTTGATGCCAACGAAGCAAACTGGCTCAATGAGGGGTTCTCGATGCTCACCGAGTATTTGTTAGGTTTGGAAAATCAAGATTACCTGCTGAACACATTCGCCAATGCGCCACAGACTGCCCTCACTAGTTGGGGCTTGAGCGATAATATCACCGCGGACTATGGCGCCTCACTAGCTTTTATGTTGTATCTGCACGAGCGTTTCGGTATCGAGCGTTTACAAGCATTAGCCCGTCATCCTACCAATGGTCTGGCAAGCATTGATACGGTTTATGAGCAAGAAGACTCATCAGTCGATGTGATTTTTGCCGATTGGGTACTGGCAAATTTACTGCGACAGGAAACTGGCACCTATGGCTATCACGCCCTGAGTGACATCGCGCCGATGCATCATCAGGCAACGGTCAACGCCATACCTGACACACAGACACAAACACTCGCACAATACGCCACGCACTATTACCGCTACCAAGATGTGCCGGAACAGGTGACCATCTCACTGGATATGGCGGATACCGTGCCGATAATCCCCACTAGCGCGAACAGTGGACAGATGATGTGGTACAGTCAGCGTGGTGATAACAGCAACAGCACACTCACCCGTGTCTTTGACCTGCGCGATGTCACCCGCGCCACCCTACGCTATCGTATCTGGTACGACTTAGAACCAGAGTGGGATTACGGTTATATCAGCATCAGCACCGATAATGGCGCAAGCTGGACACTACAGACAACCGATCACACCCGCACCGACAACCGCAACGGACGCGCTTACGGAGAAGGCTACACCGGCACGAGTGATGGTTGGCTTGCTGATCAGATCGTACTCAATGCCTATGCGGGTCAGGAAATATTAGTGCGCTTTGAGATGGTGACAGATGATGCACTCAATTATCACGGCATCGCCCTCGATGATTTTACGCTAGAAGCAATCGGCTATCAGAATGATTTAGAAGCCGACAATGGAGGCTGGCAAGCGCAAGGATGGATTCACACTGATAACCGTCTGCCCCAGCGCGGATGGTTGCAAGCTGTCGCATATGATGGCAGTGGTTCGCCTACTGTGTATCGCTTAGGCGTGCTAGGTGATGCGAGATGGACACTTGATCTAAGCGCTCAAACTCAGGCACTCGATGTGACATTCAGCCCATTTGCACCCTTGACCACACAACCGGCACACTACAGCCTGCACGTTGAGTGAAGCGCAGGGTCAGTGGTAAAATGATGCTCTATTACAGGCAATTCAGAGAAAAGAAACCACATGGCTATTGATTATGTGATTGATTATGACTGCGTTCCTAAACAAACACTCGGCACAGAGGGCATTGTAGAGCGCCTCAAAAGTCGTGAACGCGCTGATATGATTATCCGCATGTTCCGTGAGAATGGCGATGATCGCCCCCCGTCAGAGATGGGATTTGAGTTCACGCGCAGTACGCCTGAAGGCGAAGAAGAGACAGAGCTGATTGTGGTGCAGGATATTTTAGATACGGTCGCAGAACTCAACCCACTCATGCCACATTGTCAGGGATGCCCTGCCAACCGCACCGGCACGCCCTTTGGATGTACTGGCTTCATTCAATACCCGATCAGTGGGCAAGGCGAAGCATGGTTGCTCAATCAATTGCCATCCGTCAATGAACCGCTGATCTGGCTTTTGCTGAAGCAAGGCGTAGAGAATTTTAACTACGATGGTGCACAAATCGCACAACTGCGGGCAGAAAGCGATAATTACTTTGAGGATAAACAAGCGGCCTATCGTTTTCTTGGTGAGTTCACACTAAATGCCAATCAGATGTTTGAGATGATCTTCATGGTGGGCGACATCATCCCTAATCATGGCGCAATTATGTTGCTATTTTATAACGCCATCGAACGCAGTGAGCTACAGGCAAATGAGATCATGAGCTTAGCGCCAGCCACTGACGAAAAAGTACAGTCATATCCCTTCTTGCATCAGATCATTCAGGGCGATGACCGCACCACTGGTGAGTTAAAAGAGTTCTTGAACGCCGTTTATGTAGCGTGGGCACTCAATGTCAAGCTGAAGCTTGATGCGTAACGGGCCCGTGCTATAGGCTATAATGAAGCCGCATTAGATTTCACTCGCAATCTGGCGCGTGCGATCATGCCACCATGCACGCGCTAGATAACCCGCCACACTCAACACGATGAGTACGGTCAAGACACGTTGAATAAGCAACAGATTGAGTGCCTGTGCCATGATCAACTGCGTGGCAAACCAGACCAGTAAGCCAATTGTAATCACTAATATATAGCGTGTGATATTGGCATTGATCTGCCCTAGCTGGTTGAAAATCAGCACCAGCACTGCCATGCTACCCAGAAAAGCCCCGTAGAATCCCAGCAACATCCCCACCCCGCCCCATAGTGAGATGTTGAGTGCTTCGATCAACAGGGGGCCTGTGACCGTTGACCAGAACAAATAAGGACCTGGGCTGAGCGCGTTCATCGCCAAGCCTGTCGTCAACACTTGCCACGCAGACATATTAGACTTATCCGAGGTATCCGGCGCGTTCTCATCCTGACTGAAACTCGCACCGGCTTGTAATTGTTGCCATGCGCCCCACGCAATCCACAACAACAGCAAGCCACCACTAACGCGAATCCCCTGAATCGCCCAATCCGGTATCTGTTGTAATACAAATACCGTCACGAAGATAATCGGCCCATCGACGATGAGCGGCGAGATAATGACCAGTAAGCCTTTACGCCAACCGTAGTTAAGCGTGATATTGAGTAGATACGCCTGCAAAGGACCAGGTACACTAGTCGCGCTGAAACCAAGTAAAATCGCCGGCAAGATAATTGTCTCGAACATGAGGACACTTTCGGGTTAAGATGGTTGCAAAAATACGCAGCTAGCATAACGGCTGAGAGTATTTCCTACAATGATCGCTCTATATCGATTAACAGGTAAAATGATGGGATTGGGGATTGAGGATGGGGTTAGAACTACTTGAAATGCTACAATTGCGTTACAATGGGTATTATTTTAAATCAGTCTAACTATCACATCAATCATGAGGAAGTAGGTTCTCCATGCTTAATGATATTCTTGAATACCACGAAGATCGCATGAAAAGTACACTCTCTGTGTTCGAAGATGACCTAATCGGCATCCGCGGCAACCGTGCAAGTACAGGGCTAGTTGATCGCCTCATCGTTGAATATTATGGTCAGGACACCGAATTGCGAAAGCTGGCGAATATCTCTACGCCGGAACCGATGACTATCACTATCCGTCCCTTCGATCCAACAGCCGTGTCGGCTATTGAGACAGCGATCAACAGAGCCAATCTTGGGGTCAACCCCAACAGTGATGGGGGTACAATCCATCTGAATATGCCGTCTCTCACCCGTGACCGTCGTCTGGAATTGGTGAAGATGCTCGGTAAACGTACTGAAGATGCGCGCATCTCAATTCGCAACATACGCCGTGACGCGATGAAAGATGTACAAGAGCTCGAAAAAGAGGGTGAAATTGGCGAAGATGAATCCAAACGGGGGCAAGAACAGGTCGATGAATTGACCAAGTCTTACATCAGTAAAATAGATAACCTCAGCAAGACTAAAGAGACTGACATCATGGAAGTCTGAGGATTTATCGGGCTTACGGTGTATAAAATAAAGCACAATGGGAGAGGCTTCATCCGTCCGTTAAACAGAAAGTACGAAAGTTCATGACCTTGATGACAAATGAAAAAGCTGATACCACGCAGACTGATCAACAGAATAACGTCCCTAAGCACGTTGCAATCATCATGGATGGCAATGGACGCTGGGCGAAGCAACGCGGCTTGCCCCGTTCGGAAGGGCATCGTCAGGGGACAGAGAACCTGCGCCACATCATTCGGGCGGCTGTTGAATTTGGTATCGAAGTTTTGACCATTTACGCCTTCTCAACCGAAAACTGGAACCGTCCGCGCCGTGAGGTGAATTTGCTGATGCAAATTTTAGAGATGGTGATTGACCGAGAACTCGCCGAACTCAAAGCAGAAGGCGTGCAGATTCGGCACATTGGCGAGCTTGATGGGGTCGCTAGCCGACTTCAAAAGAAGGTGTTACAAGCTTGCGAAAGTACCAAAGATAACAAACGCTTGATCCTCAACGTAGCGTTTAACTATGGCGGACGTGATGAAATCGTCCATGCTGTACAGCACATCATGGAAAAAGGCATTGCGCCGGAAGACATCACGGAGGAAACCATCAGCGAACATCTGTATACCAGCGGCTTACGGGATCCTGATCTCATCATCCGTACTAGTGGCGAATTTCGCCTCAGCAATTTTTTGATCTGGCAAAGCGCCTACTCCGAACATTACTACACTGATGTCTATTGGCCAGAATTTGACCGCGACTGTCTGCGGGCAGCCCTGGATGACTTTGCATCACGGCGGCGACGCTTCGGCAAGACGGATGAACAGATCGAAGCCGAAGAGCATCATGGCTGAACATCTCCTCCCGACGATCACACGCATTCTCGCACGCTATCCCGCGCCAAACTTCGCTGAAGGCTTAACGACGCAATCACTCGGTCAACCTGATGTGGTGCGGGCGATGCAACAATATGAGACTTATCTAAACGCTCTGCGCGATTGTGGCTTAACCGTGACCGTTGCACCGGCTGAACCGGCCTATCCCGATGGACACTTCGTCGAAGATCCCCTCATCATCTTTCATGATCTGGCAGTTGTGTGCCATTCCGGTGCGCCAGCACGGCGCGGTGAAGCTCAGGGCTTGCTCTCGCACTTAGGCGACTTGCGCGTGATTGAGATTGATGGTGACGATGCCTTCATGGATGGTGGTGATGTGCTCATCTGTGCAGATCGCGTGTTGGTAGGTATCTCAGAGCGCACAACGATTGCCGGTGCTGATGCCCTCAAACGCGCCCTACAAACTGTAAGAGCCGATATTATCGTCGATTATGTGGAGTTCGAGGGCGTGTTACACCTCAAAAGTGGTGTGACAGAACTCGCACCCGGCGTGTTAATTCATGACCCACAATTGCAGACGGATTATGCCTTTGCAGGGGAGGTCATCACACTACCAGACGAAGAAGGCTACGCTGCCGATGTGATGCCTATGAACGACACGCTTTTCTTAGCGGCAGGCTACCCCACCGCTTATGACATTGCACGCCGTTATTATCAGCAGATCATCACCCTCGATATGAGCGAATTTCAAAAGATGGATGGTGGCTTAACCTGCCTATCCTTGCGTTATTGAGCCGTCAGTTGATCAAGCAAAGCGAGAACTTCTTGTGTGTCATTAGCCGGATCGACACCCCAACGCGCTGAACGCACGACACCGGTTTGATCAATGACCAGCGTCGAGCGATACGCGCCGGTGAAGCGAAATAGTTTATCGGAGCGCGTCTTGACTTCGTGATCGCCCCATATCCCATACAACTCAGATACAGCATGATCAGCATCTGCGATGAGCGTGAAAGGCAAATCAAACTTGGTCTTGAACGCTTTTTGTGCTTCGACGGTATCGGGACTCACGCCGATAACGAGCACCCCGCGCTCAGCAAATACACCGTAGTTATCGCGGAAATTACAGGCTTGTTGGGTACAACCAGGGGTATCAGCTTTAGGATAAAAATAGAGGATGACGGTCTGCCCACGCAAATCAGCCAGGCGTATGAGCTGATCAGCATCAGTGCGTGCTTCAAAATCAGGGGCCGTTATACCGACTTCTGGAAATGGCATGTGAGTTAACTCCTTTGTGGGATTATCAAACAACAAACAGCAGTTTTGTGGTACAGTGAACACATATTGTTCACTATACATCACTTATAGCAACTGTGCGCAGACACAAACAAATAGGATTTTTTGAAAAGGAATTGACTGATGCATAACTCACCCACATTAGCGATCCCCAACCCCTTACAGGAACGCCTCGAACAAGCGATGCGTCAACTGACCGAGACGCTAGCAGATGATAAACAGGCTTTCTTGCAAGACTACCCACATTATCACACAACCAACAAGATCGACGCATTACGCGCCAGCGATTATGCACGTCTGGATCGTCTGGGACATACTTATCTGGACTACACGGGCGGGGGCTTATACGGCGAAACGCAGATTCAACAACACATGCTGATGCTGACCAATGAGGTTTACGGCAACCCGCACTCACTGAACCCAACTTCACTGGCAGCAACTGAAGTCACAGAATCAGCACGGCGTTATGTGCTAGAGTACCTAAACGCTGATCCAGATGAATACGTGGCGATCTTCACAGCCAATGCCAGCACCGCGCTCAAGCTGGTGGGAGAAGCCTATCCCTTCAAAGATAATGGACAATATTTGCTGACCTATGACAATCACAACTCGGTCAATGGCATCCGTGAATTTGTGCGATGTTGTGACAGTCGTGTCACCTATACCCCGCTCGATCCAGACAGCTTACGCCTCGATGAAACCGCGTTACGCGCTAATCTACAGCAAGCCATCACTGACGGTAACAATCTATTTGCCTATCCAGCACAATCGAACTTCTCCGGCATTCAGCATGATTTAGCGTGGATTGAGATTGCTCAGGAGCAAGGTTGGGATGTATTGTTGGATGCGGCGGCTTTCTTGCCAACGAATCGCCTTGATTTGAGCGAGCATCACCCCGACTTTGTCACGCTATCCTTCTATAAGATGTTCGGGTATCCGACAGGCATCGGGGCACTAATTGCCAAACGTGAGACGCTAACCAAGATGCAACGCCCGTGGTTTGCAGGGGGTACCATTCAAGTGGCAACCGTACAGGGTGATGGGCACTTTTTACATACCAATGAAGCCGGTTATGAAGATGGTACGATCAACTATCTAGGTATTCCGGCAGTTGAGATTGGATTGCGTCATCTGGATAGCATTGGCATCGATACCATCCATGAGCGTGTGATGATGTTGACTGATTATGTGCTGACACAATTCGAGCATTTACAACATGATAACGGCACACCGCTGGTGAAGGTATACGGGGCACACGAAATCACGGAGCACGGGGGCACGATTGCGCTCAATTTCTACGATCCACAGGGAACAGTCTTTGATTACCGAGTGGTTGAAGCACTCGCAAACACTGTCAATATTTCACTGCGAACAGGGTGCTTCTGTAATCCGGGTGTGGGCGAAGTCGCACATCATATCGAAGGCACGCGCCTGCGCGAGTGCTTCGAGCGTGAAAGCCTGACCTTCGAAGAACTCAGTCAGCAATTGCTCAATCAGGGGGATACCGATGTAATCGGTGCAGTACGGATCTCATTCGGTATTGCGAGCAATTTCGCTGATGCCTATCGTATGATCAAATTTGCTGAGATTTTCTTGAACCAAACATCCGATGGCTTCCAGCTTTGAGTGCAAGTTGGTTATAACCAATCGCTTGTCACTCATCTTGTGCTGAGACAGGGTTGGTATCATTGAGTGCTGTGAATCCTGCATGGATGAGTTTATTTATTTTCATTTCAAGGAGTATCTTTACACAATGGAATATCGTCGTTTAGGAAGCAGTGGGTTGAAGGTCAGCGCATTATCGTATGGCGCATGGGTATCATTCTCGACACAATTGGGCGTGGAAGGCGCACAGGAGATCATGACCGTTTGCTATGATAACGGTATGAACTTCTTCGACAATGCTGAAGTTTATGCCCGTGGTGAAGCAGAAACTATCATGGGCGAGGTGTTCAAGCGTACTGGCTGGCGCCGTGATAGCTTCATCGTATCCAGCAAGGTATTTGGTGGTGCGGTTGAGAATCCAGGCCCCACACAACGCGGGTTAAGCCGTAAGCACATCTTCGATGCGTGCCATCAAGCGATGGAACGCTTGCAGGTTGATTATCTCGATCTGTATTTCTGCCACCGTCCCGACCGAGAAGTGCCAATGGAAGAGGTAGTACGCGCCATGACTGATCTTATCCAACAGGGTAAAGTGATGTACTGGGGCACATCGGAATGGACAGCACAGGAACTGATGGAAGCGCACAGCGTCGCCCGCCAATATGGCTTAGTACCACCTACTATGGAACAACCACAGTATAATATGTTCCATCGTGAACGCTTTGAGGTGGAATATAACCGCCTGTATAGTGAGATTGGTCTAGGAACAACGATCTGGTCACCTCTAGCATCGGGTATACTGACGGGCAAGTACAACGATGGCATCCCTGATGACTCACGCATGGCACTAGAGAGTTACGGCTGGTTACGTGATATGCTGATGAGCGATGAAGGTCAAGCACAGCTTGAGAAAGTGCGCGAGCTGACCCAAATCGCTAATGATCTGAACGCGACGATGGCACAGCTAGCGCTAGCATGGACGCTCAAAAACCCGAATGTCAGCACCACCATCACGGGCGCGACAAAAGTCAGCCAGGTAGAAGATAACTTACAAGCTGTTGAGCTGGTCAATCAGTTGACAGACGATGTGATGGAAACGATCGAAGGCATCCTCGATAACACGCCAGAACCGAATTAATCGGCATACCGGATTATATCCATATCGTATCATCAAACAGGCGCACATGAGATGCGTCTGTTTGCGTTTAGTGTACCAATCAGGGCTGGCATGGTTGCAGTATTGGCGCAAACGACATACTATTTCAAACAGATTAAATCATTAGCACAAGAGAGGGATGTGCGTTCATGTTTGATACATCAACGATTGCAGTACAACTTTACAGCGTGCGCGATGAACTCGCGCAGGATTTTCCTAGAACCCTCCGCAAGCTCGCCAGTTATGGCTATGGTGCGGTGGAGTTAGCACGTTTTCCGGCAGGGGTGACGGTAGAAGCAGCGAAATCATTATTTGACGATCTGGATATCGCGGTGACCGGGGCGCATAGTCCGTTACCATTGGGAGTTGATCGGCAGGCAATTCTTGACAATGTGCTACCGATGCAAGCCGAATATCTGGTCTGCCCCTTTCTCGATCCTGATAATTACTTCCAAAATCTCGACGGCATCAAAACCGCCTGTGAGATGCTCAACGAAGCAAATGTCGTGGTCAAAGAAGCCGGCTTGAAATTAGCCTATCACAATCACTGGTTTGAGATGGAGATGGTAGATGGCAAACTGGCTTATCAACACATGCTCGATCATCTAGATGATGATATTTATTTTGAGCTAGATACCTATTGGGCAAAAGTTGCTGGCTTAGACCCTGTACAGGTAATGGCAGATCTCAGCGGGCGTTTGCCCCTCTTGCATCTCAAAGATGGGCCTGCTGAAAATAACGTCGATGGAATGGTGGCACTGGGCACAGGCAACATGGATATCCCCGCTATCTTAGAGGCCAGTCAATCGCAATGGCACATCGTCGAGCTTGATCGCTGTGATACTGACATGCTGACTGCTATCAAAGACAGCCACAGTTACTTGATGGAGTTAAAAGCATGAAGAATATCGGCATCATTGGCACCGGGGCGATTGCACCCGCTTATATGACAGGCTTATCGGCTTTTCCGGAAGATACACAGGTTGTTGCCTGTGCAGACCTGAACTTCGAGCGTGCAAGTGCCTTCGCGCAACAATACGGCTTCGAGGCGATGAGCATCGATGGTTTATTGGCAGCAGATCATATCGACATCATCCTTAACCTGACGATTCCAGCGGCACATGCCACCGTCAGTCAGCAAATCATTGATGCGGGCAAACACGTCTACTTAGAAAAACCACTGGCAATCACGTTAGACGATGGTCAGGCAGTGATGGAACGGGCACACAAAAAGGGCTTGCGCGTCGGCTGTGCGCCGGATACTTTCCTCGGTGCAGGCGGGCAAACCGCACGCCGTCTGATCGATGAGGGCGCAATCGGGCAACCTGTCTCTGCCAATGCCTTCATGATGAGCCACGGGCCAGATAGCTGGCATCCGAACCCTTTCTTTTACTTTGTGGAAGGCGGAGGCCCAATGCTCGATATGGGGCCTTATTATCTGACGGCACTCGTCAACTTACTGGGGCCAATTGCATCCGTTGCTGGCATGACGAACCGTGCTTTCACCGAACGTGCTGCCGGCCATGAAGCGATACGCGGACAAAATATACCGGTGACAATTGATACCCATGTCTCCGGCTTGATGCGCTTTCAATCGGGCGTTGTTGGCACAATCATCACCAGCTTTGACACATGGAAATCTACCCTGCCCCGCATCGAAGTACACGGTACAAAGGGCTCACTAATCATCCCTGACCCGAACACCTTCGGCGGGGATGTGATGCTCTACACACCGGAAACAGGCGAATGGCAGACGGCTACACACCAGCATCGGGGTGATATTCAGCGCGGGATTGGCGTAGCAGATATGGCGCGTTGTATCGAAGCCAACGCACCCCATCGCGCTAACGGCGCAATCGCCCTGCATGTGCTAGAAACGATGCTAGCATTTGGACAATCATCAGCAGAGGAAACATTCGTGACGATTGAAAATCAGGTTGAACGCCCGCCAGCGTTACCAGCTAACTTGGAAAATAACACAGAAGGCTAAGATCATGGCTTACTTCATGGGAATTGACATCAGCACAACCAGCGCCAAAGCTGTCATCATTGATGAGAGCGGTGCAGTGATCGCTGTTGCCAACACCGCACAAGCACTCAGCCAACCTCAACCACTTTGGAGCGAGCAAGACCCACTAGCATGGTGGGATGGTACAGTCCAGTCAATTCGGCAAGCATTGCAAGAAGCTGGCTTATCCGGAGCAGACATCAGCGCCATCGGCATGACCGGACAGATGCACGGGCTGGTCATGCTCGATGAGCAGGGCGAGGTCTTACGACCGGCGATCTTGTGGAATGATCAACGCACGCAAGAACAATGCGACGAAATCACGCGCACTATCGGTGCATCGCGTCTGATTGAGCTGACCGGCAACCGTGCCTTGACAGGCTTCACAGCGCCTAAAATTTTATGGGTGCGCCAACATGAACCGGATGTCTACGGGCGCTGTGCGCATATCTTACTGCCGAAGGATTACCTGCGGTATCAACTGACGGGCGATTTTGCAACCGATCTGGCGGGCGCGGCGGGCACATCACTACTCAATGTTGCCGGACGCGATTGGTCACAAGAGGTGATCGAGGCGCTCGATATTCCAGCGGCATGGTTACCCAAAGTACACGAAGGGCCGGAGATTACGGGCACAATCAGCGCCATCGTCGCTAGCCTGACTGGACTACAAGCCGGCACCCCGGTTGTCGGCGGGGGTGGCGATCAAGCCGCAGGCGCTGTGGGCATGGGTTGCGTCACACCACAGACTATCGGCGTGACTGTCGGCACATCGGGCGTGGTCTTTGCACCTCTGGATGCCTATGCTTATGAACCAGCTGGGCGCTTGCATGCCTTCTGCCATAGCGTGCCTAATCAATGGCACTTCATGGGCGTCATGCTGAGCGCGGCGGGCAGTTTACAGTGGTATCGTGACACACTCGCGCCAGATGTATCGTTCGATCAGTTACTCGATGAAACCAGAGAGATACCTGCCGGCAGTGAGGGATTGTTATTCCTACCCTATTTAACGGGTGAGCGCACACCACATCCTGACCCACTCGCACGGGGGGCGTTCGTTGGTTTGACGAGCCGACACACCCGCGCCCACATGACACGCGCAGTCTTAGAAGGCGTTGCCTTCGGGCTTAAGGATTCATTCACGTTGATCGACCAAGTCGGCTTACCTCAGGAATTTGAGGTACGTATCAGCGGTGGTGGCGCTAAGTCTCCCATCTGGCAACAGATCATTGCCGATGTACTCGGTGCACCACTGGTCAATGTCAATACGCCGGAAACCGGCGCATTCGGGGCGGCGCTACTCGGTGCAGTAGGGGTTGGCGCATTCGCTAGCGTGCCGGAAGCCTGTACAGCGACGATTATCACTGGCGAACGTGTCGAAACCAGCGAGGCAGTCGCAACTTATAACGCGTTCTATCCAGTTTATCGAGCGCTCTATCCCGCATTACAGCAAACTTTTCAGGATTTAACATAGAAAGACAGGGCACATCCATGAAATTAGTGACCTTTAAGAAAATTGATGGACGTCTGAGCGTGGGTGAACTGCGTGATGATGTCCTGTACGCACTCGGCACCAGCATGAGTATGTCTGAAATCGCCGCCGAAGGCTTATCCGACCGTGACGAGTCCTTCAGAGTGATGAAACATGGTGGCATACAAGCGCCAGTACAACCGAGCAAAATCTTCTGTGTGGGGCGCAATTATGCTGAACACGCAGCAGAATTAGCAAATGAAGTGCCGGAATCGCCATTGATCTTCAGCAAATATCCCACCAGCGTGATCGGCACCGAGCAAGCCATAGAATGGCAACATTCCATCACAGAAAAAGTAGATTGGGAGGGTGAATTAGCCGTTGTGATTAGCAAACGAGCCAAGCAGATTACTGAAGATCAAGCCTATGAGCATATCTTCGGTTATACGATTGCCAATGACATCAGTGCCCGCGATTTGCAAGATCGTGAATCACAATGGGTACGGGCAAAATCACAGGATACGTTCTGTCCGTTGGGGCCCACCATCGTAACCCCCGATGAAATCACAGACCCTCATAATCTAAGGATTGTGACACAGGTCAACGGGGAGACGATGCAAGATGGTCACACTAGCGATATGATCTTCAAGATACCCTATTTAGTGGCATATCTATCACAGACCTTCACCTTGATGCCCGGCGACATCATCCTAACGGGCACACCATCGGGCGTGGGTAAAGCGATGAAGCCACCGCGCTTCTTACAAGATGGCGATCAGGTGACCGTGACGGTCGAAGGCATCGGCACGCTAAGCAACACCTGCAAAGTGAGTTAGTCGCTATCGGGGAGGCGCGTTCAGCACCTCCCCAACCCCATCAGTTAGATTCAGCGCGTTCATCGCGGGCAATTTTGACGCTAGAGTGTGTGCCAATACGATTAGCCCCTGCTTCGACCAGAGAGCGTGCTTGGGCCAGCGAAATCACGCCACCAGAAGCTTTTACGCCCATGCTCTCGCCTACTACCCGACGCATTAGCGCAACATCGGCGACGGTTGCGCCACTCTTGTTAAAACTAGTACTAGTCTTGACAAAATCAGCGCCAGCACGCTTCGCCAGTTGACAGGCAATCACCTTTTCTGTGTCTGTGAGCAACCCAGCTTCAATGATTACCTTACAAACGACCTCATCGGGATGATCATGACAGACCTTCGCCACATCGGTGATGTCCTCAAACACGCCAGCAAGGTCACGGCTCTTTAGTGCACCGATTGACATCACCATATCAATCTCACGCGCACCGGCTTTAATTGCTTCCTGAGTTTCGTAGACTTTGACCTGTGGCAGTGTCAAGCCAAGCGGAAAGCCGATCACAGTGGTGACTGTCACTGTACTACCCTGTAATATTTCGCGGGCGAGCGGCACATACCAGCTATTCACACAAACGGATGCGAAACCGTTCTGTTTGGCTTCGAGACAGAGCATCTCAATATCGCGGGCGGTAGCATCCGGCCGTAACAGTGTATGATCAATTAAGCTGGTGATGGTGGCATCATCTAGCACTTTACCAATATCCGGACGCGTGCGTCCAGTACGCGGGGCGATATCCATTTCTTGCAAAATAGCATCTACTTGTTTGATCGTCTTGAGGACGACATCGTTTAACTGTTCCGACATGTTATACCCTTAAAAATTATTCAAATACCGCTACTGTACCTAATAAAATACGATCATCAGTCTGATCTGTGGACAAACGTCCCGTATCATTGTACAAGCCTGCATAAATCTGATAAGTACCAGTTATATCCGGCAAAGTCAGCGGAAGATCAGCGGATAAAGGATAATCCCTCATCCAATTATATGTCAATAACGATGGTACTGGACGTGTGTCACCTTGCGTCACAACTGAGCCTGTCTCATCGACGACATGCAAGAATATCCTATAATCATCGCTTACATTTTGCAATAAACTCCAATGAAATGAGAGTGTGATCGTTTCGCCAGCTGTTGCAATTGTCGGTAGATGATAGGCATGCAGAGCAATCACATCACCGAATATGATCGGTTGCTCAAGTTGTGGTAAGGTCGGTAGAGATGGCGGTATATCGGGGTTAAAGACTGCCAGATATTGTATCAGCAGGTTGGCTTCTCCGTTATCAGCGGGTACATTGACGATCAAGCCTTCTTCATCCCAATACCAGACACCTACGCGCACCTGTCCTGAGCGTGCGAGAGGGGGCGATAAGGAGTCATCAAGTTCGAAGCTAATGATCTCACCATAAATTTGCCCCATTTGCCAGCGCTCAGCAGTGCGTGGTGGAAAGCTCACCGCGCCAATCGGGTAATCTGCTCCACCATAGCGCATACCATCGTCAACGTAAAAGAGCGAAAATTGATAAGGTTGTTGTGCTTGCTGATTATCCGGCACGCGCCAGAATAGCTCAATTGTGTAGGTAGCAGTGGATGTCATCCATCCATCCACAGGGGCAGTCCACCACTCAGGGAAGGCTCGCCAACCGACCAATTCCAGTTGACCTTCAGCGAACGTGATCTGTATCGGTATCGCCTCTGAGGGTAGCTGTGTATAGGTGCGTTTCGGTGGCATGGGTGGATCAGGCGTGATGATCCAGAATGAGAGCGAGAGCAAAGCACTGATCAGCACGATCGGGATGATCCATGCCTGCCATACTTGCCCGATGCGTTTTTCGCGCCATATCTGCCACCAGTAGATCACACCTTGAGACGCGAGCAAGAGTAGCAAACTCACAATCGGATAACGCAAGCGCGAGATGGCGAAACTGATCGCAATCATGAAGGTGAACCACGCAATCGCCAACAAGAAGAACCCCAATAAACGACGGTCTGCAAACGCGAGGCTCATCAAACCGATCAAACCCAAGACAGATAAATGCAGAAAGTTGAGCGGAACCAACTGTAGCACACGGCTTTGATCACGGAATGCCTCAAAGTAGACGGTATTAGCCGGCTCGTGGGCACTCCAATGCAAAGCAACGCGCCGAACGAGCAGACCGAGCATATAATCGGGTGCAATGGCAAAATCACGCCAGATTGCCGTGATGTAGTCGGTATCGTTGGTGTTTAACGCCATTGTACGCCCACCTACTCCGTTTGAATCACGGTTATTCGCGGCGTACAATTGCCAGCCCGGTGGTTCAGTGACCAATTGCAACTGCCCGGACGCTTGATAGTTCCACCACGTAAACGGACTGAACACCAGTATCGAGAACAGCACAGCTGTCGTGACGTGAATGAACCAGTCCTTGACACTCGTCCGCTGGAACCAGTACCACATCACCCAGATCACCGCAACGGGTGCAAGATTACCACGGGTGACAAAGAGCGCACCGAAGATCAAACCCAGACCGGCACTCTGCCACAGTCGCGCACGATCGCGTTGCCACAACATCAAGAAAAGCATCAGTACCAGTAAGACGTGTGCCGTACCTTCTGATAGAAACGTGGTGCCATAAAAAATAGAGGGGGGATAAACAGCATAGAGTAAGCCAGCCAGATAACCACCACTAGCCCGTTTGGTCAGCAACCAACCACAAGCCACCATGAACCCAACCGCGATAGCATCCACTGCGGCTAGCGCCAGATGAAGCATGGTCATTGTGCGCCCGACTAGCGCCATCAACAGGGCGAACCAGTAATACACGCCCGGATGCAATCCGTCGAAGGCGCGGGTGGGATAAGTACCATCCAACACGCCCAACGCCCGATAGAAATAATTGAGCGGATCAGCACCGATAGGGACGAAATCGCTCTCAGGCGTGCCCGCCTGTTCGATCAACATCAGGTAACGCAATGCCAGCGCGAACAGCACAATGCCGATTGCGATGGCAATGTGTCGCCATTTTAGGCGCAAAGGAAACGCAGGGTTTGTGGCATTCATTCTGTTGGGATAACAGCTAGCACCTTCAGATTGAGCGCCCCTTCGACATCTTCACGACGGCGAATGATATTGCTCTCCAAATATTCCAGCACAAAGATGATGACCACGCCGAGGAACAAGCCACCAATCGCGCCAATCGCTGTATAGATCGTGGTGTTGGGCCGTAGTTGGAAGATACGCGGATTATCTTGAATACGCGCTTGAATACGATCTTCCTGGCGGCCACTCTGGTTAAGTTCGTTCTGGTAATCGATTAACTTTTGCCCCCATGCGGCGACAATCGGTCCAATGAGGCGGGCGGCTTCTTCGCCAGAATCTGCGGGCAAGTCCACATCAATCTGAATGGCGAGGCTATCACGGTTGGGCACAATGGTTGTTTGACTGAGCAAGTAACCGGGGGTCATATCCAATTGTAAATCGTTGATGATCTCCTCTGCCACAAGTGAACTGTTCAAATAGGCTTGACGGTTATTGATTAAGCGTAGGGCGGCTTCGGTCAAGCCGAGATCGCTACGCACTGGAACCAGCAGAATGGTCTGCGTGCCACGATAGACCGGCGTCACGACATATTCGCTGAAGCCAAAGGCGGCAACTCCTGATACGACAGCCAATAACAGCGCAATCCAACCACGCTGTAAGATGATACGCCCATAATCAAGTAAATTCATGCCATTAGTCCTGTCTTATGCTGAATGCGTTCGATATTGTAACGCAGTGTGTATGTAGGTCAATGGCAATTCAAAGAGCGTCATGCAGAAGTATTGCATTAACCTTGACTGAATATCGACAAGCGAAGCATACCGCATCGAGCTTGTTTTCTGCTACAATGCAAAGCAATCAGCGTCATAGTCACGCATTAAGAAAGATTTCCGATGTTGACATCTTCTAGAGTTTGAGATTCGGTTTACGCTTTAGTATCAGACTTTTATTCATCCACACCATCACTCACAGCAATCATCACTCATTACATATTATGATGAGCGGTTTAAACAGAGACAGAAAGGAAATACCCGCTATGGCACTGCGGATATTCAACGTATTAGGACGCGAAAAACAAGATTTCGTGCCGATTGATGAGGGGCATGTACGCATGTATGTCTGTGGCCCCACCGTGCAAGATTACATGCACCTCGGACATGCGAAGAGTTATGTCAGTTTCGATGTGATCCGGCGCTATCTGATGTACAAAGGCTATCAGGTGCGTTATGTTCAGAACATCACCGATGTCGGCCACATGCAGGTCACCGGTGAAGATAAGATCGAACAAAAAGCGCGTCAGATGCAAGCCGAGCCTATGCAAGTAGTCGAGCTATATATGCGCTATTTCTTCGAGGATATGGATAAGCTCGGTGTGATGCGTCCGGATATTGCTCCCCGTGCGAGTGGGCACATCCCAGAACAAATCACCATGATTGAAGAATTGATCCGCAAAGGGCACGCTTACAACATCGATGGTAATGTGTACTTTGACGTGACCACTGCCGAGGACTACGGCAAGCTGAGCAATCGGCGCATTGACGAACAACAGGAAGGCACCCGCGAAGATGTGCGCGGTGAAAAACGCAATGCGGCTGATTTCGCCCTATGGAAACGTGCCGACGATGGGCACATTCAACAGTGGGATAGCCCGTGGGGTGTCGGGTATCCGGGTTGGCATATTGAATGCTCGGCAATGGCGAAAAAATATCTAGGCACAACCTTCGACATTCACGGGGGCGGTGTCGATAACATTTACCCGCACAATGAAAACGAGATTGTACAGAGCGAATGCGCCAATGATGCCGACTTCGCCAACTATTGGATGCTGGTCGGTAGCTTGACCATTGATGGCGTGAAGATGTCCAAATCGCTGTTCAACTTCGTCACTATCCGCGATGCACTGGAGACCTATCGTCCAGAGGTCTTGCGCTTGTTTGCGATCAGCGCCCACTATAGCAGTCCTGTCGATTACAGCGAAGAAGCGATGGCGGGTTTGAAAGCGGGATGGGAACGTCTATACGGCGCAGTGCGTTTGACACGCCAGATGATGAAACATGCACCCGCAGGCGATGCGGGCAACGATTTCTTGCCCCGTCTGGAACAGGCGAAACAAGATTTTATCGCCCGCATGGATGATGATTTCAACACGCCGCAGGCAATCGCCGCCTTGCAGGAACTAACCCGCGACGTAAATACCTTGCTCAATAGTGGGCAAGAAATCGGCAGTGAAACATTACACGCTATCAATGATTTATATAATGAACTCGGTGGTGAGGTAATGGGGATCATCCCCAAGACTGAGACTGCCAGCAACGCCAACGAAGAACGCGAATCCGCATTGATCCAGATGCTGATTGAGATGCGCGCACAAGCACGCGCTAATAAAGACTATGCCGAATCTGACCGTATCCGCGATGCGCTGGCAGAAATCGGTGTGATCCTCGAAGATCGCGCCGATGGCACCATCTGGAAAGTCCAGTAAATCCAATCGCTAACGGGCACAGGGGCGACTGTGCCCGAACATCAACTCAATCATCAATGGGGGAAACATGCCAGAATTTATCTATGGGCTATGGCCGATCATCGAGAGCTTACGAGCGAATCGGCGCAAATTTGAAAAACTCATCCTAGCTTCGAACTTAGAGGAAAAAGGGTTGGTCGCGGAGATCATCCAGATTGCCCGCGAGCGAGAGATCGAGATTGCACCTGTTCAACGCGGTATTCTCGATGACATCAGCGATAACAGCAATCATCAGGGGATGGCATTGCGCGTCAGTGGCTATCCATATGTAGAAATTGAAGACATGCTCGAATTAGCGGCGAAACGGAGCGAAAAGCCCTTCATCCTCATCTTAGATCTGCTCAAAGACCCGCAGAACGTCGGCTCATTGATACGTGTGGCGGATGCCGTTGGCATACACGGCATCATCATGCAAGATCGACGACAGGTGAGCGTCACGCCGGCGGTTGTTGCCTCATCATCGGGGGCGGTGGAGCATTTGCTCATGTCGCAGGTGACCAACCTCGTGAACGCGATGAAAGACCTCAAGAACCACGATGTGTGGATTGTTGGCATGGATGTCGGCCCCTCGGTTCCGGCACTAGATAAACAGGACTTGAACATGGCGTTGGGCTTGGTGATGGGCAGTGAGGGCGAAGGAATGCGCCGTCTGGTACGTGATACCTGTGATTTTCTGGTGACATTGCCCATGCGCGGACAAGTAGGCAGTTTGAACGTGGCTACCGCCGGCAGTATCGCGCTCTATGCGGCGTGGCAGGCGCGGGGCTGGCAAGGCTGGCTCAACGAATGAGGCGCGACGGTCATTCAACATGACAGAGGCACGCTACAACTTCTTGATGCTCAGTGGTGATAACGCAATCGCAAGGGGGCAAGATGGCGCATTCTATCAGATGCTGGGGCATTTTGCGCGTCACTGGGCGCGGATTGACATCCTGACACCCTTTGCACCGGATGCGCGTCCGCGTAACATTCATGAGCGCGTATTCGTGCATCCTGCGCCCTATCATCGCGCTTTACAACCGTTATTCATCAAACAACAGGGGGAGCGCTTACTTGCCAAACGCCCCTATCATCTGGTGAGCAGTCATGATTTTGGCTTCTTCTATAATGGAATCGGCGCACAGTGGCTCTTACGTGGACGTGATATACCGCTTGTGAGCGAAATTCACCACATCGAAGGTTATCCCATCGCGAGCACTTTCCGTGAGCGCCTATGGCGTGCAAGCGCCAGCTGTTACATCCCATTCATCGCCCGACATGGAGCGCATTTCCGCGTGGTGAACGATGCCATCGCAGAGCAGTTAATGTTATTCGGAGCTGATCCAGCACGTATTCACACCCTGTACTCTATTTATCTTGATCTGGATGCGTATCAAGCACGCTCTATCCCCAAACTTTATGATGTCTTATTCATTGCCCGTCTTGCACCCAACAAGGGCGTACATCTGCTGATGGATGCGATCCTACAAGTACGGCGCACGCACCCGCAGGTGACGCTCGCCATACGCGGTGATGGGGCACTACGTGGTGAGATCGAACGTTTCATTGCTGAACACGACCTACAAGCGAACGTGATCTTACTACCTCGTGTGAGCGATAGCCGTGAGATGCCTGCACTGTATCAACAGGCGCGGATGCTGGTCTGTGCCTCGACAGTCGAAGGCAACCCCCGCGTAACCGTTGAAGCGATGGCCTGTGCGGTGCCCGTAATCTCAACCCGGGTGGGTATTATGCCACAGTTGATTGACGATGACACAAACGGGCTGTTAGTCGATTGGTCAGCAGAGGCAATTGCTGGAGCAATCTTGCGCTTGCTCGGTGATGATGAACGACGCACGCGCATCGGCAATGCTGGCAGACAAGCCGTGCAACAGTTCGATGCAGAAACTGTCATCAAAGCCTATGCCCATGCTTATCACACCATCATCGAAGCGCATCGGTAATCATTTACCTTTAACGTGTGTCTGATAAGATGTCATGTATGATGAGCGATGTTTTAAACAAACAGCCATGTGAGGAGCAATATGTCCGATAAGTTTTTGATTGTTGGTTTGGGTAATCCGGGGAATGAATATGCACAGACGCGCCATAATGTAGGCTTCTGGATGATTGATGAATTAGTACAACGGCATAGCCTCCCTCAATTCACCAGCGAGCGCAAAGCCCTGACCAGTAGTGGGCGTATCAATGGCTATCAAGTCATACTAGCCAAACCGCAAACATACATGAACCTGAGCGGTGAAGCCGTGCGTGCACTTGTTGATTATTATAAGATCGACATCAATAACCTCATCGTCGCTTATGATGACTTAGATCTGCCATTGGGCACCTTGCGCCTGCGTAATAATGGCGGGCACGGTGGGCAGAATGGTGTGCGAAATATCATCCTGCATATGGGAAGCAAAGATTTCTCGCGGGTACGCTTCGGTATTGGACGCCCACCCGGCAAGATGCGTGCGCGGGATTATGTGTTGCAAAAGTTTCATGGTGATGATGTTCTCACAGCGCGTCAGGTGGTCGAAACTGCCGCCAATGCCATCGAATTATGGTTGGCTGAGGGCATCGGCTTAGCGATGTCGCGCTATAACGGCGACGTGACTGACGATGATCCATCAAGCAAACAAGAGAGCGCCAGCAATCCACAAGAACAGTTGAAAATCATACAACGCGCACACGAACTCAACCCGAATGATCCCAAACCCCTGCGTCAGATGGCAAAGCTCTACAAGACCTTACGCAAGCTAGATGCTGCGGCACGCACCCATCTGATGCTGGCAGAAGTCTACCGGAAGCAGGGCGATACCAAGCGCATGTTAGCCGAGTGGGAAGTCGCGGTGCGCGTGCGTCCAGCGTTGATTGACGTGCGCGAAGAATTGGCACTCGCATACGAAGAACAAGAGAACACCAAACGCGCCGTGCAAACATGGCTTTCACTAGCGGAATATTATGAAAAACGAGGAGAATGGGATAACGCACTCGCCGCCACACAAGAAGCGATACGGCTTAATCCGCAACACCCCAAAGCTCTAGAGTATCTTCATCGTTATCAGAAGAAACTGACCATGTGAGCGCCCCTCACCGAACGCTCATTTTCGGGTGTAGACAAGTGACACACAAAAATGCTAATATATCCTCTGTGACCTCTTAAGACACATTAAGTAGTCACGGAGTAGTCTTTTATTTATTTTCATCGACCTCCTAATTATTGAACCCTTCGCCCTACTTCTTACGTATTGTCTATTGCTTAGACGAAGGGAGCAAATGATGTATTATTCACCCTATAGTTCACAACAGCGAGCCTTGATAGATTTCAACCGCTTGCACAGTCAGGGTGTGCGCCATCGCATGATGAACACACTATTTGGCAAAGATACCAGCTTGCTGAACTTCGATGCGATCCGTGAACGCTATGAGTTGCGCGCTCAACATGATGCCGGTATGCAAACTGTTCTGCTGGAAAATGTGATCGGCACAGTCGGGCGCACACACGATTTTGATAACGCATTCTATCCGAAGCAAGAAACCACAAGGCATCGTTGGATACAAGTTGCTTCGGCAATTTATGATGGAAGAGAAATGCCATCGGTTGAATTGTATCGCGTACACGATGCCTATTACGTGATCGATGGCAATCACCGCATTTCAGTATGGAAGGCGATGGCGCAAGAATTCATTGAAGCACACGTCATCGATGTAGAACTCGGTGAGGTGCGTTGTCAAACCGAGCAGATACGTCCTCAAGAGCGTTAAAAGAGGGCGCTATCTGCCCCGCTTGCCCCTTCCTAACTTTCCCCCCTATCATGTAGACTAAGTCATTCCTCTGACGGCTATTATATCGGAACAAAAGCCTATGCACCTCATCGGGTTGACGGATGTATTACGGAAAGCACCCACCTTCCATGATGCACTCACTCAGTTACAAAATGATCACTCACAGGCATGGTCGGTCATCCGTACTGCTCGTCCCTATTTGATTGCAACACTCGCACAGGTATGGTCAGCCCCCATTGTTGTTATCACCAGTAGCGGACGACGTGCCTATAATATCAGCGAACAACTTCCTGTCTGGTTAGATGATGCCAACCACCTCTATCGTTTTGCTGAACCGACACCGATGTTCTATGACCGTCTGCCATGGGATAAGAACATCGTACAAGATCGCATTGATACCTTGCAGGCATTGCTTTACGCCGAACATAGCACAACGCAACCGATTATCATCAGTTCGGCGCGGGCGCTGATGCAACGGACGATGCCTGTGCATCAGTTCCGCAAGCACAGTCAGCTACTCAAAGTAAAAGAACGCTATCAACTGAATGCGATGATCGCCCATTGGGTGAGCCTTGGCTACGAAGCGGTGACGATGGTGGTACAACCGGGCACATTCTCACGGCGTGGGGGTATCCTCGATGTGTTCCCGACAACCTTACCCTACCCGATCCGCATTGAGTTCTTCGATGATGTGCTGGATACCCTGCGCTACTTTGATCCTTCCACTCAGCGCACGATTGGCACATTAGAACAGGTGACAATTGTACCAGCGCGTGAGGTACTGCCAGAGGCAATGCCCCAACTGGCGAAACATCTTGCACCGTGGTTCACCGAACACAGCGCCAGCGATGATGTGAGTACGCACCGGCAAGATTATGATGCCATGCTCAACGGGCAGAGTTTTCCACACTTAGAGCATTATTTGCCTTATGTCTACGAGCATCCGATCAGTTTATTGAATTATGCGCCAGATAATACCTTGCTGGTGCTGGATGATCTCAGTGAGATTGAACAGACCATCCGTACCTTACAAGACGACGCTGAGATTAACCGCATCAACAATATTAAGACCGGTCAATTGCCGGATGACTTCCCTGCGCCTTATGTGACCTGGAATGAAATCGCCGACGATTTAGCCCGCGCCACCACCTTCAACTTAAGCAATCTAGAAGATGGCGAGCGCCTATTCCTGCCAGCAGAGCGCTTCGGCGGGCAGTTGCGCCCGATGATGCAACACATCCGCGACGTACGAAACGCACAACGGCGGGTGGTACTGGTCTCGCAACAAGTTCCGCGCATGGAGAATATCTGGTATGAGCAAGATGCATCAAGTTTTATCCCTAAAGTGGAAACACTCACTGACGCGCCACCAACAGGCAAGATGGTCTTTGTACCGGGCGAGTTAAGTGGTGGGTTCGTACTCAAGACAGATTCTGACACGCTTGAGTTACTGAGTGATAGTGAAATATTCGGTTGGCAACGCCCCGAACCCCGCCGACGCAAGACCAGCAAGAGTGGTATTAAGAAGTTGCCAGAAGCCGATTATGGTGATTGGCACGATGGTGATTATGTGGTGCATGTGGATTATGGCATCGGGCGGTTTCGGGGTTTACAACCACGCACTGTCGAAGGCAATGAGCGCGAGTATCTGCTGGTGGAATATGCTGAGAATGGCATGTTGTTCGTACCCATTCATCAGTCTGACCGCCTGACGCGCTATGTCGGTGCGGATGAAATCCCACCAAAGATGAATAAGATCGGCAAGCAAGACGTTTGGACGCGCACCAAAGAGAAAGCACGTACCAACGCCCTTGAAGAAGCACGAGAATTGCTCTCGATCTATGCTAACCGCGCCAACGCTAATGGGCACGCTTACGCGCCCGATAACGCGTGGCAACGCGAGCTTGAAGCCACCTTCCCCTATGTAGAGACCGAAGATCAACTGCGCGTCATTCAAGAGATCAAGCGCGATATGGAAACCCCGATGCCGATGGATCGCCTTGTATGCGGGGATGTAGGCTATGGCAAAACCGAAGTCGCACTGCGGGCAGCGTTCAAAGCGGTGATGGATGGTAAGCAAGTCGCGGTGCTGGTTCCGACGACAGTGCTCGCCAATCAACATTATGAGACCTTCGTCACACGCATGGCAGAATTTCCGGTAAAAGTTGAGATGCTGAGCCGTTTTCGTACCAGAGGCGAATTAAGCCGTGCCACAACAGCGATTGCCAATGGTCAAGTTGATATTGTAATCGGCACGCATCGCATCCTCAGCAAAGATGTGACCTTCAAGAATTTGGGCTTGGTAATCATCGACGAAGAACAACGCTTCGGGGTCAAACACAAAGAACATTTCAAGAAATTGCGTGCTAACATCGATATGTTAACTTTGACCGCCACCCCTATCCCGCGCACACTGTACATGAGCATGAGCGGTGTGCGCGATATTAGTATGTTGCAAACGCCACCAGAAGATCGTCTACCGATAATCACTCATGTGGGGCCATTTGACGAAAAACTCGCCCGTCAAGCCATCTTGCGCGAGTTAGATCGGGGCGGGCAGGTATTCATCATTCACAACCGCATTAAGAGCATTGAGCAACTGCGCGATAAGCTCGAACAAATTGTGCCGGAAGCTAGCATCATCGTCGGGCACGGGCAAATGAGCGGACGACAATTAGAGCGCGTCATCAGCGAATTTAGCAAAGGGCAATATGATATCTTACTCGTGACAAGTATCATCGAGAGCGGTGTCGATATGCCCAACGTCAACACGCTGATTGTCGATCGCGCAGACTGGTTTGGTATGGCGCAGTTGTACCAGATACGCGGGCGTGTAGGGCGCAGTGCGACACAGGCATATGCTTATTTTTTCCACGCGGGCCGTAAAAAGCTCACAGAAGAAGCGCGAGAACGGCTCGAAACGCTTGCCGAGTACACTGAGTTAGGCAGTGGCTTTCAAGTCAGCGTGCGGGATTTAGAATTGCGCGGGGCGGGTGACATTCTCAGCACCAAGCAAACCGGTCATGTCGCTAGCGTGGGCTTGCAGTTGTACACGCAGTTGCTTCAACAAGCCGTGAGCAAGCTCAAAGGCGCACAGGATAACGGCGGAGAGCGTGCTTCCTATGATGAACAGGAGGAACGCGCCATCATCATTGATCTACCTATCCCCAGTTACATCCCGGAAAACTGGATACCGGAGATGGCATTACGTTTGCAATTGTATCGACGCATCGCCAGTTTAAAGACTATCGATGATGTTGATCGGATGGAACAAGAATTGATTGATCGTTTCGGGACTTTGCCCAATGCAGTCGAAGGATTACTATACCAAATTCAGGTGAAGCTCCGTGCCGAAGTCATCCATGCTACGGCGATCATCAAACCGCGTCAGCACATCTTAATCAAGTTGCCATGGCTCCAGAGCATTGACCGTCAGGCATTAGAGATGGAATTGGGTAATGATATTGAAGTCAGCCGTACAGCAGTCGAATTGACAGTCAACGATGAGCTGTGGCAATTGCGCTTGATAGATATTTTGAAGCAATTATATGACGGCTTGCCAGAACAAGTGGGCGTTTAATAGAAAGCAGATGTGAGATGGCTTCTATCCGTTATCAAATCGGTTGTGATGATGTTGATTGGCAAGTGCTACACGATACCCTGATTGCCGATGATTTCCACAATGGACGTACTGTCGCCCAATACCAACAATCATTCGAGAACAGTCATACAGTCATCATCGCTTATGATGGCGATAAGTTGGTTGGTACGGTGCGTGCGCTGTCAGATGGTGTGTGTAATGCCTACCTTGTCGATGTCTGGACGCTGACCACCTATCGTCGACAGGGTATTGCACGAGCAATGATGACACAAACTCTCCAACAATTGCGCGGTCAGCATGTATATCTGTGGACAGACGATCAACACACATTTTACGAGGCAATAGGGATGCAACGCGATGAGAACGCGAGCGGTTATTTCATCGTGGTAGGTGATTGGCTAGATAACGACAGCGCCTCATGATTTCGCCACATCTGCCCAACTGCCACCGGTGATAATTGCCAGCTGTTCTGGCGTGATACTAAAATTAACATTCGCCGTTCCGCCAGCCGCCCAGATGCGCTCAAATTGGCGCAAGTCCGCATCGAGGATAATCCGCAGGTCATCGGTACGGTGACCGATAGGGGGCACGCCGCCGGGCGCATAGCCGAAGATCGCCACGCATTGATCCGGCTTGGCAAGACGTACTTTCTTGCGCCCTACATTGAGCAAAGACGCAACTTTGCAATCATCCACCGTATTGACCCCACTGGCTACCACTAAGAGTGGTTCGGTCTTATCAATCATCAAACAAATGCTCTTAGCAATCTGCGCGACAGTACAACCTATCGCGGTGGCGGCGAGTTCTGAGGTGGCAGTGTTATCGTCATAGCGCACCAGCTGCAAGCCTAAATCAAAGCGATCCAAAGCTACCTGTACATCATCCGGTGTTAATGTTTGCATGGTTCAAGCCCTCGTGTTTACAATAACCCTAGCTAGCATACCAAGTTCAGAAGATTCGTCAAATGATCGCAATGACCAAAACCACCATCCGAACAACAACAATCGAATTGGTACAGGGAGATATTACCGTACAGGCTGTTGATGCTATTGTGAACGCCGCGAACAGCGATTTAGTCGGGGGTGGTGGGGTGGATGGCGCGATTCATCGGGCGGCTGGCGCAGAATTGATGAAAGCGTGTCAAAAAATTGGCAGATGCCCCACCGGTGGGGCGCGTATCACAGAGGGCTATCAACTACCCGCCAAATACGTCATTCATGCTGTGGGGCCGATTTATACACAGCATACTAACCCTGCTGATTTATTAGCGAGTGCCTATCATCACAGCCTACAACTAGCACATGAGCATGGATTGCGTTCTGTGGCATTTTCAGCAATTAGCACGGGCGTCTATGCTTACCCGATGGACGCCGCCGCCCGCATCGCACTGAATACGGCCATCACTTATATAGAAAAACACCAACCCGCTTTAGAGTTGGTGCGATTCGTATTATTCACAACGCATGCTTTCACAGCATTTTCACAGGCGTTAACAAAATTACGCAGTGACAGCTAACTCACTCTAAGGAGACAGTCTGCAAAGTGTTCAACACATCGAGAAATGCTTCAAAATCACTATGTTGGAACATTGACGCAATCTCTTGATCGATTTGTTCTGCTGCGTCCAATACGCCATTACGTTTAGCTTGACCGGCTTCAGTCAAAAAAATCCGCACTGCCCGTCGATCACTCGTATCAGGGCGACGTTCGATCAAGCCTTTTTTCTGCAATTTATCGAGATTAGGCGTGAAGGATGTCGCAGCACGCCCAACTGCTCGCGCCAATTCAGACGCATGTTGTCCATCTGTGTCATACAGTGCGCGCAAGATATACCACTCGATGACAGTCAGGTTAAGCGGGCGAATCACTTGCTGGAATACCTGATCTACATTGCGCAGAGCAATATCTAAGTTACACCAGACTGATCCATCAAAACGCAGGTTGGATGCTTTTTCCACCATAGTCATAGTCATTCCTTATTTTACGTGTAAACAAGCTTCGATAAATGAATTGTTGACTTGTAACTTGCCCATGGTTGAGATGCACATCGTACACTTTATGTTGATGCAGTAATACGATTTATGTAAAGCAAAGGCTAAGTTGTTAGTTAGTCAATTTAGTAACGCTTTTAAAGGTCAAATTAACACATAGTGTTAATGTTATAACAATTCATTTAATTAAACAACACTTAATACATAATTTTATATTGTTTATTACGATCATATTTCATTATATCACAACTATTTCCGTTTAAATCTTAATTCTAACAGTAGCACACCGCTAATGATCAATATCGCCCCCACCCACTGGATCGGGAGGATGATTTCGTTGAGCAATACCAACGCTAAAACCATAGTGAGGATGGGTTCCGAGGTACTGATGATGGAGGCTTGTGTCACGCCCAACTTCTGAATGCCAATGTTAATGACGAAGATCGGCATTGCTGTACTCCAAAGTGCCATAACGAGCAATAAGCTCCAGGCTAATGGAGTAGATGGCATATTCAGACCAAATACAGGTATGAACAAGATAAGGATCAAGAGTGTGCCTGTGATGACATAAGCGGCTCCACGGCTCACTGAACTCATTTTTGGCATCTGACGTGAAACAATAACAAAATAGACAGCGACGAATACCGCATTCATCAAAGCGATCATAAGCCCTAACGCGGTATTCTCTCCAGCAAAGCGCAAATCTGGCACTGTGAGGATCACACCACCGAGTGTGAGGGCGATAGCCAGCCATGACAGCCACGGCAATCGCTGACCCAGCATCACACTGATGAGCGCAACAATAGTCGGATATGTGTAGAACAGCACGACATACAAACTAGCTTGAATATATTGCAAGCCGAAGAAGACCGATAACGCCGCACCCGCGTAAAGTAAGCCTAGTGAGAGCATGATCAGGATTTGGCGGGGCTCGTCGCGTTTGAGGCGTTTGGTTTTGCTGACTTTCTCGCGCATAGCAATTGCCAGCCAGATCGCTGGCGTGGCAAACACAAAGCGCCAGATTGCTAGATCAGTCGGTTGAAGATCTGATACTTGATAAATTGCCCGCGTCAGGATCGGCAATAAGGCATAACCTGACACAGAAAAAATCATAGCCAGAAAGCCTATCTGGCGTGTTGTCATGCGTATTTCTCGGTTCACGGACATCCCACTCATCACCATACCAACATGAAACATACTCGCAACTAGTAACTATGTCACACTTCATAAACAGATTATTCACATCGTATCGATATTAAGGAATAAGGTATATATCCAATTGAAAAGGGGACACCTTACATCTGGTGTCCCCCTGCATCAGCATTCTGTTACAGACGGATATTAAAAGTTGATCGCACTCGCCAGACTGGAGACAATCGGCAAGAGGATACCTGTGATCAAGACCCCTGCCATCGAGGCATAGATTACCAGCGTGACGGGCAAATTTGCGCCAGGGGTAGCACTGCCTTCGCCTTCTCGCAGGAACATGCCAACGACCACGCGCATGTAATAGAAGGCGCTGACTACGCTGGTCAGAACACCAATCACCGCGAGGACGATCAAGTTAGATTGTACAGCCGCACCAAAAACTAACCATTTGCCCACAAAACCACCTGTGAGCGGAATACCTATCAAGCTCAACATAAAGATCGTCATAGCGATAGCAATCAGGGGACGACTATTGAATAAGCCATCAAAGTTACTGAGGTCGTTGCCTGTACCATCTACATTTTCGAGTGCTTGCACAACGGCGAATGCACCAAGATTGGTGAACATATACGCCAACATATAGACAGCAATCGCCTGCCCTGCGGCGCTACCAATACCCGCATTCCCACTAACACCCACAGCCGCAACAGCCATCAAGATATAACCAGCATGGGCAATCGAGCTATAGGCTAACATGCGCTTGACGTTGCTCTGGGCAAGCGCCATGAAGTTACCCAGAATCAGGGTAGCAGCGGCGATCACCTGTAAGGTCATCACCCAGACAGCGACATTGGTATCACCGATGCTAAAATCAGCCAGACCGGTGACCATCAAGCGGAACAGTGCTGCAAACCCACCAACCTTAGCTGCAACGCTCATGAAAGCTGTGATGGGTGTCGGTGAGCCTTCGTAGACATCCGGTGTCCACATATGGAAGGGTACAGCCGCAACCTTAAAGCTGAGCCCCACGACGGTCAGCGCCGTTCCGGCTAGCAGTAAAAAGCTCGGCGTGGCATTACCAGTCACAACCGCACCAATAGCGCTTGCTACGTCCTCCAGCATAAATGTACCGGTTGCGCCATATATCAAGGCCATTCCATAAACCATGAAGGCGCTGGAGAATGCACCGAGAATGAAATACTTCATCCCGCTCTCCTCTGAACGTAGAATAAGCGGATCCACATCACCACGTGACACCAGCGATGAGCTTTTGCTAATATGCTCGGCATCAGTGGTACGGAATGCCGCTAGGATATACAACGGGATACTCAAGACTTCGAGTGCTACGAAGACTACAAGCAAGTTATTCGCTCCAACCATGAACATCACACCGACTGTTGAGAGCAAGAGCAAGGTGTAATATTCCCCATGGTGGATGTTAGCTTGCTTGAGATAATCGGTACTCAGTAAAATTGCGATAAAAGCAGTACCGAGCGTGACGATATTCAGTAAGCCAGTAAAGCCATCGGCGACAAACATACCACCGAAAGCGGATGTTTCTTCAGGATTAAAATTGAACAGCGTCATCACAAAACTGACACTGATGAAGGACAACGCCAGAATGGGTGTCCAGTGTTTGCGCTCCTCCGGAAGGAAAAGGTCTGTCAGCAGCAGGATCAAAATGCTACTAGCCAACCAGATCGCCGGGAGCGCAATGTTTAAGTTAAAATCTGCAAGCGTTTGCAGCGTTGGTGCTTCAAACATTTTCGCTCCTTATTCGTCGGAGTTGTCTTCCGATTCATCTTCTGATGCGGACTGATCGCTGTCTGCATCGGCTTCCGTCGTCGCCTCATCGGTTGTTTCTGCGGTTTCGTCGTCGGCGACAGTTTCATCATCCACCAGCAACGCTTCATTTGCCGCTTCAAATTGAGTCGCGCTATCATCCACGAATTCGACCAATTCGTTGGTGCTTGCACCCATATTGTCGAAGAATCCGCCTGGTTGGATACCAATCCAGATGCTGACCGCCACAATCGGGATCAACACTGCGAGTTCTGTCCAGTGTAGTTTGTAAGTATTTTCATCAGCATGAGGAGCTTCGATCACATCACCCATAAACACGTGTTGGAACATCTTGAGGATGTACGTCGCCGCGAGGATCACACCAATTGTGCCAAACAGCGTCCAGAAAAAGCCGAGATACTCACTGCCGACTGAACCTAGCAAAATCGTGAACTCCCCGATGAAGCCGTTCAAGCCCGGCAAACCCATTGAGCTGAGTGAGACTACCAGCGCGATACTACCAAAGAGTGGCATTAGCTTCCAGATACCGCCATACGCCGCCATATCTTTGGTGTGATAGCGTTCGTAGAGGATACCCACGATCAAGAACAGACCACCTGTGCTGATGCCGTGGTTGACCATCTGCAAGGTTGCACCCTGAATCCCCTGTGAGTTGAGGGCGAAGATACCTAGCACCACGAAGCCCAGGTGAGAGACCGAGCTGTAAGCAACAAGCTTTTTCACATTATCCTGCGCATAGCTGACCCAAGCACCGTATAAAATGCCGATCACAGCTAGCGTACCAACGAGGGGTGCAGCTTGCACCGACTCAACCGGGAACATCTGCAAGTTAAAGCGCACCAACCCATAAGTACCCATTTTCAGCAACACACCTGCCAGAATCACAGAACCAGCAGTTGGCGCTTGCACGTGGGCATCTGGCAACCAGCTATGGAATGGGAATACTGGGACTTTGATCGCGAAGGCGATAAAGAACGCAGCGAACAACAGACCACCGGTAATCACACCTGCGGAGAGTGGACCGGCATCAGTGATGTCGTCTGCAACCTCGCCGGTTTCGGCAGCGAGCATTGCCGCTTCAGCACTTCCATAATTCCAGAAGCTACGATCTGCCCGCAGACCATTTTCTTCGTTAGCGCGGTTAAATTCCTCAATTTGTACGAGGATACCCGCCGAGCGATCCGCCGTTGCTTCACCTTCCAGATAGAAGGTGCCGGTATAGTTACCGACAAACAAAATCGCGATCAGCATCAAGATCGAGCCTGCCATCGTGTACAGGAAGAACTTGACCGCCGCATAAACGCGCTCTTCGCTCCCCCAGATACCGATTAAGAAATACATCGGCACGAGGGTCACTTCCCAGAACACATAGAACACGATCAAATCTTGAATGAAGAACACACCGAGCATTGCCCACTCGAGCAAGAGCAACAGTGCATAATAGAGCTTCTGCCGTCCCCGTTCTTCGAGTACGCCTGCACGGAATGATCCCATGATCGCTATCGGCATGATGAATGTCGTCAAGACCACGAGCAAGATGCTCAAGCCATCAACACCGACGAAATAATCGGACGAGATGTACATCCCGCCGACAGAGATATCGAGCCATGTCCAGCGTTGGACGAATTGCAAGCCAGCTTGACTATTGTCGAAGCCTGCCCACATCACCAACGATAAGACAAAGGTGATCATCGAGAAGCCAAAAGCAGTCCACTTGATGGCTTCTTTCTGCTCTTTCTCATTGAGGAAGAGCAGGATGGTGAACCCCACCATCGGAAGGAATAAAATTAGTGTAGTCAGAAATCCTGTTGACATCGAATTCCGTCCCCTTTATGAGCCATTCAACAACAGTGGAAGCAACATCAGCACAATCACGAGTACCACACCCAAAAACACTGCAACAGCATAGGTGCGAACATAGCCCGTTTGGATACCGCGTGAGCGACCACTAAGGAAATTTACAACTTTACCAACACCATTTACAACGCCGTCAATCAAACCAGCGTCAATCGGTTTACTGAGGATTTCAGCGACCGCATCGAAGCCCTTCTTGATGACGTTATTATGGAGGTAATCATGCCAGAAGTCCCAATCGAGCGTTTCGGCTAAGAACTTACCGACGCGTTCATAGGGATATAAGAAGATCGCATGATAGAGATCATCAGAGTACAAGCGACGGTTCGCCGCTACCCACAGCTGACGGGTTGCCGGCTCTTTGTAGAGCGGGTCGACACCCAGTTCTCCGTGTACCTCATCACGATCTCGCACAGCTTTATCGCCTGCATAGATGGTATGCGCTAGCACAATAGCAACGGCTGGCAACGCCACTGAGGTTGAGAGCGCGATGAACCAGTTGAAGTAAGGCGCTTCGTGTTCGCTGATACTGGGAATGGTTGATTCGAGGAAGTGTCCGAACCCGTGGAAGCCCCCGTTCCAACCGAGGTTACCCACCCATTCAAAGATGATCGTACCATGTGGCAGGTTGATAAAACCGACCCAGATTACACCCAATGCCAGCAGAGCAAGCGGAACAGTCATCCAGGGGGTGCTTTCCGGTGCATGGGCAGCGGCTTCGCTACGCGCTTGACCATAGAAAACCATCTGAATTTGTCGCCACATGTAGAAAGTGGTGAAGAATGCAGCCGCCGTCAGCAAACCGAACACAATCAGCGCACCTGTGATCTCCAATGTGGAGAGTTCAGGTTCAGTGAATGATTTCAGGAAAGCTTCGAGCAAGATTTCATCTTTTGACCAGAAGCCGGCGAAGAACGGCAAGCCCATCAGACCGAAGGTACCGATGAGATAGGTCATGAAAGTGACGGGCATCCGCCCTGCTAGACCACCCATATTACGCATATCTTGCGGATCGAAGGCGTGTTCATCATCGTGATGGTGATCGTCGTGTCCATGGTGCTCATGCACATGATGTTCGCCGTGTTCCACCCCGTGAATAATGCTACCACTACCTAGGAAGAGCAAGGCTTTGAAGACCGCGTGCGTCACCAGATGGAACATCGCCGCCACATAAGCGCCAATCCCAACTGCCGCAATCATGAAGCCCAACTGCGAGACAGTTGAGTATGCCAGCACCCGTTTAACATCCCACTGACCAATTGCCGCAACCCCTGCCATGAAAGCAGTTGATGCGCCGATCAAAGCGATGACGAAACGCGCTTCTGGAACAAGATCAAGGAACACGTTAGAACGCACTAGCAGGTAAATGCCGGCAGTCACCATCGTGGCGGCATGCATCAAGGCTGAAACCGGTGTGGGGCCTGCCATCGCATCTGGCAACCACACGAACAACGGAATCTGCGCTGATTTACCGGTTGCCCCCAGCAAGAGGAACAACACAATCATGCCAATCATGAACTTAATATCGAAGGTGAAGGGGCCGAGTACAATATCACGCCCGCGTTCTGTCCATTCGTCGGTGAGGGGATTATACGACCATGGCATGGTCTCGTCCTCATCGAGTTCCATCAGCAATTCAGCCTGATTGAACATACCCAGTTGATTAGGGTTAAAGAGACTGTTATCGAGCTGTTCTACCGTATAGCTCGTACTATGATCATCATCGCCTGTATCGGTTGCCGTAGCGACTACCTCGCTATCTTCTTCCTCATCGGCTTCGCGGTGTTCGGCGTCACCTTCTTCCGCAGTGTGTTCTTCTTCGGCATGATGGGTATCACAGGCGATCTCGGCTTCGGCTTCATAGCCGTTGGATTCCAGCATATAGCAAACGTTGCTGGATTCGCCAGATTTATAGTAATCAAGCGTGCCAAATGTCCAGAATGTTAAGAAAACAGCCATCAAGATGCCAAAATCCCCCACACGGTTGAGGATCATTGCCTTGCGACCTGCATTACTATTCTGCCAGCCGATTTCGCCTTTCTTGTCCCACCAGTAGCCGATGAGCAAGAATGAAGCGAGACCTACGCCTTCCCAACCAACGAACATCATCAGCAAGTTGTTGCCGGTGACGAGTAGGATCATGAAAGCGAGGAACATATTTAAAAAGGCGAAGAAGCGCGGGGCTTTTTCGTCACCATGAATGTAACCGATTGAATAAATATGAATGAGCGATCCCACACCCGTAATCACGAGAAGCATGGTTGTCGTCAAGCCATCCACACGGAATTCCCATGGGATGTTGAGCGCCATCTCCGCGTTGATGCGGATCCAACCATCGAAAAACAATGGTTCGATCACCACACCCGGCGCGTGGCTACCGCTTACAGCAGTGAATATGAGGAACGACAAAATGAAAGTTAGAATCGATGCGCCCGTTGCTAAATAGCCAGCCGCACGTTCTCCCATTTTCGCGCCCCAGAAGAAGTTAATAAACGTCCCGATCGAGGGGATGAGTATTAACAATGGTACTAAGGTTTCCATAGTCTAGCGTGCCTTTCCCGTTTTCCCTTGTGGGCGGGTGCTAACCTTCCATCTGATGCAAATCGTCGATATTGATGCTACGCTTGTTGCGGAAAATTGCCACAATCAGCGCCAGACCAACTGCCACTTCTGCAGCGGCAACAGTCATTACAAAGAACACGAACACCTGCCCATCGAGATCTCCCCACTGGCGAGCGAAAGCGACGAGCGCTAAATTCGCTGCGTTGAGCATCAACTCAATCGACATGAAGATGATGATGGTGTTCTTGCGCAGTAATACCCCCATCGCACCGATGATGAATAGCACCAAGCTAAGTGCAAAAAAAGCGCCAATAGGTACTGAAGTCATAACGTCATCTCTCCCGTGCTTAGTCGCTAGAACCCGGTTCGTCGAGTTTGGGTGTTTCTACCAACACATCGCGTCCGGTTTGTTGTGTGATCACGCTGACCAACGGACGGCTGACCTTCCGACGACGGTTAAGCGTGGCACGTCGTGAGGTAGTTGCGCCTTCCGGACGAGTCAATACGATAACACCCACCAGTGCAACTAACAGCAAGAACCCAACCAGATTCACAGGTAGCAGGTAGTCGATGAACAACAAGCCACCAATATCACCCGGCGAGCCAAAAGTCTCGCTGACGGGTAATTCGCTAGTCAACACTGCCGAACGATAACCGAATTCATCTGCAGTTGAATTATAATCCGCCGTGAAGATCAGCATTTGCTCGGTAGCATCATCAACTGACCATCCAGTGCCTGTCCCGACAGGTGCGAGAATCTCGAAGTCACCATCGGCAGTCTCAGCGACGAAGCGCAGATTATAAGTACCTTGAGGCAAGGTTGCTGTGCTTGTTTCTCCTAATGCTAAGGTATCGATCAACACCACATCAGCGAGTGTACCATCTGTCACATCTAATTGACGGTTGCGCCCTAGATCAACCAGATAGAGCGGTTGTTCAGTCACGAGATTGATCACATTGAGGCGAGCATCATCGCTATTTGCACTTTCCAGATTACTTGGAATCGCGCTGAGCGCTGATACACCATCTGCCCCATGAGCAACCACCGTGAGTATTTGATCAGGCTCTAGCGTGATGTTGGTTTCATAAATGATTGTGCCAGCATCATCAACGACGGTCACATCGTATTCACCCGCTTCAAATTCAGCGAAGTTGGTTATATCGTTGATGCGCACATCGTCAAACGTGGTTTCACCAATGTTGATATCGACCGGTGAAGCGGCATTAGCAGCATGAACAAGGCGGAGCCGTGGCGCATCACCAGGCGCTTCTGGCAGTGCCAAGCCACCTGAAAGCACTAGCGGAATCGCCATTGCGAACAGGAGAGCCGCACCCAGCACAGTCGCTGCCTGAGTCAGCCAACCAAATTGGCGTGCGTCGGTGTCAGTGGTTTGTTCAGCACCCAATAACATGATGACGAACAAGAACAGCACCATAATCGCCCCAGCATAAACGGCAATTTGCACCATCGATAAAAACGGCGCATCAAGCATTAAATACAACAGGGCAATACACCCGAAGTTAAGTATTAAAAATAAGGCGCTGTGAACCGCGTTTTTCTGATAAATCATTCCCGCAGCGCTCACAATAGCCGTAAGTGCTAGTAGGAAAAATAGGGTTAGTTCCATACCTATTTACCGTATCCTATCTGAGTCCGAATTTTGAGCACGTGAAGTTTAACACAATCACTGGATTGGTTAAAGGCACGAAACTTAATTGAGACTCATAAAGCTGAACGTTCTCATTAATGAATAGGACGTATCGTACTAAATTAGCTTTTAGATTATGTCGCCCTATCGACGGCATTAAAAAAGAGACGCGGTGCGTCCCTTATCCGATGTGTACGCCCCTCTTATTCAGGGTCTTCCATATGAGGGATGGACTTATCGAACACCCCTGGTTCAACTGGACGTGGCGTGCCTTCTTCACCTTCTGTTGGTGCATCGATCAACATCTCTTTGGTGTAGATCGCATCACGGCGGTCGGTAAAGCTCAGTTGGTGCTCATGCCCCAGCTGAATAGCTTGTGTCGGGCAGGCATCTTCGCAATATCCGCAATAGATACAACGCAACATGTTGATTTCATATGTCTTCGCGTAACGCTCGCCAGGGCTGTAGCGGGCTTCGTCAGTGTTCTCTGCGGCTTCAACCCAGATGGCATCCGCGGGGCAAGCCGCCGCACACAGTGAGCATCCGATACATTTTTCCAGACCGTTTTCATAACGGCGCAGGTGATGCCGTCCCTTATAGCGTTTCGGGAATTCTTTCACCTGTTCCGGATATTGGAGCGTAACGGGTTCTTCTAGCAAGTGTTTGAATGTCGTTGCAAAACCTTTGATGATATTCATCGCCATGGTCTCCCGTAATTCACTAAATCTACAGATAACTGCCAGATGCCCCACCGTGCGATAGCGGGTGAGACATCTAGCCTACTAATCGCCACCCTGATCAGTTGGAACGATTGCATTGTCGTCGGAGGGGCCTTCGGCGGCTTCGCCAAATTTCTCCAGACCGTTGATTAAACCGTTGACAATCGCAAATGGGATAGCCACGAGCCCACCGACCAGATTAAGGACTGTCCAGCCTACACTGCGATAATCACCGGTGATGACCGGATCATCATAGAAATCTTCTTCGGTATCATCTTCGGTATCGCCCTGCGCGCTGAGGAAGGCATAACCACCACCCACTACCACAAGGAAGAACACACCGGAAATAATCACATAGAGTGTCAGGCTTGTTTCTCGTAGAACCACTGCAATCGCCGTCCAGGCTACCGCAACCAGAGCTAACGGTAGAAGAATCTTCCAACCGAATGTCATCAGGCGGTCATAGCGCACGCGAGGCAAAGTTCCACGTACCCAGATAAAGAAGAACAGGAAAGTGGCGATTTTGCCGATGACAATCACAGGCCCTAACAAGGGCACGCTATCGACAGGGAACAGATGATAGCCACCGAAGAAGGTGAAAATTGCAATCGCCCCGACAGAGATCATGCCCATATATTCTGCCATCATGAACATTGCAAATTTCATGCCGCTATATTCGGTCATGTAGCCAGCAGTCAGCTCTTGTTCTGCTTCCGTGAGATCAAAAGGCGCACGGCTGACTTCAGCAAATAGCGCTAAAATCAAGATACCTGCCGCCAGCGGGTTCTGGAAGACCAACCATTCCCAGGGCCAGCGTTGCATCTCGACAATATCGACGAGGCTCATGCTCCCTGCGATCATAATTGGGACTGCCAGCGCCAAGCCCATGCTCAGTTCATAGCTAATCATCTGTGCCGAAGCGCGTAAACCGCCAAGCATAGCGTATTTGTTATTGCTTGACCACCCAGCCAGCACCATACCATACGTTGCGAGGCTGGTTACAGCGATCAGATACAGCACCGCTACATTGACATCGGCTAGCACCAGAGGCACCTGATACCAGTTACCATCAAACCAGGGAATCAGAATATCAGGGCCGAAGGGCATCACCGCAAAGAGGATAATCACCGGCACCGCTTTCAAAACTGGTGCAAGATAGTAAACTGGTTTATCGACCTGATCAGGGATGATGTCTTCTTTGAAGATCAATTTCACTGCATCAGCCAGTGGTTGGAAGAACCCACCGGGGCCAACACGATTAGGGCCGACACGTTGTTGTAAGCGTGCCAGCACCACGCGCTCAAGTAGCGTGGTATAGGCGAAGCCTGTTAGCACAGCAAAAACAACGATCAAAGCAAAGATGATCGGCCAGGCGATGCCACAGGCTCCGGTACATTGCACAATCAAAGACGGATCAATTTCAAACATAGTTTACCCTTTACTGTAAAACTGGCGCTGATGTCTTGACCAGCGTTCCGGTGGTTGGTACAAGCGGTGTGGGCACATCGGTGAGTTGGCGCGGCAGGTAGACCGCGCCAGCGCTGACATCATCACTCACTTCTGCACGTACCACCACACTCTGGTCACCGAAGCCCACTTCTATACTATCACCCGTTACCACGCCTAGCGTATCGGCATCTGCCGTATTGAGCAAGGCAAAGGGCGTAGCGACACGTGCTTGCACAAGTGCAGTTGGTGCGAATTTCGGATCATGATTATACAGGCGTGTTGTCGGTACAATCCACCATTCTTTGCCAGATGGTGCTTGTGCCGATGGCGCCTTTACATCAGATGTCTTGGGCGTGCCAGTTAATGGAATTTGCATCCCGACACCGCCTTTATTCTGATAGGCTGTACCACCATAATACTTATCTTCGCCACCCACATCAGGGAATTGGCGTACTATTTGGCCAAGTGCTTTGTAGCGCATCCCTTCGAAGGCTTCTACATGTTTGCTGATCTCCAGCATGACTGCCGCGGCGCTCAACTTAGCGCGTCCTTGACCTAATAATTCACGAACTTCAGCGAGTGCTTTCCAGGCGGGCAAGGCTTCGCCAATTGGACCCTGTGCGGTATAAAAACGTTGCACACGGCGCTCACCATTTGTGAAGGTTCCATCGCGTTCCGCAAAGCTCTGGATGGGCAAGGTGTATACAGTATCACTGACCGTTGCCTGCGGGAACATTGTCAGGTTGATGATCGTCTCAACTTTGCTCAGCCACTCACTGGCGAAAGGATCGTCAGCAAGGATGTCGGCATCAAGCGTGACTAGCACCTTAGGCGGGTTCATCATGATGTCTTGCGTGACTTCTGGTGTATAACCGAGGTAATACAAACCCATCGCATTGGCGCCGGGGATTGGGACGAGCAAGCCGGAATTTTCTTTACCGGCGTGATCGGTATCGATCAGGAAGTTAGCAGCGGATTGCACCAATGCACGATGTGCATCAAGGGTTAAACCTTCCGCACCTGTGACAATCACCAGGTTCGTCGCATCTGCGAGGCGTTTGGCGATATCCTCATGATCCTTCTTCAGATTTTCCATCACCTGCACGGCTTCGCCGACGTTATAACGAATCTCAACGCCTTCAACATCCCGATTATCTTCCGCCCATGTATCTGTGGCGAAGTCACCCATTTTGGTCAAGCGGGTATTTGCTACAACCAGATATGCCCCGCGATCCTGTGCTTGTTTGAGGCGTAAGCGCCACATCGGCACTTCTTCTTCAAGGTCACTAGCAATGATCAGCACAGCATCACCTTTGCCGAGATTGCTCAGGTTGCTACCATTAGGCAAGCCTACCTGCGCCACAAGATCCGCGCCGGTATGCGAGACAGGCCACGTGCCGAGGCGTTCTGTGCCCAAGCCGTCAGCTAACTGTGCCAATTCCCATGCATCTTCGTTGCTCGCCATACCGCCAGCGATAGCGGCTATATCGCCATCAGCCGATTTCAGCACATCAGCGACGCTTGCCAGCACATTATCCCAATTGCGCTCACTGCCATTGACCAATGGTTTGGTCAGGCGTGCATCGCTACGGGTGAAGTGATGACCAAAGCGAGTTTTATCGCTAATCCAAATTTCGTTAACAAATTCGTTCTGGCGGGGCATCACACGCTTAATCATGGTGCGCCCACCGAAATCGCGGTCAATGCGTGTGCTGAGGCTGATATTCTCGCCGGCGGCATCCCAGGGGCTGATGCTCGGTACCTCAGTCAGTTCCCACGGACGCGCACCAAAGCGGAAATCGCCGGTAGTCAGTGCGCCTACCGGACAAATATCGGTGGTATTACCGCTGAAATAAGTATCGAAGCCCGGATCGCTGTTGGTGATAATCTGCAAACGCCGTCCGCGCTCGTGGAACGCCAGCACATCATCACCAACGATCTCATCCTGAAAACGCACGCAACGCGCACATTGAATACAGCGTTCACGATCCAACCAGATCAGATCCCCTAGCGGATAGTGTTTATCTAAGTGCATCTTATCTTCGTAGTACATGCGGCTAACACCGGGCCCGTGTGCCATTGTCAGGTTTTGCAGCGGGCACTCGCCACCCTTGTCGCAGATCGGGCAATCGAGCGGATGACTGGTCAGCAAAAATTCCAGCACGCTCTCGCGCCCGGCATTGACGATTTCGGTATTGGTCTTGACATACATACCATCAGTGACGGTCTGAGTACAGGCTGTTTGCAATTTCGGGAACCAGCGTATAACCGGTGCCCCGTCTTCATCAAGCTGTACGTCGCCTGTCGCACGGTCACGCGAAATAGCACCCAGTTCGACAACGCACATACGGCACATGCCAACCGGATCCATCTTCGGGTGATAGCAAAAAACCGGAATATCGTTATCGGCAAACCACTTCGCCATATCGACGAGATTACCGCCTTCCGGCACCTCATATTCTGTTCCATCAATGTTGATGGTAACGAGTTTGGTATCTTCTTGAACTGGTGTTACCATGCTTCCCTCGCAGACTTTTCGGTCTTTGGTTTGTTTGTTATGTGCAGAATGAATCTCTGCTCACTCACAGCGTTGGAGTCCATGACAGGCACGATCTTGTAATGCTTGCGTCGTGATGCCCCAACGGTCATCAGTCGTTTGTTGTGTTAGGTGATCAAGCGCAGTTTCAAAATCTTGCCGCGCCAGATCGTAGCGATGTTTTTCCAGATACAACTCACCACGTATCACATAATTTACTGCGGCATCTGGATAAGTTTCGATAGCTTGATTGAGCGCATACATCCGTTGTTGCTGTTGTGTATCATCGCTGACAAACAAACGCCGGATTACACCCCACCAACCGCGTGAGCGTGGCAGTTGCTCACCCTGAGCGGCATCAAGCTCATGATCTTCCACAATCATCAGTCTCCAGCGGCTTCGAGTTCAGTTTCACCGTTAACGTGTTGTAAGAAATCCTCGCGGAAATTCTTGATGGTGTGGATAATCGGATTAGCGGCGAACTCACCCAACGCACACAGCGTCAAGCCTTGCATGTTCTGTGCCACGTTATCAATGCGGTTGATATCAGCTTCGGTGGCTGTGCCTGCCAAGATGCGATCGAGCACGCGATCTAACCAGTATGTCCCTTCACGGCAAGGCGTACATTTACCACAGCTTTCGTGATAGAAGAACTTGGTAATTTTGCTAGCAACCCATGTAATATCCACTGTATCATCCATGATAATCAGGGACGCCGAACCGATGATCGTGCCGATTTCGCTGGTGTGTTCATAGCTCATACGGGTATCAAGCACTTCGTCATTCAATGGCACGATAGGACCTGACCCACCCGATGGCAACAGTGCTTTGAAGGTGCGCCCATCTTTGGGACCACCTGCAAAATCATAGAGCAATTCGCGGAATGTCGTGCCAAATGGCAATTCATAATTGCCGGGGTTCTTGACATTACCACTCACACAGAAGATTTTCGTGCCGGCGCTCTGTTCGGTGCCGATTGCCTTGTACGCATCTGCACCTTCGTTCATGATGAAGGGCACATTGGCGAGTGTTTCGACATTATTCACCACCGTTGGCTCGCCATATAGGCCGCCGCCTTTTTGTGCGGGGAATGGTGGACGGACACGAGGTTGCCCTAATTTACCTTCGAGGCTATTGAGCAAGGCACTCTCCTCACCACAAATATATGCGCCCGCGCCCACATGGACATACACTGGACAGTTAAATCCACTGCCCATAATGTTATCACCTGCATAACCTGCTTCCGTCGCATCATCAATGGCTTTTTCGAGCTTGTCCGCTACATCGAGATATTCACCCCGTATGTAAATATAAACTGCTGTTGCACCCACTGCATAGGCACAAATCAATGAACCCTCAATCAGTTGATGCGGGTTGGTCTCCATAATTTCACGGTCTTTGAAAGTGCCGGTTTCAGATTCATCGGCGTTGACCGTGATATATTTGATCGGCTCATCTTTGGGGATGAAGCTCCACTTCACACCTGTTGGGAAGCCTGCACCACCGCGACCGCGCAAGCCGGAAGCTTTTACTTCGTCGATGACTTGCCCGGCATCCATACCGAATGACTTTTTGAGGGCTTCGTACCCACCATTCTTGACGTAGACATCCAACTCGTGAATATTCTCGATCTCGCGTCCACGTAAGAGAATATATTGTTGTTCACCCATAATTTTCTACCATCCCAACACTATTCACTACTCGTACCGTTCACGTCCACGCCAATAATCTAGAATCTTATTGACCTGTTTCATGTCAATTTCGCCGTCTGCATCGCGCAGATTGCGGTATTCGCCGTTCTCTTCATCACCGAAGCGGTAGTTACATTGTAACATCGGCGCACGATCGCACGCACCGAGGCACATCACATGCTCTACCGTGAACATGCCATCTTCGGTGGTATCTTGATGATGATCTAAGCCCAATTCATGGAGGACACCCTCATAGAGATCATCGCCACCTTCAAGCGCACAGGCTAAATCTGTGCAGACGTAGACCCAATGTTTACCACTGGGTTTCTCGCGATACATCGTATAGTAGCCCGCAATCGATTTGACCTGTGTGGAATCCATCTCACACAATTCAGCGACTTCTTGCAAGGCTTCGTCAGTGACCCAACCGTATTCTTCCTGCGCGATGTACAGCAGAGGCATCACAGCGGAACGTTTATCAGGATATTTTGATAAATGCTTCTCGATGCGTTTCGCGTATTTTTCATTGCCAATTACTGCCATTTCTTATCCTCTTCATGACTTTCGTGACTGAGAACCTGCCCGACACATCAACAGCTGATTATACCTATTGATCTGCCAGATAGATGCTGAAGGCACATGCCAGACCGTGTTGACGTTTTAACGGTCTGCATCACCCAATACAATATCAAAACTACCAATAATTGCCACCATATCCGCCAGTAGTAAGCCTTCTGAGACCACAGGCATTGCAGAAATGTGCATGAATGACGGTGTTTTGAAGTGAACACGGCGCGGTTTAGGTCCGCCGGTTCCGTGCAAGTAACAACTGATTTCCCCACGTGGACTTTCAATCGCCACCTGTACTTCGTCATCAGGTGCATCGAAGCCTTCAGTCCACAACTTAAAGTGATGGATCACGGCTTCCATGCTACTACCTAGTTCACTGCGGGGCGGGGGTACGAACTTACGGTTATCACTACGGAATACACCTTGCTTGGGCAGGCGTTCGAGCGCCTGATTCAAAATTTTGACACTCTCACGCATTTCTAGAATACGCACCCGATAGCGGTCATAAACATCGCCATGCTCACCGAGTGGCACATTAAAATCGTAGTTTTCATAACCACAGTAGGGTTCTGCTTTACGGATATCCCAGTTGACCCCAGAACCGCGCAACGATGCACCCGTAACGCCATAGGCTAGAGCAACATCAGGTTCCAGCACACCTACGCCATAAGTACGGTCAATCCAGATCGGATTATTTTTGAGCAATACTTCATAATCATCGATCTTCTTGGGGAAATCGTTGAGGAAGGATGTCAGCGCGGTGTAGAATTCTTCTGGCAAATCACGCCATACTCCCCCGGGCCGAATATAACTGCCCATCAAACGTTGCCCCGACGCTATTTCGAGCATCTCTAGCACAAGCTCACGCTCACGGAAGGCATACAAGAAGACACTCATCGCGCCCATATCGAGCGCCTGCGTCCCAAGCCAAACGAGATGGCTGGCAATACGCTGAAGCTCCAGCATGACTACACGGATCATCTGGGCGCGTTCTGGCACATCCAAGCCGACTAATTTTTCAACCGCCATACAAAAAGCGGCATTGTTGGACATCGGTGACAGATAGTCCATACGATCTGTGAGCGGAACGCCCTTTTCGTAAGTCTTGTCTTCGATGTTCTTCTCGATGCCGGTATGCAGGAAGCCAATATCTGGCAAGATGGTGACCATCTCCTCGCCATCAAGTTCTAGCAGAAGGCGCAACACACCGTGTGTGCTGGGGTGATGGGGCCCCATGTTGAGCAACATGGTTTCGCCAGTCATCGCACGTTCACTCACCAGCCCGCGCAACTGCTCGACGTTACCTTCCCAGGTGGCGGTTACTTTCTCATCATTGTTATTGATGTCTTTTATCACCATAACGACTAACTCCTAAAAATAAATCACATTACGCTTGACGAGTGATCGATCACGCATTGGTGGTAAATTAATCCAGCGCACGCGGTTTGTGTTTGCGAATTTCACTCACGTTGAATGAGAACGCGACTGTCTCTTTACCGAGCGGGTAATCACGGCGGTGTGGATGCCCATCCCAATCATCCGCCATCAACAGACGGCGTGGATCAGGATGTCCATCAAATTTAACACCCATCAGATCGGCAATCTCTCGCTCAAGCCAATTGGCAGCAGGCCAATCATTAGTTAAGGTCGGAAGCAATGGTTCTTCTTCCTGAGCGAAGGCCTTGATGCGTAACCGACGGTTATACAATAAAGAATACAGGTGATAAGACACACCGAAGCGTTCCGGGCGATAATCTGACCCGTCGCCATTATATTCATCACCATAATCACTGGGATAGTAATCGACTGCGCTGATATCGGACAAGAAATTATAGACCAGACCGGGTGTGTTGCGCAGGAACAGCATCACATCTAAGATCTGCGTCGGAGCAACGATGATTGTGGTCTCACCGCGAAATTCTTTGACGTGCAAGACCGCTTCCGGAAAATGTTGTTTTACTTCTTCAACAGGGTTGAGCGGTGACGCAATTTGCATAATGTTTACATCCTAAAGAAACTCAATAATCGGACAGACTGCCTGCAATCTGCCCTTAGATAGCTCATAAAATCGTTGGACTAAACAGCCCAGTCGCGGATATGTTCGCCCTTGATCTTTTCATGCAAGGTCAATATCCCATGAATGAGTTGTTCAGGACGAGGCGGGCAACCAGCTACATAAACATCGACAGGGATAATTTCATCAACCCCCTGTACAATCGCATAGTTGTTATAAACACCACCACAAGAGGCACAATCGCCCATGCTAATAACCCATTTGGGATCTGCCATTTGATCGTATAATTGGCGCACGACCGGAGCCATCTTGCGCGTCACACGTCCAGCAACGATCATGAGATCGCTCTGGCGGGGGGTGGCACGGTTCAGTTCCATACCAAAACGCGATAGGTCATAGTCAGAAGCTTGTGTCGCCATCATCTCGATAGCACAGCACGCCAGACCAAAGAGCAAGGGCCACATTGCGCCCGTGCGCCCCCAGTTAACGGCAGTTTCAAGCGAGGTGGTGACAACGCCCATATTCCCAAGTTTTGATGTTACTCCCATTCGAGCGCTCCTTTCTTCCATTCATAGATGAAGCCTACGACAAGGATGAGGGTAAAGAATCCCATTACCAATAAGCCATACAGCCCAAGGTCTTGCATCTTCACTGCCCACGGCAGGAAGAAAATGACTTCAACATCAAATACAATAAATAACACCGCTACCAGATAATACTTCACCGGTAAACGTCGGTTAGCCGGGCCGATAGGTTTCATCCCGCTCTCGTAAGGTGCATTCTTACGAAAAGTCGGGTTATGTGGCCCGAAAATACGTGAAATGAACAAAATGATCACCGCGATTAGAATCGCGACAACTATCATAGCACCAGCGGGTGCAAATGCTTCTAAAGTCATGCAACTACTCCGATTGTGATTTTTGGAGCAAACTATTTATCAAACTCAGGTTAGCATAATGCCTGTAGAGCGTCAAGAATGCCAACCCAATAATTGATTCTCATAAAAGTAATTATGAGCACATGATGATTGTAACTTATTTCACATTCATTTGCGAGGTTTTTTTGCGAGAAGAGAGGATATAAGGTACAGGGTTATATTTTATGAGTTTTCCCTTTTTACACACTCAGCCGAAGCGTGGCCCAATCTTCTGCAGTTGCACTGCCGCTTCGTGCAAATTCAAGATATCCTGTACAAGGATCTCGCGTGCTTGCGCGTGATGATACGCATTCGTCGGGCTTTCCTTACCGACGCTAAACATATAATGTGTACCAGGCACAACGTGGATGTTCGCCGCAGGAAATTCAAGATTACCGAGCAAGTCAATCATTGGCACCAGACCAACTAGCGGGTCTTTATGTCCGAGCATCACCTGCATCAGATCAAAATCGTGCGCGATTTCCGTATCTTTCAGCCGCCCTAACGCCATGAAGGTTGCTCCCGTAATACCACGCGGGGTTTCATTATATTGGATATCATGAATATGTTTCACCTCTTCACTGGCACCTGATGCGAGCGTACGTAGCACGCCGGGCTTGATGAAACGCTCAACTACTTCTAACACAGGGATACGTTGCACGATGCCGATACCCAGCCCCAGCGTTTGGTAAAAAGCGCGCTGTGATTCGTCTTCGAGCAAGAGCGCAGGAGCAATCGCACAACGTGTAACTTCGCCATAGTTCCATTGCATAGGATTGAGGTAAAACAATGTTGCGCCCCCCATACTATGCCCGACAAGATTGATAACTTTATTGCCAACTTGTCCGGGTTGACGGCGAATCTTGATGAGATCAATAAAACGCTTGAGTGTACGCATCGCGGCAGGCGGGTTGCAGGTATCACTATCAGGCGTATTATCAACGAAGACCGATTCACCGAAACCGTTATGATCAATGGCAATGGAAACTAAACGGCGATTTTTGTTAACGACCCGTGCCGGCAAATCTTCCCAGATATGCAAATTGCCTGTCCAGCCATGCACCCACACCACATAGCCCTGTACGTTGGCGATGCGATCCACTAGCATTTCATCGGGCATCTCAAAATCTTCAGGCCATGTCAGTTCCCAATGAAAATCAGCTAACCCGGATTCATCGAGGAACTGTTGCGCTTCTTGACGATCAATATAGCCTTTTCGCATGAGATAGCTCAGCTTATACTCGGTCGTGTAAGTATTGAGAAAGCGCCCTATCCCACGTCGTGTATACCCTGCAATCCAGGCTAGATGTGGATTATTATGGCTCATCGTGTTTTATCCCCAGTCGATGCTGTGCAAATACGATGTGTTTCTATTGATGCAAAACTTGTATGAGTACTGCGTCTGTTTATATTGTCAACGAATTAGATGCTTTTTGCAAATAAAAAAGCGCATGGCAGGTTTCGCCATGCGCTTGAATTCTCACATCAAGCATCAACCATTCCAGCGCCGACCAAAGCCCGCACCACGGGAGGAATCATCCCCGCGTCCGCCGAGTGGATGCCCGCCACTATCGCTACCGCGCAAGAGTGCCCGACGTGCCTTCTGTACATCACTCTCATGTTTGAGTAAGACGGTCAGTGTCGTTTCGAGCGTGCGTTCGTCGATACTATCTGCATTGAGCATCATCAGCGCTTTCGCCCAGTCGATGGTTTCCGACACACTCGGATTTTTCTTGAGATCGAGTCCGCGTAAGTTCTGCACCACTTCCACCGCCTGTGATGCGAGTTTTTCGCTCATTTCAGGCACACGCAAGCGCACAATACTCAGTTCACTTTCATGATTAGGGTAATCAACAAAGAGATATAAACAACGACGTTTGAGCGCCTCCGATAATTCGCGCGTGTTATTACTAGTAAGAAAGACAACCGGATGATGTTTAGCTTGAAGTGTGCCAAGCTCAGGCACGCTGACCTGAAAATCACTGAGGATTTCGAGCAAGAAGGCTTCAAACTCCGCGTCAGCACGGTCAATCTCATCAATCAGCAGGACAACAGGTTCATCACTCAACACAGCTTGCAATAAAGGGCGTGATAAGAGAAAACGTTGACTGAAGAACACATCTTCTTCCGCACCGAGGCGGTCAGCCGCTTCTGTCAGAGAGTCCGCATCGTTCAAGATCTGGCTGAGTTTATCGCGCAGGAGTTGTGTATAGAGCATCTGCTTGGCATATTCCCATTCGTAGAGCGCCTTACTCTCATCCAATCCTTCATAACATTGTAAACGGATCAAAGGCATCCCTGATGCGCGTGAGTAGGCCTTCGCCAGTTCGGTTTTGCCTACCCCTGCTGGCCCTTCTGCCAGCAAGGGTTTACCGAGTTGTTGCGCTAAAAAAGTGACGGTAGCGATTTCATCAGTGGCGATGTATTGTTGCTTGTTCAGTTCTGTTGTAATTTGACCGACATTCTCAAACATGAAGCGGGACTCCAGTCATTCTATCTACGTTGGTGCAGATAAATTGGTTTACGAACTATCTTTACTATAGAATTTTCTCGGTCAAGTGGCAAATAAGAACTTGATGGGTAGCTGAATTAGCAGTTTGCGATGTGTTGATGTATAGGGCAATCGCATTGTAAATGTGTAGGACGTTTTTCTGAAGCGCAGTCAGCAGGTAAGGTTGCTGATTGACGAATGCCAGTCCTGCGAGTGCGTCGGGTATGATCTGATCAGCTTCCTGCAGGAAGGATTTCTAGATGGGCAGTATAGAAATCGGGATCATGCAGCCCCGCGCCATACGAGGGCATGCTTTCCCTCTCGATAGGAACGCAGTTCCGGCGATAGAGAGGCTCGCGCTCTGAGTGGTGAGTTAAAGCTACCAATCCTATTAACCCTATGTCGGTTCTTTCAGTATAACCTGACACATGTCCTGTTCGCCGTTATAACGCTTCTTTATCACTCGGATGACTGCGATATTGTACCGCGTCATCGGCATCCGATAAGCGATTGCTTACCTCATCTTTGATGTTATCGTTCTCTGTATAAAGACGTTGCATCGAGATGATGACCTTGCTCTCCTCCAAATAATGCACCAGATAGGGTTCAAGATGCTGGATGCGCTTGAGCACGTCTTTTGATACATTGAAGCGTTGCTCATTGACTTCGAGGTAGCCTCTTGTGTCATTATCGCCTGCTGTGACCACAGCAATGCCTTGCATCGTGGTCAGACGATTGTTCGCTATATCTGCATCCATATTGCGGCGCTTGACTCTGCGCAGGGCGAGGGCTATGAAACCAATTGCAGAGAAGATCAATCCTAAGACGCTAACGCCAGTGAATTCATCCCATGCTATGGGTGGGTTGAATAGTGAATAAACCGATACACTAAGTGTGGCAACACCAATAGCACCGAAGATGAACCCGAATAACAAACTCCCATAACCATTGTAGGCTTCGCCTTGCCGCAAAGTAGCCACTTGATGCGGTGTGAGTACACCATTTTCGTTGGCGGCAAGGTCATCTTCTGTGATGCGTAGTGCATTCATCAACTCGCCATCTGCGCTGAGCAATTTTTTCTTTTGGTTTTCCACGTGTGATCCTTTTGTCGTTGTCCCGATTGATACATATTATGCCATAATCTACTGACGTTGAACAAAAGACGGATTATACCCTAGTGGAAATCATCACGATTGCGATCTGTGCCATCATTTCAGGGGCGGAGACATGGATAGACATTGAGACCTATGGCAATAGTAAACAGATGTGGTTAAAGCAGTTTTTGCGATCGGAAAATGGGATTTCCTCGCACGATACGTTTGGAAAAATATTTGCAATGATTGATGACGAGCAGTTCCAGACGAGCTTTGTGCGCTGGAACCAGTCTGTTTTCAGCGTGACGCAAGGACAAGTCATTGCGATTGATGATCAAATCGCACGTTGTAGTCATGATAAGACGATTGGCAAAGAGGCGATTCTTATGGTGAGTGCGTGGGCAAATGAGAATGGCATTACGCTTTGAACATATTCGCCATTATGATGGTTGGGCGGGCTTAAATGCTATTGTTCGCATTCAACGTGAACGACGCATCAAAGAGCAGATTCAACAAGAGACGGCGTACTACATCATCTCACTTGCGCTTGATGCTCAACGAATTTTAGACGCAACACGTCAACATTGGAGTATTGAGAATCAACTTCATCGGGTTATGCATGTCACGTTTAACGAAGACCAGATGCGATGCGAACCCGACAGGGTAACAGTCCGCAGAACCTTGTCGTCGTTTTGCGAAATATTGCTCTCAATATTCTCAAACAAGACAAATCGAAAGGCAGTTTAAGACAAAAACGCTATCGTGCAGCACTCGATGATTCATTATTGAAACAATTACTTTCTCAATTTTGATGCGATTGTCCTGTGCTGATGTAGTCAATAGTTGACAATCGCTATTTACGGGGTAAAATGATGATCGTCTTAAGGGGTTGTGGCGGAATTGGCAGACGCAGCAGACTTAAAATCTGCCGCCCTAACGGGCGTGTGGGTTCGAGTCCCACCGGCCCTACCTAATAAGATCGGTTCCGAACATAGGCCAGCCTCAGCGCTGGTCTTTCCATTCCCTGCCTGCATCACAGTTTGCTCAGCCCCTGCCACACGATCAGTCACGTGTTTAAGATAGGAGAACGGCGAGAGCAAATCCAGCTGAAGGATTATTCCCTCAGGGTTGACAACAACCCGCTCAACCATCTGTTTCAACAATTCACGTTGGTCAGCCTGATCGAGATGACTATATAGTACACCAACTTGGGTGATTATGGCGAG